>NZ_JANZYP010000002.1 GCF_025506355.1 Sphaerisporangium corydalis
CAGTCCGAGACCGAACGCCGCCAAGCACTCCCCAGCTGGCTCCACACCTACAATCACCACCGCGGCCACACCGCACTCAACGGCCAACCACCCGCCAGCCGCGTACCCAACCTCACAGGGCAGTACAGCTAGCCAGCGCCTACTTGGCGAGGCGATACAGCATGAATCAAGGACATCCTTGGCTCGCAACCTGGCCTCCTCTGACGAACTCAGCGGAATCGGCCGGCCACCTCCCAGTACGGCGCCGTGCCGAGCGCCCCCGCCGCAGCGTTCCCCGTGCACGAGCCGAGGTCGCCCTGGTCCAGGATCGGCAGCGCCCGCTCCCACCGCCGGTCGCCCAGCGGGCGCGCCATCGCCGAGGCGGCCCGCTCCACCATGTACGCCACGGACCGGGCATCCAGCCACAGGTTCCGGCCCAGGCGCGGCGCCTGCTCGTACCGGCGGTACTTCAGGACACAAAAAGGCCCTCTCCCGGAAGGGGAGAGGGCCTCTGAAGTGCGGAGGCTCGGGGATTTGAACCCCGGATGGGCTGTAGACCCAAACCGCATTAGCAGTGCGGCGCCATAGACCTGACTAGGCGAAGCCTCCTGGTAGCCCCGTCGGGTCACTGGCAGACCGACTGGCTCAGCACAGAGTACCGGCCTTGATGCTGGGCGGCAAAGTGGATTCGCCGTGCCGACCGAACATGTCAGGGAAGGGGTGGTTTGTCCCCTGGCTGTTCTGGAAACCCGGTCAGGTCTGACCAGGGGCGCAGGTGGGTCTCACCGGCGAACCCGCTGGTCAGACCGGACTCGGGTCTCCTCCGGTCTGTGTGGTGCCGACCGGCGGAGAGTTTCCCACACGCTGTATCCACAGGCTGTGGACACAGCGTGTGAACGATGGATCGAGCACGCGGGCCGTGGAGTCGGCGTGTGGGAAGGGTGGGTCAGGCGCGGCGGGTGGCTTCGCCTTCGATCTCGATCTTGACCTTCTTGCCTACCAGGACGCCGCCGGTCTCCAGGGCGACGTTCCAGGTCAGGCCGAACTCCTCGCGCTCGATCTCCGTCTCGATGGAGAAGCCGAAGAGCTCCAGGCCCCACGGGTTGGTGCCGGCGCCGCCGTACTCGACCTTGAGGGTGACCTCCTTGGTGACGTCACGGATCGTGAGGTCACCGGCGACGACGAGGTCCTCGCCGGAGTGGCTGACGACGCGCGTGCTCTGGAAGGTGATCGAGGGGAACTTGTCCACCGACAGGAAGTCGTCGCTGCGCAGGTGGGTGTCACGGTCCGCGCTGTCGGTGTCGATGCTGGCGGTGTGGATGGTGAGCTCGGCCGACGACTCGAGCGGGTTCTCGGCGATCGTGACGCTGCCGGCGAACTCGCCGAAACGGCCCCGGACCTTGCTCACCATCATGTGCTTCGCGGAAAAGCCCAGACGCGTGTGCGCGGCATCCAGATCGAAGGTGCCGGGCTCGGGGATCGCGATGCCTTCCCAGGCGCGAGTGCTCATTGAATCCATCTCCGTGAAGGAAGTAGTTGCCGTGCGGATGTCTGCTCCAACAGATGTCTACACGAGGAATATTCCTCTCGTCAACTAACGTCGTCTAGACTATGGACGTGATCCCATCTGATGACCCGAGCCTCACCGCGATGGGCCTGATCTCCGAGGTCCACGCCGGGTTGGTGACCAAGATGCGCCCCGCGTTCGCGGCGGCCGGACTGGCCGAAATCGACTTCGAAACCCTCATCCGCCTCGCGCGGTCCCCCGCCCGCCGGCTGCGCATGAGCGACCTGGCGGCCCAGACGTCCCTGTCCACCAGCGGCGTGACCCGTGTCGTCGACCGGCTGGAGCGCGACGGCCTGGTCGAGCGCGTGGCCTGCGCCAGCGACCGGCGGGCGTCCTACGCCACGCTGACCGACGCCGGCCTGGCCAGGCTGGAGACCGTCGTCCCCCAGCACGTCAAGGATATCGAGACGTGGTTCATCAGCCTGCTCACCCCCGAGCAACTCAAGGAGTTCCTGGCCACGCTGCGCGTCATCCGTGACATCGTGCGGCCGTGTGCCACCGCCGGCGCGGTCGAACCGGGCGCGGTCGAAGGCGCGGTCGAACCGGGCGCCGTCGAACCGGGCGCGGTCGAACCGGGCGCGGTCGAATCGGGCGCCGTCGAACCGGGCGCCGTCGAACCGGGCGCGGTCGAATCGGGCGCCGTCGATGCCACCGCCGGAACGGTCAGCTCTCCAGGATCGTGAGCTCGCCTCGGGTGTGCATCTCGCGCAGCACGCGCTTCGCGAACTTCCCCACGCTCGTCTTGGGCACGGCCTCGACGAACGCCCACCGCTCGGGCAACTGCCAGCGCGCCACCTTGGCGGACAGGAACTCGCGCAGCTCCGCCACCCCGGCCGTACCGTCGAGCACCACGCACGCCAGCGGACGCTCGCCCCAGCGTTCGTCCGGCACCCCGATGACCGCGGCCTCGACCACGGCGGGATGCCCCATGAGGGCGTTCTCCAGCTCCACCGACGAGATCCACTCCCCGCCGGACTTGATGACGTCCTTGGCGCGGTCCGTCAGCGTGACGTAGCCGTCGGCGTCGAGCTTCCCCACGTCCCCGGTACGCAGCCAGCCGTCGTGGAACCGTGAGGTGTCCTCGTCCAGGTGGTACGAGGCGGTGACCCAGGATCCGCGGACCTCCAGCTCGCCCACCGCGACCCCGTCACAGGACAGGACGGTGTCGCCCCCGCCGACGAGCCTGCCCTCGACTCCGGCCAGCAGCCGGCCCTGGGTGACGCGCCGGTCCCACGAGTCGCCGTGGGCCACGGTCGCGAGCGGGGAGGTCTCGGTCATCCCCCACGCCTGGACGACACGGACCCCGAACTCATCAGAAAGCGCGCGCATCAGCGCCTCCGGCACGGCCGACCCGCCGCACGGCACCAGCCGCAGCGAGGACAGGTCGGCGCCGTGCCGCCGGGCGTGGCGCAGCAGGTCGCCCCAGATCGTCGGGACCGCGCCGGACACCGTGGGGCGCTCCTCGGCGATGATCCTCGCGAGGTGCTCGGCCTGCAGGAACCTGTCCGGCATGACGAGCGAGGCGCCGGCCATCAGCGCGGCGTACGGCAGGCCCCACGCGTTGGCGTGGAACATCGGCACGATGGGCAGCACGCGGTCGTCGGCCGACAGTCCCATGGCGTTCGCCGTGCAGACGCTCATGGAGTGCAGGTACGACGAACGGTGGCTGTAGACGACGCCCTTGGGGCTGCCGGTCGTACCGCTCGTGTAGCACATGGCGGCCGCCGCGCGCTCGTCCACGTCGGGCCAGTCGAAGACGTCGTCGGCGCCGTCGAGGAGCGTGCGGTAGTCGTGCAGGTCCTTGCCCGCCGACACGAGCGCTCCGGTGTCGGCCTCGCCGGAGACGATCACGTGCCGGACGGTCTTCATCTCGGGCAGGATCGGCGCGAGCAGGGGGACCAGCGAGGCGTCGACGATGACGACGTCGTCCTCGGCGTGGTTGGCGATGTAGACGACCTGCTCGGGGAACAGCCGGATGTTCAGCGTGTGCAGCACCGCGCCCATGCTCGGCACGGCGAGGTAGGCGGTGAGGTGCTCGGCGTTGTTCCAGCCGAAGGTGGCGACCCGCTGGTCACCGTCGACGCCGAGGCCCCGCAGGGCGTTCGCCAGCCGCGCGGCCTCGTGCGCGAGATCGCGGTACGGCAGGCGGCGGTACCCGTCGCCGGTGTAGGTGACGACCTCACGGTCTCCGAACAGGCCGGTGCCGTGCCGCATGATCGAGGTGATGGTGAGCGGGAACTCGGGCATGGTGCTGCGCATTCGTGCCACCTCCGTTTCCCGAGTCTGGCCCGGCGCCGGGCCGTACACAAGCGCTCGTTCGGATCCGCCGCGAAGCCGGGAGCGGGCGCCGGACGCGGGCGCCGCACGCGGCACGCGCGGGCCTGGGCCGACCGCGAGCGAAAGATCATAGTTGCGGTTGCATGCCCGCCTGGCGGCGCTCGACCAGGACCATGTCGCCACGGAGCTTGGCCATGGCCCGCGACACCGTGCTCTTCACCGTCCCGATGCTGATCCCGAGGGCCTTGGCGATCTCCGGCTCGCTCATGTCCTCGTAGTACCGCAGCACGATCGCGGTGCGCTGGCGGGCGGGCAGCCGGTTGATGGCGTCCTCCAGCAGCTCGTGGATCTCGCCGGGGCTGGGGCCGTCCCTGACCGGCGCCTCGGGCAGTTCCTCCGAGGGGTACTCCTCCAGCTTCCTGCGCCGCCACCACGAGATGTTGATGTTGACCATCGCCCGGCGGACGTACCCGTCGAGCGCGGCGCGGTCGTTGATGCGGTCCCAGGCGAGGTAGGTCTTGGCCAGGGCGGCCTGCAGGAGATCCTCGGCGTCGGCGGGCTGACCGGTGAGCTGGTAGGCCACGCGCAGCAGCGCGGGACCGCGGGCCACCACGTACTCGCGGAACTCGTCGTCCTTACCGCTCATGCGATCACCGATGCCGTGACGAAGGACAATGATTCGTGCGGATCTTGTGGTCAGAATCGCAGCCGGACGCCCGGATTCGGCTGAACCGGAATTCATGTTTCGTCCCGCCAACGGCAAAGATCGTTACAGTCGGGCGACCCGCCGGGGCTGCGAGTAGTTCATCCTGGGGTGGGTAATTTGCTACCGGCACGGCCCCCGGGGGAAAATTTCTCTCCTATGTGGCGTAGGAGGCCGGCGAAACGTGTGACGCTAGCGGATGTACAGGAGACTCGCGACGGCGACCGGGGAGGGGCCGATGGGAGTTGAGCGTCGCTATGCACTGGCGTCCGCCGCACTCGGACGAAGCGCCGTACCACCACAGGCGGAGGAGGAAGAGCGCCCCGAGCTGACCGGGGTCACCGGCGAGATCCTCGACATCAGCCCGCACCTCATCATCGTGGAGAACCCCGAGGGGGTCGAGGAGCGTCTGGTCATCGCGCCCTGGGCCACGGCCTGGCGGGGGCAGCAGGTCGGCCCATCCGGCCTGCCGATCGGTTCCCGGGTCACGATCCGCGCCCGCCAGTCGGGCCGGGTGGCCGAGCGGCTCTGGGGCGACATCACCCGCGTCACCGGGGTGATCCTCTCCCTGGGCCGGGAGCGCAGGGACCTGACCATCGAGCTCGACTGCGGGCCGCACCGAGGGACGCGCAGCGTCGTCATACCGTACGGCGCCTCGGGGCGCATCCGGGTGCGGCACCCCCAGCTCCAGCCCGGCTACCTCTTCGACGCCATCGGCACGCGGCTGGACGGCGTGACGTTCGCCCAGCTCCCCGCGACGTCCCAGCCCGCCTACCGGGCCCGATCGGTCCCGCCGCCCCCGCCCGCGTACGGCGGGGTGCAGTCGCGCATCTCCGGGGCGGCCGTCTGGTCGGACGCCTTCGACGACGGGGAGACCGGCGCCGCGTATCCGATGTTGGAACGCGCCGATTCGGGATGCGACGACGCCGGGGTGTCGTGCACCGGCCTGCCCTACCTGGCGATCGGTTCGATGCTGTACGTGGGCAACGTGTGCGAGGGGCGCGCCGGGGTGATACCGATCGTCGCGTGCGGATGCGTCGCCGGGCGGTTCTGCGACCGGTGCGTCGAGTGCGGCACCTCCCCCCGGGGGCGGATCGTTGAGCTCTCCCCGGTCTCCTATGTCCAGCTCGGCGGGGACCTGGTCAAAGGCTGCTTCAACGCCCGCGTCGGACTGGGGTGACCATGGACGTCGTGACGCTCGCCACCGCCGCGCTCGCGCTTCTCGTGTTCCTGCTGCTTCTCGGTGGTACGGCGAAGCTCGCGACCGCCGGGACCGACTCCGAGCCGGGCGGGCTCTCCCGTCTCGGCCCGGGGGTCCTGGTCCCCGAGCGGTGGCGCAAGCCCGTGATGATCTTCTGCTCCTTCGGTGAGGCCGTGCTCGCGGCCGGTCTGGTCTTCACGAGCAACCCGCTGCCCCGGTGGGGGACGATCGCGTTCTTCTCGGTGGCGACCTACGTCCTGTGGGAGCTGCGCCGACGGCGGCCGGACGTGGGGTGCGGCTGCTTCGGCGAGGCGAGCAGTGCCCCGGTCGGCCTGCGCTCGATCGGGCGGGCCGTCGTCCTGGCCGGTCTGGGGGTGGTCGTCGCGATCGTCCCGGTCTCGGGGGCCGACCTGCTGTCCGAGTTCTCGTGGGAGCTGGTGGCGGCGGTCGCCGTGGGCGCGGCCGTGCTGATGGTCCTCTCGCCCGAGCTGGAGGAGGGGATCGCGCGGGTACGGTACCGCGCGCCGTGCGAGCAGCGGCCGGTGTCCACGTCCCGGATCCTGTCCCGGCTGCGGTCGAGCGCCGAGTGGCGGTCGCACAACGAGCTGCTCACCGCCGCCGAGCCGGAGGACACCTGGCGGGAGCTGTGCTGGCGGTTCTTCGTCTATTCCGGGCGCACCGCGTCGGGCGCGCGGGCGGAGGTCGTCTTCGCGGTGTACCTCATCGGGCGGCGGCCGGCCGTACGGGTCGCCGTGGTGGAGACCGAGACGGCGGGCGACCCTCTTGTGAAATCTATCGGCCTATCGGCCACAGGCTAGAGAGCCTTAGATTCCCCGATCCGGACACGCGGACACGACCCCAGCACCCGGGGGTCGTGTCCGCGCGCCGCAGGAGCTCACGGCGTGGCGAATTCATCTCTCTACGGCTCTCTAGCTTCCCCTCTAGAAAGCCGTAGAGAGGTCAATGGGGACGGGCGTGATCACCACGTCCGGCTTGGGGCTCCGGAGCGGCCTACAGCGGCTGCGCCCGGAGGAACTTTCCGAAGTGCGGCACGGTGAACGCGATGAAGCCGCGCTCGGCGCTGAAGATGAGTCCCTTCTTGATGAGGCTGTCACGGGCCGGGGACAGGCTGGACGGCTTGCGCCCGAGCAGCTCGGCCACGTCCGACGTCGGCACGGGCTCGTCGCCGACCGAGGCCATCGCGTGCATGTAGTCGCGCTCGGCGGGGGTGGCGCGCTCGTAGCGGCTTCCGAAGAACCCGACCGCGAGCTCCTCCTCGGCCTCGGGAGAGGCCACCCGTATGTCGTCGGCCGTGATCGGGCTGCCGGGCGCGAGATCCCAGACGACCTTGCCGTAGGCCTGGACGAAGTAGGGATAGCCGTCGGCCGCTTCGTACAGCGCGTCGAGGGCCTCCGGGGTGAACTCCACCTTCTCCCGCTCGGCGGGCGCGATGAGCGCGAGGTCGGCGGCCTCCCGGTCGAGCCGGTCGATGCGCGCGTAGCGGAAGAGGCGCTCGGAGTAGCTCTTGCTGGCGCTCAGCACGCTGGGAAGGTGGGGCAGGCCGGCACCGACCACGATCAGCGGGCCGCCGCTCTGGGACAGCTCGTGGCAGGCGGCGCACAGCGCGGAGATGTCGGACGCCTGCACGTCCTGCATCTCGTCGATGAACAGGGCGACGCCGACGCCCAGGTCGGTCGCCACCGAGGCGGCGTCGACGAAGAGCTCGGTGAGGTCGATCTCCATGTCACCCGAGTCGGCCCGGCCCCTGCCCGCGGGCACGTCGATCGCCGGGGACCAGTGGGAGGTGCCCTTGGCCGCGCCGGGATCGCGCATGGCGAAGGCCTTGAGCACGCCGAGGAACTCCTCGATGCGCTCGGGCGCGCGGTGGCGGGGGGCCAGTTCGCGGATCGCCATGTGCAGGGCGGCGGCGACCGGTCGGCGGATCGACTGCTCGGGGCGGGCCTCGATCTTGCCGGTGCCCCACAGCCGCTGCATGGCCATGGACTTGAAGGTGTTGAGCAGCACGGTCTTGCCGACACCGCGCAGCCCGGTCAGGACCATGCTGCGCTCGGGGCGGCCACGGGCCACCCGCTCCAGCACGATCTCGAACTGCTGCAGCTCACGATCGCGCCCGGCGAGCTCCGGAGGGCGCTGCCCCGCACCGGGGGCGTAGGGATTGCGCACGGGGTCCACGCTCTCGGACTTTATGACCGGATATAGCGGCCGTCCTAGATTTCCGTAGAAAGGGCTACGGCGTGTCGCGGACCGGCGGGTGGCGGGCGCCCGGCCGGGCATCCGCTGTGCGGGAGGCGAGAGCAACGCCATGGCACATCACCCCTCACCTGGACCTCTCGGCCCGAACCCCTGTTCGATCCGATGGCCAAGACTGTAGCGCGCCCTCGAACACATGCGCGAGGTCTTTCGAGTAAAAGCCAGGGTACGGATCCCGATTCCCCTGCCACGCCGAGTCGGCGCGCCCGACATCACGATTGCGTCACGAGCGGCACCGGCGGGGCCTTACCCTGGCGTATGTCCGAGATACGAATGCGTCGCCACCTGGGCCTTCTCGCCCTGGCCTGCGTATCGGCCGTCATCACCGCCTGCGGCGCCGCGGCGCCGTCGCCGTCCCCCGGCCCGAGCGCGGCGCCCTCCAGAGGACCGGACGCGACGGCCGCCCCGCCGTCCCCCGCCGCGCCGGAGACGCCGGGGACGCCGACCGCCACCCCTTCCCCGCCGGGCCCGCCGGACTTCTCGGCGAAGGTCTCCAAGGTCTCCGCCGCGCAGCTCGGCCGCTCGTGGCACTCCGGCTGCCCGGTCGGCCCGGACGACCTGCGGAAGGTGACGATGACGTACTGGGGCTTCGACAAGAAGGCCCACACGGGGGCGCTGGTCGTCGACCGGGCGGTCACCGACGACGTGGTCGCGGTGTTCGGGCGGCTGTACGAGTGGCGGTTCCCGATCACCCGCATGGAGCCGATCGACGCCTACCAGGGCAGCGACTTCGACTCCATCGAGGCCGACAACACCTCGGCGTTCAACTGCCGCAGGACCACCGGCGCCAGCAGCTGGTCCAAGCACTCCTACGGCCGCGCCGTCGACCTCGACCCCCGCGAGAACCCCTGGGTCGAGCCCGACGGCTCCAACGCCCACCAGAACGCCCGCCGGTTCACCACACGCCCTCTGCACAAGCCGGGAGTCATCAACCCCGGCGACCGCGTGGTCAAGCTGTTCGGCCGGTACGGATGGGAGTGGGGCGGCTACTTCAACGGCGCCAAGGACTACCAGCACTTCGCCAAGGGCGGCGGGTAGGGCGCCCGTCCCTGATGTTGGAATTTGCGGCTTTTGGGGGTGAGTGGGGGATAAG
Organism: Sphaerisporangium corydalis; assembly: GCF_025506355.1. Classification (GTDB taxonomy): domain Bacteria; phylum Actinomycetota; class Actinomycetes; order Streptosporangiales; family Streptosporangiaceae; genus Sphaerisporangium; species Sphaerisporangium corydalis. The sequence goes on from NZ_JANZYP010000002.1 coordinate 9,092, forward strand.
ATCCGTGGCCGTGACCACTCCGGATCCTTCATCTGGGCGGGGGGCGGTGGGGCCGTGGGCCGTCGTCACCGGTGTGGCGTTCGTGGTGGCGACGGTGCTGGCGCTGGCGTGGCCGGCCGGAGGGCTCAAGGAGGCCGCGGCCGAGATCCCGCACCGCCGGCTCGGCGAGACCACCACCGGCCACCGCCTGGCGATAGCGCCCTACAGGGTGACGTACGCGACCAAGGACCCCGCGCCCGTGTTCGGCGACGCCAAGGCCGGCCGGTTCCTGGCGGTCGAACTGGAGGTGCGCAACGTCAGCGACCAGACCGCGAAGGTCGGCGACCTGGCGTTCAGGCTCTATCTCACCGTCTCGCCCGGCGGTTCGACGATCGACAGGATCAGGGACAAGACCGCCGGCTTCGTGATCCGGGACGGCAGGTACGACCGCGACCAGATCCAGCCGGGCCTCTCGGAGCGCGTGATGATCGTCTACACGGTTCCCGCGCCGCTTCCCGATCCCACCGACCTGACGGTCACCTTCCGGGACGACCAGTACGTCGCCGGGTTCAGCTCAGAGCTCTCGGAGTGGTACGAGGGCCCCGACCTGGCGATCTACGACCTCAAGGTGGACCGGTGAGACGCGCCGTCCTGAGCGTGGTCATGGGCGTGGTGCTGCTGGCCGCGATCATCGGGGTGCGGCGGGCGACTCCCGGCGTGGACGAGCGGTACGCGCCGATCGCGGTCTCGGGCGCGCTGGGCGAGCAGGTCGACACCGCCGCCTTCCAGTTGCGTGTGGACCGCCTGGAGCTCGGCGGGGCGGTCAGGATCACCGACGACTACGGCCTCACGGGTGAGCCGAAGTCCACGGCGGGCATCTGGGTGGTCGTCTGGGCCACCGTCGCCGCCGCGTCCACGTCCCTCCAGGTGCAGGGGGCGCGGCTGCGCACCGCGGACGGGTCCGAGTACCTGGCCAGCTCGACGATCGGCACGCTCGACAAGACCGACCTTTCACCCGGCATCCCCGCGTACGGCCCGATCCTCTTCGAGATCCCGCCCGACCGCCTCACGGGCGCCGTCCTCAGCGTCACGACACACTCCGTCAAGGGCCTCGACCTCCTGGGACCCGCCGCGGACGTGGACCTCGGCCTGACCGCCTCCTACGCGACCGGGCTCCTCCAGCGGATGCCGCCCACCGTGACCGTCGGGCCGGTGCGGAACCTGTGACCTGGGTGAGGAAGGCCGGATATGGGCTCGGGCTGCTGGTGCTCGTCCCCGTCGTGATCGCCGCCAGGGTGCTGCCGTGGCGGGACAAGTACGAGACCCTCACCGGCGAGGGCGGCCGGCGGGTCGTGGCGGCAGGCGGTCGGGCCGCCGTGCTCGACGGGGTGGAGTGGCGCCTGAAGAGCGTCACCGAGGGGCGGCTCGCCGACCCGGCCGCCCGCCCGCTGCCGCCGCGCACACGGATCGCCATCGTCCTCACCTCGATGAAGCCGCTGACCGACCAGGCCGCGAAGAAGTTCGCCGCCGGTACGCGCGACTGCAAGTTCCGGGTCGTGGACCGGGCCGGGCGGAGCTGGCCGTCGAGTTTCCGCGGCGACCTCGCCCCGAGGAACGGCAACGCCGGCTCGTGCTGGACGATGGACCAGGACTACAAGATCGTCCCCACTCCGGCGGGCAAGGAGCTGACGATCCAGACGGTCTACGTCGTCCCCGAGGACGCGTTCGCGAGCCTGGAGGTCGAGGTCCACCTCGGGCCGGAATCACGGACGGTGCGGCTCACCCCATAGACGAGGCGCGCCCCAGGACAGGACCGTCAGGACAGGACCGTCACGGCTCACCCGGCGGACGCGGCGGGCACGGGCGCCGTCCTGGCGGCCCCGCGCGCGTACGCCCGGCGCAGGGCCAGGTCGAAGGTCACGGCGAGCAGGCAGACGCGGAGCACCTCGTGCAGCAGGCTGACCGGGAACGCCGCGGCGCCCTCCCACATCTGCCACCACAGGACCTCGTGCGGCCCGATCAGCCGGGTGACGCCGATGAACGCGACGGACGCCAGCGCCTCCAGGGCGGCGTAGACCAGGCAGAAGGTCAGGTAGAACAGGGCGCCACCGCTCAGGACGAAGCGGAAGCCGTTCACCAGCGGGACGTACTTGTCGCGGACCCCCCGGGACAGGAACTCGGCGGCGGTCTGGACCGGGGCGGGGATCCGCCGCCAGAGCCAGGAGACGCGCGCCTCGACCCGGGTGCCCTCGATGAGCCGCGCCTCCTCGGTCGTCGAGGAGCTGTACACGACGGCCGCCATGGCGAGCCACACCAGCGGCTCGACCAGGCCGTCCTTCAGGTCGGGCAGGTAGGGGGCGATCACCTCCAGGCCCTTCTTGAGGTCGGCGGCCAGCGGCGCCCAGCCGATCGCGTCCAGGGCCTCCGCCCAGACGACGCGGCTGGTCAGCCAGTCGACGGCGTCGCCGACCCAGTTGCCCAGCGAGATGAGGCCGAAGAACATCCACATGCACTCGAAGGTGCTGTTCGCCACGCCGAGCAGCCGGTTGCCCCTGGCCCGGTACAGCCGCTCGCACACGACCTTGACCAGGAAGATCACCAGCGTGACGACCACGATCAGGGCGTTGACGTCGAAGAGGTTCAGCAGCAGGTCGATCGTGCCCAGGTCGATGCCGGGCCTGAGCTCGTTCGACAGCCGCTGGAAGGTGCTCAGGTCGGCCCTGAAGAGCCCCCACGCGCTGTAGAACACCAGGAAGGGCAGCAGGGTGTGGGCGATCGCGTCGACCAGTTCGCGCTCGCGCTCGTCGGCGGTGGCGGCCTGGATCTCCTCGGTGCGCAGGGCCCTGCCCGCCGCGTTCAGCATCGCGATATACGCGGTCAGGGTGACCAGCACCCCGAAGCTGAGGACGGCGAACCCCAGGTAGGCGTGCCATCCTTTGGGTTCGGCCAGGCGGACGGCGAGCAGGATCACCCCCTCGTGGACCAGCAGGCCGAGGGAGTAGAAGAAGGCGAGCGGCAGGAAGAGGCGCCCCACGAGACGGAAGGTGTCGAAGGGCAATCGGAGCGGGGAGAGTGATCCGTCCATCGCTGGAGGATCGTAGCGAACCGGACGAATCCCCATGGCCTGGTTGAGGCAGGATAGGAACATGGCGGCGAAGGACGGCGACGGCTGGGCGTTGTGCGAGCGCGGCCACCGGCACTGGGGAGTGCACGGGGCCTCGGGGCTGCTGGCCGTCCACTACGACCTCACCGGCCTGCCGCACGTCCTGATGCAGAAGCGGGCGTCCTGGAGCCACCACGGGGGCACGTGGGGGCTCCCCGGCGGCGCCCTGGACAGCCACGAGGACGCCGTGACGGGCGCGATGCGGGAGGCCCTGGAGGAGGCGGCCCTGCGGGGGGACGGGCTGCGCGTCCTCGGCGTCTACACCGACGACCACGGCGGCTGGTCGTTCCAGACGGTGATCGCGGAGGCGGAGTCCCTGTTCCCCGCGGCACCGGCCAACGACGAGAGCACCGACATGCGGTGGCTGCCCGCCGAGGTGATCTCCGCGGAGAAGCTGCTGCATCCCGGCTTCGCCGAGACCTGGCCGGCCATCCTGCCGGCCCTCCCGCCGTCCGTGGTCGTCCTCGACGCGGCCAACATCGTCGGCGCGCGGGCCGAGCACGGCTGGTGGCGCGACCGGGCGGGCGCGGCCAAGCGCCTGCTGGAGGACGTGGAGGAGCGGGCCGTGCTGGGCCTGACCCCTCCGGAGGGGTTCCCCGCCCCGGCCAGGTGGTTCCCGAGGATCGTCCTGGTGGTCGAGGGGGCGGCGCGCGGCGTGCACGGGACCGGCTCCGTGACCGTGGTCGAGGCGCCCGGCAGCGGGGACGACGCGATCGTGGAGACGGTCGGCGACCTGCGGCGGGCCAGGCCGTGGGAGCGGGTGCTGGTCGTGACCGCCGACCGGGGGCTGCGACGGCGGGTGGAGGGGCTGGGCGCTGAGTACACCGGCCCCAGTTGGGTGCTTGGGCAGCTCCGCCCCAGAGGACGGGTGTACCGTCAGGGCGGCCGTCAAAACTGACTTTCATCCCAGACCCCGTCAATATCCAGAAATACCCATAAATCCTTTATGAGCGACCGAACGACACTCGACTGGAGCCCTGAGCCCGAGAGCTCGGCCCCCCCGCCGACCTGGGGGCGGCGCGCCCCGGAGGCCCAGGTCCTCCTCTGGGTGTTCGCGGCCCTGGCCGGCTTCCTGTTGCTCGGCAACGTACTGCTGTCGCCCCACCTCACCGCCCCCGCCCTGCGCACCTGGTCCACGATCTTCGTGTCGATCTGCGTGCAGGCCGTGCCCTTCCTGGTGTGCGGTGTGGCGCTGTCCTCGGCGATCACCGCGTTCGTGCCGCCGTCCTTCTGGGCGAAGGTGCCGCGACGGCCGTACGCCGCGCCGGTACCGGGCACGGCGGTCAGGAGGGCGCTCGCGTTCCTGCCGGCCTCGCCCGCCGTCAACCCCGTCGTGCTCGTGGCGACCGCCGTCGCCTTCCCCGGCCACCCGGACCTGGTCCTCGCCCGGTTCGCCGCCTCGCTGGTCGTCTCGGTGCTCGCGGGCTGGATCTGGCAGGCGACCGGCCGGCCCGGCCCGGCGCGCGTCCCCGCCCGCGCGGCCGAGGAGGGCGAGTCCCGGTGGGCCGCTTTCCTGTCGGAGATGCGGTACGACCTCCTGCGCGCCGGCGGGTTCCTGGTCATCGGCGGCCTGGTCGCCGCGACGCTGAACGTGGTGGTCCCCCGATCATGGCTCGCCTCGGTGAGCGGGATCCCGTGGCTGCCGGTGCTGGTCCTCGCGGTGCTCGCGGTCGTCCTTTCGCTCCGCCCCGAGACGGACGCCTTCGTGGCCGCCTCGCTCACGGGCTTCTCGCCGACGGCCAGGCTCGTCTTCCTCGTGGCCGGCCCGATGGTGGACCTGACCGCCCTGCGGGCGGGCGCGCCCGCCCGGGCGTACGCGGTGCGGTTCGTGCCGCCGGTGCTCACGGCGGCCGTCCTGGTGAGCGTGCTCGCGGGACGGGTGCTGCTGTGAACCGCATGACCCAGAGCATCATCCTGACGCTGCTCGGCGGGGCGGTCCTGCGGGTCTCGGCGCTGTCCTCCCTCTATGTGAACTACGTCCGGCCCGGCTTCCGGGTGCCGCTCGTCGCGGCGGGCGTGGTCGTCCTCGCGCTCGGCGTCCTCGGCCTGGTCCAGGAGTGGCGCAGGCCGTACGCCCCGGGAACCGCACGCCCGTCAGGCCCCAGGGCCGCCTGGCTGCTGTGCCTGCCCGTGGTGATCATCTTCCTGATCGCCCCGCCCGCGCTCGGCTCGTACGCCGCCGGACTGGACCCGGCGCCGCGGCCCATGCCGGCCGGGCCGTACGCGGCGCTGCCGGCGGGCGGGCCCCCGGCCATGTCGCTCGGCGAGTTCATCGGCCGGGCCCGGAGCGGCACTAGCCCGTCCCTCGCGGGCCGCCAGGTCACGCTGACCGGCTTCGCGGTGCGCGCGGACGGCGGCCGGTGGTACCTCACCCGCATGCGGATCGGCTGCTGCGCCGCCGACGCGTCGCCCCTGAGGGTGGCCGTGCTCGGGGTGCCCGCGCCGCGCGACGACACCTGGGTCACGGTCACGGGCACGTGGGTGCCCACGCCCGACGAGCGCGCGCCGGCCCCCGAGATGCGGGCCACGCGCCTTACCGTGATCGCCCCGCCCGCCGAGCCGTACGAGTAGCCAGGGCGGGCGCGCGTCCGGCCGCGAAGGCGGGCGCACGCCGATGAGAACTCGCGCGCGAGCGCCCGCCGGGCACCGCTATCGTTGGTCTCGCACTGGAGGGTTCGCATAGTGGACGAGTGCAGCCGCCTTGAAAGCGGCCAGGTCGGCGACGGCCTCGTGGGTTCGAATCCCACACCCTCCGCCACGGCGGTCCACGCCCGGGGCCCTTCGGGGGTTCACGCCTGCGGGCCCCCGAAACCGTCGCCCACCGACGCGGCGAGCAGCAGGTAGGACTCCCGGGTGGCCGGCAGCAGGCGGTCGAGGTCGATCTCCGCGCCCTCCTCCAGGTGGGGGTCGTAGGGCACGCGGATGACGGCGCGGCAGCGGGCGGCGAAGTGCGCCTCCAGCCGGTCCAAATCGACGGTCGACTTCGAACGCGGGCGCACACTGCACAGCACCACCGTCGCGGCCTTCACCAGGTCGGCGTAGTGGTGCGCCTCCAGCCAGTCGAGGGTCGCCGACGCGGCACGCGCGCCGTCCACCGACGGTGAGCTGACCAGCACGAGCTGGTCGGCCAGGCCGAGGACGCCCGACATCGCGGAGTGCAGCAGGCCGGTGCCGCAGTCGGTGAGGCAGATCGAGTAGAAGTTCTCCAGGACCTGCGAGACCGACTGGTAGTCGGCGGCGCTGAACGCCTCCGACACCGAAGGATCGCGGTCGGAGGCAAGGATCTCCAGCCGCGAGGGCGCCTGCGAGGTGAACGCCCGGATGTCGACATACCGCTTGATCTGCTGCCGCTCGTTGAGCAGGTCGCGCACGGTCGCCGAGGTCTCCAGCTCGACCTTGTCCGACAGCGTCCCCCGGTCGGGGTTGGCGTCGACCGCGATCACCCGGTCGCCGCGCACCGACGCCAGCGTGGCCCCGAGCCCGACGGTCGTCGTGGTCTTGCCGACGCCGCCCTTGAGGCTGAGCACGGCCACGCGGTGGTGGCCGGTGGCGACGGGCGTACGGGCCCGTGTGAGCAGCTCGCGGCGGCGGCGCACCTCGGGGGACTCCCCCGGCTTGATGAGCCCGGCGGAGGCCTTGAACACGAGCTTGCGCCAGCCGCCCGCGGGAGCGTTCCTGCGGCCACGGAGCAGGGACACCGGGTCGAGGCTGTCGGCGGTCTGCCGCACCCCGGCCGTGCCCTTGGCGCCCGCCGCCTGCCGTCCAGGCGAGCCGAACGCGGGCTGCGGGGGCGGCGGGGGGGACTGGCGGCGGCGCGGCCGGTACGGCTCACGCTCCTCCAGCGGATCCTCCCGGGTCACCGGGCCGCTCTCCCTGGTCGCCGCCGGATCGGTTTCCCTGATCGGGGCCGGGTCGTTCTCCCTGGTCGCGGGCCCGGCGGCGGCGACCGCCGCGCGAGGCGGAGCGGCCGGAGCGGCGGAACCGAGGGAACCCCGGGAGGCGGGAGAACCGCCCTTACCCAGGGAGCCGGGGCCGAAGGGGTCGGCGGAGGCGGGGGGATCGACCGGGCCGGTGGGCGACTTCGGCTCGGCGACGGGCGCCGCTGCGCGGGCGGGGCCGCCTTCTCGGTCACCGGCTCGTACAGGACGTGCTCCACGCGGGGGACCACGACGTCGTCGGTGTCGGCGCCGCCACCGGAGGCGAAGGAGCCGAAACGTTCCTGCGGGGCCTCGGGCTCGGCGGTCTCCACCGCGGGGAGCGCGGCCTCCAGCCAGCCGCGCACGGGCTGCTCGCCGGTGGTCTCGGCCTCCGGCTGCCGGAAGGGCTCGGGCTCCTCGTACGGCTCGGACCGCTCGTAGGACTCCGGTTCCTTGGGCGGTTCCGCGGCCTTGGGCGGCTTCCGCGCGTTCTCGCCGGAGGTGAGCGGGCCCGCCGGGATCCATCCGGAGGACGTGCCGCCGGGCGGCTCTTCGGTGAGCGAGCCGAAGGTGAAGCTGTCGGTGTCCTCGCTGACCCCCTGCCGCTCCTGGGCGGCCGGCGCGGCGGAGGACGGCTGGGGCGGCGAGGCGGGTCGCTCGCCGAACGCGCCCGCCCCCGAAGCGGGCCGCTCGCCGAACGCGCCGAGCCCCGGCGCGGGGGGGCGTTCGCCGAAGGCGCCCGACCCGGAGGACCGTTCCCCGAACGCGCCTGACGCGGCCGGTCCTGAGGACCGTTCCCCGAAGGCGCTGGATCCGGTGGCCGGTCCTGAGGACCGTTCCCCGAAGGCGCTGGATCCGGTGGCCGGTCCTGAGGACCGTTCCCCGAAGGCGCTGGAGCCGGGGGCCGGGGGCCGTTCGCCGAACGCGCCCGACCCCGCGGACGGCGCGCGGTCGCCGAAGGCGCCGCCCGTGGAGGACAGGCCGGAGCGGGACAGCGGCTCGGACGGCGCGTTGATCGGCGCGGAGAACGCGCCGCCGTCCCGCCCGCCGAGGTTTCCGGTGTCACGGCCACCTAGCGGGCCGGTGTCGCGGCCGCCGCGCGGGCCCGTGTCGCGCCCGGCCGGCTTGGCCGGGGGCTCGGACGGCGTGCCCCACGGGTCGCGGTCGCCGGACGGCCGGACCTCGGCGGTGTCGCCGTGGTCGCGCTCGCCCGTGTCGTCGGGCTGGGTGGAGCCGTGGAGGGGATCCCCCGCGGCGCGGAACAGCGGCGACGAGGCCGCCGGCGGGTCGGCCGGCACCATGGCCCAGGGGTCCTTGGGATATGGCGAGACGACGGTCTCGTCCGCGGTGACGGTCACCTGGACGGGTGCTTCCTCCGTCTCCTTGATGGCGTCGAGCCACGCGAGCTGCTCTTCAAGAGAATGAGGATCCTCACGATCGTGCCTTGCCACCGTGTTCCCCCTCGGGACTGGGCTAAAGGGGCAGCAAATAGAATGAAGATTACCGCCCGCAATCACGACCAACGTGGCCAACCGCCGACTTGGCTACCCGGATACCTTGGTCACATGCGCGCGATCGTGGTTTCCGAGCCCGGTGGACCCGAGGTACTGGAGTGGCGGGAGGTTCCAGAACCTCGCCCCACACGGGGAGAAGTGCTGATCGAGGTGACCGCCGCCGGGGTCAACCGTGCCGACCTGATGCAACGGCAGGGTTTGTACCCTCCGCCGCCAGGAGTCTCGGAAATTCCCGGTCTGGAGTGTTCGGGCGTGGTCGCCGAGGTGGGCGAGGACGTCGAGGGCTTCGCGCCCGGCGACGAGGTGTGCGCGCTGCTGGCCGGCGGAGGGTACGCCGAGAGGGTGGCCGTCCCCTGGGAGCAGGTGCTCCCCGCGCCTTCTGGGGTCACTCTGGCGGAGGCGGCCGGGCTGCCCGAGGTCGTGTGCACCGTCTGGTCGAACGTCTTCATGGCCGGGCGGCTGCGGCGCGGGGAGACGCTCCTCGTGCACGGCGGGGCGAGCGGCATCGGCACCTGCGCGATCCAGATGGCCAAGGCGTTCGGCTCCCGCGTGGTGGTCACGGCGGGCACCCCGGAGAAGATCGCGTACTGCCTGGAGCTGGGCGCGGACGAGGCGATCAACCATCGCGAGGAGGACTTCGCCGAGAAGGTCACCGCCGACGTAATCCTCGACATCATGGGCGCCAAGTACCTCGGCAGGAACGTCTCCGCGCTGAACACCGGGGGCCGGCTGGTGGTCATCGGCCTCCAGGGCGGGCTCAGGGGCGAGCTGGACCTCGGGGCGCTGATGGCCAGGCGTGGCTCGATCATCTCGACCGGGCTGCGCAACCGGCCCGTGGCGGACAAGGGCGTCATCGTGCGCGGCGTCCTCGAGAACGTGTGGCCTCTGGTGGCCGCGGGAGCGGTCCTGCCGATCGTCCACGAGGTCGTCCCGATGGCGGATGCCGCGCGGGCGCACCGGATCCTCGAATCCGGGGACCACATCGGGAAAGTCCTGCTGGCCAGGTGAGCTAGGTTGAATGTCATGAATGCTGAGGAGAGCACCCCCCATATCGTGGTCGTCGGTCCCGATGGCCTGACGGTGGACGGGGCCGGCGGCGAGCACGAGGAGCGTTCGGTCGCCGAGCTGGTGGAGCAGCCGGCGAAGGTGATGCGCATCGGAAGCATGATCCGTCAGCTTCTGGAGGAGGTACGCGCCGCCCCTCTCGACGAGGCGAGCCGCAAGCGCCTCAAGGACATCCACCAGAGCTCGATCAAGGAGCTGGAGGACGGCCTCGCCCCCGAGCTGGTGGACGAGCTGGAGCGGCTGTCCCTGCCGTTCAGCGGCGGCGACGACGGTCCCGCGCCGAGCGACGCGGAGCTCCGTGTGGCCCACGCCCAGCTCGTCGGCTGGCTGGAGGGCCTGTTCCACGGCATCCAGACCACGCTGTTCGCCCAGCAGATGGCCGCCCGCGCCCAGCTGGAGCAGATGCGGCGCGCGCTGCCTGGCGGCGTCTCCCAGGACGAGCACCCGCCCCAGCGCAGCTCCGGCCCCTACCTGTAACCCGCCCGCCCCCTGTAGGCCCTCCGGCCGGCACCCCTGTCAGCCGTACAGCTTCTCCAGTACCTGGGCCACCCCGTCGTCGTCGTTGGCCGCCGTCACGTGCGTGACGGCGGCCAGCACGTCCCGGTGGGCGTTGGCCACGGCGTACGACGTGCCGGCCCAGTCGAGCATCGGCAGGTCGTTCGGCATGTCGCCGAAGGCCACCACCTCCTCCGCGCCGATGAGGTGCTCCCGGGCGAGCGCGGCGAGCGCGGTCGCCTTCGTCACGCCCTGGGCGCTCATCTCGATCAGCGCCCTGCCGCTGGAGTGGGTGGCGGTCAGCAGGTCGCCCACGGCCTCCTCCACGAGGAGGTGGAGCAGGTCGGGGTTCATGGTGCGGTGGAAGGCCAGCAGCTTGGCGCAGGGCCGCGAGATCAGCGTGGCGGCGCCCACGTGCGGCCCCGGGACCTCACCGCGGTCCCAGCCGCCGAGCCGGAACCCGCTCTCGTGGGCGAAGCCGCCCTCGTACTCCACCGAGAAGGTGAGCCCCGGGATGCGCTCCCGCAGGCGGCGCACGGCCTCGGAGAGCACCGCCGGGTCGATGAGGTGGGACTCGACGATGCGCTCGGCGTGCAGGTCGTACACCAGTGCGCCGTTGGCGCAGATGGCGAGTCCTCGGTGGCGCACGGACCCTGCGACGTTGCCCATCCACCTCGGCGGCCTGCCGGTGACGAACACCAGGACCGCGCCCGCCTGCTCCACGAGCGCGAACGCCGCCGCCGTACGCGGCGAGATGGTGCCGTCCGACCGCAGGGCGGTGCCGTCCAGGTCGGTGGCGATGAGTCTGGGGCTGGCCATAACAAGCTCTAGTTTGCCCTGTGTGAGAACCGGGACCCCCGTCAGCCCAGGGAGTAAAAGAATCTCGCCAGGAGGGGGAACAAAGGGCCGCAGATGGTGTTAGATGTGGTGGCGTTGTATTAGCTGAACCCGATGTGCGAAACCAGCTTGACTGTCTGAGCGGCCCCGGGAAGCTGTGCGACACACCCCGGGGTTCGCGAGGTGTGGACCCCAAGATCAATCGCAGGGAGAGCTTTAATGGCTCAGGGAACCGTCAAGTGGTTCAACGCCGAGAAGGGCTACGGATTCATCGCCCCCGACGGTGAGGCTCCGGATGTCTTCGTGCACTTCTCCGAGATCGTCGGCAACGGCTACCGCAGTCTCGAAGACGGCCAGCGGGTCGAGTTCGAGGTCACGCAGGGACAGAAGGGTCCGCAGGCGTCGCAGGTCCGCGCCGTCTGACCACTGACACACACAAGGCGGGGTTCGCGTAAAGCGAACCCCGCCTTCGTGTCGTATATCGCCCACACCACTCTGACAAAGCGGACATAGGTAGCAGACAGTGCGAGAGTAAGCCCCCTTCCAAAGGGGAATAGCGGTTTACTCTTCGTCAGGACCTGACTACTTGACCGGCTCCAGGACGTCCAGTCCGACATAAGGCCGCAGCGCCTTGGGCACCACCACCGACCCGTCGGCCTGCTGGTGGTTCTCCAGGATGGCCACGATCCATCGCGTGGTCGCCAGGGTGCCGTTGAGGGTGGCGACGTGCCTCGGCTTCTCGTCGGTGTCGCGGTAGCGCACGGCGAGCCTTCGGGCCTGGAACTCGGTGCAGTTGGACGTCGAGGTGAGCTCCAGGTAGCGGTTCTGCGTCGGCAGCCACGCCTCGCAGTCGAACTTCCTGGCGGCGCTGGTGCCGAGGTCGCCCGCCGCGGTGTCGATCACCCGGTACGGCAGCTCGGCCTTGGCCAGCATCTCCTTCTCCCACCCGAGAAGGCGGGCGTGCTCCTCGCGCGCGTCCTCGGGACGGCAGTAGGAGAACATCTCGACCTTGTCGAACTGGTGGACCCGGATGATGCCCCGCGTGTCCTTGCCGTACGACCCGGCCTCGCGCCGGAAGCACGACGACCACCCGGCGTACCGGATCGGCAGCGACCCGCCGTCGAGGATCTCGTTGCCATGGTAGGCGGCCATGGGGGCCTCGGAGGTGCCCACGAGGTAGAGGTCGTCGGCCTCCAGGCGGTAGACCTCCGAGGAGTGGGACCCGAGGAAGCCCGTGCCGGCCATCGCCTCGGGCTTGAGCAGCACCGGAGTGATCATCGGCACGAAACCGGCCTCGATCGCCTGCTGCATGGCCATGTTGAGCAGGCCGAGCTGCAGCCGCGCGCCCGCGCCGGTCAGGAAGAAGAACCGGGCACCGGACACCTTGGCGCCGCGCTCGGTGTCGATCGCCCCGAGCATCTCGCCGAGTTCGAGGTGGTCGCGCGGCGTGAAGTCGAAGCTGGGCTTGTCCCCGACCTCCTCCAGCACCACGTAGTCGTCCTCGCCGCCGGCCGGGGCGCCCTCCTCGATGATGTTGGGCACGCCCGCCAGGAGCGCGTCGAGCTCCTTGGCCAGCTTCTCCGACTCGGCCTCGGCGCCCTTCACGTTGGCGGCGAGATCCTTGGCACGGCCGAGAAGCGCGGCACGCTCGTCGCCGGAGGACCTGGACACCGACTTGCCGACGGTCTTCTGCTCGGCGCGCAGCGACTCGTAGCCGCTCAGCGCGCTTCTGCGCCGCTCGTCCAGGTCGAGCAGCGTGTCGACGACGGAGTCGTCCTCACCGCGGGCACGCTGCGACGCCCGTAGCCGGTCCGGGTCCTCACGAAGGGTACGCAGGTCAATCACGTGGTAAAGGCTACCGATGTCCGACCGGCGCTCGCGCGCCTATTGTCCTCTGTCAGGCCTGGCCGGTGCGGATCCTGGCCAGCCAGCCGGCCGCCTCGGCGAAGTCGGGGTCGGCCACACCGGACTTGAGCTGCGGAGAGACCCGGTCGGCGCGCGGGTAGCTGCCGAGGAAGCGCACGTCGTCGGAAAGCCTGCGCAGACCCGACAGGGCCTCGCCGACCCGGGCGTCGCCGACGTGACCCTCGGCGTCGAAGTGGAAGAAATAGCGCCCGATGCCGTCGCCGGTCGGCCGCGACTCGATGCGCGTCAGGTTGACCCCGCGCACCGCGAACTCGCTCAGCATCTCCAGCAGCGCGCCCGGGTGGTCGTCGCGGAGGAAGGCCACCAACGAGGTGCGGTCGGCACCGGTCGGCTCGGGCAGCGGGCCCGGCCGGGAGACCCGGACGAACCGGGTGACGGTGTCGTCGCGGTCGCCCATGCGGGCCGCCAGCTCGAACAGCCCGTAGTGCTCGCCCGCGATGGCCGGCCCGATCGCCGCGTCGTACGGCGAGCCGGGCATGGAGACCTCAAGCGCGGCGGCGGCCGTCGACGGCGCGGCGACCACCACGGCGTCGGGCAGCTCGCGGGCCAGGTAGTTGCGGCACTGGGTGATCGCGGCCGGGTGGGTGTAGACCCGCTTGATCTGCGGCAGGCCGATGCCGGGCCGCACCAGCAGGGAGAACTCGACGGGCAGGAGCAGTTCGGCGCTGATCAGGAGCGGCTCGCCCCAGGCCAGCTCGTCGAGCGTGACCGTGATCGCGCCCTCGACGGAGTTCTCCAGGGGGACGACGGCGCCGTCGGCCTCGCCGCCCCGCGCGGCGTCCAGCGCCGCCGACACGTTGGCGCACGGCAGACGCTCGGCGTCCGGCGCGAGGATCCGCAGGGCCGCTTCGCAGAACGTGCCCTCGGGTCCGAGATAGGCGAGTTTCGGCATATCACAAGGCTACCGGCCTGTCCGCCCCTCTCACTCGAGATATCCATGACTGACGCTGGAGCCGGGCCCGACAGGGGTCGCGGCCCCGCGACGGGCCAGCAGCCACACCAGGCCGACGGCCCCGAGCCCGAACGCGTCCTGGACGATCCGCCCGGCGACGGGGCTGAGTACCGGGATCTCGGCGGCTCGCAGCGAGACCCCCCACCACGGGATCGGCAGCACGTAGTAGAGCCAGACGCCCGCGGGCACCCAGAGCCACGCGAGCTCGCGCCACCCCCGCGCGGAGGCGGTGGCGGTGGCGTGCCCGGCCAGCGCGGCGAGGACGACGATCATCCAGGCCAGGTGGTGGATCCAGGCGACCGGCGAGATCAGCACGGCCATCAGGCCCGTCAGCGCCACGGCCGTCATCTGGTCGCCGTCGCGCAGCGCCCTGCGGGCGTGGCGGAACCCGTACCAGGCGATGGCGGCCACCAGGGCCAGCCAGAGGAGCGAGGTGAGCCAGCCGGGCAGGTAGAGGCGCAGCAGCATCCCGCGGATCGACTGGTTGGTGGTGGAGGTGTTGGACCCCACCCGATCGGAGTCGAGCAGGGCGGAGAACCAGAAGGCGCCGGCGTCGTGCGGGATCACCAGGAACGGCAGGACGGTCAGCAGCAGCGTGGTGAGGGCCGCGATGGAGAAGGTCCTGCGCTGCTCGGGAAGGCCGTCCCTCCCGAAGCCGGTGATCAGGAGATATATCAGGAAGACGCCGGGGGTGAGCTTGACCGCCGTGGCCAGCCCGATCAGCATGCCGCGCGGCCACCACGGCCGGCGCGCGACACAGTCCACCAGGCACAACATCACCAGGATGATGTCCACCTGGCCGAACCGCACCTGGTCCCTGATCGGCATGAGGTACATGCCCGCGACCGTCAGCACTGCGAACAGCGCCGGCACCGCCCACGCCGGCCGGCCGGGAAGGTGGCGCTCGAACCGGGCGAGCAGCTCGCGGAAGGCGAACCAGACCGTCACGGCGAGGGAGGCGAGGACGCCGATCGTCCACACCCACTGGGCCGCCGGCCAGGACATCGCGGCCAGCGGCACGGCGAGCAGCGCGGCGATCGGCGGGTAGGTGAACGGCAGCAACTGGGGCGCGGGCGTGAACGCGTCGTAGACCGGGAACCCGCGCAGGACGCTCTCGCCGCCGAGACGGTAGACGTCCAGGTCGACCAGGCGCTGGTCGAGGGGGTTGGACAGCCAGTAGGCGACCAGGGGGACGGCCGCCGCGCCGATGATCAGCAGGGCCAGCGGCCACGTCCACCACCGCCGTACGGGCAAGGGCGCGGGCTCAGTACTCACGACCTGGCAGGCTACCGCCTCTTCGCGGGGACGCGGGGGTCGTGGTCCTGGCTATGGTTTCCAGGGCGAAGTGGTCGCCGGAGGGTGGAAGCGAGGGTTCCCGTTGGACATGCGAGACGCCGTCCGGACGTGGGCGGCGCTGGTGTGGGCGCTCGGGCTGGCCGTCCTGCCCACCGGCCCGGCCCAGGCCGCCTCGCACACCGCTCCCGCCCCGCGAGAGGTCACGGCGCTCCGGCACGGTGCGGCGCCCCCGCACGAATCCGCCGCCCAGGTGACGCTCCGACACGGCGGATCCGGGACGTATTCGGCGCCCCCGCGCGAATCCACCGCCCAGGCGACACTCCGGCAGCGCGGACCCGGGGCGCGGGGAGCGGTGCCGGCCGTTCGCGGCGCGGGCGCCGCCGGGCGAGGGGCGATCGCCGGGCGTGTGGTGCTGGTCGGGGTGCCGGGGCTGGAGTGGGCCGATCTCAGTGAGGCCGGCACGCCCAACCTGTGGGCGCTGGCGGGCCGGGGCGCGTCGGCGTCGATGTCGATCCGTGCCTATCCCCGGCCCGACCGGGCGAGCACCTGCCCGGTCGCCGGATGGCTGACGGTCTCGGCCGGCCAGCGCGCGGGGTCGGCGGCGGGCGAGTGCGGCCTTCCCCCCGCCCCCGTGGCCGCTCCCGACGGCTCGGCGAGCGTGCCCGGGTGGGCCGATCTGGCGTCCTTCAACGCCGCCACCTCCTACCGCGCCACGATCGGCCTGCTCGGCCAGGCCGTGCGGGACGCCGGGGGGACGGTGGCCGCCGCCGGGCCCGGTGCCGCCCTCGGCGCCGCCGACAGATCCGGAAAAATCGCGAAATATGCCGAGAACGTGGGCGGGCTCGGCGATCTCGGCCGGTACGACCTCGTCGTGGCCGGCATCGACGACCTGGCCCGCGCCTGGATCACCCAGCCGGGCGCGGCCGCGCCGCCCCCCGACCTGACCCGGCAGGCACGGGCCGAGGCGGTTGCCCGCGCCGACCGCCAGGCCGGCGAGATCCTGCGGCTGGTCCCCCCAGGCGCCACCACCCTCATCGCGGGCCTGTCCGACGCCTCCGCGCGCTCCCACCTGCACGTCGCGATCGCCGAGGGCCCCTCCCCGAGCGGGCCGCCGTACCGCCACGGGCACCTCACCGCCACCTCGACCCGCCAGGACGCCCTGGTCACCATCACGGACGTGACCACCACCGTCCTGGACACTCTCGGCGTCCCGGTCCCTGAAGGCGCCGTAGGGCGCCCCTGGGCCTCCGGAGGGCCATCCCCCGAACGGGTCTCCGACGCCGTCAGGGAGCTGTCCGACGCCGATCTGGCGAGCCGTGTCCTGGTCGAGGTGCGCGCGCCCTTCTTCGCGGTGCTCGTCGCCCTCCAGCTGATCTTCTACGGGCTGGCCGCCCTCGCCGTCCGCCGAGGGTGGGGCGGCGCCCGCGTCCTGGCGGCCACCCAGGTCCTCGCCGTGGCCGCCGGGGCCGTCGCGGTGTCGACGTTCCTGGCGCAGCTCGTCCCGTGGTGGAACCTGCCGCACCCGATGGCCGCGCTGATCGCGACGATCGCGGCGAGCGCCGGGCTGCTGGCGGCGCTCGCGTTCGCCGGGCCGTGGCGCGCCCACGTCCTCGGCCCGCTGACCGTCGTCGCGGCCGTGACCTCGCTCGCGCTGATGATCGACGTGATGACCGGGTCCCGGCTCCAGGTGAACGCCGTCACCGGGTACGAACCGGTCACCGGCGGCCGGTTCTACGGCTTCAGCAACATCGCGTTCGCCGTGTACGCGACCGGCACGATCCTCGCGCTCGCCAGCGTGGCGCAGGTCCTGATGGAACGCGGGCGCCGCGCGGTGGCCCTGGCCGTCTGCCTGGTGTACGGGCTTTTGGCGATCTTCGCGGACGGGTGGCCGGGGTGGGGGGCCGACTTCGGCGGGGTGCCCGCGTTCGTCCTCGGGTTCGCGGTGTTCATGCTGATGCTGTCCGGCAGGAAGGTGACCCCCGGGCGGCTGGTGGTCGTCGCGGCCGGCGGGGCCGCGCTGGTCGGCGTGATCGCGGTGGCCGACTGGCTGCGCCCGAGCGAGCAGCGCACCCACCTGGGCGCCTTCGTCCAGCAGGTGGCCGACGGCGAGGCGCTGCCGGTGGTCGGCCGCAAGCTCGGCGCGATGCTCGGCACGCTCGGGAACTGGCAGCTCACGGCTCTCTCGCTGGCCGCCCTTGCGTTCCTGTTCTTCGTGCTCGCCCGCCCCTCGCGGTGGGGCGTCTCGGCCCTCGGCCTGGCCTACACCGGGGCGCCCGCGCTGCGCGCCGGGCTGTTCGGGGTGCTCACCACGGCGCTGGCCGGCTTCCTGGTCAACGACTCCGGCATCGCCATCCCGGCCATGGCGCTCACGGTCGCGGTGCCGCTGACCCTGGCCGCGTCCATCCGCGCGCTGCAGCGCGGAGGGCCCACCACACCAGGCCGGCCGTCAGCGCCAGCAGGATCCACGGCACCACCTGACCCCGCCACACCGTGACCAGCCAGCCCAGGTCGGGCGGCTGGTCCTTCTGGCGGGCCGGCAGGTAGGCGAGCGACAACACGGCCATGCGGGCGGCCACGAACCCGTCCAGACCGGTCGCGGGCACCATCGCCAGCAGCGCGAAGGCCAGCCCGTCGTACCAGGGCAGGGCGTACGGGGTGGCGAACAGCCAGGCGGCGACCGCCACCGCGGCCACCCCCGCGGCCTCGACCGGCCGCCCGAGGATCTCCTCGGGCCCGCGTGCGGCCCGCGCCACCCGCTCACGGAACCCTCGCCACCCCGGGACGCGCCGCCCGTACGGCCTCACCGGCGCCGCGCCGGTGATCCCGTACGGCTCCCGCAGGGCGCGCGCGAGGACGGTGGCGAGCAGCGCGAGCGAGAGGAGCGACGCGGCCTGGATCCAGGCCCGGTAGGCCCCCGGCCCGAAGACCGACTGGAGCCCGTGCTGCAGGAGGTGCCAGGGGGTGGCCCAGGAGATCGACTTGCTGGCGTGCAGCACCTGGTCCAGCGAGCGCGGGCCCGCGGCCAGGTAGGCGGCCACCACGACCAGGACCGCCGGGACCGCGACCGCCACGAGCCGGAGCGGATGCCGCCGCAGCCGCCACGCGGGGCCGAGGGCGACCAGCCCCGCGTTGACCTTGACCGCGACGCCCAGGCCGAGCAGGACACCGGCCGTCCACCAGCGCCTACCGCCGCCGGCGGCCAGCGCGGCGGCCATGAAGACGATGGCGAGGGTGTCGACGTGCATCCCGGCGACGAGCTGGTAGATCACCAGGGGGTTGGCCGTCCACATCAGCGCGGCGCGGGCCTGCCGTGACCGGTCGCCGCGCGTGGACCGGTGCAGCAGCAGCCCCGTGACCACGAACGCGGCCGCGTTGACCGCCGCGAGCGCGAACACCGTCAGCCGCACGGAGGAGCCGCCGACGAGGGAGGCCAGGGCCTGCACGGCCGTCGCGACGGGCCCGTAGACGCTCGGCTCCTCCTGCCAGGGCACCTCGACCGCGTCCGCGATCGGGTCTCCCGGCAGCGAGAGGGCGCCGGTGGCGTAGGGGTCGTGGCCGAGTACCGCCATCCGGCCGTAGGCGGCGTAGTTGAGGTGGTCGGCCGAGCCCGAGGGCGGCAGGAAGGCCAGCACCACGACGGCGAGGCATCCGGCGAACAGCAGGACGCGCGGGTCGGGCGACCAGCCCCTGCGGGCGGCGACCAGCCCGGCGCCGAGGCCGAGCGCGCCCAGGATGACGGCCGCCGCCTCCATGGCGATGACAAGGTGGCCGCCGGGGTGGGCCTCCAGCGAGTACGGCGGCTGCCACGCGGGTCCGGCCAGGCGCGGCACTACGGCCGAGGGGCCCAGGGCGCCGATGGCGAACGTGACCATGACGCTGAGCACGACGCCCGCCCCCGCGACGCCGCCCAGCCGGGCGGCCGCCGGCCCCTCGCTCCCGTTCACCGGACGATTCCAGCACACCACCGGAGCTCCCCGCGCCACACCGGCGCCCAGGGGACCGCGCGGCCACCAGGGACCGCGTCGGACCGGGAGAGACCGCCGCGCGCCCGTGAGGCCGGGAGAGGCGGGGTCAGCGGGAGCCGCGTACCGCGCCCTTGAGGTCGGCGAGCACGCGCTCGCGGGCCGCGATGGCCAGCGCGACGTCACGGAACTGCCGGGCGCGGTGGACCTGGGCGTGCCAGTCGGTGCCGGTCGCGCGGTGGGCCATCTCGACCTCGACCTCGACGACCCGGAAGCCCTTGCGCACCAGGTCGATCGTCAGGCCGGTCTCGACGCCGAAGCCGTGGGCCAGGGGGCGGGCCGCCTCGAACGCGGCCCGGGTCAGGCAGCGCTGCCCGTTGAGCGGCTGGCCGGCGTCCCAGCCGGAGGCGCGCTTGATGCCCTCGCGCGCCAGCCGCACGACGAAGCCGTGGCCGCCCAGCCTCACGCGCGTGGTGAACACGGCGATGCTCATGTCGGCCGTGCCGGCGCGCACGGGGTCGACCAGCGGCGCCGCCCTGCCCGCCGTCTCGGCCAGGTCGGCGTCGAGGAACAGCAGGTGGTGGGCCACCTCGCCGTCGAAGAGGCGCACGGCCTCGGCGCCGCTCTCCATGGCCGCCGCCTTGCCGCGGTTGCGGCTGTGGCGGACGACGCGCGCGCCCGCCGCCTTGGCGACCCTGCCCGTGTCGTCGAACGAGCCGTCGTCGACCACCATGACCAGGTCCACCCCGGGAATGGCCAGGGCGGCGGTCACGGTGGCGCCGATGCGGTCGGCCTCGTCCTTGGCCGGGATGATCACCGCTGTGTCGGGCTGTGCGGATGGGTCGCTCATCGCTCCTCGTCCGATTCGGTGCCGTGAGGCGGCCGATCGACGCTAGCCCGGATGCTCCGACGTGAGCAACTCGGCCGGGATGGTGTCGTGGACGGTGAACACCGAGTCGAGACCCGTCACCTGAAGGATCTTGCGGACGGCCGGGCGTGGTGAGGCGACCTCCAGGAGGCCGCCGCGTTCTCGCATTCTCTTGAGCGCGGACAGCAGGACGTTCATGCCGGTGGAGTCGCAGAACTCCACGCCGGACATGTCTATGACGACCCGTTCGGGCCCGGTCTCCAGCAGGCGGGTGAACTCCGCCTGCAGGCGAGGCGCGGTGTACAGGTCGATTTCGCCGACGACCGTCAAGATGGCCTGGCCGGCATGTGATCGGGTCGAGACCTTGAGCTCCACAGCGGGCACACTAGCGCCGTACCGGCTCCGGGTCACGTTCTACGCGATAACCGAAGAGTCGTCCGCCCTTTGTTCCCTGTTTCCGCCTCATGGAAACGCTGAGTACGCAAAGCTTGACGCTATGCGACACCGGCTCGGCCGGAAGGGGGGAGGCCCGGAACCTCCGCGTCCGGTCGTCACTTCGAGAAGGAGGGGCGGGCGTGAAGAGCGACGGGCCCGACAGCTGATGAACACTGAGATACCTGAGGATCCCCAGCGACAGTGCATGCGGCGGCGCCTGGAGGGGATCCTGGCCCGGACGGACAGGGCCCGCGCCTGGGGAGACGCGGCCCTTCCACTCCAGTCGTTGATCAACAGAGATGGATTCGTCCCGATAAAGACGCGCCTGTCCGTCGACGATCTTGAAATGCTCGTGGGGGTGCGTAAAGAACTGCTCTGTTTCTCCGAGCTGGGCCTGCGCCTGCTCGACCTGCACCAGCCGCGTGACGCGGGCGGCATCACCAGCGACGCCGCCCATCCGATCCTGCGCTGCCGCAGTTGCATGTGGCGCTGGCCGTGCCCGACGTTCCGCGCGATGTCGGAGGCGCTCGACGCCCTGTCCGCCGAGGAGCCCGCGCGAGGCCAAGCGCCCGCCGCCGGGCCCGCGGGCGCGTCGGAGGGCTTCGGCGCGGCCGTCCCCTTCCGGGCGGGCGACGTGGCCGACACCAACGCGTCCATCGACATGTCCGGCTACCGCTTCGTCAGCGGCTGGGCCGGGGGGCCCGTCGAAGGCACCGTCACCGGACCCGCGCCGGAGTTCCGCCCGGCCGGCGGCGCGCCGGGCTTCCCGCCGCCCGGCGGAGGGGCGCAGGAGTTCCGCCCGGCGGCCGGGGTGGGGCCGGAGTTCCGGTCAGGTCGCGGGGTCGCAGACCGGAAGCCGGATCTCGAAGCGGCACCCCGCGCCTTCGTTGACCACGGCGATGGCGCCTTCGTGCGCTTCGACGATCCCGCGCGCGATGGCGAGCCCCAGCCCCGCGCCCCGATCGGGGCCAGGGGTCCGCGCGGCCTCGCCGCGAAAGGCCACGTCGAAGACCCGTGGTAGGTCGTCCTCGGGGATCCCGCCGCACCCGTCGGCCACCGACAGGCGCGCGGTCGACGCGTCGGCGACCAGCCGCACGGTCACGGTGCCGTCCTCGGGGGTGTGCCTGATCGCGTTGACGACGAGGTTGCGCAGGGCCCGGCCGAGTTCGGCCGCGTCCGCGTAGACGGGCAGCACGGGCCCGGCCTCGCCGGTCAGCCGCACTCCCTTGGCCCTGGCCAGGGCCTCCACCCCCGCGAGGGCGTCGGCCACCACGTCGCCGAGGCCCACGCGGCGCGGGGACAGCCGCAGCGCTCCCGCGTGGATGCGGGACAGCTCGAAGAGGTCGTCCACCATGTGCGACAGGCGGTCGACCTCGACCCCGATCTGGCCGTGGTAGCGGCGCACGGTGGCCGCGTCGTCCACGACGCCGTCCTCCAGGGCCTCCACCATGGCCCGCATGCCCGCCAGCGGCGTGCGGAGGTCGTGGCTGACCCAGGCGACCAGTTCGCGCCGCGCGCCCTCCAGGGCCCGCTCGCGTTCCCGCCCCTCGCGCAGCCGCTCGTACGCCTGGTCCAGCGCCCGGGAGATCGTCTCCAGCTCCGCGGGGAGGCGGCCGGGCGGCGGGACGTAGTCCTGCGAAGGGGACACCGCCTCAACGGCGCCGACGAGTGTGGTGCTGGCGGCGACCACCTGGCGGGCCACGACCATCGCGACGCCGACGCCGACCAGGCCGCCGACCACGACGACGGTGAGCACGACGTTCTTGGGATGGCCGTCGATGATCATGTCGATGGTGATGGCCACCACTCCCGCCAGCGTGGCCGTGACGGTCACCACCGCGACGACGGTCAGCATGACGCCGATGGAGCGCCCGCGCAGCAGCCGGAGCACGGCCAGGCCGAGCGCGGCGATGACCAGCCCCAGCCCGGCCGTGACGGCCGTGATCTGCAGGATCACCGGACCGCCAGGGCGCCGGCGCGGCGGGTCACGCGCGCGGCCCGTCGGCGTCGCCGGCCACCGGCTCGTAGCGGTACCCCACTCCCCATACCGTCACGATACGGCGGGGGGCGGTGGGATCCTGCTCGACCTTCTCCCGCAGCCTGCGGACGTGGACGGTGACCGTGGAGGTGTCGCCGAACGACCATCCCCACACCTGGTCCAGGAGCGCGGCCCGGCTGAACGCCTGCCGGGGGTTGCGCATGAAGTACGCGAGCAGGTCGAACTCGCGGGCCGTCAGGGTGATCTCACGGTCGCCCAGCCGCACCTCGTGGGCACCCACGTCGACCAGCAGGTCGCCGTCGCGCAGCACGCCGGTGCCGGAGGTGACCAGGGCGCCCCGCGCCCGCCGCAGCACCGACTGGACGCGCAGGGCGAGCTCGCGCGGGCTGAACGGCTTGGTGACGTAGTCGTCGGCGCCGGTCTCCAGGCCGACGACCCGGTCCATCTCCTCGCCGAGCGCGGTCAGCATGATCACCGGTACGGGCCAGCGCTCCCTGAGCTTCTTGCAGACCTGCAGGCCGTCCATGCCGGGGAGCATCAGGTCGAGGACCAGCAGGTCGGGCGGGTCGGCCAGCGCCCTGCGCAGCGCCTCGGCGCCGTCGCCGACGCTCTCGACCAGGTGCCCGTCGCGCTGGAGGTACTTGACGACGACCTCCGCGACGGTCGGGTCATCGTCCACCACGAGGATCCGAGGTCGGGGCGTCGCGTTCATCACCCCACGTTAGAGCCGTTGCAGACCCTTCCACGAATCCCGTCACCACTTCGTAAGACCGGCGCGCGCGGGAAAGTCACGATCTCGGCCAATGATCGGGCAACGCTCGCGAGCGGGCGCGGTGCGACGTACCTTCTGGATATGGCCCGCATAGTTCTCTCCGTTCTCGGCGTCTTGCTCGCGCTTTTCGTGGTGTTCGGGATCCTGATCCCGGCCGTCGTCGGGATCCTCAAGCTCCTGTTCGTCATCGCCGTCATCGGCTTCGTGGTCGTCGCCGGCGTCACCTTGGTGGGAAGGCTCTCGAAGTAACGTGACCCCCCTCCACACCACCGTCGCGCTGCTCGCGCAGCTCCTCGCCGGGCCGTCTGGTCCGGCGACGCTGACGACGGCCGGGCTGGTGGGGGTCACCCTTCTGCTGTTCGCCTGGGCTCTCGGACGGCTGGCCTCGGTCCCCCGGGTGGCGGTGGCCACCGGACCACGCCCCCGTGCCGCGCACACCGTGTTCGTGCGGCTGTGCCACCCGGCCACCGCCGGCCGCCCGAGGCCCAGAGCACCATCGGCAGGCCCCGCGCCCGTCTAGCGGTCCAGGTCACGGCCCCTCCGTGCCCGGCCCGCTCCGGCGGGCGCTTCGTCATGCTCACCCCCACGACGAAGGGTCCTCCCGATCATGTTCGACACCGTCATCGACTCCGCCTACCACCTCATCAACGCCCTCGGTTCCCTCACGGGCGCGGCCGTCGCCATCGTCCTTTTCACCCTGGCCGTCCGCCTGCTCCTGCTGCCGCTCAGCGTCCGGCAGGCCAGGGCGCAGAAGGCGCGCCTGCGCGTCGCCCCGCAGGTCGAGGCGCTCAGGAAGCGTTTCGCCCGCGACCCCGAGCGCCTCATGAAGGAGACCTCGAAGCTGTACGCCGCCGAGGGGACCTCGATGTTCGCGGGAATCCTGCCCGGTCTCGGCCAGGCGCCGTTCTTCATGGTCACCTACCGGGTGTTCATCTCGGCGGTCATCGCCGGGCACCCCAACCTGCTGCTCGCGCAGAGCGCGCTCGGCGTGCCGCTCGGCGAGCATTTCGCCACCGTGGTCGCGGGCGGCCTGCTCAGCCCGCCCGCGCTGGTCTTCCTCGGGTTGTTCGCGCTGCTGGCGGTGCTGGCCTGGGTGACGTGGCGGCGCATGGCCGACGTCCGGCCCCGCGCGCTGCGGCTGATGCCGTTCGCCACCATCGTGGCCGCGGCGTTCCTCCCGCTGGCCGCGGGACTTTATCTGCTGGTCAGCACGGCGTGGACGGCGGGGGAACGGGCCCTGTTGTACCCGAAGCCGGTCTGATGTGGCCCCTTGGGGTGCTTGTACGCCACTACGGTTGATTGTCGTATGTTCGAGCGAAGTGCTGCGACCGGAGGGCGAACCATGAACGGTGCCGACAGCGAGGTCGGACGGCTGGAGACGGTCATGCTCCACCGTCCCGGCGCCGAGCTCAAACGGCTGACGCCCCGCAACAGCGACAAGCTGCTCTTCGACGGCATCCCCTGGGTGGGCAAGGCCCAGGAGGAGCACGACGCGTTCGCGCAGGCGCTGCGCGACCACGATGTCGAGGTCCTCTACCTGACCGAGCTGCTCCAGGACACGCTGGAGTACGACGCCGCGCGGCAGGAGATCATCACCGCCGTGCTGGAGGATCGGCGGCTCGGCGACCGGCTCGCGCAGCTCACCCGCGACCACCTGGGGGACCTCGACCCCGAGGACCTCACCCAGACGCTGATCGCGGGGCTCGCCCGGGAGGAGCTGAAGACCGGGCGCGGCCTGGTGTACGGGCTGATGGACCGGCACGACTTCGTGATCGACCCGCTGCCCAACCTGCTGTTCACCAGGGACTCCAGCGTGTGGATCGGCGACCGGGTGGCCGTGACCAGCCTCGCCATGCCGGCCCGTACGCGCGAGAGCCTGCTGACCCGCCTGATCTACACCCACCACCCGAGGTTCGCGGGCGTCGACCACCTGTACGAGCCGTGGCTGGAGCACGTGGAGGGCGGCGACGTGCTGCTGATGGCCCCGGGCGTCATCGCCGTGGGCACCGGCGAGCGTACGACGCCGGCCGGGGTGGAGCGGCTGTGCCGGCGGGTGTTCGCGGCGGGTCTGGCGCACACCATGCTGGCGGTGCCGATCGCCCAGCAGCGGGCGACGATGCATCTCGACACGATCTGCACCATGGTCGACGTGGACACCGTGGTCATGTACCCGCCGGTGGCCTACTCGCTTCAGGCGTACACCGTGACCATGATGGACAACGACGAGCTTCGCGTGTTCGAACCCCGCCCCTTCCTGGAGGCGGCGGCCCAGGCGATGGGCATCGAGCGGGTCAAGGTCATCGACACCGGCCTCGACCCCGTCACGGCCGAGCGCGAGCAGTGGGACGACGGCAACAACACCCTCGCGCTGGCCCCGCGCGTGGCGGTGGCCTACGAGCGGAACGTGGAGACGAACGCCCGCCTAGAGGCGTCGGGCGTCAAGGTGATCCGAATTGCGGGCAGCGAACTCGGCAGCGGCCGGGGCGGCCCGAGGTGCATGTCCTGCCCTATCAGCAGAGAGCGGCTACCCGCACTCGCGTAGGGTCCCCATTTCGGGCGTTCGTACTTGTGAATTAAGGACAGCGACCGGGGCGTGCAACGTCGCCCATACCGTGGTCGTCTCGCCGTCGTGGCGCACCCCCCAGCGCACCGCGAGGAACTCGACGATGCCGAGCCCCCGGCCGCCGAGAGAGGAGAGCGTGGGGCGTCCGGCGCGAGGCTCGGTGGCCGCTCCACCATCACTGACCGTGACCTCCAGATGTTCGTCGGCCCAGTCCCATGTGGCCATGATCTGGCCTGATGGGAGCGGGTGTGCGTGACGCAACGCATTGCTCAGCAGCTCGCTCACCACTAGCACGGCATCCTCGACCGCGGAGGCGAACACTCCCCATGACTCGAGATCGGCGCTGAGACGCTGGCGTGCGACGGCGACGCTGGTCGGCGTATACGGCAACAGCACGACGCCCTCACTTCCCCGTTACCCTGCATTTCCCCCTGAGGAAAACACATCCCAGTACGACCGAAATGCCCCGTTCGATGGTTCTGGAAACCGCACGGCGATCATTGCTTGTGCAGATTCGACAATAGGCGAGCACACTCGTTACCAGCCCGTTACCGGTTCGGTGTGTCGGATCCGATATAGGCCGGCGCGGTGCCGAGGACGAACCTCATTCGGGTGCCTCCACCAGGGCGGGGATGCGCGGTGACCTCGCCTCCCTGAGCGCGCGCGAGGCTGCGCACGATGTAAAGCCCGAGCCCCACTCCGCCGAACCTGCGGCGGTCTCCCGCGTCGGCCTGGACGAATCGTTCGAACACGCGCTCACGGTCGCCCGGCGCGATTCCCACGCCCTCGTCGTCCACCACCAGGACCACTCGGTCCTTTTCCGACCAGGCCAGAACGCGGATCAATCCGCCTTCCGGTGAGTATTTGAAGGCGTTCTCCAGAAGCTGGCCGAGCAGGATGTCGGTGGCCAGCGCGTCGCCGTCCACCCATGGCAGGTCGCCGGGGATGACGACCTCGACGCGGTGCCGGTCGGACAGGACCGGCATGCCGAGCGTGGCCGCGCGCACCCGCTCCCCGAGGTCGAAGCTCTCGACCTGGACCTTCAGCTCCTCGGCCCCGGCACGCGCGCCGAGCAGCAGGTGGTCCATGAGCTGGCCGAGCGCGCGTGACCGCTCGGCGATCGTGCGGACGGCGGAGCGCCGCTCGACGTCCGACAGCTTGTCCCAGCGGGCGTCCAGCGTGCTGGCGAACCCCCGCACCACGGTGATCGGCGTGCGGAGCTCGTGGCTGGTGGTGGCCAGGAACAGGTCCTTGGCCTCCTCCAGCTCCTTGGCCCGCGTCACGTCGCGGAAGTCGACGACGATCTCGTCGGTCTCGTTGATCCCCGCGCTGACCACGTCCAGCCAGCGGCCCGAGGGGAGCTGGGTGGTGAGCTTCTCCCCCGGGGAGGGCAGCGGGAAGGGCGGCGGCCCGCCGATCACCTCCTCGGCACGCAGCCCGGTGAGCTCCTCGGCCGAGGGGTTCCACTGGCGGACGAGCCCGAGGCCGTCGAGGACCGCGATGCCGTCCGCGCTGGCGTCGACGACGGCCCGCTCGTGGGCGCGCTGCCGCACGGCGTCCTGGTAGGCCATCGCGTTGGCCAGGGCGATCCCAGCGTGCCCGGCCAGCAGCTCCAGCAGTTCCAGCTCCAGGTGACCGGCCTTGCGCTTGGCGAACAGCGCGTACAGCGCACCGTACGGCCGGCCGCCCACCGCGGCCACGCCGAGCGCGATGGTGTGCAGGCCGGGCAGCTCCGACCAGATCAGCTCGTCGAGCGCGGCCTGGTCGCCGGTCTCCAGCAGCACGGTCTTGCCGGTGCGCAGGAGCTTGCCGACCAGGCTGGTCCGCAGGTCGGCCGTCGCGCCCCGTAGCCGGTCGGGCAGGCCGCTGGTGCTGACCAGCCGCAGGCGCCCGTTCTCGATCAGCACGAAACCGCCGGCGTCCGCGCCGGTCAGCTCGGTGAGGCTCGCCGCGATACGGTCGAGGACCGGCGGCAGCTCCAGCTCGGCGTTGATGCCGCCGACCACGTCGGTCAGCCGCCGGACGAGCCTGGCCCTGCGTGCGCCCCTCTCCCTGGTCACCGAGTCGCTCTCGACGGGGTGGTAGACGCTCACGTACCCGAGCAGCGCGCCGGCCGCGGACCGCAGCGCGCTGATGTCCACCCCGACGTCGATCGCCGACCCGTCGCTGCGCAGGCGCTTGGTGCGCAGCGAGACCGGCCCCCCGGTGCGTACGCGCTCCAGCACCGCGTTGTGCTCGGCGACCAGCTCCCCGGGGACGAGCGGCGCCCTGCGCCCGGTGATGTCGCCCGCGGTCCAGCCGAAGAGGTGCTCCGCGGCGGGATTCCACACCAGGACCGACAGGTCGCGATCGACGGCGATGACGGCGTTGGGGGAACTCGCGAGGACAGCGGTGGCCAGGCCGTCATCGGCGTTCTCTACCCCGTCGTCACTCATGACCCCCATCGTGCCCGTTTTTGCAACCGCGCCTCGGCACTTTCGATGTGCGAATCGTCGCATTCGCCGGTCACGTACCTAATCGCGGCCTTTGTGGCACCCTGGCGGGACGACATGGGCGCCGCGCCCTCTGTCGCGGCCGGTGGACGGCTCCGCTCCTATACGCTGCGGATAGCGGGACCGGGAGGGGTGCGGCCATGACGACAGGGGATCTCGAGGCCCTGGTGCGGGTGACCGCTCCCGGATACGTGGGCGAGACCCCGCCGGACGTGGCGTTCGGGATGACCGACACCCCGGTCGGGCGGCTGGCGCTCGGCGTCACCGCGCGCGGCGTGGTCGCCTGCAGCTACGAGAACGAGCACGTGGTCTTCGCGCGCATCACCAAGGAGATCGGCACCTTCATCGGCCCCGACCCCCGCCGCCTGGACCCCATCCGCCGCGAGCTGGACGGCTACTTCTCCGGCCGGCTGCGCGCCTTCACCCTGCCGGTGGACCTGCGGCTCGCCACGCCCTTCGCCCGCACGGTGCTCCAGATGACGATGTCGGTGCCCTACGGCAGCGTCACGACCTTCCCGGAGATCGCCGAACGCATCGGACGGCCGCAGGCGTTGCGCGCCATCGGCAACGCGCTGACGGCCAACCCCATCTGCGTGATCATCCCCTGCCATCGGGCGATCGAGGCGCCGGGTCGTCCTGGAGGCTACGCCGGTGGCCTCGCCGCCAAGGAGCGGCTCCTCCGCCACGAAGGCGCCACCCACTGACCAGCGTCACCAGCGCGGACACCAGGAACGCGGCCAGCGCGGCGTTCATCCAGACCGGCCGCTCGAACCCGATCGCGTCCCGCAGGCCCGTCCACACCGCGTCCCACCACGACACCGTCTCGGCCGTCGTGACCAGCCAGTACGCCACGAACCCGAGCACCCACGGCACGAGCATCCCCCACCGCGACGGCGCCCCCGCCGAGGTGTCCCACCGGGCGGCACCGCCGAGCAGGAAGTAGTCGACCGCGAGGACGGCGAACATCGGGACGAACACCGCGCCGATGACGCTCAGGAAGGCCGCGTAGGAGTTCACGTCGGCCGACAGCGCGATGACCGTCGTCAGCACGCCCACGCCGACCGAGAAGACGCGCCGGTCCACCTTCGGCAGGAAGTTCTGCAGCGACATGGCGGTGGAGTACACGTTGGCGAACGACTGGTCGGCCTCGCGGAGCACGAGGACGCCGAAGAACAGCCCGCCGAGCGGCACCGCGACGAACGCGTCCCACACCCGCGCGGGGTCGTTCCCCACCAGGCTCAGCGCGAGGATGCCGAGGACCAGGCACGCGACCTGGGCGATCGTGTAGCCACTGACCACGCCGGCGAAGGCCGACCGGCCGGACCGCGAATGGCGGGCGTAGTCGGCCGCCACCGGCACCCAGGAGACCGACAGCGCGATCACGTAGTCGACCGCCGGGGCGAACCCGCTCCAGCCCCCGCCGCCCAGGGAGGGCGCCTCGCGCAGCAGCGCCACCGCGAGCCACACCATCGCGACGACGACCCCCGCCGTCACGAACCGGCGCAGCAGGCGGATGGCGCCCAGCGGCCGGATCGTCAGCGCGATGGTGAGCAGGCCCGCCGCCACCACCCACACCTGCTTCGACACCGCGTCACCGAAGATCGCGGCGGCGCCCTCGGCGATCACCCACAGCTCGAAGGCCCCCCAGCCCAGCATCTGCAGGATGTTCAGGACCGTCGGGACGTAGGACAGCTTCGCCCCGAACAGCCCGCGCAGCAGCACCATCGCCGGCGCGCCGGTGTGGGCGCCCGGCACCGCCGCGAGGCCGACCATGACGGTGCCGACCAGGCTGCCGACCACCGCCGCGAGCACGGCCGCCACCAGGCTCAACGGCGCGCCGCCCGGCGGGTGGAGCAGGTAGAGGGCCCCGGAGAAGCCGAGCAGGCTCACCCCGAGATTCGCCCAGAACGCCCCCTGGTCCAGCAGCCCGAGTGTCCTTGGCGGAGCCTCACCGAGGGTCAGGGGAACCTCATCGACGACGGACGACATCGCACACTCCCTACGCCGGCATTACCCGGACAGGTTCATGCGGTCGGCAGCGGTCCCAGCTACCCTCTCAGCCCGTTACCCCGAGCTCCCGCGATCTTTTCGCACTTGGCGCCCCCATCATGCCTCATCAGACGTCCGCCGACCATGAGAGGTAGCTCACGGCCCGACCAACGGGTACGTCCGTGAACGTCCGCCAAAGTACAGCCAAGTCCGCAGCGGTAGCTGTACTTTCCGGCTGTACATCGCGTACGAGCACCAGGGCTTCGCGCGACCATCCGGTAGCGACGCGACAGGGACACACCCAACCGCACCCAGAGGATCTAGCCGCTAGACGCGTCTACCTCCTCCTGGCTTCGAAGGGCTGCATCTCAACATCGTGACCATCTGGTTGACCAAGAGCGGCTATGCCACCAGCAAACCTGACTTGGCGCTGTACATATGGGTATGCCAATCGACTGGATGAATCAAATGCAATACTCCGACGGCATCGCAGACCCACCACAAAAAGCACCCTGATCAGGAGGAAAGTGTCTCTAAGCGGAAATTTCAAACCTATTCAGCGAACGATCCTCATCCAGCAAGTGATCCTTTGAAGCAGTCCGCCAAACCACCTTGCTGTTAGGCGCTGGGGCACCTACTGCAAACGGATGCCGGTCAGGACGCAGAGGCTCCCATGAGTGTATTCGGGGGCGTGCACAAGGCCGGTGGCGATCAACCGGATGAGAGAACTCTGCGTGCAGCCCTCCTGGTCGGTCACTCGTCCGGCAACCCACACCAGGGGCCACGCTGGGCCCACAGCCCGGAAGCTGCGCTGTAGTTACTCGCTCCCGACCACGTACCAGCTCCAACCTCGGCGTGACGATGGTTGTGTCAGCCCAAGCGGCTAGGTGTCTGCATGCGTGCTGCGCTCAGATCTCGGATTTCGTCCAAGTTTTACGGTCTAGCCTCTGTGTTAGCGGCGAGGTTGCAAGGTACGGTGAGATCATGTTGATCAGGTTTGAAGCGACGAACTATCGCTCCATCCGGGAGACGGTCGAACTCTCGATGGTCGCGATCGATCGAGATCGAGAAGCAGCCCGCTTCGAGCCGCTGCTCGGAGAGAGCCTTCTGCCAGTTGCGGCGGTGTATGGGCCAAACGCCTCCGGGAAATCCAATGTCATATCCGCATTTGCTTGGCTTCGTGACGCAGTACACCTTTCACTCCAAATTTGGGAGGATGAAATACCAATTGACGCATTTGCCTTTGGTGGTGGCCCTGCATCCGCTAGTGAATTTAACATCGAAATTGTGGTCAATGGTGTTCGTTTCGAATATATACTCATAGTGGATCGCGAACATGTGATCCACGAAGGGTTGTTCCACTACCCCGAGAAGAAGCGCAAGCGAATATTTGAACGAGAGAACTCCGAACTAAAACTGCAAAGAGGCCTGGGTGGCCTATCCGGCACTCGCGAACTCATGACGCCCAGGTCGCTGGCACTTTCAATCGCGCGACGGTTCGATGAGCCACTGATATCGAACTTCACACAGAAATTGCTGGGCATACAGAACCTAGGCCACATGCCCAGAAATGGCATCTTCCCAGGCATTTCAAGGAGAATACTCCGAAGCTCGTCTTATCGCCCAACGGTTCGATGGTTTGAAGAAGCCAGCAACCAACCATCACTCTTTAGTGATAGCGACCTTGGTGATAAATTCACGGGAACTCGTCAACAGGCTTTGGCGCTGCTGCGCTTGGCAGATCTTGGTATCGAAGACGTAATCGTCGATCACCAAGAGATTAATTACTCTGATTCGGAGGTGCGTACCCAGCGTAGAATCCGGCTGCTCCACAAGACCTCCGAAGAGAGCGCACCGTTTGATTTCAATAACGAGTCGGATGGAACGAGAACATGGTTCTCTTTAATCGGTCCGGTTCTAACCGCCCTGCAGGCGGGCTCAGTTGTGCTCTTCGATGAATTGGATGCGAGTTTACATCCAACCTTGTCGGCAGAATTAGTGAGCCTCTTCCACAGCCCAGCTACGAATCCCCGGGGCGCTCAGCTGATCTTCACGTCTCACGACACGAGTCTTCTGAATCACCTAAATAGGGACGAGGTCTGGCTAACGGAAAAGCAGGCTGACGGATCCACCCGGCTCGGCGCATTGGCCGATTTCGCCGGGGAGCGCGTGCGCAGATCCCAGAATCTCGAGAATGCATACCTTCATGGAAGGTTCGGCGCTCTTCCTCAGGTTGATCAGACGGCTTTGCTACGCGCTCTAGGATTGATCGGCTGATGGTTTTGAATAGATACCAGAGAGGTGGCCGACCACTTAGGAGAACGGCCGCGAAGCGGCCCGAACTACGTACAATAATGGTGTTTTGTGAAGGCAAAAACTCCGAGCCCGACTACGTGAACGGTCTGAGAAAACTGCCCCATATAGCTGAAAATACAGCACTGAGCATAAAGATTCACCCCGATCAAGGGGTACCACTTACCCTGGTCAAGAACGCCATAGAGTATAAGAACGACCCCGAAATTGACGAATGCTGGTGCCTTTTTGACGTCGAATGGCCTAAACATCACCCCAACTTAAACCAAGCAATCAGTCTCGCAAGTTCAAACGAAATAAACCTCGCAATATCAAATCCATGCTTTGAACTGTGGCTAATCCTGCACTACCAGAACTGTGGCGCATTCATGGACACAGATTCCGCAGAACGTCAATCTCGTTCACTAGACGGCCGACTTGGGAAAAGTATTGATTCTGCAATCTATATGCCCTTACGAAAAAAGGCTGCGCATTACGCTAAACTTCTCGAGGAAAGACACATCCAGGACGGCACATGTTTCCCACACGACAATCCCTCCTCCGGGATGTATAAGTTTCTTTTAGATCTTGAGGGTGAGTAGCGACGGACGTGGCCAGCACGGTATGATTCGCCGACTGTGTTCGCCTCGCTCACAGGTTCATGCGGTCGGTAGCGATGTCAACTACTCTCTCAGCCCGTTGCTCCGACGATCATTTTGCACTTGGCGCTTCCCTGTCGCCTCACCAGACACCCCCGACCACGAGAGATACCTCACGGCCCGGCCATTGCGGGGGTTGATCGCCGCGAAGCGGCTGGGAATCGCGCGAAGCACCGTTTTCTGGATGGGCGTCTTGAGGCCTGGGTACGGCTCGGCGCGCCTTGGGGGTGGAGGCGCGCTGAGACGTGTGGGTGGTGGAGGGGGAGATACGGCTCGGCCGCCGCAGGGCCGGGGGACGCCCCGGAGGTCGCGTCACTCCCTGGGGGCGAGGCCGTGCGCGGGCCGGTCAGCCCGGGGTGAGGCTGCCGGCGGACCGGCCGGGCCTTTTCATGCGACGAACGGGCGGCCTCCGTTCTCGGCGACCATAGGGCGGCCCGCGGCCTCCCAGGACTGCATGCCACCTTCGATGTTGACGGCCTCGCGGCCGACGTGGTTGAGCCATGCTGTGGCGCTGGCGGACCTGCCGCCGACGCGGCAGACGACGTACACCGGCACGCCGGTGGGGACCTCGTTCACTCGCTGCTGGAGCATGCCGAGCGGTATGTGGACGGCCGTGGGGGCGTGTCCCGCCTGCCACTCGTCGGGCTCGCGCACGTCGAGCAGGAAGACGTCGTCGGGCACGGCCGTTGCCTCGATCTCTGGGACGGTCATGCCGTCCATTGTCCCCGCTCTGCGAGCGTTCCGCCCGCTAACGGACGGTTGTGTGTTGATAACATTCCGTCGCCGCGGCCGTCCCAGGGCCTGGTCCGGACGTTCCGGCACCTCAGGGGCCGGGTGCGGCGGGAGGTGGGGTGGGATTATTTGAGGAGGCGGGAGAGGCGGCGGTCGGCGAGGGGCTTGCCTCCGGTCTGGCACGTCGGGCAGTACTGCAGCGCGGAGTCGGCGAACGAGACCTCCTTGATCGTGTCGCCGCAGACCTCGCACACCTGCCCGGCCCGGCCGTGGACGCGCAGGCCCGACTTCTTCTCGGTCTTGAGGTCCTTCGCGGCGATGCCCCGCGAGCGCTCGACGGCGTCGCGCAGGGTGGTGACGATCGCCTCGTGCAGTTCCGCGACCCCGTCCTCGGTCAGCGAGCCCGCGATCTTGAACGGGGACATCCTGGCGGCGTGCAGCACCTCGTCGGAGTAGGCGTTGCCGATGCCGGCGATCACCTTCTGGTCGCGCAGGAGGCCTTTGATCCGCGTGCGGCTGCCGTTCAGGATGGCGCCCAGCGCCTCGGGGGTGAACTCGGGCGCCAGCGGGTCGGGGCCGAGGCTCACGATGCCGGGCACCTCGCCCGGGTCGCGGACGACGTACACCGCGAGCCGCTTCTGGGTGCCCGCTTCGGTGAGCTCGAACCCGGGCTGCCTGCCGTCGTCGTCGGGGGCGAACCGCACCCGCACCGCGAGCGGGCTCTTGCCGGGCCGCACGGGCTTGGCGCCCGACAGGTCGTCCCGCCAGCGGAGCCAGCCGCCGCGGGCGAGGTGGGTGATGAAGTGGATCCCGTCACAGTCGAGGTCGAGGAACTTGCCGTGCCGGGCGACCCCCGTCACCGTCAGGCCGGCCAGCGACGTCACCGGCGGGTCGACCGTCTTCAGCGCCTGGAAGCCCGGCACCTCCACGGAGGCGATCGGCCGGCCGACGGCATGCTCGCGCAGGAACCCGGCGAGCGACTCCACTTCGGGAAGCTCTGGCATGTCCTCACACTAACCGCAGATCAGCGCCTTGAACCTCGGCCCGGCGAACACCTCGAGGGCGCGCGCCGGGCCCGCCACAGGTGGGCAGGTCCCTGCCCGTACGACGTGGGCAGGACGTCCTGCCCACGTCACCTGAACGGACCGCGCCCTACTTGGGCAGGACGTCCTTCGGCACCGGCTTGTCCTCGGCCAGCGCCTTGAACAGCCGCAGCGCGCGCTGGGTGTCCCACTTGACGACCGAGGCGCCGTTGATGGTCGGGAACGAGCCCGCGGGGACGGCGGTCGCGATCGGGTCGCCGCTCATCGCGCGCCCGAGCGACAGCAGGTCGAAGGCGCCGGTGCCCGGGTC
The DNA here is from genome assembly GCF_025506355.1 of Sphaerisporangium corydalis. Taxonomy (GTDB): domain Bacteria; phylum Actinomycetota; class Actinomycetes; order Streptosporangiales; family Streptosporangiaceae; genus Sphaerisporangium; species Sphaerisporangium corydalis. Next base: position 44,352 of record NZ_JANZYP010000002.1, read on the forward strand.
CACCGCGACCGAGTCGGTGGCGCTGGCCGCGAGCGGGATCGACTTGAACGGGTTGATCAGGATGCCGGGGCTGGCGGCCTTCTTGACCACGGCCGAGAAGAACTGCCGCTGCCGCTGGGTGCGGTCGAAGTCGGGGATGGCGCCGGTGGCGCGGGTGCGGACGTACCCGAGCGCGGTTCCGCCGGCCATGTCCTGACACCCCTTCTTCAGGTTGATACCGGCCTTGGGGTCCTTGATGTTCTGCTTGACGCAGATGTTGACGCCGCCGATCGCGTCCACGATCCCGACGAAACCGCCGAAGCCGATCTCCATGTAGTGGTCGAGACGGATGTCGGTGACCTTCTCGATCGTCTTGGCCAGCAGCTTGGGACCGCCGAAAGCGTACGCGGCGTTCAGCTTGTCGCTGCCGTGCCCGTCGATGGGCACGTAGGAGTCGCGGGGCAGGCTGACCAGGGTCGGCCGGTCGCCGCCGCTCGGGATGTGCAGGAGCATCATCGTGTCGGTGCGCTTGCCGACCGCCCGCCCGGTGGCGAGCTTCTTGCGCTGGGCGGCGGTCAGCCCGGCCCGGCTGTCGGACCCGACCAGCAGCCAGTCCTCGCCCGGCGTCGCGGCGGGACGGCCCGCGTAGTCGGCCAGGGACTCGATGCTGACGATGCGCGAGTTGATCCAGAAGAACCCGCCCGCGGCCAGGACGACCAGCAGCACGAGCAGGATCACGATGACCCGGACCACGATGCGGCCCGTCCGCCTCGGGCGCCCGCCGGACGGCTCGCCGTCGTCGCCGCCGCCCTTGCGTCCGCCGGGCGGGGCCATCTCGGCCGACAGGGGCTGCACCGGCGCCTCGCCGGAGCGGGGTTTGCCGTAGACGCGCGACCTGCCCCGCGCGGCGCCGGCGGGTTCTGCGGCCGGCGGCGCGCCGCCGCCGGCGGGCATCGCCTGCCGCACGGTCCTGTCGTCGCCGATCTCCCCGGCGCCCGCGTCCGGTTCACGCGGGGGCAAGCGGTGGGCCGGTTGGCCCGCCGAGTAGGACCCGTCGTTCCGGGCCGGTGGCGGGAAAGGCGCGTCAGCGCCGCCCGGACGTCGCAGAGCCCGGGTCGGGCCCTCGTGGGACCCCCCCTCGTCGGACCCCCCCGACCGGTCTCCAGGCCATTCGCCCACGTTCGTCTACCCCGTCCTGTGGCTAGAGCCGCCTTTGCTTCGAAGCTACGCCGTCGTCCATGCGAGGGAAGCTTCCTCACCAAGGTTTTCTCATGTAAAAGTACGCAGAGTCACAATAAGTCACCAATGTCGCGTCGCGGGAAACAATGGCCGGGCGCGGATCGTTACGGTTGACGACTATGTCTAGCGAAAGGACAGTCGTGTCCACTCCCGACCCCTGGAGTACAAGCCCGTGCCACGGCACGGGCCCAATCCAATCGGGGACGGCAGACCTGTGAGCATGGTTCTCGGGCTGCCCGCCGTACTGCTTCTCACCCTCGCGACCGGGTACTTCGTCGCGCAGGAGTTCGCGTTCATCGCGGTCGACCGGTCGGCGCTCCGCGCGCAAGCCGCGTCGGGCGACGCCGCCGCCGGTCGGGCCCTCGCGGTCACCGGCAGGCTCTCCTTCATGTTGTCGGGCGCGCAGCTCGGGATCACCGTGACCACGCTGCTCGTCGGATTCGTCACCGGACCCGCCCTGACCCCGCTGATCAGCCCGGCCCTGTCCGCCGCGGGCGTACCCCAGGGCGCGGTGCCCGGCATCGCGGTGGTCCTCGGCCTGGTGATCGCCACGGTCATCCAGATGGTACTGGGCGAACTGGTCCCCAAGAACTTCGGAATCGCCAGGCCCGAGCCGCTCGCCAAGTGGCTGTCCCGGTCGACGCTGGCCTACCTCGCCGTCGCCGGCCCCGTCATCCGGCTCTTCGACACCGCGGCCACCCGCCTGCTCCGGCTGGTCGGCGTCGAGCCGGTGGAGGAGGTCCAGCACGGTGCCACCCCCGAGGAGCTGTCGCGCATCATCGCCGAGTCCGAGGCGGCGGGCGAGCTGTCCGAGCGCCTGTCGGACCTGCTGGAGCGCGCGCTGGAGTTCGGCGACCGGATCGCCGAGGACGTCATGGTCCCCCGGCCCCGGGTGGTCTCGCTCCGCGCCGGGCGCCCCGCGTCCGATCTGCTGGAGGCCGTGCGGTCCTCGGGCCACTCCCGCTACCCCGTGCTGGGCGCGGACGGCGGCGACGTCGTCGGCGTGATCGGCCTGTGCGAGCTGCTCCGCAGCGAGTCGCCCGACGTGCCGATCGAGCGCATCAGCGGCGCGCCCCTGCTCGTGCCCACCACGCTGCCGCTGCCCGCGCTGCTCGAACGGATGCGCGCGGCGCACAGCGAGATGGTGTGCGTCATCGACGAGTACGGCGGGCTCGCCGGGGTCGTCACCATGGAGGATCTCGCCGAGGAGCTCGTCGGCGAGCTGATGGACGAGAACGACGCCGACGCGGCCGAGGCCGTGCCCCAGGGCGACGGCGTCTGGGACGTGCCGGCCACCCTGCGGCTGGACGAGGTGGAGCGGGCGACCGGCCTTCGGCTCCCTGAGAGCGAGGACTACGAGACGGTGGCCGGCCTGATCATGGCCCGCCTCGGCCGCCTCGCCGAGCCCGGCGACGAGATGACCCTGTCCCTGGTCACCGACCACCATCTCTTCGACAAGGACGGGCCCGCGCGCGAGGACGTCCTGCTCACCGTGCTGGAAGTGCAGCGCAGGATCCCCGGCCGGGTGCGGCTCGCGCCCCGGCTGGCCGACGCGGCGATCGTGGGCGGTGAGCCCCGATGAGCCCGTTGACCGCGCTCCTGCTGGGCGTCGTCCTGCTGGTCGGCAACGGCCTGTTCGTGGCCGCCGAGTTCGCCGTGGTGTCGGGCAAGCGGCACCGCCTGGAGGAGGCCGCCGGTGGCGGCGGCCGGCTGACCAGGGCGGCCGGGCGTGCCGCGCTCCGCAACGGGCGCGAGCTGTCGCTCATGCTGGCCGGGGCCCAGCTCGGCATCACGCTGTGCTCCCTGGGCCTGGCCATGGTCACCGAGCCGGCCATCGAGCACCTTCTGGAGCCGGTCTTCGGGCTCGTCGGCCTCCCCGAGTCCGCGCGGGTGGGCGTCGCGTACGTCATCGCGCTGACGATCATCACGTTCCTGCACATGGTGGTGGGGGAGATGGCGCCCAAGTCGTGGGCCCTCACCCACCCCGAGCGGGCCGCGATGGGGCTGGCCCTGCCGTTCCGTGGTTTCACGTGGATCGCCCGGCCGGTCCTGTCGGCGCTCAACGGCCTGTCCAACGGGCTGCTGGGCGCGTTCGGCGTCCGCCCGAAGGACGAGCTCGCCACCACGCGCACCCCGCCGCAGCTCGCGATGCTGGTGGGCGAGTCGGGCCGCATGGGCCTGCTGGACCGGAACGAGCACGACCTGCTGACCCGGGCGCTCAAGGTCCAGTCCCAGACGATCGAGCGGCTGACGGTGCCGATCGCCTCGGCCACGGCCGTGCCCGCCGGCGCCGCCGACGATCTCGTACGCGACGTCGCGGCCATGAGCGGGCACCTGCGCCTGCTGGTCAACGGCGGCGCGCCCGAGGACGTGCTCGGCGTGCTGCATGTGCGCGACACGCTGATCCACCCCGGCAGCGCGCCTGAGAAGCTCATGAGCCCCGCTCCGCGCCTGGAGTCGTCCACCACGATCCCGGAGGCGGTGGCCCTTCTCCAGGACGCTCACGCCCATCTGGGGCTCGTCACGGACGCGGCGGGCCGGGTCGTCGGCCTGGTCAGCCTCACCGACCTCGTCGGCGAGCTCCTCGACACCCGCGCGGCTTCCACGCCGGCCCGCGACCGCAGGGTCAGGCGCCTTCCGGCGGCGTAGCGAGGGCCGCCGCGACGGCGAGCGCCCCCGCCAGCCCGAAGGCGGCGCCGAACCCGGCCTGGGTGATCAGCGCCCCGAGCGCGGCGGGGGTGGCGGCGGCGACCAGGTTCTGCACGGTGTTCTGGCCGCCCAGGGCCCGCCCGGCCCAGGCGGACCCGGCCATCTCCGACACCGCCGTGAAGGCCAGGCCGTTGCCGCTCATGGAGATCACCAGCGCGGCGATCAGCAGCGGGGTCCCCGCCAGGGACCCCGCCTGGACGGCGAGCGCCAGCAGGACCATCACGGTGGCGTTGAGGAGCGCGAGGCGGCGCATGGGCCGCACGCGGCTGCGCGCCCGGTCCGACCACCGCCCGCACAGCAGCCGCCCGCCCGCCCCGCCGAACTGCGCGACCGCGACGAGCTGCCCCGCGTGCGCGGGGTCCCAGTGGCGTTCGGCGACCAGGTAGGTGAGGGCGAACGTCGCGGTCGCGAACTGCGGGACGACCAGCAGCATGCTCGCCCCGTGGACGCGCCACAGCCCCGGGGAGCGGTACGGGGAGCCCGTGCGCTCCCCGGCCGCCGGCGGCCTGCGCGGCGGGTCGACGACCAGGAACGCGACCGCGACGGCCGTGACCAGGCAGATGGCGGCCATCGCGAGCAGCGCCTCGCGCACGCTCCCCATGAGCGGCAGCACGGCGCCCGCGACCGCCACCCCGATGGGCTGGGCCGTCTGCCGCCACCCCATCGCCACCCCGCGCCGCTCGGCGGGGAACCACCCGAGGACGACCCTGCCGCTCGCCGCGTTCGCGGAGGCCCCCGAGGCGCCCGCGAGCGCGAGAAGGGCGGCGAGGGGTCCGGGGGTGGTCGTGAAGGCCGCGCACACGAGGAAGGCGGTCGCGAGGCCGAGCCCGAGGGTCATCGCCGGGCGCTCGCCGAACCGGTCGGCCGCCCATCCCCAGGCGATGAGGGTGAGCAGCATCCCGGCGCTCGGCGCGCCCACGATCAGGCCGGCTTGTGCCAGCCCGAGCCCGAGCTCCGCACGGAGCACCGGGAGGAGGAACGGCAGACCGTACATGAACACGCAGCCGGCCGCCTGCGCGGCCATGCCGAGGCCGAGCATCACCCAGCGATTCGGTGCCCTCATGCGAGGCACGATAGACCGCGTCTCGTCTTACAAGACAGTCCGTCTCGTATTTCGAGATCGCGGGACATTTTCTTGACCGGGGGCCCACGGCGGGCCGGGCCGCCGGCGCACGGGTGCAAGTCCCTCGAAAGCGGGCTGAAAGCCCGAGGGGCTAGACATCCTGGATGAGCGAACCGCACGGGAGGGTAAAGGAACGGCCTCAGACCTTGGGCCGGGCCTTCTCTCACCGGGTGCCAACGACTACCTTGATCGCACGGGACAGGCTCACGCCTCGACCGGGCGGAGACCCCTTGGGGACACCGGCGGATCGTCTCACTGGGATAACGAAAAAACCCCGGCGTAAGAAGCTTTCGCTTCCGTCACCGGGGACCGTGTGGGCGAGGAGGGATTTGAACCCTCACGTCCTTTCGGACACACGGACCTGAACCGTGCGCGTCTGCCGTTCCGCCACTCGCCCTCTTTGAGTGCGTGGAAAGGCTAGCACGGATCCGTGCATGCCACCGAACCCGGATACGATCCTCCTAGACGATGGAGGAAGGGAGGTACCCGGTGGGAGTCCTTCAGCGCTTCGAGCGAAGGCTCGAAGGCTTGGTTGAGGGGGCCTTTGCGCGGGCGTTCAAATCTGACCTTCAGCCGGTCGAGGTCGCCAGCGCTGTGCAGCGGGAGATGGACGAACGCGCCGCGATCGTGGCACAGGGTCGCACTCTTGTGCCCAACGACTTCGTGGTGGAGCTGTCCACGACCGACAGCGAGCGGCTGGAGGTGTACGCCGACAGCATCAGTCATGAGCTCGCCAACCTCGCCAGGGAGTACGCCAAGGAACAGGGGTACTCGTTCGTGGGACCCGTCCGGGTTCGGTTCGAGACGGCCGACGATCTGGCGGTCGGGTTGTTCCGTATCCGCTCGGGCGTCATCCGAGGGGCCACGGTCGAGCAGGACGAGATCCGGCAGCCCGTAAGCGATCTTCCCGCGAGCAAGCCGAACGCGTTCGGCGGCCGCCCACGCCTGCTGGTGTCCACCCAGGACGACCCGCAGGGGCAGCGGTCATATGACCTGACGACCCCCGTGACGCTTCTCGGACGGGGCACCGACTGCGATCTGCGGCTGGTGGACCCGGGCGTCTCCAGGCACCACGCCGAGCTCAGGGTCGAGGGTCCGTTGGTGGCCCTCGTCGATCTCGGTTCCACGAACGGCACTTTCGTCAACGGCCAGCCGGTTCGCCGGATCGAACTCCAGGACGGCACCCGAGTGACCTTGGGTCGCACAACCCTGGTGTTCCGGCGCGATTAAGGGTAGACAAACGGTCCATGTCCGAGCTCACTCTGCTGCTGATCCGGCTCGCGTTCCTCGCGGTGCTGTGGTTCTTTGTGATTGCCGCGGTGGGTGTGATCCGGACAGACTTGTTCGGATCACGTACGGCGGCCCAGGTGGCCGTACGCAAACCCGCCAAACCCTCACGTCAGCCAGCCAAGCCGAAGAAGGGGGAGCCGCGACAACTGGTCGTTACCGGTGGTCCCCTGCAAGGAACCATCATCAACCTCACGGAGACGCCAATCACTATCGGTCGGGCGAATGACGCCACGCTGGTACTCAGCGACGATTACGCTTCCAGCCGGCACGCCCGGCTGTTCCCCCAGGACGGTCAGTGGATCGTGGAAGACCTCGGCTCGACCAACGGCACGTATCTCGACCGCTCAAAAGTCACCCGCCCGACTCCGGTGCACCTCGGCCAGCCGATCCGCATCGGTAAAACCGTCATCGAATTGCGCAAATGACAATCGCACTCCGCTACGCCGCCCGCTCGGACGTCGGCCTCCTCCGCGAAGGAAACGAGGACTCGGCGTACGCGAGCCCGCGCCTGCTCGCCGTCGCAGACGGTATGGGCGGGCACGCTCACGGTGAGGTGGCCAGTTCGGTCGCCATCACCGCGTTGTCGTCCCTCGACCGGGACGCGTCCGGGGGTGACCTGCTCAGCGCCATCGAGGCCGCGGTGCGCGACGCCAACCGCAAACTGCACGAGATGGTCGGCCGTGATCCCAGCCTCAAGGGCATGGGCACCACCCTCACGGCCATGCTCTGGTCAGGCACCCGCGTCGCCCTCGTCCACGTCGGCGACTCCCGCGCCTACCTTCTCCGCAACGGCGAGCTGTACCAGATCACCCACGATCACACCCTGGTGCAGTCGCTCGTTGACGACGGAAGGATCACGCAGGAGGAAGCCGCCAGCCATCCGCAGCGTTCGATCCTGCTCCGGGCCCTCGACGGGAGCGGCGAGGTCGACCCCGACCTCTCGCTGCGCGAGGCCCAGATCAACGACCGCTACCTTCTCTGCTCCGACGGTCTCTCCAGCGTGGTCAGCGCCGAGACCCTGCACCACACCCTGACCACCGTCGAGGAACCGGAGTCGGTGGTCCGCCAGCTCATCGACCTCGCCAACCGAGGCGGCGGTCCCGACAACATCACCTGCATCGTCGCCGACGTCGTGGAGATCGAGGAGGGCCAGGTGGTCGCGGGGGACGCCGCGGTGGTGGGCGCCGCCGGTTCCAACCGCCTCCGCTCCCAGCCTCCCGACACACCGGCGGGACGCGCGTCCACGATCACCGCTCCCCAGCCCGTGATCGTGGACGACGACCTCGACGATCGGCCCGTGGGCGGCCCGGCGGCCAACGCCGTGGCCGCCCCGCGGCGCGTCAGGCGCCGGCGGCTGTGGCCCATCGCGGTGACGGCGCTCATCCTGATCGTCGTCGTCGTGGGCGGCGGGGGCTACTTCGGCTACAAGTGGACCCAAGATCAGTATTATGTGGGGGCCCAAGGTGACGAGCTGGTCCTGTTTCGCGGAGTCGACAGCACCATCGGACCGATCCAACTGAACTCCGTGGCCCAGAGCACCGGCCTTTCGGTGTCCTCGATCCCCGAACCGGAGCGCGAGCAGGTGCGGCGAGGCATCCCCGTGGCCAACCTCCAGGCAGGACAGACGAAGATCAACGACTTGAAGGCCAAGTCCGGCGGCGACCAGAAGACGACACAGCCGACCGCGACGCCGACCCCCAAGCCCTCGAGGTCCTCCTAAGTGAGTGCCGTCGACGCCGCCGAGGCCATCCCCATGACCGCCAAACGGCGGGGGGCGCAGCTCGTCATGCTCGCCTTCGCCGTGGCGATCGTCATGGTCGCCTATGCCAACGTCGGCCTGGGCAAGGACGGCAAGGTCCCCGCGGGCATGCTGACCTACGGCCTCGGGCTGGGCGGCGTGATGCTCGCCGCCTACCTCGTGCTGGCCAGGTTCGCCCCCTGGGCCGATCCTCTCGTGCTTCCGCTGGTCACCCTGGTGAACGGCCTCGGGCTGGTGATGATCTACCGCATCGAGCAGGCCGTGCCGAAGCTGGCCTCCGCCAGCACCCAGCTCTTCTGGACCGCCCTCGGGGTCGTCATGTTCTCCGTCACGCTCATCGTGCTGCGTGACCACCGGGCGCTCCAGCGTATGACCTACACCGCCGGATTCGTGGGCCTCGGGCTGCTGATCCTCCCTCTGCTGCCCTTCGTGGGCAGGGAGATCAACGGCGCCCGCATCTGGGTCAGCGTCGGCGGGTTCTCCATCCAGCCGGGCGAGTTCGCCAAGCTGGCCCTGGTCATCTTCTTCGCCGGCTACCTGGTCGCCAAGCGCGACGTGCTGGCGCTCGCCGGGCGCCGCCTGCTCTTCATCGACCTGCCCCGCGCCCGCGACCTCGGCCCCGTGCTCATCACCTGGGTGGTCAGCGTCGGCGTGCTGGTCCTGGAGAAGGACCTCGGCACCTCGCTCCTGCTGTTCGGCGCCTTCATCGCGATGCTCTACATCGCCACGCAGCGCACCTCCTGGGTGCTCATCGGCCTGCTGCTCTTCATCGGCGGCGCGGGCGTGGCGGGCGCGCTGTTCAGCCACGTCGGCGCCCGGTTCCAGGTGTGGCTCGACCCCTCGAGCCAGGCGCTGTACGACCTGCCGTTCGGCGGCAGCTACCAGCTCATGCAGGGCCTGTTCGGCATGGGCTCGGGCGGCATCCTCGGCACCGGGCTCGGCCAGGGCCACCCCGACCTGATCCCGCTGTCGTTCTCCGACTTCATCTTCTCCGCGACCGGCGAGGAGCTCGGGCTCACCGGCCTGATGGCCCTGCTCATGGTGTACGCCCTGGTCGTCGAGCGCGGCCTGCGTACGGCGGTGGCCGCGCGCGACCCGTTCAGCAAGCTTCTGGCGGGCGGGTTGTCGTTCATCCTCGCCTGGCAGGTCTTCATCATCGTCGGTGGCGTGACCAACCTCATCCCGCTCACCGGACTGGTCACACCGTTCATGTCGCAGGGCGGATCCGCCCTCCTGGCTAACTGGATCCTTATCGCACTGCTGGTACGCATGTCAGACGCCGCACGCCGGCCGCCGCCGCAAGCCATCCAGGACGAGGGACTGACGCAGGTGTTCAAGCGATGAACGGCACGCTCAAGCGAGCCTCGGTGGCCTGCCTGCTCATGTTCGCCCTGTTGATGATCAACATCAACTACCTCCAGGCGGTCAAGGCCGACGACCTGCGCAAGGACGGGCGCAACCAGCGGAGCTTCTTCGCCCGCTACCAGAACGAGCGCGGCATGATCACCGCCGGCGGCGAGACGCTCGCCAAGTCCGTCGACGTCGGCGGCACGTTCCGGTTCCAGCGCAAGTACGCCGACGGCCCCGTGTACGCGCCCGTCATCGGGTTCTTCGCGCCGGAGAGCGCCCGCGGCATCGAGGACGCCGCGAACCAGTACCTCGACGGCACCCACCCCGACCTGTTCGTCCGCCGCACGGTCGACCTGATCACCAGCAAGCCGACCCGCGGCGCGGCCGTCGACCTCACGCTGGTGCCCAAGGCCCAGAAGGCCGCCTACCAGGACATGAAGCGCAGCGGCAAGCGCGGCGCGGTGGTGGCGATCGACCCGACGACCGGGGCGATCCTGACCATGGTGTCGGTGCCGAGCTACGACCCGAGCCCGATGGCCGTCCCCGACAAGGCCAAGGCCGCGGCGGCGTACAACAAGCTCAACGCCGACAAGGACGAGCCGCTCATCAACCGGGCCATCAGCAAGACGTACGCCCCGGGGTCGACGTTCAAGGTCGTCACCTCGGCCGCGTACCTCAGCGAGGACAGCACGCGCGACGTCAACACCACGGTGGACGCGCCCGACATCCTGCCGCTGCCCGGCACCACCATCGGCCTGCGCAACTTCCACGGCGAGTCGTGCGGCGGGCGGGCCTCGCTGATCGACGCGCTCACGATCTCGTGCAACACGGCGTTCGGCACGATGGGCCTGGAAATGGGCTACGACAAGCTCAGCGAGCAGTCGGCGAAGTTCGGCATCGGCCAGCCGATGAGCATCCCCCTCGGCGTGGTCAAGAGCGACATCGGCCCCGACGAGGGCAAGGCCGCGCTGGCGCAGACCTCGATCGGGCAGCGCAGCAACCAGATGACCCCGCTCCAGATGGCCATGGTGGCCGCCGGCGTCGCCAACAAGGGCAAGGTCATGAAGCCCTACCTGGTGAACAAGATCGTCAGCCCGGACGGGGACGAGATCGACGCCGCCCGGCCCCAGGAGCTCGACGAGGCGATCACGCCGGACGTGGCCGACAAGCTCCGCCAGATGATGGTCAACGTGGTGCAGAACGGCACCGGCACCGCCGCGCAGCTTCCTGGCATCAGCGTGGCCGGCAAGACGGGCACCGCCGAGACCGCCAAGGGCGCGGCGTCGCATGCCTGGTTCATCTCCTTCGCCCCGGCCGAGGACCCGAAGGTCGCGGTCGCGGTGTTCGTCGAGTCCGGCAGCGCCGGCAACGACGCGACCGGCGGCCTGGTGGCCGCGCCCATCGCGCACGACGTCATGCAGGCGGTGCTCGACCGGTGAGCTTCGCCAACCGGACGCTGAGCGACCGCTACCGGCTGACCGCTCGCATCGCGACCGGCGGCATGGGCGAGGTCTGGCGCGCGTCCGACGAGCTGCTGCGCCGGGAGGTCGCGGTCAAGCTCCTGCGCCAGCACGTGGCCGCCGACCCCGAGTTCCGCGAGCGCTTCCACAACGAGGCGCGGATCACCGCCGGTCTCGCCGACCCCGGGATCGCCCAGGTCTTCGACTACGGCGAGCAGGACGAGATCGCCTACCTGGTGATGGAACTGGTCCCGGGCGAGCCGCTGTCGGCGGTCCTCGCCCGCAACACCACGCTCAGCGCCGAGGTCACCCTCGACGTGATCGGCCAGACGGCGCGGGCGCTGTACACCGCGCACCGCTCGGGCATCATCCACCGGGACATCAAGCCGGGGAACCTGCTCATCACCGAGACCGGCCTCATCAAGATCACCGACTTCGGCATCGCGCGCGCCCTCGAGGGGTCGCGGATGACCATGACGGGCACCGTGCTCGGCACCGCCCAGTACGTCAGCCCCGAGCAGGCCTCCGGCAGCCTCCTGACCCCGTCGACCGACATCTACTCGCTCGGCATCGTGGCGTACGAGTGCCTGGCGGGCCGGCCGCCGTTCACGGCGGACAACCAGGTGGCGATCGCCATCCTCCACCTCAACGAACAGGTCCCGCCGCTTCCCGCGAGCGTGCCCAGGCCGGTGCGCGACCTGGTCATGGCCATGCTGGCCAAGAGCCCCGACCACCGCCCGGCCACCACGCGGGAGCTGGCCGACCGGGCGATGGTGCTGCGCGACTCGCTCGCCACCGCCAGCGCCGCCGATCTGAGCATGTTCACCGACCCGTCGGGTTTCGCTGTGCGCGAAGCGCTTGAGCGGTCGGGGGCGTTCGAGCAGCCCGGCGACCCGTTCGCGGGCCTGTACGAGACCGCGGGAGCCGACGTCCCGCCTCCCGAGCCCACGCGCATCGGCCGCCCGCCGGCCGGTTCGCGGTCGACCGGACGGCCGGCGCCGGCCAGGCGCGGACGGCGGCGCGCCGCCATCGGGCTCGTCGCCGCCGCCGGTTGCGCGGCCGCGGTCGGGCTCGGCGCCCTGGCGGCGAGCAGCGTCCCTGAGCTGGGCCTTGACACCGGAACGCTGCGGCCCGCCCAGCCGGTGAGCGGCGAGCCCACCCGGCCCGCCTCCCCCGTGAGGTCGGCCACGACATCGCGACGACCGAAACCGGTGAAGTCTGTCAAGCCGTCGGTGTCACGGTCGGCTACCGTAAGTACGTCGGCGACACCCACCCGCCGACGGACGCCGACGCCCACTCCGACTCCCACTCCGACCCCGACTCCGACGCCCACACCGACCCCCACGCCGAGTGAGACGCCAAGCCCCACCTCATCCGCAAGCACCACAATCCCCCCGAACGGGGAGACGTAATGCGGCGCGGGGTCGATGATGGACACCGGCAGCCGCACCGCGGGCCGGTACCCAAGATGAACGGCAAGGGACAGTGCAGGAAATGACTCAGCCTCGGCTACTCGGTGGTCGCTACGAGCTCGACGGGGTCGTCGGGCGCGGCGGCATGGCCGAGGTGTATCGCGCACGGGACATCCGGCTGGACCGCGTTGTCGCCATCAAGACACTTCGTGCCGACCTGGCGAGAGACCACACCTTCCAGGCCCGTTTCCGCCGCGAGGCCCAGTCCGCGGCGTCCCTGAACCACCCCTCGATCGTCGCGGTGTACGACACCGGCGAGGACATGACGGAAGGCACCCCGGTGCCGTACATCGTCATGGAGTTCGTCGACGGGCGCACGCTCCGCGACCTGCTGCGGGCCGATCGGCGCCTGCTGCCCGAGCGCGCGGCCGAGCTGGTCGACGGCATCCTGCGGGCCCTGGACTACAGCCACCGCGGCGGCATCGTCCACCGCGACATCAAGCCGGCCAACGTGATGATCACCCTGGCCGGTGACGTCAAGGTCATGGACTTCGGCATCGCCCGCGCGATGGCCGACTCCGCGGCCACGATGACGCAGACCGCGCAGGTCATCGGCACCGCCCAGTACCTCTCGCCCGAGCAGGCCAGGGGCGAGCGCGTCGACGCCCGCAGCGACATCTACTCCACCGGTTGCGTGCTGTACGAGCTGCTCACCGGCCAGCCGCCGTTCACCGGCGACTCCCCCGTGGCGATCGCCTACCAGCACGTGCGCGAGGACCCGATCCCGCCGTCGCAGATCGACCGCGACATCCCGCCGTGGGCCGACGCGATCGTGCTCAAGGCCATGGCCAAGGATCCCGCCCACCGCTACCAGAGCGCGGCCGAGATGCGGGCCGACATCCAGCGGGCGATGTCCGGCATGCCGGTCGACGCGCAGACGATGGCCATGAGCAATCACAACTACACCGGCCAGCAGACCCGCACCATGAACGCGCCCGGCGGCCCGGCGACCCAGCGCACCAACTCGGTCCCCGCCTACGAGTACGCGCCGGCCGAGACCGGCGGCCGGTACGAGCGGCGCCGCGCCAACGCGGGCAACACCGCGCTGAAGACGGCCGCGTGGATCCTGGTCCCCCTGCTGATCATCGGTGCCTTCATCGGCATCGGGTACGCCTTCCTGAGCTCTCCCGGCGACCCCAACGCCACCGAGGGGCAGGTCGCCATCGCCGTGGTGAAGGGGCAGACCGCCGAGGCCGCGCAGGCCAAGCTGGAGGGCCAGGGCCTGAAGGTCAACGTGGTCCAGGAGTACAACTCCGACGTCGACAAGGGCACGGTCATCGACACCGAGCCCGGGGCCGGCGAGCAGGTCGCGAAGGGCAGCAACGTCGACCTCAAGGTCTCCAGGGGGGTCAAGCAGGTCGTCGTGCCCGATGTGGTGGGGAGCACCGTCCAGGAGGCCACCGACACCCTCAAGGCCAACAAGCTGACGGCCCAGGTGGTCAACGTCGCGTCCGCCAAGGAGCAGGAGAAGGTCTTCCAGTCCAAGCCGGCCGCCGGCGACAAGGCCGACGAGAACAGCATCGTCAAGATCTACGTGCCCAAGCAGCAGGCCGCCGTCCCCGACGTCACCGGCCAGACCCTCAAGGACGCCAAGGCCGCGCTGACGGCGGAGGGCTTCAGGGTCAAGACCCAGCAGCAGCCGAGCGAGGACGTCCTCAAGGGGACCGTCATCAGCCAGAGCCCGAGGGCGGGCGCCAAGCTGACCCCCGGTACGACGATCACCCTGCTCATCTCCTCCGGCCCGCCCGAGGAGACCTTCCCGACCGAGCAGCCGACCGACCAGCCCTCGGACCAGCCGACCGACCAGCCCTCGGACGAGCCGACGGCCGACGACCCGTTCAGCGACCCGCCGGGCGACGATTTCGGCAACTGACGGATTTCGGCAACTGACGCCGCCGGGCACCGGCAGGCCCGGCGAAGCGAAAGCCTCTCCCTCGTCGAGGGAGAGGCTTTCTCGCTATGAAAGTCACTGGTGAGGCACGCGCGATCGGCGTCTCCACCACCAGAACAGAGAAGAGGATCTCCGCCGCTCGGGGGCGACGGCGGAGACCCTCACTCGGTAGTCGTCCCAAAGCCCTCCGGCGTTACACGATCTGGCCAAGCCAATTGGAAAGAAGTCGGTGGCCGTGCTCGGAGAGCACCGACTCGGGGTGGAACTGCACTCCCTCGACGCGCGCGAACCGGTGCCGGAGCCCCATGATCACGCCCGATTCGGCGACGGCGCTGACCGCGAGGACGTCGGGCACGGTGCCGGGCACCACCGCCAGGGAGTGGTAGCGGGTCATGGTGACCGGCGAGGGGATGCCCTCGAAGACGCCCTTGCCATCGTGGGTGATCTCGCTGGTGCGGCCGTGCATCAGCTCGGGCGCGCGGGCCACGACGCCCCCGTAGGCCACGGCGATGGCCTGGTGGCCGAGGCAGACGCCGAGCAGGGGCAGGTCGCGCTCGGCGCAATAGCCCACCAGGGGGACGCTGACCCCGGCGTCCTCGGGCGTGCCGGGACCGGGGCTGATGACCACCCCGTCGAAGCCCTCGGCGTCCTCGGCGCGCACGCGGTCCCTCGGCCGCACCTCGCACTCGGCGCCGAGACCGCGGAGGTACTGCACGATCGTGTGGACGAAGCTGTCGTGGTTGTCCACGACGAGCACGCGGGTCATGGGCCCACGGTCACCCGGTCGACGGGCACGTGCGGCTCCAGCATGGGGAACACGACACACCAGAGTACGACCCCCGCGGCACCGGCCAGCACCAGCACCGTCACCAGCTTGACCCCGGTGCCGCCGGGGATGATCCGCCAGATCCATCCGTACATGGGACCCTCCTCGCTGGAACCGTGTCAGGCGTCGTCCCGGGTGCCCGCCAGGACGCCGAAGACGACGAGCCGCTGCCGGGCGGAGTACTCCGGGTGGCAGGTGGTCAGGGTGATCACGGCCTTGGACGGCGTCCTGTCCGGATGGCCGGGGACCGGGGCGATGACGTCCACGTCGGCCGGGTCCACGACCTGCTTGCCGGAGACCCGGTAGGTGTACCGCCGCCCGGTGGAGTCGATGATGATCTCGTCGCCGCGCCGGAGCTCGTCGATCCGGTTGAAGGGGGCGGCGTACGTCGTGCGGTGCCCGGACAGGACGAAGTTGCCGACCCCGCCGGGCATCGCCGTGCCGGGGTAGTGTCCCGGTCCCCGGCGCAGGTCCTCGGTGGTGACGCCCTCAAGGACGGCGTACTCGTAGTCGCGGCCGAGCCGGGGGATCCGGATGAGCCCGACCGTGCCCGCGCGGACGTGGGCCGGCCGGTTCCCGTGGGCGGCGGTCCCGGCCCTGGCGTCGCGCAGCTCGCGCTTGAGCACGCGCTGGTACCACTCGGTGTAGGAGCTGGTCCCCCACAGCAGGTAGCCGCAGAACAGGAGCATCACCAGGCCGGCGGTGACGCTCAGTTCACCGCAGGCCCGAAGCAGCGCCCTCACGCGGCAGGCGGCATGATCATGAGATGTCCGGACCCGGGATCGGCGGCGCGCGGAGCACGCCCTGGCCGGTCAGCGTATTCACCGGGGACGGGCGCGGGTCCGGCGACACCCGGGGCCTTGACCCGGATTTTGCCCTCGCGGCCGGGTCCGCGGTCATGCGGAGCCCGGAATGCCATGATTTCGGGCTGTGATAACGAGCTTGTCCGGCCGGGAATCACCGTTCGCGTCCCGCGCCGACTAGGCTTACTCGGGTCTTCACACCCCAGCGACTACGCTGGCTGCCACAGCCCGCGACACCGCGCGGGTCCCCACCAGGAGAGCTGCCGTGCCCAAGTCCAACACCCGCAAGAAGGCGGTCTACACTCCGCCGCAGAAGTCGCAGCAGATCAAGGTGAGCCCCCGCTGGCTGGCACCGGTCATGGTCGCGTCGTGGATCATCGGCATCCTGTGGATCGCGGTGTTCTACATCGCGCCGAACACGCCCGGCATCGCCACGCTCGGCAACTGGAACCTGCTGGTGGGCTTCGTCCTGATCATCTTCGGCGTCGTCCTGTCCACGCGCTGGCGATAGCGGCAGGTCAGGGGGCGCGCCCGGCAAGCGGCGGACATTTTTCCACAGGTTTTATCCACAACCTGGGGAAGCAGCCCGCCGGCGGGCGGCCCCTAAACTCCCATCGGGCTCAGGAACACCACGATCAGCACGCACGCCGCGAGCACCGCCAGTCCCGTGCCGAGCTGGAAGGCCTTGCGGTTGCGCTCGGGCGCGTAGGCGAACAGCGCGGTGACGATCGCGCCGACGACCAGGCCGCCGAGGTGGCCCTGCCAGCTGATCCCCGGGATGACGAAGGTCAGCACCGCGTTGATCCCGATCAGCCAGAGCACGCCACGCGCGTCGTACCCGAGGCGGCGGGCGACCACGAACATGGCCCCGAACAGGCCGTAGATCGCGCCTGAGGCCCCGACGGCGTAGTCGCCGAACAGGTAGACCGCGACCGACCCGCCGAGCGCGGCCAGCAGGTACACCGAGAGGAACCGCAGCGAGCCGAGCATCCTCTCCAGCTGCGGGCCGATGACGAACAGCGCCCACATGTTGAACAGGATGTGCCAGTACGACGGCGGCGGCGCGTGCAGGAAGGCGCCGCTGAACAGCCGCCACCACTGGCCCGCGGCGACATGGTCGGCCGACATCGCGAACCGGTTGACGACCTCCTGGGCGTTGACCACCTCGGCGAGGTAGACCAGCACGTTGATCGCCATCAGGGTCCACGTCACGAATGGCGTGGTGACCGGCCGGCCGCCGAACGGCGCCTCCGCCTGGCGGATGTTCCTGCTGCCGTCGCGCACGCACTCCACGCACTGGTGGCCGACCGAGGCGACGCGCATGCAGTCGGGGCAGATCGACCGGTCGCAGCGCTGGCACCGCACGTAGGTCTCGCGGTCGGGGTGCCGATAGCAGGTGGGAACGGCGTCCTTCGGCTCAGGCTGTGCCTGGCCCTCGGGCCGGTCCGACGGGTTCGGGTGATCTGGCTGAGTGGTCATCGCCTGTTCGAGGCCCCTTCGCCTGTGCGCTTAGTCCACAGACTGCCACCCTATTCACGCCTCCGGGCACCCCGCGCCATGCGGCCCTGCGCGAAATCGCCCGGGAGGGCCGCTCCCGGCGGCCTCCGGTCGCCCGGGGCCGCCTGGGAGGGCCCGTCACGCGGGACCGCGCCCGCGCCTTAGAGCCGTGGGCTCAGGCCTGGACACGCTCGATGACGACCTCCTGGAGGACGACGTCGGTCACCGGGCGCTCCTGCCGGGTCGGGGTCTTGACGATCTTGTCCACGATGTCCGCGCCCTCGATCACCTCACCGAAGATGGTGTGCTTGCCGTTGAGGTGGGGGGTGGGGACGACCGTGATGAAGAACTGGGAGCCGTTGGTCCCCCGGCCGAAGCGCTTGCCGGCGTTGGCCATGGCGAGCAGGTAGGGCCGGTCGAACCTCAGGTCCGGGGCGATCTCGTCGTCGAAGTCGTAGCCGGGGCCGCCGATGCCCTGGCCGAGCGGGTCGCCGCCCTGGATCATGAAGTCCTGGATGACCCGGTGGAAGATCGTGCCGTCGTACAGCTTGTCGTTGCTCTTCTGCCCGGTCTCGGGGTGGGTCCACTCCCTGTCGCCCTGGGCGAGCTCTACGAAGTTGCGCACGGTCTTGGGCGCGTGGTCAGGGAAGAGACGGAGCGTGATGTCTCCGAGAGTGGTCCGCAGTTTTGCGATGAGATTCTCAGCCACGAGAGGACTGCCCCCTTCGATATGTCCGATTTCTGGGTCAGATTCATGAGGTTTTGGTGAGTATGACGCATTGACCTCCCCCGCATCCTCCCATGCCGCGTAAGGATTGAGCCGCTTTCGAGCGGGAAGGTGAGCCTGCGGGGCCCCAAGGACCTGGGAGGTTATCGTGTCCCTGACACTGAGAAAGAACCGCGTCAGGCTGGTCGTACCCGGGACGCGGATGGATCGGATGAAGGCCCAGGCCGTGCGTACGGCGGACCAAGTCCGCCCGATGGCGAGCAACGCCCGAGAGGTCGCGGCTCACCGCATCGAGGACGCCCGAGTCTGGGCGGCGCCCGTGCTCGATCGCGCGGCGCATTCGGTGGAAGAGCAGATCGCGCCGAAGGTCAGCGCGTTCCTGGTCCAGGCGGCGGAGAAGATCGATCCCGCGCCGTCGATCAGGCGACGTGGACGCTGGTCGACGGTCGCGCTGCTGGCCGGCGTCGCCGCGTGCGCGGTGGGCATCATGATCTACCGCAACAACACCCGCCAGTGGGCCGACTCCATGAAGGACAGCGCGGCCGACGCCAGCAGGTGGTCGGGCGACCGCATGGAAGACGGGGGACGGCCCGACGAGAGCGGCAGGAGGGCCGACGACCCGTCGCGCAGAACGCACTGATCGGATAGGCGATCGCGCCCCCGGGGTCACCCCGGGGGCGCGTTCCGTTGTTGACGGTTGGCCAAGCGCTTGTTAGAACGTGTTCCACATCACCGATCAGTGGAGCACCGATGACGCTGTCGCCGCTCGACGACTTCCCGATCCACCAGACCTCTCAGGTGATGCGCCATGTCGCCACCTCCGACCGCAACTTCTACGACCGGTACTACTTCAACTGCCACGCCGGATCCGACGAGCTCATGCTGATCATCGGCGTGGGCCAGTACCCCAACCTCGGCGTGACCGACGCGTTCGCCTGCGTGCGCACACCTGGCCTGCACCGCGTCGTCCGCGCCTCACGCGAGCTCGGGAATGACCGGATGGACACAACGGTCGGCCCGTTCCGCGTCGAGGTCATCGAGGGGCTCAAGCGCCTGCGGGTGGTGCTCTCGGACAACGAGCACGGCCTGTCGTTCGACCTCACCTGGGAGGGCACCATCCCGGCGACGCTCGAACCACGGCACTTCATCCGCTGGCAGGAGCGGGTCATGTTCGACTCGACGCGGATGGCGCAGACAGGCCGGTGGACCGGGCACATCATGGTCGGCGACGAGCGCATCGAGGTGACCCCCGACCGCTGGCAGGGCACCCGCGACCGGTCCTGGGGCATCCGCCCGGTTGGCGAGGCCGAGCCGCCCGGCATCCAGGCCAAGAACGCCGGCACCTTCTACTGGCTCTACGCCCCCATGCAGTTCGACGACCACGCCATCCTGTGCATCGTGCAGGAGGACGAGAAGGGCCGCCGCGTCCTTGAGGAGGCCGTGCGCGTGTGGCCGTCGGGCGAGGAGGAGTACCTGGGCCGGCCGGAGTACCGCCCCGAGTACGCTCCCGGCACCCGCGACGTCACCTCGGCCACGATCACGCTCGCGCCCCCGGGCGGCAAGCCGTTCGACGTGCACTGCACGCCCATCCTGCCCGTCCACCTCATGGTCGGCACGGGGTACGGCCTGGAGCCCGGCTGGAAACACGGCATGTACCAGGGGCCCGAACCGGTCGTCCAGGGCGTCACCTACACGTTCCCGCAGGACCAGGGCGGCATGTGGGGGATGGTCGATGCCGTCGGCCGTTTCGAGTACGAGGGCAACGTCGGGTACGGCCTGTACGAATACTGGGCGCTCGGCCCGCATCCGTCCTTCCCCGCCTGAACCAGGGGATCCTCGCGTACGTTCCTGAGAGTGGAATCCCCCATTCCCAGGAGCGGAGGTGGGTATGTCGGCCGATGAGTCAGGGACGACACGCCGCACAATGATCTTCAGAAGCCTCGCGGGCGGGTTCACCGCCATGTTGGGCCTGATCGGTGTACGGCCGGCCCAGGCCTCGGTGGAGGCGTCCGAGGAGTCGGAGACGGCGGCCGGAGCGGTCCTCGCCAAGACCAAGAGCATTCCGGTCGGCGGCGGAAAGATCATCAAGGGTAAGTACGTCGTCACGCAGCCCAAGAAGGGTGTGTTCCGGGCGTTCAGCGCCAAGTGCACCCATCAGGGGTGCGCGGTGGCGAGTGTCAGCCGAGGCACCATCAACTGTCCCTGCCATGGCAGCAAGTTCAAGATCGCTACAGGGGCCGTGGCGCACGGCCCCGCGGCCCGCCCCCTCCCCAAGAAGAAGATCACGATTTCCAAGGGCGTCATCCGGCTGAAGTAAGATCGTTGTCGGCGTCCCCGTCCAGCGGCCGGGGACGCCAGATCATCCTTTACCGAGATTTACCAGGCTAAGGACTAGATATCCTCCTGGCGGGCAGCGGCAAGCCGTGTCCGAGACCGGTAGTTCCGAACGCGCGGATATCTCCAGCGTCTTCCCTTCGTTCCCCGCAGACGGTGACGGCGTGGCCGACATGCCGAGCCTCCCGTCCGGCGTGGCCGGCTCCGGTACGGCGCGTGCCGGCGTCTCCGTCAACGACCCTCCCACCGGACCGCAGGCCCCCGAGCGCGAGACGCACGGCGACGGCGGGGACGTGGCCACCGCGCCGGCCGGCGACTCCCCCGACGGGACGCGGAAGGTCGACCAGAAGGACTTCGAGCAGCCGTTCGGGCGTCCCGGGCGCCCGCTGCGGAGCAACCCCTTTCTGTTCGGCCTGACCGCGGCCCTCGGCGTGCTCACCGCCTGGCTGCTCGTCCAGGCGATCGCCGGCGTGAGCTCGGCGCTCATCCTGATCATCGTCTCGCTGTTCCTGGCGATCGGCCTCAACCCCGCCGTCGAGGCGCTGCAACGCCGGAACCTGTCCCGCCGCCTGGCCATCACGATCGTCTTCGGCGGCGTCATCATCTTCTTCGTGGGCTTCGGGCTCGCAATCGTGCCCCCGCTGACCGACCAGACCACGGGGTTCATCCAGCACCTCCCCGAGTACGTGCAGCAGTTGCAGAACCATCCGCTGATCCGCTCGGTGGATCAGCGCTACCAGGTCCTGGACAAGCTCCAGCAGTACGTCAGCAGCGGCAGCCTGGCCAGTCAGATGTTCGGCGGCCTGCTCGGCGTGGCGAGCGTCGTGATCAGCGCGTTGTTCAGCGGGCTCACGATCCTGGTGCTGACCCTCTACTTCCTCGGCTCGCTGAACTCGATCAAGGAGATCGGCTACCGGCTCGTCCCGCGTTCGCGCCGGACCCGCGTGCGGCTGCTGGGCGACGAGATCCTCAAGCAGATCGGCGGCTACGTCGCCGGCAACCTGATCATCTCGCTGATCGCGGGCGTGGTGACCTTCGTCTTCCTGGCCATCCTGCGGGTGCCGTACGCGCTGGCGCTCGCCATCTTCGTCGCCATCACCGACCTGATCCCCATGGTCGGCGCGGTCGTCGGCGCCGTCGTGGTGACCGGTGTGGGCTTCCTGACCTCGGTCCAGGTCGGTGTCATCTGCCTGATCTTCTTCGTGGTGTACCAGCAGATCGAGAACTACGTCATCTCGCCGCCGGTGTTCCGGTCGTCGGTCGCCGTCCCGCCGATCGCGACGATCATCGGGGCGCTGCTCGGTGGCGCGCTGCTCGGCATCGTGGGCGCGCTGCTCGGCATCCCGCTGGCGGCGGCCGTCCTGCTCCTGGTCAGAGAGGTGGTCTTCCCCCGTCAGGAACGCCTGTGACCGCCTGGTCGTCCAGCAGGCCGGACAGCAGGCCGGCCTTCACCGGGCCGGACCACCCGAGCTCGCCGGACCGGAGGCGGGCGACGACCCCGCGCACCCAGTCGAGCTCGGTGGCGCGCAGGGCGCGGTCGCACTCCAGTTCCAGCGTGAGGATCGGGGGCAGGCCGGAGGCCGCGAGCCCGCTCATGTGGGCGTCGTAGGACACGACCATGCCCTCCAGAGTGGCGGCCCGGGTCCCCAGGCAGCGCTCGACGTCCTCGACCGGCAGGCAGCCCATCAGCGAGACCGCGGCGAGGAACGGGCGGGTGTCGGAACCGGGCTCCTCCAGAAGGCGCCGCAGGCGGCTCGTCAGCTCGGCCTGCCCCTCCGCGGTGATCTCGTACACCGTGCGCTCGGGCCGCCGGCCCTCGCGGGTCGTCTCGACCGGGGTGATCAGCTCTTCCGCGGCCAGCCGGCCGACCGCGTGGTACAGGCTGCGCGGCAGGCCCGTGATGTAGTCCTTGTGCGTCTCAAGGATGAACCGGTGCAGCTCGTAGGGGTGGCTGGACCGGATGGAGAGCAGCGCCAGCGCGGTCAGCCCCACCAGGTCGTGGTCGCTCCGCCGCCGCGCCATCGTCCCCGCCTTCAGTGCGTGCGAGATTCTCTATTGCAGTGCGCACTGTAGTTGGAGGGAACGACCTCGTCCAGGCGAACCCGCCGGTCACAGCCGCCACCGCTGGTTGCTCCAGCGGTTGCAGTCCCACAGGTGGATCCGGGCGCCGTTGCTGCCGACGCCCTTCAGGTCGGCGTCCAGGCAGCGGCCGCTGGCGAGGTTGTAGATGGTGCGGCTGATCCGGTCGAACATCCACTGCTGGTTGGACCGGCCGTCGCAGTCCCACAACTGGACGCGGGTGCCGTTCCTGGCGAGGTTCCCCCGGTCGGCGTCCAGGCAGCGGCCGTTGGCCAGGGTGCGGATCGTGTGGGTGGCCGGGTCGTAGGTCCACGACTGGTTGGCCCGGCCGTTGCAGTCCCAGAGCTGGACGCGCGTTCCGTTGCTCCCGATGCGGCCGAGGTCGGCGTCCATGCAGCGGCCGTCGGCCCTGCTGTGGATGGGGCCGGGGCCGCGCGTCACGCCGGACACGGCCCCGGCCGAAGGACCGGGCCCGGGACCGGCCGCCGAGACGGCCACAGGAGGGGCGGCGGCCGTCGCGCAGCCGAAAGCGACCGTGAACGCCTGAGCCGCCCTGATGAGTACCCGTCGCATGGCCGGTCCCCTTCCGTGCACACCTGTCCACTTACTCTCCGTAGTCGAATTTACACATGATGGCGAGGAGTGGCCGGGCTCGACACGGCCGGGTCAGGCGCTCATGTGCCGGAGGGCCGCCGGGCGTCAGACCGTCCACTTCTGGTTGGCCCACCCGTTGCAGTCCCAGAGCTGCACCTTGGTGCCGTTGCTGCCGATGCCGCCCAGGTCGGCGTCCAGGCACCGCCCGTTGTACATGCTGTACACCGTGTGGCTGATCGCGTCATAGATCCACTTCTGGTTGCTCCAGCCGTTGCAGTCCCAAAGCTGCACCTTGGTGCCGTTGCCACTGATGGTGTTCAGGTCCGCGTCCAGGCAGCGGTTGTTGTACTTGGTGCGGATCGTGTGGGTCTTCACGTCGTAGGCCCACTTCTGGTTGTTCCAGCCGTTGCAGTTCCACAACTGGACCTTGGTGCCGTTGTCGCTGATGGTGTTCAGGTCGGCGTCCAGGCAGCGCCAGTTGGAATGGCTGCGGATCGGGCCGGTCGAGCCGAGCGCCGCCGACACCCCCGTCGAGCCGGCGACGATCGCCGCGCAGCCGAAAGCGACCGTGAACGCCTGAGCCGCCGTGGTGAGTTTCCGTCGCATCGTGCCTGGTCTCCTCTTCGTGCGCGAGTCATGCGGCGGCGAAGGGAGGAACAAGGAAGACAAAGGGTGAGGATGCGCCTCGTCCCGGCCCCCGCCTGACGTGCCCGTCCTGAGAGCACGCCCGACCAACTACTCTCGGTAGTTGAACTTACACGCGAAGTTATGGAACGAGGCTGGTTGACACGACGGCGGGACGCCGCGTCGCGGGCGGCCCGCCGGTGGGGGATGACGGCCGTCAGGGCGTCACATGTTGATCATGTGGCCCGCGAGCCCGTGGACGGCCTCCTTGACGGCCTCGCCGAGCGTCGGGTGGGCGTGCACGTTGCGCGCCACCTCGTTGACCGTCAGGTCCCACTGCTGGGCGAGGGTCAGCTCGGGAAGCAGCTCGGTGACCTCGGGGCCGATGAGGTGGGCGCCGATCAGCTCGCCGTACCGCGCGTCGCTGAGGAGCTTGACGAAGCCGGTGGGGTCCCCGAGGCCGTGCGCCTTGCCGTTCGCCGTGAACGGGAACTTCGCCACCTTCACGTCGAAGCCCTTCTCCCTGGCCTGCGCCTCGGTGTGGCCGAAGCTCGCGATCTGCGGCTGGCAGAAGGTCGCCCTCGGGATCATGACGTAGTCGAGCTCCATGGTCTCGGCGCCGGCGATCGTCTCGGCGGCGACGATCCCCATCGCCTCGGCGGCGTGCGCGAGCATCAGCTTCGCGGTGACGTCGCCGATGGCGAAGATGTGCGGCACGCTCGTCCGGCATCCCCCGTCGACGTCGATGGCGCCGCGCTCGGTCAGGCGCACCCCGGTGTTCTCCAGGCCGTAGCCCTCGACGCGCGGCTGGAAGCCGATGGCCTGCAGCACCTTGTCGGCCTCGATCGTGCGCGACTCCCCGTCCCGCGACACCGTCACGCGCACCTTGTCGCCCGACTCGTCGATGGACTCGACCCGGGTCGAGGTCAGGATCTCGACGCCGAGCCGCTTGTAGCGCCGCGCCAGCTCCGCCGAGACCTCCTCGTCCTCCAGGGGGACGACGCGGTCGAGGAACTCGACGATCGTGACCTTGACCCCGTAGTTGTGCAGGACGTAGGCGAACTCCACGCCGATCGCGCCCGCGCCGGCGATGATGATGCTCTCGGGGAGCCGGTCGCTGAGGATCTGCTCCTCGTAGGTCACGACGCGGTCGCTGATCGAGGTGCCGGGCAGCAGCCGCGTGGTCGCGCCCGTCGCGATGACGCAGTGGTCGAAGGTCACCGTCTCGGTGCCGCCGCCGGTGCGGGCCACCTGAAGGGTGTTGGCGTCGGTGAAGGTGCCGCGGCCGTCGTACTCGGTGATGCCGTTCTTCTTCATCAGGTAGTGGACGCCCTTGACCCGGCCGTCGGCGACCTTGCGGCTGCGCTTGAAGGCCTCGGCGTAGTCGAAGGTGACCTGGCCCTCCACCCGGATGCCGAATGTCTTGGCCTCCTGGGTGAACAGGTGGGCCAGCTCGGCGTTGCGCAGCAGCGCCTTGGAGGGGATGCACCCGACGTTGAGGCAGACCCCGCCCCAGTAGCGTTCCTCCACGACCGCGGTGCTGAGCCCGAGCTGCGCGGCGCGCACGGCCGCGACGTACCCACCGGGGCCGGCCCCGACCACCACGACGTCAAAATGAGCAGTCATGCACCGGACGATAGGGGGTGGGCCCGTATCGCACCGCACCGGGGGCCCCGACTCCAACTCCGACAACTTACAGCTTCTTGACAAGTAATTCTGTCGGTGTCATCGTGATGACATGCTGGATGTGGCGGTGATAGAGGACCCGGCCGCGGCCGAGGTCTCGCTGGACCCGATACGGTCCCGGCTGCTCGCCGAGCTGTCCGAGCCCGCGTCGGCCACCACGCTCGCCGCGAAGGTCGGCCTGCCTCGACAGAAGGTGAACTACCACCTGAAGGCCCTGGAACGTCACGGCCTGGTGGTGCTGGTCGAGGAACGCCGCAAGGGCAACGTCAACGAACGGGTCATGCGCGCCGCCGCCGCGTCGTACGTGATCTCGCCGCTGGCGCTGGCGGCGGTGCAACCCGATCCGGCCCGGTCCCCCGACCAGCTCTCGGCGCGCTGGCTGCTGGCGGTCTCCGCCCGGCTGGTGCGCGACGTGGGCGCCCTCATCACCGGCGCGGGCAAGGCCCGCAAGAAGGTGGCGACGTTCGCGATCGACGGCGAGATCCGCTTCGCCTCGGCCGCCGACCGCGCCGCCTTCGCCGAGGAGCTGGCCGCGACGATCGCGACCCTGGTCGGCAAGTACCACGACGACACGGCGGGCGAGGGACGCGACCACCGCCTCATCGTCGCCGTCCACCCCAAGGTCCTCCCCGGCCCGTCCAAGACCCCCTGACGCCCGTCGCCGGACCCCCGCGCCGCCACGCGGCCGAACCGGCACCGGGAGGGT
This sequence comes from Sphaerisporangium corydalis, assembly GCF_025506355.1. Taxonomy (GTDB): domain Bacteria; phylum Actinomycetota; class Actinomycetes; order Streptosporangiales; family Streptosporangiaceae; genus Sphaerisporangium; species Sphaerisporangium corydalis. The sequence goes on from NZ_JANZYP010000002.1 coordinate 70,500, forward strand.
CAGGCGCGGAAGGCCGCGGCGTTCTCGGCGGCCCACTGGGCGAACGAGCGGGCCGGACGGCCGGTGACCTCCTCGATGGTGGAGTTCACCGTGTTGGGCTCCACCGGCACGTCGCCGAAGACGCCGATCAGGAAGTCGATCAGCTCCGGCGGCATCCCCTGCGCCGCCATCCTCGCGCGCGCCTGCGCCTCGGTCAGCTCGACGAACCGGACCTCCCTGCCGATCGCCTCGCCGATGATGCGGACCTTGTCGCGGGTGGTCAGCCGTTCGGGACCGGTCAGGCCGTAGGTCCGGCCCGCGTGGCCGTCCCGCACCAGGGCCGTGGCCGCGACGGCGGCGATGTCGGCCTCGTGGACCATGGCGGTGGTCGCGTCGCCGAACGGTTCGCGCACGACCCCTTCGGCGCGGACGCCCTCGGCCCAGTGCAGGGCGTTGGACATGAACTCCGTCGGCTGGACGAACGTCCAGTCCAGGGCGCCGGCCCGCACGGCCGGCTCCAGCGTCCCCTCGTCCCAGCCGCCCAGCACCGTGACCCTGCGCACCCCGGCCTTGACGGCCAGGTCGACGATCTCCTGGCCGTTGCGCAGCGCCCCGAAGTCCTTCCCGCCGAAGGTGATCAGGTGGGCGGCGGTCACGCCGTCGAACACGGGCACCAGGCTGTCGGTCACCGTCAGGTCGCCCGCCACCACCTCCACCCCGGCGGGCAGGTTCGCCCTGGACGGGTCGCGGGTCAGCGCGCGTACGCGGTGACCCGCCTGGATGAGCTCGCCGGCCACGCGGCGGCCGACCGTTCCGGTCGCTCCGGTCACGAGAATCGTCATTGGGGGCTCCTTCGCTCGTCCTGCCCTGCGAGAAAAGGCTATGGACGATTGAGGCCACTTCCTGACCTCTATTCACGACCGCGCGAGGGAGCGCACCGTCTCAGATCACTCGCCGGTGACGCCGTCGATGCGCTCACGCAGGATGTCGGCGTGGCCGTTGTGGCGGGCGTACTCCTCGATCATGTGGACGTAGATCCAGCGCAGGCTCATCTCGACCTTGCGGAAGGGGTCCATGAAGGTCTCGTCCAGCGACCGGCTCGCCGCGACCTCGCGGACCGTCTCGACCTCCCGCGTGAACGCGGCGAGGCAGGCCTCCGCGTCGGCGGTGTCCACGTCGTCGAAATCACCGTCGAGGTTGTCGTCGCTGTAGTAGTAGGGGGTGTCGGGCTCGCCCGCGAACCGGTTCTTGAACCAGGACCGTTCGACCTCGGTCATGTGGCGCACGAGCCCCAGCAGCGACAGGCTGGACGGGGCGACGGCGCGCTGCTTGAGCTGGTCGGACGTCAGCCCTGCGCACTTGCTCAGCAAGGTCTGCCGGTGGAAGTCGAGCCAGCCCTCCAGCATCGTGCGCTCGTCGGCGATGGTGGGGGCTTCCACCCGGGCGGGGTTCGGGGCGATCCAGGTCATCCGCACATGATGCCCGACCGGCGGCCCCCGCCGTACGAAGGCTCCCGGCCGAGCGGCACCCGGACCCGATCATGCCCCCGGGCGGAGGCTCCCGAGGCGGGATCAGGCGATCGTCAGGATGATCTTTCCGCGGCCGTGGCCGGTCTCGATCTCCCTGTGCGCGTCGGCGGCGCGTTCCAGGGGATAGGTCCTGCGCACCGGGAACCGGAACTCGCCGGCGTCGATCATGGCGGCGTACCGGCCGAGCCGCTCGGCCGTCCGCTCGCCCCGCGTCACGCGAACACCCAGCTCGGCCGCCCGGCCGTGGTCGACCAGGGTGAGGATGCGGTCGCGGTCCTCGACCAGCTCCAGGGAGACCTCCAGCGCCTCCCCGCCCGCCCCGTCGAGCGCCGCGTCCACGCCGCCGGGGGCCAGATGGCGGACCCGGCCGGCCAGTCCCGCTCCGTAGGCGACCGGAATCGCCCCGAGGTCCCTGAGGTGCTCGTGGTTCTCCGGCCGCGCGGTGCCGATGACGGTGGCGCCCAGCGCGACGGCGATCTGCACGGCCGCCGAGCCCACGGCCCCGGCCGCGCCGTGGATCAGCAGCGTGTCGCCCTTCCCCACCCCGAGCCCGCCCACCGCCAGCTCGGCGGTCTGCACACCGGCCGTCAGCCCGCCCGCCACCGCCCACGGGACCCCCGCCGGCTTCGGCGTGACCTGGTCGGCGCCGACCACGATGTACTCGGCGTAGGCGTTCATCAGCGAGAACCCGAGCACGTCGGTCCCGGCGGGCGGGCCCGCCACCCCCTCGCCGACCTGGTCGACCGTCCCGGCGAACTCGTTGCCCGGAACCCTCGGCAGGTCGCCACTCGCCCCCGGCGGGGTCCAGCCCGCCCTGACGGCCGCGTCGAAGGGCTGCACGCCGGCCGTCCTCACCCGCACCCGCACCTGCCCGGGCCCGGCTTGTGGCGTCTCCAGCTCCATGACGCGCAGAACCTCGGGCCCGCCGAACGCGGAAAGAGCAGCGGCTTTCATGACTCAACCCCTCGATCGCACCATTTGCGGTTCACTATGCAACCCGAACCAAGGTTGAGGTCAAACTCATGGAGGGCCGTCGCGTACGACCTCGGTCGCGCTGCCGGCCGCCTGGTCGCGTCAGCCGGACACCGCGCGCAGCGCTCCCGGCCGCCGGCCGTTGAGGTGGGCGAGGGCGGCGGCCGTGGCGTCGTCGGCGGGCAGCAGGACGACCAGGCGCTGGTCGTCGTCCGCGGGCAGGTCCAGGGTCTCGTACGCCAGGCGCAGCTCGCCCGCCTCGGGGTGGACCAGCCGCTCGACGCCATTGGGCTTCGGGAGCCCGGCCAGGGTGCTCATGCGCGCGGCGAAGGCCTGCCCGGCGATGAGGGTCAGCTCGTCCACCAGCCGGTCCGTGTGGAACGCCCGTTGCTTCAGCGCGGCGGCCCGCTCGTCGGCGACCCGGTCCCATTCGGGGTAGGCGACACGCGCCCGGGGGTCGGTGAACACGTAGCGGGCGAGGTTCGGCGGGGTGCCGTCCAGCAGGCCGATGGGCCCCGCCAGCCGCTCGTACCCCGACGTCCAGGCGATGATCTCGCTCACCCGGTTGACCAGCATCGCGGGCGCGGGCTCCAGGCCGTCGAGCAGCACGCGCACCGTCGGACGAACCGTGCGGGCGGGCGTCATGTCGCCCGCGCATCGGAAGCCGCCGTCGGCCACCTTGCTGAGGCGTTGCAGGTGGATGCGCTCGCTGGTGGTCAGCCGGAGGACGTCGGCCAGCGCGGAGAGCACCTGCGCGGACGGCCGGCGGTCGCGTCCCCGTTCGAGGCGGGTCACGTACTCGACGCTGACCCCGGCGAGCGTGGCCAGCTCGGCCCGGCGCAGACCCGGCGTACGACGGCGGGGACCCGAGGGCAGGCCCACGTCGGCGGGCGTGACGGCCTCGCGGCGGAGCCGCAGGAACATGCCCAGCTCGTTGTCGCTCACCTCTAGAACGTAACAGCGGGGGCCCGCCCGGATCCTGGCCCTTCCGCTACCCCCATCGGTCCGGCCTTCCTGGGTCCGCGCGAGACCGGCAGGTTGGGACGCGTGGCCGCAGCGGTCACCTCATGACGTCCGGCAAGGAGTACGAGCATGCCCAGTGAGACCCTCGACCTCGCGGTCATCATCGGCAGCGTCAGGCAGGGCCGGTTCGGCCCGGTGGTGGCGAACTGGTTCACCGAGCGGGCCGAGTCGCACGGCGCGTTCAAGGTCGACCTGATCGACCTCGCGGACACGCCCCTGCCGCTCGAACTGCCGCCCCTGCCGCCGAGGCTCGAACCGAACATGGCCAGGCCCGCGGAGATGGCGGAGCTGACCCGGCGGATCGACGCGGCGGACGCGATCGTCGTAGTGACGCCGGAGTACAACCGCAGCTTCCCGGCGTCGCTGAAGGCGGCCATCGACTGGCACTACACCGAGTGGGAGGCCAAGCCGATCGGTTTCGTCGGCTACAGCGGGGGGAGCGGCGGCATCCTCGCGGTGGAGCAGTTGCGGCAGGTCTTCGGCGAGCTGCTGGCGCACACGGTCCGCGACTATGTCTCGTTCCCCCGGTACTACCAGCTCTTCGACGCCGACGGCCGGCTCATCGCCCCCGAGGGTCCCGAGGGGTCGGCGAAGGCGATGCTCGACGAGCTCCAGTGGTGGGGGTCGGTCCTGCGCGACGCCCGCCGCGATCGGCCGTACCACCAGGCCGGGTAGACCTCCGGGCGGACCGGCCAGGGCGGGGGCGGGCCCTCCTCCACAGGTTCCCGTGAACGTGGACGGGATACCCGCCGCACTTCATCTGAGAGCACTTATTTCGTGGGGGTTTGTGGTTGAGTCATGCACCATGCTGACCAGCCCCCCGACCGCAGAATCGCCGCGCCGCGCGTGGGTTCCCCTCGCCCTCTCATACGCCGTCGCGCAACTCACCGAAGTGTTCCTGCACGAGTTCTGCCACGCCGTGGCCGCCCGCGCGTACGGCTACCCGACCACGATCGGCCAGTTCGTGGAGGACAACCCCTCGACCTCCTCCCCGGCCCACGAGGCCGTCATCGCCGCGGCCGGTCCGGTCGGCAGCGTGGCGCTGGGACTGCTGTTCCTGTCGATCTACCGGCGCTCGATCAGGCGCCAGGGTTTCGGCAACCTGCTGATGATGTGGCTGGCCATGACCGGGCTGGTGGGCGGCATCGGCTACCTGGTCGTGATGCCGATACTCACCCCCGGTGACACGGCCGTCGTGGCCAGGATCCTGGGCATCCCCATGGCGCTGCAGATCGTCATCGCGGCCGGCTCGATGGTGGCCCTGTACTTCGTGGCCAGGCCGCTCGGCACGATGTGGCTGGACACCCTGCCGCCCGCCACGCCCGTGGCCTCCCCCCACGAGCGGGCGACGAGCGTCACCCGCCTGTGGATCCCGTTCCTCCTCGGTTTCGTCCTGCTGCTCCCCGCCGCGATCGGCGGCGACCCGCTGATCGTGTTCTACGGCCTGATCGGTGTCTGGGGGCCGGGCATGGCGCTGATCGGCTTCATGACGCTCGGTGTCCGCCGGCCCTACGAACGGCCGGCGTCCACCGAGTCCGGCTCCCCCTGGCGCGTCCCCATCTGGGGATACGTCCTGTACGCGGCCCTCGTGGCCTTCTACCTGCTGGCCCTGCGCCCCGGCCTGCCCTTCTGATTCCCGGCGCGGGCGTCTCACGGGGTGAGGACGATCCGGCCGCGAAGACCGCCCTTCTCCAGCAGGGTGTGCGCGGCCCGGGCCTCCTCCAGCGGCAGCGTCCGCGCCACACGAAGCGTGAGCGCTCCCGCGTCCACGAGCGCCGCCAGTTCGGCGAGCCGGGCGCCGTCGGCGAAGACCTCCTGGACGACGACGCGCGTGCCCCGGATGGGCGGCGGGGCGAACGGGGCGACCAGCGCGACGAACGTGCCCGCGCCGCGCAGCGCCTGATGCGCCGCGATGCCGAGGACCGCCGCGTCGACCACGGCGTCCACCCCGCCCGGGACGATCGACCGCACGGCGGGACCGAGGTCGTCGGCCGACGTGACGACCTCGTCGGCGCCGAGCGCGCGCACCCGTTCCACGTCGCCGGGGCGGGCGTGGGCGACGGTCCGCAGGCCGCGCAGCGCGGCGAGCTCGACCACGAACCCGCCTACGCCACCTGACGCGCCCGTGACCAGCAGCGTCCCTCCGCGACCGAGGCCCGCGAGGCCGAGCGCGCGGTCGGCGGTGAGGGCGTTGAGCGGGAGCGTCGCCGCCTCGACCAGGGACACCGACGTGGGGGCCTTCGCCACCGCCGGCTCGTCCAGCACGACATGGCCGGCATGGGCCCCGCCCGCGAACAGCAGGTCGCGCAGGCCGACGACCGCGTCGCCCGGCCGGAAGCGGCGGGTGTCCGGTCCGAGCGCGTCGACGTGCCCGGCCACGTCCCATCCGAGCCCGAGCGACGCCGAGGGGGCGACCAGACCCGCTTCGGTGAGGCGCCCGGCACGCGCGGAGAGGTCGATCGGGTTGAGCGCCGAGCCCGCGACCTTCACGCGTATCTGCCCGGGGCCGGGGTCGGGTACCGGGGTGTCGATCAGCTCGAGGACTTCGGGGCCGCCGAACCGGCGGACGGCAATGGAACGCATGCGGCCGACGTTAGAAAACGGTGGGTACCGTGGGAAGAAGGTACTCGCGAGTGCCCATGGAACGCCGGGGGAACCACGCCGGCGCCGGACGCGGGAGGACCCATGGCGACGATGAGCTCCGCCGAGAGGCGCGATGTCGCGCGGCGGGCGTACAACGCGAACCTCGCCGGGTGCCCGGGGCACGAGCTGCTGGCGACCCTCAGCGACAAATGGGTCACTCTGGTGCTCAGCGCGCTCGCGGACGGCCCGCTGAGGCACAGCGAGATCTCCCGGATCGTCGCGGGCGCGACCCAGAAGATGCTCACGCAGACGTTGCGCAAGCTCGAACGCGACGGGCTCGTCGACCGCGCGGTCACCGCGTCCGTGCCGCCGCGCGTCGACTACGAGCTGACCGCGCTCGGGGAGAGCCTGCTCCCGCTCCAGCGTGCCATCAAGGCCTGGGCGGAGGACCGCATCGAGGACGTGCGCGCGGCCCGCGACCGCTACGACGCGGCCGGGCGTGACGACCGGCGCGGGGCGTCCTGACCGGCCGGGACGTCATGCGGGAGCGTCACGACCGGCGCGCCGGTGTGGACCACGAGGAGCCCGGTCACGGGTGTGACCGGGCTCCTGCCCCTGATCGTGAAGGGCCGGACCGCCGGTGGAGGACCGGACGGCCGTGGCCGGGTCAGTTGAGGGCGAGCGGCCGGTAGGCGGCGAACCCGGTCCCCGGGGACAGGCCCTGGGTCAGGCGCCGGTGGTCGGTGCCGTAGCCGCGACGCTGCTGGTAGGCCCAGTACGACCGGTGCTTGGCGTCCGCCCATCTGTCGAAGATGATCACCTGCCGTCCGGCGGCCGGACCGGTGGCCCTGATGACCAGGTCACCGGGACGCAGCTCGGAGACCGGGATCGGCCTGCTGTGGCCGGCGGAGACCAGCCCCAGGGAGGTGGGACCGGGTGCGCCGAGCCGCAACGCCATCGCGGCGTAACCCGAGCCGTCGGCCCGGTAGCCGTCGTGCCTGGCGGTCTGGCTGTACGGCACGCGCTGCGCGGTGGCCGGCTTCCAGGTCTTCGCGCGGGCGATGACCTGGGCTCGCGTCACACCGGCCGCGGGCCACAACGCGGAGACGATCACCTGCGCGTCCCCGGCCTGCGGCTGGTACCGCTCGGGGTACTTCGACACCTGCACCCGCTGGCAGACGTCGCCCACCACGGCCGTCCGCCAGGAACCGTCCGGGTACTTGCGGAGCATCTTGTCGAGGAACGCCCCGGTCGACCAGGCCACGTCGAGCCGCTGGGCGGCGCTGCCCCAGGCGACCCGCTGCTGGAACACGCCCAGGCTGTCGTGGTCGACCTCCCGGTTGATGTTCCGCACGCCCGACTCGACGATGGCCGTGGTGATCGCGATCACCGCCGCCTCCCTCGGGAGCCCGCGAGCGCGGACCACCCCGACCACCGCCCTGGCGCACGAGACCCGGTACCCGTCCAGGTAGCCGCGCATCTTCATCGTCACCTGGTTGTTGAGGAGCGCGGCCGTCCCGGTGTCGCCCGCCGTCACCCCTCCCGTCCCGCAGGGGGCGGTCGGCAGGGGGGCGGCGGCCTCCGCGGTCGTCGCGGGGACGGTCGCCGCGAGGGTCGCCGCGAGCAGGAGCGCCCCCGCGATCCGGGCCGGGCCGAGCGGGCCGGCCCAGGGCCGTGTTCCGCGCACTAGCGGATCCCGGTCGGGCGGTAGGCCTTGAACTGGGTGCCGGCCGTCAGGCCGTCCTTGACGATGCGGTAGTCGGTGCCGAACCCGGCGCGCTGCTGGTAGGCCCAGTACGAGGTGTGCCCGGCGTCGGCCCACTTGTCGAAGATGAGCACGGCGCGCGCGGTGCTGCCGCCCACCGGGTCGATCACGAGGTCGCCCTGGAGCAGTTCGGTCATCTTGATGGGACGGCTGTGGGCGCTCGCCGCCAGGTCCATCGTCAGCAGGCCGGGCTTGGCGAGGCCGAGCGTCATGGAGACGTAGCCCGAGCCGTCGGCGCGGTAGCCGTCGTGCTTGGCGGTCTGGCTGTACGGCACGCGCTGCGCGGTGGCCGGCTTCCAGGTCTTCGCGCGGGCGATCACCGTGGCGCGGGTGACCGTGGGCGGCGGCACCGGCGCGTCCTCACGGATGTTCAGCGCCCGGTACGGCTTGTACTCGCTCCCCGACGACAGGCCGTAGGTGCGGGTCCGGTAGTCGGTCCCGTAGCTGCCGCGCTGCTCGTAAGCCCAGTACGAGGTGTGCCCGGTGTTGGCCCACTTCTCGAAGATGACGACGTGCCTGGTGTTGTTGTTGCCGATGGCGTCAATGATCAGGTCGCCCTTGCGCAGTTCGGAGATCTTGATGCGCTTGGTGTAAGCCGCCTTGGCCAGCCCGACGGTGATCGGCCCGGGCTTGGCGAGCCCGAGCGCCATGGAGACGTAGCCGGAGCAGTCGGTCCGGTAGCCGCCGTGCGTCTTGGCCTGGCTGTAGGGAATGCGCTTCGAGGTGTGCGGGTTCCAGGTCTTGGCCCGGGCGATCATCGCCGAGCGGGTGATCGGAGCCGCGGCGGCCAGGGTGGACGCCGCGTCCGTGGTCGCCGACGCGGTCACCAATGTGACCGGCGCGATGCGGGTGAGGGGCGCCGCCTGGGCGGACGCCGGCAGCGCGAGGCCGCCTCCACACGCGACGGCCGTGACGAGCGCCAGGTTTCCTGCCGTGATCCAAAAGCTTCGGTCCGAGGGCATGTGTTCTCCTATAGTCCCTGCCGTTGATCGTTCGGTTTGGCCGGCCGGGCACACACGCTGGCAGGAAATTCCTGAAACTCATCGTGAAATTAATGAAGTTGGGACAATACCTCCAATAGGTGTCGACATGACCTGCGATGACTCAGGCCGCTGAGACAAGGTTGGGACGAATCACCGTGGTGAACGGAATCGGGAACACTGGCAGGAGTCGACGACTGCGACCGCTGTCCGACGACCTGCCCGAGCCGACCCGCATACTCCTGCGGGAACTGAGAGCCCTGAAGGAACGGGCGGGTTTCGACCTGCGGGCACTGGAGCAGGTGACGCACGCGAGCCGGTCGTCCTGGGGGCGATGGCTCGCGGGAGACACCTGGATCCCGCTGGACGCCGTGGAAGGGCTGGCCCGGCTGTGCCGGGAGGACGAGGGCCGCTTCCGCGAGTTGTGGGAGGCGGCCGAGCAGGCCCGGCGGCTGGCGGGCTTCCCCGAAGGCGTCCCGGACGGCGTTCCGGCCGGCGTCTCGGGCAGCCTGTCGGGCGGTGTGTCAGGCGGTGTGCCGGGCGGTGTATCGGACGCCGTCGCGCCGCCGGTCGGGCAGGCCTCGGGGTCGGACACGCTGATCGAGATGAAGGAGGGGACCACGGACGAGACGACCGGTGTGATCGCGCCGCGCGGGCCCGCGGGCCGGTCGCGACGGCGGTTCCTGGTCGGGGCCGTCCTCGGCCTGGCCGTCGGCCTGACCGCCGGCATCGTGCTGAGCATCACGCTCAGCGGGGGATCGGCGCCGGCGACCGGCGGCGCGAGCGTGCACGCCGTACGCACCAAGGCCCCCAAACCGGTCATCGTGGCCGTGGACCGGGCCGGAGTGATCGCCAGGGCCAGGACCTGGCGGCCGGCCACCGGACGGCGGGTGCCGTACAGCCAGGTGAAGAAGCACGACGGCTACCGCACCGACGGCTCCGGCTACGCCTCCATGGCGCTCGAACTGCCGCGGCCGGGGCCCAACACGATCAGCCTGGCCACACCGAACTTCAGCCGGCCGATCAAGATGACCGAGCTGCTCCAGGGCGACCTCGTGATCGACCCGGTGGGCGGCAACACGGCGCGCGCGGTGGTCATCTTCGACCGATGGGCCGACGCGGGGCACACCTCGTACTGGGCCTACCAGCAGCGTGCCGGGTACGGCACCGACTACCGCATCGTCGACCACGGGCTGAAGCCGGGCGGCCAGTTCCGGGCCTACCGCCCGGTCAACCTCCGGGACGGCGCCGCCGCCAGGAGCACTCCCACGGCGGGGTGACCGCTTCAGCCCTTTCGACCGGGCTCGGGCGACATCGCCTTTTGCCGCGCCCGCTAATTGGAACGAAACATTCGGCTAATTTGGACCGAAACACACCGTTCCTCGCCATTGGAATGGCTGTGTGAATGGGCCGCCGCATCCACGGGTCCTCATCTGGAACACCTTTTCCTTGCTGGGGAAATAACGGCCGGACCGCCGTGACACGGGCCGGCGGGCGGCCCTCTTTTTGTCGTACCCGGTGCGTACTCTCCGACTGGACCGCACCATTCCCACGGCTGAAGGAGGCGCGTCGATGGCGAGCGAGGAGCGCGAGGAGCGCGAGGAGCGCGAGCCCATGGCGGTGTCCAGGCGGATCGGCGTGCCCGCGGGCGACATCTTCCAGATCCTGGCCGACCCCCGAAGACACCTCGACCTCGACGGTTCCGGCATGCTGCGCGGCGCCGTCTCCGAGGCGACGGTCTCGGGCGTCGGCGACGTCTTCGTGATGAGGATGTACTACCCGCGACACGGCGACTACGAGATGAACAACCATGTCGTGGAGTACGAAAAGGACCGGCGCATCGCCTGGGAGCCGGAGGCGGGACGCGGACACCCCGACGCCTCCTCCGCCGCCGCGCGCTGGGGGCATCGGTGGACCTTCGACCTGCTCCCCGACGGCCCCGGCGCGACGATCGTGACCGAGATCTACGACTGCTCCCGCGTGCCGGAGGACGAGCGCGAAGGCATGGACCACGGCCGCGTGTGGATCGAGAGCATGAGCGCCACCCTGGACCGCCTCACCGCCCTCTGCGCCCCCCACCCGCCGCGATCCCCCTCCTGATCCTCGTCGTCCGCGGCTTCGCCGTACCGTGGAAGGCCGCACCTGGGAGGCAAGATTGGACCTCGCGTCCGCTCCACCGTTCTACGAGACCGTCCGCGACCGGGTGAGGTCCATGCCTCCCCTGCTGACGGACACGGCGCTCGCCGCGCTGGTGCTGGTCGTGCAGTTGTGGCCGTTCCTCTCCCGCGACAACCCGTACGGCGGGCCGTGGCACTGGTGGGGATACGTCGTCGTGACCGCCTCCGCGCTGCCGCTGGTGTGGCGGCGCCGGGCACCGGTGGTCACGCTCATGGCCACCCTCCTCGCGACGTCCCTCTACGACCTCGTGGACGCGGTCGCCCCGCAGCCGATCTGGTACACCGGCCTCGTCGCGATCTACACGGTGGCCGCACGCTCGGCGCGCCTGCCCCGCCTCGTCATGATCAGCGGCACGGTCGTGGGAGGCATGCTCCTCGTCGGCTCCTCTGAGACCGCGCTGCGCGGCGTCGTGCTGTTCGTCGCGGCGTACGCGATCGGCCGCGCCTCCGCCACCTCCCGCGCGTACGCCACCGCCCTTGAGGAACGGGCCGCCCGGCTGGAGCACGACCGCAGGCGCGAGGCCGAACGGGCCGCCGAGCGGGAACGCGCCCGGATCGCCCGGGACATGCACGACATCCTCGCTCACGCGGTCAGCCTCATGGTGGTACAGGCCGAGGCCGGTCCCGTCGTGGTCAGAAGCGACCCGGCGCGCGCCGAGGCCACCTTCGACGCGATCGCCTCCGCCGGGCGCGACGCGATGGTCCAGCTCCGCCGCATGCTGGGCGCTCTCAAGGAGGACACGGGTTCGCGGGCGCCGCAGCCGACCATCGGCGATCTGCCCTCCCTGGCCGCCCAGGTCTCCGGTACCGGTCTCGACGTGCTCTTCTCCACCTCGGGCGAGCCCCGCTCGCCGCTCCCCGACATCGAGGTGGCCGCCTACCGGGTGGCCCAGGAGGCCCTCACCAACATCGTCAAGCACGCGGGCGCCACCCGTGCCGATCTCCGGCTCCTCTGGGCGGACGACAGCCTCATGATCAGCATCACCGACGACGGCCGGGGCGTCACCGACGGCGCCCGGGGTCCGAGCGACGACGGCCGGGGCTCCGGAGCGTCCTTGCCCGCCGGGGGAAGCGGCCTGATCGGCATCCGCGAGCGCGTCGGCGCCCTCGGCGGCTCCGCGATCATGGGCCCGCGTACCGACGGACCGGGCTTCCGCGTCCTCGTGCGGCTACCGCTGACCGAGACCCCGCGACCACGCCCGTCGGAAGCGGCACGGTCATGACTCGAAAAGAAGGTGGGGGCGTGGCCGGGGGTGGTGCGGGCGTGAGTGGTGCGGGCGTGAGTGGTGTGAGCGTGGGTGGTGTGAGCGTGGGTGGTGCGGGCGTGAGTGGTGCGGGCGTGAGTGGTGTGAGCGTGGGTGGTGTGAGCGTGGGTGGTGTGAGCGTGGCTGTGAGGGTGGTGGTGGCCGATGACCAGGAGCTGGTGCGCGTCGGCTTCGGCATGATCCTGGACGCGCAGCCCGGCATCGAGGTCGTCGCCGAGGCGGGCGACGGAGCCGAGGCCGTCGCGGCGGTCCGTGCGCACCGGCCGGACGTGCTCCTCCTCGACATCCGCATGCCCACGATGGACGGCATCGAGGCGGCCAGGATCGTGTGCGCAGAGACCGGCTGCCGGGTGATCATGTTGACCACGTTCGACCTGGACGACTACGTGTACGACGCGTTACGCGCGGGCGCGAGCGGGTTCCTGCTCAAGGACGTCCGCCGCGACGATCTCGTGCACGCCGTGCGGGTGGTGGCGGCCGGCGAGTCGCTGCTCGCTCCCTCGATAACCACAAAGCTGATCGCCGAGTTCACCGCCCGGACGGTCGCCCGCCCTGCCGTACCCCCTTCCGAGCGGCTCGCCGTCCTGACCGTCCGCGAGCAGGAGACACTCCTGATGATCTCGCGCGGGCTGTCCAACGCGGAGATCGCCAAGGCCATGGTGCTCAGCGAGCACACCGTCAAGACCCACGTCAGCAACGTCCTGACCAAACTCGGGCTCCGCGACCGGGTACAGGCGGTGATCGCCGCCTACGAGACCGGCCTCGCGATCCCGGCAGGCCCTGACAAACCGCCGGAGCCCACCCCCAGGCTCCCTCGTGAGAGGGAGTGGAAGATCGCCTGTGGGAGCGATCCGGGGTCCAGGCGCGGTCGGCAGGATTGACGGCGTCCCGCACGAGTGCCCTCACCTGGAGACCCACGATGAAGACCTCTCGTACCGCCGTCGCCGGTCTCGCCCTCGCGGCCCTGTTCTCGACGGCAGGAGCACCCGCGCTCGCCGTCACCGCCGCAACGGCTGGAGTGCCGGCGCTCGCGTCCGTCGAGACGCGTCCGTCCTCCGCCGCCGTGCGGATCGAGGTGCCGCCGATCGACGCGGCGGCGTTGAAGCGCAGCATCGCCGGGCTGCCCGCTCCGGACGCCACCGCCGCCGAGGTCAGGGTGGGCGGCTCGAAGGGCTCGTGGCACGGGGTCACGGGCGTGACCGACCTGCGTACCAGGCGGCCGGCGAAGGAGGGGGCCCGGTTCCGGGCGGGCAGCGTGACCAAGATCTTCACCGTCGCCGTGGTCCTGCAACTCGTCGCCGAGGGCAGGCTTTCGCTGAACGACACGGTTCAGCGGCACCTTCCCGGCCTGCTGCCCCCCGGCTACCCGCCGATCGAGGTCGGCTGGTTGCTGAACCACACCAGCGGGCTACCGGCCCCCAAGATCGACGGTGACATCGCGTCGATCTACGCCACCCGGTTCAGGAAATGGACGCCACGGGAGTACGTCGGCGAGGCCGTGAAGAACCCGATCGAGTTCACGCCGGGCACCCGGCAGCACTACCTCAACATCAACACGTTCGTGGCGGGCCTGCTGATCGAGAAGATCACCGGGCGGTCCTACGAGCACGAGGTGACCACCCGGATCCTCAGGCCCGTCGGCCTGCGCGACACCTACCTGCCCGGAGAGTCGGTCCGCGTGCGGGGGCGGCACAACCACGGCTACCAGGTCGTCCCCGAGGGATTCCCGAACGCGATCAAGTTCGGCAAGACCCACGTCGTGGACATGACCGAGACCAGCGTCACCTCGACCTGGGCCTCTGGCGACCTGATCTCCACCACGGCCGACCTGGAGAAATTCGTCAAGGCCCTGTTCCGGGGCAAGGTCGTACCGGCCGCGCGGCTTGAGGCCATGTTCACGGTGCCGAAGGTCACGATGTACCCCGGCGGCGAGGCCGCCGCGTACACCTCGGGCCTGACCAAGATGGAGCTGCCCAGCGGCATCGTGATCTTCGGCAAGACCGGGGCCAGGTACGGCAGCGCGGCCGGCGTCGGCGCGACCCGCGACCTGAGCCGGACGGTCGCCTACTCGATCAACTCCACCGACGCCAAGGCCTCCGGCCAGAACCAGCGCGGCCTCGGCGTCGCCCTCGCCGCGTTCGCCGAATAGCGGATCACGCGCACGCCCGTACCGGCACCATCGCCGGCCCGCGAGCCGCCCGGGGCTACCGCAACCTGCTGCCGCCGTCCGTGGCGGGCCGGGGGTCAGAAGAGGGTCAGGGGTTCGGCCGGGGCGGGGTCGGGGAGGGGGTCGAGTCCGGGGACCTGGGCCCGTACGTCATCGTGGAAGCGGCGGGCGAGCGTCAGGGCGTCGGCGTTGTCGGGGGTGTGGACGAACACGGTCGGCGAGCGGCCCTCGCGGAGCCAGTCGGCGACCGTGCCGACCCAGTCCCGCCACCCCTCGATCGTGCGCCGCGCGTCGTCCCGCCCGAGGTAGCGGACGATCGGGCGGTCGGTGAGCGCGGTCGTCCGGCGGGGCACGCGCGGCTTCCTGCTCCACGTCTCCCGTTCGGCGTCACTGACCGGGGGGTTCTGGAAGAAAACCGTGGTGTCGAACGGGACCCACTCGGCGCCGACGTCGCCGAGCACCCGTTCGAGGAGCCCCTCGGCTCGCGCGTCGTCGAAGAACGCCCGATGGCGGACCTCGACGGCGCATCTGTACGAGCGGGGAAGCCTGCGGAGGAAACCCGCCAGAACACCGAGGTCGTCCGGAGCGAACGATCCCGGTAACTGCACCCAGAGGGCGTGGGCCCGGGGCCCGAGGGGCTCGATCGCCTCCAGGAACGTCCGGAGCTCCTCGTCGGCGCCGGTCAGGCGGCGCTCGTGCGTGATCGACTTGGGCAGCTTGGGTACCAGGCGGAAGTCGGGGGAGGTCTGCCTGGCCCACGACTCGACGGTGCTCTTCGACGGTGTCGCGTAGAACGTCGTGTTGCCCTCCACCGCGTTGCACCAGGTCGCGTAGGCCCGCAGGCGCTCCCCGGGAGAGAGCGGATGGGGCAGGAGGCGTCCCTGCCATGGCGCGTGCGTCCACATCGCGCATCCCACATGAAGCCGCATGGCTTCGACGCTATCCAAGGCCGGCGGCGACGGGGGCCGATCTCCCGGCAACGGCCGTCCCCTCCTGCCAGGAGACCCAGGCGAGGATTTGCCCTGTTTACGGCTTTATGAGGGCTCCAGGAGGTTGCGCGGGGTTCCATGGCGCGCGCACGGCACCGTCGTCGTCAGCGGGTGACCGCCCGCTGGGTAGCGTTGGGAATGCGGTCGACACCCAGAGCAGGACCGACCCGCCCTGAGCACCATGGCATCCGCCATCTCGATCACGTCGGGGCCGCCGGCGGGCCGGCACCGGCGGAGGATTCACGTCATGTCTAGATCCTGGGACATCAAGCACGACCTGTGCGACGCGATCAACGCGCACGACCTGGATCGGGTGCTCGAGTTCTACGCCCCTGACGCCGTCTACGTCGCCCCGGCGGGCGTGGCGGAGGGGCGCGAGCAGATCTCCTGGCTCTACGAGCAGTTCTTCCGGGGCTTCCCCGACCTCCACCTGACGGCGTGGTACGAGGTCGAATGCGACAACCCCGCGGTCACGGAATGGACGATCACCGGCACCCACAGGGGGCCCTTCCTGCTGCCCGACGGGCGCGAGGTGGAGGGTACCGGCCGCCCCATCACCCTCAGGGCCACCTGCCTCTCCCATATCGAGGACGGCAAGATCAGCACGCACCGGGAGTACTTCGACCAGCTGGAGCTCTACACCCAGCTCGGCTTCGGCCTGACCGAGCAGCGCACCGCCTGCATGCAGGCGACCGCGTCCGGTCGTGAAGGCCGCCGGCGCTAGTCGTGGAGGCCGCCGGCGGCGCCCAGGACCCGCCGGGCGTCCCGCTCGAACGACCCCCGAGCCGCGAGGCAGAGCAGGCCGCCGAGCACCATCGGCACGACCAGCGCGTACATGGCGGTGGCCAGGGATCCGGTCCGATCCGAGGTGATGCCCACGACCAGCGGCCCGAACGCGGCGCCGGCCGTGAGGCACAGTTGCAGCAGCGCGAAGGCGAGGCCGCGCGAGGCGGCGCCGACCACGTCGGCCAGGGAGGCGGTCATGTTCGGTATCGCCGTCGCCGACAGGAACGACGAGGCCAGCACCAGGACGGCGAACATGGCCAGGGTGCTCGCGGAGATCGCCAGCGCCTGAACCAGCGCGCCCAGCGTGATGCCGACGCCGCCGACGAGGAGCCGCCCGCCCTTGCGGGTCGTGTGCGTGCGCCGGCCGAGCCACGCCCCGGTGAGCGTGCCGCCCACGACGCCGGCGATGCTGATCAGGCCGCTCAGCGACGCGGCGGCCCCGGGGTCGACCCCGTACCTCCTGACGATCAGGCTCGGTATCCAGAAGGCGATCCCGGTCAGGCCGAAGGCGAGCGCCATCAGCCCGGCGCAGACCATGGTGAGGGTGGGGATCCTCAGCACCTCACGGAACTGCGTTCCGAACCGCAGGCCGCCGGTCAGCCTGGCGGTCATGCCCGCCACCTCCCCGCGCGGCGAGGCGTCCGGGACGGGCGTCGGCTCGCCGGAGCCCCGGGCGACGACCTGGTCGAGGAAGCCGCGCGCGGGCTCCCTGAGCCACCACACGACCAGAGCGGTCAGCACGCCGGGAACGGCCATGATCATGAAGGTGACGCGCCACCCGAAGGCCTGGCCGAGCACGCCGCCGAGCACCGTGCCGACGCCGCCGAGGTAGGTGGTGATCCGGACGAGGCCGTAGGCCTTGGCGCGGGTGAGCGGGGGGTAGTAGTCGGCCAGCAGGCTGCCGGAGGCCGGGTTGTCGATGTGCTCGGCCGTCGCGAGGAGCACCCGCATCACGTAGAACATGCCGAATCCGGCCGCCAGGCCGGACCCGAGCGTCGCCAGGCCCCAGCAGAACACGACGATGGCGATGACGCGGGTACGGCTGTAGCGGTCGGCGAGGTAGCCGGCGGGCAGGGAGACCACCGCCCCGGCGAGCGCGGCGGCCGTGGGGATGGACCCCGCGGCCGTGTCGCTGATCGCCCATTCGCGCTGGAGCAGCGGCAGCATGCCGGACAGCAGGCTCGCCTCGACCCGGTCGACCAGCCCGACCACGAAGAGCACCACCAGCGGCGCCCACCCGTAGGGGGCGCTGTCACCGGCGCTTATCCCCCGGATCGGCGGGACTCCCAGCCGCCGCTTCTCGGCAACGACCTCGGCCATCGAGCCCTCCTCCACTGGAGTGCCGGACGGCACGGGGTCAGCCGGATCGGCTGGAAGAAAGTTCTGGTCGAGGGTGCCACAGCACGCACGTGCTCGACCAGAGGGATCTTCGTGACCGGTACGTCATGATCCGTGATGATGCCTGACCACCCGGGGGTCCGCGCGTACGGGCGGACCACAAGATTGCGACCCGGCGGGCGGGGTCACAGGCCGGCCCGGCGAGCGGGTCACAACAGGGCGGGCGGCGGGCGGGTCACCGGATCGGCTCGCCGGCCGCATGGCGCCGGCCGTCGACCGTGACCGTTCCCGAGGCGGTCGAGATGTCGACGGTCCTGCCGCGGTGGGACAGCCCGGTCAGTTCCAGGCCGCCGTCCGGAAGGGCGGCGGGCGAGACGACCAGCCCGCCGTCGAGCTGGAACCGCACCCCCGCCGCGCCGGTCAGGATCGCCTCGGCGCCGGCCAGCCCGGCGACGATGTTGACCCGCCGGCCCGAGGGCGGCGCGGCGGGGCGGTCGCAGTAGTGCTCCTGGGGGAAATAGGGGAAATGTTGCCCCATCCAGAGCAGCCGTTCCATGACCTGCCAGGCGAGATCGGCCTCGCCCCGCTCCCATAGGCTCAGGGCGAGCTGCGGCCCCTCCCCGCTGTAGGCGCCGCCCCCCGACCAGTCGGTGTCGCCGAGTTCGTAGTGGATCCGGTCCTCCGGCGACACGCCGCTGACGCCGTAGGGCGCGAGGAAGGCGCCGTCGCGCAGCCGTCCGAGCATGGCGGAGGCCATCTCGGGGGTGCAGGCGCCGTTCCGCATCGCGTCGAACGCCTGGACGTGCTGGACGAGCTCGGTGTGCCCGTCGGGGTAGCGGCAGCGGAACCAGCCCTCGTCCTCGTCCCACAGTTCGCGGCCGACGGCCCGCCAGATGTCACGCGCACGGGCGCGCAGGTCGCCGACCGGCAGCCGCGCGCCCGTGACCTCGGACAGGTCCGCGAGCCTGTCCAGGCACCAGGCGCGTTCGGCGTTGGGGCTGGCGACCACGTGCTCCCAGCCGGCGCTGCGCATCTCCAGCAGGTTGTGGTGGGTGCCGTAGTCGCGCAGCGGGCCGGCGGCGGTGAAGCGGCGGTCGAGACCCTCGGCCATGTCGTGCAGCCGGGTCACCAGGTCGGGGGTGATGCCGAGATGGGCGGAGACGGCGGTCGCGAGGGTGATCAGGGACCAGCCGCTGTAGGCGTAGGCGACCCCGAGGCCCGTCCCGTCGGGGGCGATCGCGTAGTGGCGGGTCAGGTCGACCTTCATGATCGATTCCAGGACGTCGACGGTCGCGTCGCCGAGCATGAGCGTGAGCAGGTGCGGCGCGTACCCGCCGGTGTCCCACGCGTAGGAGCAGAGCGCGCCGCCGTCCACGCCCGACGTGGCCACGAAGGGGGTGGTGATGAAGCCCGGGTTGTCCCAGAGGCAGACCAGCCCGCTGACCAGGGAGCGCCGCCAGTACGCCTCCAGTCCGGGGATGTCGCTGGTCAGCCGGGGGACGCCCGCGAGGGCGCCGGCCAGCCGCCGCCGCCAGCGCTCGCTGGACTCGGCCGCGAGGTCGCGTGGCCGTCCGTGGCCCGGCACGCCTCCAATGTGCACGGCCAGCGCGAACACCGTCGTCCCGCCCGCCGGGACGTCCTGGCGGAGCCCTTCGTGGACGAGTTCCACCGAGACGTCGCCGGCCTGCCAGGTCAGGCCGTCGGCGCTCGCGCTGGTGGCCCTGGGGCCGGGGGCCGGCGGAACCCAGCCCCATTCGGCGAGCGGCACGCGCTGGGGCCCGCCGGGGTCGGCACGTGGCAGCAGATCCAGGGTGATGTCCCGGTCGCCCCGGTTCACGACCTCCACCTCGAGGACGAAGCCGGCCTGCCCGTACAGGGGGGTGAGCGTGCTCTGGACCCGCAGGGACACCAGGTCGCCCTCGTGGTGGCGGTGGTAGGTGCCGTGCCGGACGATCCGGTCGGGCCGCCAGGTCCCGCCCGCGTAGAGCAGCCCCCGGCCGGCGACGCCCGGGGAGGCGCCGTCGGTGATCCGGTGCCCGTTCACGTCGAACCCGATGACCAGTTCGGCGTCGGGGGCCGCGTACGGCGGCGCGAAGCACCCGCCGACGCCGCACACCGTTCCGAGCAGTGCGCGGACGCTCGTCCAGCCGCTGGTGACCCAGGTGTGGTCGGGCGCGACGCTCTGGCGCAGGTCGTAGGCGAGTTCGTCGAGAGAGTAAGAGGACATGCATCATTCCCTTGCTGGCCGGGACGGCGGGCGGCGTTCTCGAAGGGCGCGGAATGACCGGAGCACGGTCTCGCGTGGCGCGGCGACGGCTCACCAGCGCGCTCAGGACAGATGCTGGCATCCGTTGCGAATCTACGGCAAGAGTTACGGGCGAGTTACCATTATTTTTCCTTTGCGTATTGTTATCGAACCGGTCCAGCGCTACCGTCCCAACAAGGCGTTGGACCGGTTCGACATAAAGGTCGACCCAGGGCTCGAGGCCTCCTTTCGCGCTGGTCACCTACGCTGCAGATGGGACGTGCATGGAAAGAATCACGATCCGTGACATCGCCCGTATCTCCGGCGTGTCGAAGTCGACCGTCTCCCTGGTGATCAATAACAGCCCGAAGGTGGACCCGGAAACGCGGCGACGCGTGCTCAGGGTCATCAGCAAGCACAACTACGTCCCCAGCGTCGCCGCGAGCGCGCTGGCCAAGGGCAAGTCCCCGTTCATCGGCATGATCGTCCCCGGCCTCACCTGGCGGATGGTCGCCCCGATGAACTACGGGGTGGCGTCCGTGGTCGAGACGACCCCCTACGAGATCATTCTGTACACGAGTACCAACGACCATGACTACGCCTCGGTCATCGATCGCATGCTCACGTCGGGGTTGTCGGCCGGGGTCCTGGTGATCGCCCAGGACCAGCCGATGGACCCCCTCCTCGACCTGCACGCGCAGGGCGTTCCCGTCGTCCTCATCAACACGCTCGGCTCCAGCGTCGACCTGCCGTCGGTCGAGGCCGACAGCTACGAGGGCGCGCGCACCGCGATCCGGCATCTCCTCGACCTCGGGCACCGCAGGATCGCCTCACTCCAGGGACCGATGAAGTACCGCTGCTGCCAGGACCGCCAGCGCGGCTACGAGGACGCGCTGGCCGAGGCGGGCGTCACCGCCGACCCCGCCTTCACGGTGCCGAGCGACTTCGACCCGGTCCTCGCGCGGGAGAGGACGCGCGAACTGCTCGACCGCGCGGACCGGCCGACGGCCGTCTTCGCGCACAACGACTCCACCGCCTACGCGGTCATGGAGGCGGCGGACGACCGCGGCCTGCGGATCCCCGACGACCTCTCGCTCGTGGGGTTCGACGACATACCGTCGTCGGCGCACGTCAGACCAGCCCTCACCACGGTCGCCCAGCCCTTCGTGGAGATGGGCAGGCACGCGGCGCGGATGCTGCTGGCTGCCATCCCCTCCACCGAGCGGACCGCCGGCGAGGATCCGCCGGCGCCCATCCGCATCGGCCTGGAGACCACCCTCGTCGTCAGGGCCAGCACCGGGCCCGCCCCCGGCTGACCCCGCCGCCCCATCCACCTCGACGAAGCGAAGGCCGTGCCCACGTGGCGCCCGGCCGCGCTCCGGCCTACCCGTGTGCAGAGTTCCGGCCTACCCGCCTACAGAAAGGACCGGACCATGCGTCGCTTCACGAAGCTACGACTGGTGTCCGCCGTCTTGGGGTCGCTCATCGTGACACTGGGGGGCGTGGTCGTCCCCGCGTCCGCCTTCGCGGCCCCCGTAGAGATCATGCCCCAGCCCACCCTCGAAGCCTTCACCCAGTTCAAGGGCACCCCGTCGCCCACGGCACAGATCGTCGCCGTCCAGGGGCGACCCGAATTCACCAAGGCCCTGCAGGTGTCGGTGACCGGGCAGCCGAGCCTCACGCTCGACGGCGAGTACTCGCTGGGCCTCGGCGCGCCGACCGCCGGCGCCGTCGTCCAGGACGAGGCGATGCTGGCCACGTTCTGGATGCGGTCGGTCACCCCCACCCCGGCCGGTGTCGGCCTGGCCCACTTCGTGTTCGAGGAGAACGGCGGCGGCTTCAAGAAGTCGACGCAGGCCGCGCTGAAGTTCGGGTCCACCTGGCAGCGGTTCCAGCTCCCGTTCCGGATGACCGCCAGCTACGCCGCCGGAGGGGCGCACGCCAACTTCTGGCTCGGGTACGGCCCGCAGGTCCTGCAGATCGCCGGGGTCTCGGTGCAGCGGTACGGAGCGGGCACTCCGTCGGACTGGCCCGCCTCCACCTACACGGGACGCGAGTCCACCGCCTCGTGGCGCGCCGCCGCCGACCAGCGCATCGAGCAGACCCGCAAGGGCAACCTCGTCGTCAAGGTCGTCGACGCCCAGGGGCACCTGATCCCGGGCGCGACGGTCAGCGCCGAGATGACCAAGCACGCGTTCAAGTTCGGCTCCGCCGCCGACGGCTCGTACCTGACCAACCCCAACACCGCCAGCGTCAAGTACCGCCAGACCGTGCTGGCCAACTTCAACCAGGTCACCATGGGGAACAACCTCAAGTGGAACCACTGGGAGGACACCACCGAGCGGGCGAACATCACCCTGCCCGCCCTGCAGTGGATCAAGGACAACAACCTGTTCTACCGGGGACACACCCTGGTCTGGCCCTCGTGCGGGAACATGGCCGCCGACGTCTGCGGCCTGGCCGGCGACCCCGCGGCGCTCAGGAACCGGATCGACGGCCACATCACCGACGAGGTCGGCACGCTCAAGGGCAAGATCGACCAGTGGGACGTGGTCAACGAGCCGTACGCCAACCATGACGTGCAGAACGTCCTCGGCAACGCCGAGCTCGGCCGGTGGTTCCAGCTCGCCAAGCAGGCCGACCCCGCCGCCCGCCTGTTCCTCAACGACTACGACATCCTTGAGGACAGCGGCTACGAGGTACGCCACCAGAACCAGTTCTACGACCTCATCAATTCGCTGAAGAGCGGTGGCGCGCCCGTCGAGGGCATCGGCATCCAGGGGCACTTCGCCGGCGAGCAGCTCACCTCGCCCACGGACCTGATCACCATCCTGAACAGGTTCTCCGGGCTGGGCCTGCCGATCGCGGTCACCGAGTTCGACGTCGGCACGACCGACGAGCAGCTCCAGGCGGACTACACCCGTGACTTCCTCACCGTCGCGTTCAGCCACCCGAACGTCACCGGGGTCAGCACCTTCGGCTTCTGGGAGGGCAACATCTGGGACCCGAAGCGGGCGCTGTTCCGGCGCGACTGGAGCATCAAGCCCAACGGCACCGCCTGGCGCGACCTGATCTACGGCAAGTGGTGGACCAACGCGTCGGGCACGACCGGGAGCACCGGTTCGTACACCGCCCGCGGTTTCCTCGGCGACTACCAGGTGAAGGTCACCGCCGGTGGCGTCACCAAGGAGGTCACCGTCTCCATGCCGACCATCTCCGGTAAGGCGATCACCGTGGTCGCCGGCTGACACAGCACGGACGACGCGCGGCGACGACCGTGGCTCGCCGGCCGGCCTCCCCGCCCGGCGGGCCGCCGACGGGGAGGGCAGGCGCCCTCCCCGTCCACCCCCAGTACATGTGAAAGGAAAGACCGTGTCACCGATCCAGCTCAACCGGCGCCAGCTCCTGCGGGCCGCCGCCACCGCGGGCGGAGCCGCGCTCCTCGCGGGCTGCTCGACCCCCGGCGACAAGACCACCGGCGGCGCGACGACCGCCGCGACCCTCGCGTACTGGGACTGGTACGTGAGCCAGGCGCCGTGGGTGCAGAACGAGATCAAGCTGTTCCAGAAGGCCCACTCCGGGATCGCGATCAAGAAGACCACGCAGGTCACCGACAAGTACCCCGACCTCATGGCGCTGGCCGTCCGCAGCGGGACCGCCCCCGACGTCTTCCTGCTGCCGAAGGCCCCCAAGCTGGAGGACCAGGTCAGCCAGGGCTGGCTGACGCCGCTGGACAAGTGGGCCACCCCCGCCTGGCAGGCGCGGTTCCCCGAGGGCAGCTTCGTCGAGGGCGTCAACGTCTTCGACGGGAAGATCTACTCCGCCCCGTTCAGCGCGCTGGCGCCCTCGCTCCAGCTCTACATCCACCACGGGGTGTTCAAGGAGGCGGGCCTGGTCAACCCCGACGGGACCGTCTTCGTGCCCAAGACGTGGGACGACATCACCCGCGCCGCTGAGGCGATCGCCACCAAGAGCGGCGGGAAGGTCTTCGGCCTCGGGTTCGGCAACGCCCAGAAGGGCGCGCTGCCCTGGCTGATCGAGCTGTTCTGCCGTGGCGCGGGCTCGCCGGGCGGCACCCAGTCCGTCGACTACCGCACGGGGAAGTGGACCTACGGCACCGACCGGAACTACGCCGACTTCCTCACGCTCCTTCTCGACTGGAAGAAGCGGAACTTCATCTACCCCAGCTCGATGAGCATCTCCGACGAGCAGGCCAGGGCCTACTTCGCCAAGGGCAGGTTCGGCATGATCGTCGGCGGGGTGTGGAACCAGCCAGCGTGGGAGGAGGGCGGGTTCACCGACTACAGCCTCGTGACACTGCCGTCGCCCACCGGAACACCGCAGGCGTTCTTCTACGGATTCCCCGGCGGCTACCTCGGAGCGATCTCCGCCAAGGCCAAGCACCCCGACGACGCGTGGGCGTGGCTCGACTGGTTCTACAGCAAGGAGGCCGGCAAGCGCTGGGTCGAGGGGGGCTACGGGTTGTCGATCTACCCGGACAACAACGACCCGGCGGCCGTGACCTCGCCGACGTTCAAGCAGTACGTCGCCATGGCCGGCACGGCCATCAACGGCCCGGTGCCCGCGATCCGCAACCCGGACATCGCCAAGGTCGAGGTCGCGCCCGCCCAGCCGGACATCCCCGACGTCGCGGCCGGGATCTACACCGGCCAGCTCAAGGACGTGCCCAAGGCGCTGAAGGAGCTTGAGGACCGGCTCAACGACGCCCTGAGCACGGCCGTCGCCAAGGCCAAGGGCCAGGGCCTCAAGGTGAGCATGGCCGATTACGCCTTCGCCGACTGGGATCCGGCCAAGCCCTACACGACCAAGCGCGGATAGCGGTCATGGCCGACACCGAGCTGGTGCTCTTGGGGTCGCGCCGCGCGAGGCAGGGGCGCCGGTCCCCGCTGCGCCGCAGGATCGCCGGAGCACGCTGGTCCTACGTGTACGTCCTGCCGATGCTGGTGCTGCTGGCGGCGTTCGTGGTCTATCCGATCATCGCGTCGCTCGGCTACACGTTCTACCGGTGGGACGGAATCGGCGATCCCACGGAATTCGTGGGGCTGGACAATTTCCTCAAGGTCATGAAGGACTTCATCTTCTGGAAGGCACTGCGCAACACATTCCTCTACGTGGTCATCGTGGTGCCGCTCCAGCTCGTCATCGCACTCGCGCTGGCGCTGGTCCTGAACAATCCACGGCTGCGACTGAGAAACCTCTACCGGACGCTTTTCTTTCTTCCGGTGGTGACGTCGGCGGCGGTGATCGCCGTGGTCGTGCAACTGCTCTTCTCGAATTTCGGCGACGTCGTCAACGACGTGCTGATGTCGCTCGGGATCACCAACACCTATATCGACTGGCTCGGCGACCCCACCTTCGCGATGATCATCATCATGGGCGTCGGGGTGTGGCACACGCTGGGCTACAACCTGGTGTACTTCCTGGCCGGCCTCCAGACGATCCCCGGCGAGCTGTACGAGGCGGCGAAGCTCGACGGTGCCGGTGCGATCGCGAGCTTCCGCTACATCACCGTGCCCATGCTGCGGTCGGTGGGCGTCGTCATCCTGCTGCTGTCGATCATCGGTTCTTTCCAGATCTTCGACCTCGTGCAGGTCCTCACCAACGGCGGCCCGTACTTCGCCACCGAGGTCGTGAACACCTACATCTACCACCTGGCGTTCGGCGGAGCCTCCTCCACCGCGGTCCAGCCGGACGTCGGCCTCGCGTCGGCGGCCTCGTTCTTCTACGGGCTGCTGCTCATCGTCTTCGCCGTCGTCCAGGCCGTGTTCCTGCGCACGCTGGTCAGCCGAAGGGGAGGCCGCGCATGACCGCCATCGCCGGGCGCCGGAGACCGCTGACCTCGGCCGCCACGCGCCGAGGGCCCTGGGTGACGCACCTGCTGCTCCTCCTCGGCGGCATCGCCTGGCTGTACCCGTTCGCGTGGACGCTGGGCAGCTCCCTGAAGAGCACCGACGAGTTCTTCGGCCGCGGGCTCAACCCGCTGCCCGGATCACCCCTGTGGTCCAACTACGCGGAGGCCTGGCAGGGCGCGTCCTTCGGCGCGTACTTCCTCAACACCGTCTTCATCACCGTCGCCACCGTGGTCATCACCCTGCTGGTCACCGCGACCGCGGGGTACGTCCTTGCCCGGACGCACTTCCCCGGCAAGGCGCTGGTCCTGGTCGTGGTCGCCGCGACGGTGTTCCTGCCGCACGGCTACACCATCATCCCGATCTTCGACATCATGCGGGGACTCGGGCTGCTCAACAGCCTCTGGTCGATCATCATCGTCCAGGCGTCCGGCGGGGTCGTGTTCGGGACGTTCCTGTTCATGGGCTACTTCCGGGCGATCGACCGCTCCCTGGAGGACGCCGCGCGGGTGGACGGGGCGAACTTCCACCAGATCTTCTGGCGGATCATGCTGCCGCTGTCCGGGCCGATGCTCGCGACCGTGGGCCTGTTCACCGCGATCTCGGCGTGGAACAGCTTCTTCATCCCGCTGGTGTTCACCCTGGCCCGCCCGGAACTACGCACCCTGGGCGTCGGGATGTACGCCTTCATCGGCGAGAACTCCACCGACTGGACCCTGCTGTGCGCCGGGTCGGTCATCACCCTCGCACCCATCATCGCCATTTTCCTGGTGCTGCAGAGATTCTTCATCAACGGACTCGCCGGCGCCGTCAAACAATGACTCAGAAGGGGCCCGACCATGCCCAACCCCCTGCGGGCCGCGATCGTCGGCACCGGCCAGCGCGCCCAGCTGTTCACCCGGGGCCTGGCCCAGCGGGAGCACATCGACCTGGTCGCGCTCTGCGACCCCAGCAAGACCCGCATGGCGGTGCACAACGGCATCATCACCGAGCTCGGCCGCCCGCCCGCCGCCACACGGCACCCTGACGAGTTCGCCGACCTCGTACGCGACCTCGACATCGTGGTCGTGACGACGGTCGACGCTCTACACGACGCTTACATCGTCCCCGCGCTCGAGGCCGGCTGCCGCGTGGTCACCGAGAAGCCGATGACGACCAGCGCCGAAGGCTGCCGGCGGATCCTCGCAGCCGTGGACCGCACCGGCTCGAACCTCACGGTCGCCTTCAACTACCGGTTCAACCCCGTCCACGAGCGGGTCCGGCAGCTCCTGAGTACCGGGGAGATCGGCGAGGTGCTCTCGGTGCACTTCGAGTGGCTGCTGGACGTACGGCACGGCGCCGACTACTTCCGCCGCTGGCACCGCGACAAGGCCAGCAGCGGCGGGCTCATGGTGCACAAGTCCGGCCACCACTTCGACCTGGTCAACTGGTGGCTCGGCACCGTGCCGAGCAGGGTGTACGGGCAGGGACGGCTGGGCTTCTACGGCGCGACCGGCGGGCGGCGTGCCGGGCACGCGCGCGACTACGAGCGCGCGTACGGGGCGCCCGAGGCGGCCGACGACCCGTTCGCCCTCGACCTGGCGGCGAACGACCAGCTCAGGGAGCTCTACCTGAACGCCGAGCACGAGGACGGCTACCTGCGCGACCGCAACGTCTTCGGCGACGGCATCACCATCGAGGACGACATGGCGGTCCTGGTGACGTACGCGAGCGGGGCCACCATGACCTACCACCTCACGGCCTACGCGCCGTGGGAGGGATACCGGGTGATGTTCAACGGCACCCGGGGGCGGCTGGAACTGGAGGTCGACGAGACCCAGTGGGCCGCTCCGCGCGCGGGCGTGTCCGCGGCCACCGGAGCGCTGCACGGGGACGTCGCCCTGCCCAACGCCGGCGGGGCACGGATCCGCGTCCGCCCCCTGTGGTCGCCGCCGCAGGACATTCCGGTGACGGTGGTCCACGAGGGGCACGGCGGGGCGGACGAGCGCATGCTGGCCGCCATGTTCGACGGCACCCCTTCTCCCGTGGAACTCGCCGACGAACGCGACGGCGCCCACGCCCTGAAGATCGGCCTGGCCGCCAACCACTCCTTCCTCACCGGGGAACCCGTCTCCCTCTCCTGACCAGGAACCTTCGCACGAGACGTCGCGACCGCTCACTGTGAACGGGAAACAAACGTCTCCTGACCAGGAACCTTCCGCACGAGACATCGCCACCGCTCACTTTGAACGGGGAACCGACCTCTACTTCGCTTTGAGTTCCGTGAGCAGGCGCAGCAACGAGGCGCGCAGCGCCTCCAGTTCCTCCGGGCTCGTCAGCTGCGCCCAGCGCTCCTCGACGCGCTCGGCCGTCCCGTGCGTCACCGGTTTGACGGAGGCGCCGCGCCCGGTGGGGAACACCAGCCGGGAGCGGCGGTCCCCAGGGTTCGGCCGGCGCTCCACGTACCCGAGGCGCTCGAGCTGCTCGACCGCCTCGGCCATCGTCTGCTTGCGCACCCGGGCGTGCGCGGCGAGTTCCGACACGCTGATGCCCTCCGCCGACAGGAACGGGAACACGTTCGCGTGCGCGGGCCGCAGGTCGCCGAAACCCGCCTCGTTCAGCGCCACATCGATGTCCTGGGCGTAGTGCTGGTACAGCAGCCGGAGCAAAAGCCCTATCAGCGGGCGTGTAGGGAGGTCTGCATCCATAATATAGACAGGGCCCTGTCTAGTCGATACATTGGTCAGGAACCTGTCGATCCTACGAGAGCGGACCCCGCCATGACCACACCGCAGATCGCCTTCGGCCCGGCCCTCGCCTTCGCCGAGCGGACGCTGACCGCCGTCCTGCGCCGGCACCTCGCCGAGCGCCGGACCACACCCGAGACCTGGTACGCCCTGCAACTGATCGCCATGCGCGGCCCGAGGCTGTCCCGCGAAGCACTGAGCCACGACCTCGCGGACTCACGTTCCCTGGACACCGAGTCGACGCGCGAACTCCTCACCCGGCTCGAGACCGAAGGCCTGATCAGCGGCGACGAGGAGCTCTCCCTGACGCCCGAGGGAGAGACCCTCCATCGCAGCCTGCGCGAGTTCGTCACCACCCCGACGGCCGAGCTCCTGAGCCGATTCGACCCCGACGACATCGCCACGACCGTACGCACCCTCCAAGCGATCACCCAACAGGCCACGAAGGACCTCACCTCCAACTGACCACCCGCGCTTTACTTCGCAATCGCTCGGGACGGCAAGCCGCCGGGCCCACTCGGTATTGATGCCTGGTCGCCGGCGAATCGCTGAATACACTGCCGGTGACGCCATAACCGCCACCAGTGATGACGGTTAGACCACATAAAGCGAACGAAGGTTAGGTTTACCTTTGACGGAGGCCGGTTTCGGCGTCGCTTCCGATGCGGCGTGAGCCGTCCGGAAAAGAGTCCGCGAAACGCGGCGCGGTGCGTGTGAGCAGGGAAGCGACGGGTCGGTGCCCGGCGCTTCCTCGCGTTTCAACGGCCTTTTTCGCCGAGTTTGTCAAGGTCTTGACTAATCGGTTTCGGCTGTTGATAGTGAACAGGAGGGCGCCCTCCTCTAACGGCCCGATCCCGGCTGTGCCGGTGGTCGGTCATCTCCTGAGGGAGAAACCATGGAACAACGCAGGTTCGAGGCCGCCATTTCCATTCTCTGCCGCCGCCGGAACCACCACATATAAGGACCAGCGCGGGTGAGGAGCCCATGATGGTCCAACCCCCGCCGCCGCTCGGCATCGGCGGAGGTGCCGGCGTGCCCGCCGGCAATCCCTGAACAGATGAGTGCGAGCGCCCTGACCGCGCGTTCCTGCGCCCTCGTCCAGTAATCCACGCCTGCCACGATCGACGTCGTCCCCCTCGGCGCCGGTCGTCGCCTGCGCGGATCGGCGCGTTCGCGATCGGCCATGCCCCCTACCGGCGCCTGCGATCTCTCTGCTCCTTGAGCTCGCGGCGGCGGGACCGGCGCTGCGCGCATCTTTCCCATCTCCAGCAGGGAGTTCGTCCATGCGACCGGTTCTTCCCTCGACGAGCCGCCGTTCCCGGCCCGCCGTCCGCGTCCATCGCCGCCGTATCCCGTACCGCGTTCCTCGTCACCGCGTACCCGTCGTCCTGTCGGGGCTCGCGCTGCTGCTCGGCTCGATCGTGGCCACGAGTACCCCGGCCACCTCGGCGGTCGCCGCCGGTCCGATCCTCGGCACCTGGGAGGCCGAAAGCCTCGACGGCACCGGGAACAACCCGTTCTCGTCGTCCCTGGGCAGCGTCGGCACCAGGTACCTACGGCTGGCTCCTGCTCGGTACGCCGATGGCAGGAGCCAGGTGGTCGCCGGGCCGAACGCGCGACTGGTGTCCAATCGGGTGTTCAACGATACGAATGTGAATGTGTTCTCCGAGCGGGGGGTCACGCAGTGGGGGAACGTGTGGGGTCAGTTCCTGGACCACACCATCGGGTTGCGGCAGGAGAACGGGACCGCGGCCGACATCCCCTTCGATCGCAATGACCCGCTGGAGACCTTCACCAACGACCTCGGTGTCGTGCCGTTCACCCGCACGGCCGCCGCGCCGGGGACCGGGGTGTCCAATGCCCGTCAGCAGGTGAACACGGTCAGTTCCTTCATCGACGCGTGGGCGGTGTACGGCGGGACCGACGCCCGCCTGGACTGGTTACGCGATGGTTCGGTGGACGGCAACCCGGCCAACAACAACGCCACCTTGCTGCTGCCCGGGGGGTATCTGCCTAGGCGTACCAGCCGAGGCAACGCCGCGACCGCGCCCGCCATGCAGGTCGACGGCCGCCTGCTGGGCAACCCCAACAACGCCGCCGTCGCCGGCGACGTCCGCGCCAACGAGAACATCGCACTGACCGCGACCCAGACCCTGTTCGCCCGCGAACACAACCGCATCGTCTCGCTCCTGCCGGCGTCGATGTCACAGGAGGACAAGTTCCAGCTCGCCCGGGTCGTGGTGATCGCCGAACAGCAGTACATCACCTACCACGAGTTCCTCCCGGCGATGGGCGTCACCCTGCCCGCCTACCAGGGCTACGACCCCGGCCTCGACCCCTCGCTCGCCAACGAGTTCGCGACGGTGGGGTACCGCGCCCACAGCCAGATCCACGGCGAGATGGAGTTCGAGACCCAAGCCGCCCGCTACACCCCCGCCACCCTGGCCGCGTTGGAAGCACAAGGGGTCGAGGTCGAGGTCGACGGCGCCGACGTCGACCTCGCCGTCCCCCTCAACGTGGCGTTCTTCAACCCCGACCTGGTCAACCAGATCCAGCTCGGCCCCATGCTGCAGGGCATCGGCGGGGAATCGGAGTACAAGAACGACGAAATGATCGACAACCAGCTGCGCAGCGTGCTGTTCCAGGTCCCCGTGGCCGGCAACCCCGGCTGCCTGGACGGCCCCACCCTGCCGGCCTGCTTCCACGGGGTGGTCGACCTGGGTGCCATCGACCTGCAACGCGGCCGCGACCACGGCATGCCCACCTACAACCAGCTCCGCGCCG
The DNA here is from genome assembly GCF_025506355.1 of Sphaerisporangium corydalis. GTDB lineage: Bacteria > Actinomycetota > Actinomycetes > Streptosporangiales > Streptosporangiaceae > Sphaerisporangium > Sphaerisporangium corydalis. The sequence goes on from NZ_JANZYP010000002.1 coordinate 101,678, forward strand.
CCTACGATCTGCCCGCCAAGAGCTCCTTCACCGCCATCACCGGCGAGAGCACCGACGCCTTTCCCGCCGACCCCCTGCTCACCCCCGGCAACGAGATCAACGACCCCCAAAGCCTCGACATCACCCAGCTGTTCGACATCAACGGCACCCCCACCACCCTTGCGGCCGACAACGCCACCCGCGTCGTCCGCCGCACCACCCTGGCCGCCCGCCTCAAAGCCGTGTACGGCACCGTGGCCAACCTGGACGCCTTCACCGGCATGCTCGCCGAAAAACACGCCACCGGCTCAGAACTCGGCGAACTCCAGCGCGCCATCTGGCGCGACCAGTTCGGCGCCGCACGCGACGGCGACCGGTTCTTCTACCAAAACGACCCCCTGCAGACCACCATCCGTCAGCAATACGGCATCGACTACCGCAAAACCCTGTCCCAGCTCATCGCCCTCAACACCGACATCCCCCCAGCCGACCTCCCCGCCAACGTCTTCCTCCTCCCCACCAGCCCAGCCCTCACCACCCCGCAAACCACCGCCACACCCCTCTCCCCCTCGGCGCCATCCCGGAACACCCGCCTCGACTCAGACGGCTCCAGCACCACCACCCGAACCAGACAGCACACCCCACGCTGACCCCCATCACCCCCCCCATAACCCAAAGCACCGGCCCTGCCACACCAGGGCCGGTGCTTGCTTTCGGGTCGATCGCCTAGAGACGCCGTAGATACGGGCCAGTCTCGATCAATCTGGATAATCGGGACATAACGTAATCGGAGTGGATGTGGTCCCCGTGGCTTGGTGTTTTGCCGGGGCGCGGTGAAACTGGCGTCAGGCCGGTTCGGTTGATCTCCGATTCAGGGGTCGTGAAGGGTTACGCGCACTGGCTCGATGTGCTGTGGCATGGCTGCGAGGAACGCGCCGGATTCCCGCTGGACCCGCGATGACCGTCACGCTCCGAACAAAGGGGTACTCATGCTCTTCTACGTCCAGATGAAGTGGAACCACCAGGGCCGGATCGGCCTCGACGAGCTGTGGGACATCGAGGTGGACGAGGCCGAGCATGTTCTGAAGTCCATCGAGTCCGGGTTCTGCGTGGGCATATGGAAGGTCGCCGCGCAGAAGCGGCTGATCGCGATCGTGGATTCGCCCGACGCCGAGGAACTGGACCGGACCGCGCTCGGACGCCTCCCGATGCGGGAGTACCTCGAATTCGAGGAGATCTGGCCGCTGCGAAGCTACCTCGGGTTCGTCGAAGACGTGCGAAAGGGTTACCACGTGTGACCGAAACCGGGGTCAGGGATCGACGGCGGCACAGGGACGCCGGGAACGCGCCGCCGGATCGGCGGGCTCAGCGTGAAAGAGCCGCCTCCGATTAGGAGCCGGCCGTATCTCACCTATCAACATGTACCGAACTTCGGGCGTCTTCTCGCGGGGCGTGTATCAGGCCGCCCCGAAAGTCGATGCATGCCCGGCCGAATATCGCATTTACGAAGAAGACCGAAATCACCCGCCGGAGGTAGCGTCTGCGCTGAAAGGGGCTGAGGCAGCCCAGCGCTTGGTCATAGGCCAAGAGGAAAGAGATCCACATGCGCCCGAAACAAATCGATCATGGCCGGCTCCTGCGACGACTGACGTTGCCCGCCATCGCGATGAGCGCTGTGCTCATCACCGGCCACTACGCGGTCGGAGTGCCCACCAGGGCCGCCGCGGACGTGACCACCTACTCCGCATCGAAGATCCCCTCCACGTGGACGCAGCCGAACGGCGACAAGGCCGCCACGCGCCGGGTGAGCGGTCCCATCAACTCCCGCTCGGTCTTCAAACTCGGCGTCGCCTGGACCGTGCCGATCAAGGCACCGGCGTCCCCCGACCGCTGGCCCGGCACGTACGCCACGACGCCGGTCGTGGTCGACGGAATCGTGTACACGCAGGACCTCGACGCGAACGTCTACGCCATCGAACTGAAGACCGGCAATGTGCTGTGGACGAAGATGTACGACATGTCCAGCACCGGCCCCAACGGCGTCGCCTACGCGGGCGGCAAGGTCTTCGGCGCCACCACGACGCACGCGTTCGCGCTCGACGCCGCCACCGGCCAGGAAGTGTGGAGCAAGGAACTCGTCCTCAACGAGTTCGAGGGCATCGACATGGCGCCCGCCGTCCACAACGGCACCGTCTACTTCTCCACCGTGCCCGGCAACAACGCCCACTTCCTCGCGGCCTCCGGCCGGGGCGTCCTGTGGGCGCTGGACACCGACACCGGCAGGACGAAGTGGAAGTTCGACACCGTACCGGTCGACCTCTGGGGCAACCCGGAGATGAACGCCGGCGGCGGCCTGTGGTACCCGCCGAGCTTCGACGACAAGGGGAACCTGTACTTCACGGTCGCCAACCCCCTGCCGTTCCTCGGCACGAAGGAACTCCCCTGGGGCTCCAGCCGCCCCGGGCCGAACCTGTACACCAACTCGCTCGTCAAGCTCAACGCCAAGACGGGCAAGCTCATCTGGTACAACCAGGTGCTCCCGCATGATGTCAACGACTGGGACCTCATGTTGCCCCCGCTTCTGACGACCGTGCACGGCAGGCCCGTCGCGCTCAGTTCCGGCAAGATGGGCATCGTCTACATGTTCGATCAGGCGACCGGCAAGCTGTTGTGGAAGACGCCGGTCGGCCTGCACAACGGTCACGACGATGACAACCTGTTCGCGCTGCGCGGCGAGTTCGACAAGCTGCCCTCGCTCCCGGTCACCGTCTACCCGGGTGTGCTCGGCGGTGTCATGGGGCCGCTGGCCGTCGACGACACCACGGTGTACGCCGCGGTGAACAACTTCCCGGTCACCTGGAACACCCAGGAGCCGCCGCCGGACTTCCCGGCCGTCACCACGGGCACCGGTCAGATGTTCGCGCTGGACCTGGCCACCGGCAGGGTGAAGTGGGTGCGCGACTTCGACCACACGCCCTACGGCGCCTCGACCGTCGTCAACGACCTGGTCTTCACCACGACCTTCGACGGCACCATCCACGCGCTGAGCACCAGGACAGGCGAGACGGTCTGGCAGGACACGCTGCCCGCCGCGTCCAACTCGCCCGTCGCCGTCCAGGGCAAGTACGTGCTCGCCGGTGGTGGCTGGCCGATGGAGGACGGCCAGAAGGCCGAGATCATCGCCTACCGCCTCGGCGCGGACGGACCGGCCCGATGACGACCCGGCCGCTGCTCTGACCCGGAGGGCGTACGTTCCTCCCGGACTCGAAAGCGCAGATTCCGGATAAACCGCGTTCAACCGCCGACGCCCCGTCTCCCTTGACCGGAGACGGGGCGTTCTGGCCGCTCATGGTGAGGCCGCCGGATCCCCCCTGCGCGCATCGGGCTCCCCCGGAACGGGCGTCGCCCGATGCCGGCTACTTCCCGCGATGTAGATCGGCCGATTCTCCTGCCGGTGGCGTAGCGGGCGGATACTCCCCTCGCGGGACGTCCGGCGACCTGTGATCGGCCACCATTGCGCGTATGGAAACCGTCGTCAGGTGTTCGCCCCGACCTGACTCACCAGGGAGCGGGCATGACCGATAGCGAGATCGACGGCGCGGCCCTGGACGGGGTGGCGGCCACGTGCCTGTGGACGCTGCGCAACCGCGCCGAGGAGTCGGCACACCCCGGCTCGGCGTTCCACGACCCGCTGGCGGAACTCCTCTACCGCAGGATCGACTACGACTACGAGCGGTTCGGCAAGCCAGGCCAGACCCACCCGATGCGCGCCCTCGCCCTGGACCTCGCCATCCGCGCCTACCTTGACCTGCGTCCCGACGCCACCGTGGTCGCCCTCGGCGAGGGCCTGCAGACCACGTACTGGCGCCTGGGCCGGCCCGGCGTCGACTGGCTGTCGGTGGATCTGCCACCCGTCATCGACGTGCGCACACGCCTGCTCCCGCAGGAGCCGCGCATGACCGCGATCCCGGCCTCGGCGCTGGACCGCTCGTGGATGGACGTCGCCGATCCGGGGCGTGGCGTCTTCATCTCCGCCGAGGGCCTGTTCATGTACTTCGAACGTGACCAGGTGATGTCCCTGATCGCCGACTGCGCCGCGAGGTTCCCCGGCGGGCGGCTGTTCTTCGACTCGATACCCCCGTGGTTCCGGGACAAGACGCTGAAGGGCTACCCCTTGTCGGACCGCTACACCGCGCCGCCCATGCCGTTCAGCATGTCGGTGTCGGAGGCCGCCCGCCTGCCCGCGCGGATCCCTGGCGTGTCCACCGCAGAGGACCTGCAGCCCCCGCTCGGCCGCAGGGCGTGGCGGTCGAGAACGCTGCGGAAGGTCGCGGTCCTGCCCGGCCTGCGCGACCGGCGCCCCTCGATCACCTTGCTGAACTTCGCCGCCGATGGGGGATGAGACACGTCCACCGGCCTGCCACCGCGCACAAGCGATCGCCTAGCCGAGGTCGGCGTCGTGGACCATGATGGCGGCCTGGACCCGGTTCGCCAGTCCGAGTTTGGCCAGTACGCGGCTGACGTGCGTTTTCACCGTGGCCTCCGTCAGGCGTAGCTCACGGCCGATCTCGGCGTTGGACAGCCCCCGGGCCAGCGCCCTGATCACGTCCTCCTCCCTGCCGGTCAACCCGGCGAGCCGCCGGCGCGCGACCTCGGCCCTGGAGGGGGCGCGGGTGGCGTACGAGGCGAGCAGGCGCTTGGTCACCGACGGGGAGAGCATGGCCTGACCGCCGGCCACCGTGCGCACGGCGGCGGCGAGCTCTCGCGGCGGGGTGTCCTTGAGCAGGAATCCGACCGCGCCCAGGCGGAGCGCCTCGTGTACGTACTCGTCCAGGTCGAAGGTCGTCAGCATGACGAGCTTGGGCGGGTCCGGCAGCGAAAGGATCTGGGCGGCGGCGGTCAGGCCGTCCACACCCGGCATGCGCACGTCCATCAGCACGACCTCGGGCCGCAGCCGTCGCACCTCGGCGACCGCCGCACCGCCGTCGCGGGCCTCGCCCACGACCACCACGTCGCCCGCCGCCTCCAGGATCAACCGCAGCCCCGACCTGACGAGCTCCTCGTCGTCCACGACCAGCACTCTGATCACGCCGGGATCCTCGCGTTCACCAGGAAGCCGCCGTCGTCCCTCACGTTGGTGCGCAGCGTACCGCCCAGCAGTTCGACGCGTTCCCGCAGCCCGACCAGCCCCCAGCCCGCGCCGGTCAGCTCATCGCGCGGTGCCTCCGGCGCGTCGTTGCGGACCTCCACCTCCAGCTCGCCGGGCCCGTACCGGATGCGCACGTCCGTGCCGACGTTCCCGGCGTGTTTGTGCACGTTGGTGAGGGCTTCCTGGACCACCCGGTAGACGGTCCGCTCGACGGTCGCCTCCAGTGATCGCGCCTCACCCTCGTCGTGCCTGGTCACGGCTATGCCCAGGGCACGGGACTGGTCGAGCAGCCGATCGAGATCACCGAGCGTGGGCGGCGGCCGCACCTCCCGTACGGGCGAGCGCAGCACGCCGAGGATCTCGCGCAGGTTCCCCAGCGCCTCACGGCCGATCCCGCCGATCAGCGCGGCGGCCTGGACCGTTTCCTCGTCGGCCGCCCGCACCTCCAGCGCGCCCGCGTGCAGCACGATCAGCGAGACGCGGTGTGCGACCACATCGTGCATCTCCCGTGCGATCCGGGCCCGCTCCTGACCTCTGGCCTGCTCGGCCCGCATGACCTGCTCGTGTTCCAGCCGTTCCGCCCGCTCCCCGGCCGCCTCCAGCACCTCGCGTCTGGCCCGGACCCAGAGCCCCAGGGCCAGCGGCAGCACCATGGTGGCGAGCGCCGTCAACGCGGCGTTGCTCAGGGTGGCGGTCATCATCTCCCGCAGCCCGCCCTCGTACACGCCCACCGCCGCGGCGGCCCCGCACACGCCCAGGCAGCCGCCGAGGTACGCGGCGATGCCGCTACGCCTGCTCAATGTCAGGCCCGCGTGGTACGAGGCGACCAGAAGCGGCGGCCACATCGCCAGCCAGACGTACCCGATCGCGCCCACCGCGGCCAGTTCCCACCACGACCACCGCACCCGCCAGGCGGCCAGGCCCGCGACGGCGGCGACCGTGATCAGTACCGGAAGCGGCAGGCTCGACGGCACCCCCGCCTGTCCCTGGACCACGAACAGCGAGACCGCGAACACACCTCCGCCGAGCAGGACGAATCGCACGCTCCCCAGCGTATGAGGAGGCCGGAAAGGAGGTGTACGACGAAAGTAGTACAAGCCAAACGACGATCGGGCCATCTCACCCGGCGTACCGGTGCCCGAGCGTGGGCCTCATGCGAAGAACCCTTGCCATGGCGTCGTTGATCGCCCTGACCGCCCTGACCGGCACCACCCAGGCTCAAGCCCACACCGCCGCCAGTACCGGCGCCACCCAAGCCCGAACCGCCGCTGATACCGGCGCCACCCAAGCCCAAGCCCAAGCCCCCGCTCCGGCCCTTCCGAAGCCGACCGGCTCCGCGCCCGTCGGCACGACCAGGCTTCACCTGGTCGACGCGAGCCGCCCCGACCCGTGGAATCCCGAGGCGACCGAACGCGAGCTCATGGTCTCGCTCTGGTACCCGGCGAAGAGGCCCACGGGCAGGCCCGCGCCCTACATGACGCCCCAGGAGTCGGCCGCGGTCCTGAAAAACTTCCCGGACGTCGCTCCCGACGCGGCCACCAAGGTCAGGACGTACGCCGGTCTCGGCGCCCCGGTCAAAGCGGGCAGGCTGCCCCTGGTCATCATGTCGCCCGGTTTCTCCTTCCCGCGCGCCACCGTGACCTCGCTGGCCGAGGACCTCGCCAGCAGGGGGTACCTGGTGGCGGGGGTAGAGCACACGTACGAGTCGGTCGCCACCACGTTCCCCGACGGCAGGACCACCTCGTGCCTGGCCTGCGTGAAGGGTCAGGACGGCGCCAAGGTGGCCGCCAGCCGGGTGAAGGACGTGCGATTCGTCCTCGGCGAACTGACCAAGGGCCGCTGGGGACGGGCGATCGACCGCTCGAAGATCGCCATGGTGGGCCATTCCATGGGAGGGTACGCCACCGCCCAGACCATGCTCGCCGACCCCCGGATCAGGGCCGGCGTCAACCTGGACGGCACCTTCAAGCTGGAGCAGCCGCTCGACCGGCCGTTCATGCTGTTCGGGGCGCCGGCGTCGCACACACCGGACGGCACCGACCGGTCCTGGCGGACGGCCTGGCCGAACCTGACGGGCTGGAAGCGCTGGGTGACCGTGGCCGGGACCGATCACTCGGCCTTCGTCGACTACGCCGTGGTCCGGCCACAGCTCGGCATTCCGGCGCAGGAGCTCGACGGCGAGCGGGCGTTGCGGATCACCCGCGCCTACCTGGCCGCCTTCCTCGACCGGCACCTTCTCGGCAAGCGCACGCCGGTCGGGACCTACCCCGAGGTCACCGACCACTCGCGGGAGGTGGCTTCATAGCGCCTCCTGCGGAGCCCGCTGCCGCCTGCGTGCGGCAGCGGGCTCCCGCATTCTCACATGTCGCGAGATGAACGAAGATGCGCGCGGAGCGTCGCGGCGACCTCGCCTGTCGTGGCGAGCTGGTCCGGCGTGAGCGCGTCGACGAAGAGCTCGCGGACGGCACGCAGATGCGGCACGGTGGCTCGGTGGAACGCCTCGGCGCCGGTGGGGGTGAGCACGATCTCGGCGCCGCGGTTGTCGGTGGCGCAGTCGTCGCGGCGGATGAGCGCGCGCTTCTCCATGCGGCCGAGGTGGTGGGACAGCCGGCTGCGGTCCCATCGGATGTGCGCCGCGAGTTCGGACGAGCGCATCCGCTCGTCGCGGGCCTCGCTGAGGGCGAGCAGCACCGAGTAGTCGCCGGGCGACAGCGCGGACTCGCTCTGCAGCCGTGAGGTGAGCACGGACCTGAGGGCCTCCGTGGTCTCGATGAAGTCGCGCCAGATCCGCAGCTCCTCCGTGGTCGGAAGCTGCCGTCTGCGCTGCTGAGGTGTGTCCCTTGTCATCCCGCCTCCAGTTGACATGTCAATCATATCGTGGCACATAATTGACATGTCAACCAGATGGGTCACTACACGGCCGCGAGGTCGCCCCGCGCGTACGGGAACTACTCACCACGGAGCCCAGCAATGTCTGAAGTCCTGTTCGGCCTCGACACCTTCGGCGACGTCCCTGAGGACGACTCCGGCCGGCCGATCTCCTACGCCGCCGCGATCCGGCAGGTCGTCGACGAGGCGGTGCTGGCCGACGACCTCGGCGTCGACGCCATCGCCGTCGGCGAGCACCACCGGCCCGAGTACTCGGTGTCGACCCCGGAGACCGTGCTCGCCGGCATCGCCACGCGCACCTCACGCATCCGCCTCGGCTCCGGTGTGACCGTGCTGAGCTCGGACGATCCGGTCCGGGTGTTCCAGCGCTTCGCCACCGTGGACGCGCTGTCTAACGGCCGGGCCGAGGTCATCCTCGGACGCGGCTCGTTCACCGAGTCCTTCCCGCTGTTCGGCTACGACCTGGCCGACTACGACGTGCTGTTCGAGGAGAAGATCGAGCTCTTCGTCTCGCTGCTCGACGAGCGGCCGGTCACCTGGAGCGGCACCGTGCGCGCCCCGCTCGACCACGCCGACGTCTATCCGAAGACCGAGTCGGGGCGCCTCACCACCTGGGTGGGCGTCGGCGGTTCGCCGCAGTCGGTCGTGCGCACCGCACGGTATGACCTGCCGCTCATGCTCGCGATCATCGGCGGCCGGCCCGAGCGCTTCGCGCCCTACATCGACCTGTACCGGCGAGCCGCCGACCAGTTCGGCACGACCGCGCATCCGGTCGGGATGCACTCGCCGGGCTTCATCGCCGACACCGACGAGGAGGCCAAGGAGGTGTTCTGGCCGCACTACCGGGTCATCCGCGACCGGATCGGCGCCCTGCGCGGCTGGCCGCCCATCCGGCGCGAGGAGTTCGACGCCGATGTCGAGCACGGGTCCCTCTACATCGGCTCACCGCAGACCGTCGCCCACAAGATCGCCCGTACGATCCGCACGCTCGGCGTCGGCCGGTTCGACCTCATCTACACCGCGGGAGCCCAGCCGGTCAGCGCCCGCCTGCGCGCCGTCGAGCTCTACGGCACGAAGGTGATCCCCATGGTCCGCGACATCCTCGCCACCTGACCCCCACGAACCCGGACGGACCGACCATGACCGACACCACCCGAACGCTCGGCATCCTCGGCGCCGGCAAGCTGGGCACCGTGCTCGCCCGGCTCGCCCTGGCCGCCGGCTACGAGGTGCTCATCGCCGGCTCCGGCGACCCCGCGAAAATCGCGCTCACGATCGACGTCCTCACCCCCGGAGCGGTCGCCACGACCGCCGCCGACGCCGCGGCGCGTGCCGACGTCGTCATCCTCGCCCTCCCGCTCGGCAAGTACCGCGCCATTCCCGCGGACGCGCTGCGCGGCAAGCTCGTCATCGACGCCATGAACTACTGGTGGGAGGTGGACGGCATCCGGGACGACCTCACCGACCCGCGCACCTCCACCAGCGAGATCGTCCAGGCGTTCCTTCCCGGCTCCCGTGTCGTCAAGGCCTTCAACCATGTGGGCTACCACGACATCGAGGACGAAGCCCGTCCCAGCGGAGAATCCGGCCGCACAGCGGTCGCGATCGCCGGCGACGACCCCACCGACCTCGCCGAAGCCGCCTCTCTCGTCGACGCCCTCGGCTTCGACCCGATCATCGCCGGCCCGCTGGCCGAAGGTATCCGCTTCGAACCGGGCACCGAGCTCTTCGGCGCCGACGTGGACGCCGGCGAGGTCCGGACCAGGCTCGACCGGTTCACGGAAACGGAACGTGGGCTGGCCATCGCCCGCGCCCGTGCCGAGCCGCCGGGACCGAAGGCTCCGCCGCGGGACAGGCCCGGCCGCCCATCCTTGGCCGTACCGCGGACGATCGCTCCACGACTCCCATGACCAGTGACTGAGCGGCGGCGTTCGTACGCGATCAGGTCGCCGGGCGGGGGCTTCATGGTTGCTGCTCTACGCCGGCTCCTTGACGGCCGCGCCCTCACCGACCCGCTCCCGCATGACGCGGCGGCGCCGGGCCGGCAGCCCGAGCGTCGGGTTGGCGACGCTCCAGACGGCGCCCTTGCAGACCAGCTCCTTGTACACGGCGGCGAGCCGTCCGGTCAGTACCGCCCGCACGGCGCGGTCGTCGGCGGTGACGTACTGGATCAACCCTTCCTTGCGGCCCAGTGAGATGCACTGGTTGAAGTAGCGAATCGGAGCGTTCGGCAGCTTGTGACCGGTCAAGCGTGCCGCGATCGCGTCGGCGGCCTGCCACGCGACCGGAATTCCCGAGGCGCACGACATCCGCAACGGCTTGTCCCCGGGACCGATCACCATGGCCGCGTCGCCGACGACGTACACCTCCGGGTGCGAAACCGAGCGCATGGTCCCGTCGACCACGATCTGGCCGGCGCCGGTGACCTCCAGGGTGGTCGCCTTCGCGATCGGGTGGACCGCGAAACCGGCGGTCCACACGGTGACCTCGGCCGGGACGGGCTCGCCGTCGGCGATGGAGACGCGGTCGGCTTCGACACCGACGACGGCGGCGTGCTCGTGCACGGTGATCCCAAGCCTGCCGAAGACCTTCCGCAGGTGGTCGCGCCCCTTGGGCGAGAGCCAGTCGCCGAGGCCGCCGCGGGCGACGAGGGCGACGTCGAGGTCCGGGCGGGTCTCGGCGATCTCGGCCGTGGCCTCCAGACCGGTGAGGCCGGCGCCGACGACGACCACGGTCCGCCCGGCGTCGAGGCCGGCCAGGCGCTCGCGCAGCCGGCCTGCTCCGGGCCGGCCGGCGATCTCATAGGCGTGCTCGGCGGTCCCCGGCACGCCTTGGCTGTTCCAGCCGCTGCCGAGGGCGTAGACGAGCGTGTCGTAGGCGAGTTCTTCGGCGCCGTCCGCGTCGACGACGGCGACGGTCCTGCGGTCGACGTCGACACCGGTGACCTTCGCGAGCCTCATGTGGACGCCGCTGCCCGCGAACATCTCGTTGAACGGCCGGGGTTCGAGGTCCTGGCCGGCCGCCAGCTGGTGCATGCGGACGCGTTCGACGAAGTCGGGCTCGGCGTTGACGAGGGTGATGGCGACGTCCTCGCGGCGGAGCCGCTTCGCGAGACGGCCGGCGGCGATGGCTCCGGTGTATCCGGCTCCGAGGACGATGATGCGGTGCCGCATGTCCCTGCTCCTGTCTTCACGGGTTTGCCACCTGAACCGGATGGCCCGCCATTTCCTGACAGGAACGCGATGTGAACCACCTCACATGGCGATCAGAAGGCGTGGAACAGAGGCTGCCTCTGGTCCGCGGCCGCCCAGCGTGCGGTCGCGCGTTCGAGCTTGTCGGGGTTGACCTGGTTGCGGACCGCGGCGATGCCTTCGGCGGTGACCTCCAGGCACATGACGCCGACGACCCGGCCATCCACGACGGCCACGACGGCGGGGTCGCCGTTGGCCGTCCAGGCGTAGAGCCCGGGCGCGCCCCCGGCGAGGGCGCGCTTGGCCTCGCCGGGTTTGAACAGGCCCCGCAGGAACTTCGCGACCGCGACGGCGCCCTCGACCGCTTTGACGCGGGCCGGGATCTTCCCGCCGCCGTCGCCGACCGAAATGGCGTCCTCGGTGAGCAGGCGCACGAGCCGCTCGGTCTGGCCGCTGGCGGCGGCCGCCAGGAACTCCTCGACGATGCGCCGGGCGGCGGCCTCGTCGATCTCGATACGGGCCTTCCCGTCCGCGACGTGCTTCTTCGCGCGAAAGAAGATCTGCTGGCTGGCGGCCTCGGAGATGTCGAGGATCTCGGCGACCTCCCGGTGGGGGTACGCGAACGCCTCCCGCAGCACGTACACCGCCCGCTCGTTGGGGGAGAGGCGCTCCATGAGGGTGAGGACCGCGTACGAGACCGATTCGCGCTGCTCGGCGATGTCGGCCGGACCGAGCATCGGGTCTCCGGCGAGCAGCGGCTCAGGAAGCCACCTGCCCACATAGGTCTCGCGGCGCGCCCGCGCGGAGGCGAGCTGGTTGAGGCTCAGATTGGTGAGGACCTTCGTCAGCCAGGCCTCGGGAACCTCGATGCGGTCGATATCGGCGGCCTGCCAGCGCAGGAACGTCTCCTGCACAACGTCCTCTGCCTCCCCCGCGGAACCGAGGAGGCGGTAGGCGATGGCCTCCAGACGCGGCCTGGCAGCCTCGAACCGGTCAACGTCATCCACACTCAAGGCCACCGCCCGAGCCTAACCCGCATGGCGCCGACACCATCATCACCCCGGCCTGCCCACCTCGGTCGCCATCAGCGCGGCCAACCTCCACGACAGCAAGGCACCGGAACCGGTGATCAGAATTCCGCGTGGCGTAGCGCTGAGATCACCTCGTCTGGGCTCCGTCGGACATTCTCTGGTCATTGCTGAAATCGCAGCGGGCAACCGAGCCGTACGCGTCACCCGCAGGTCTCCATGCGCCGTAACGGTCGTAGTAGGTGTACGGATAACCGTTGTTGTCCAGGCAGCGAATGGTCGCCCGGAACTCGCCACCACCGGACGATCCGCACGTCCACCTCGCTGACCAGTTCGTATAGCTGGCCCGAGTGCACGGCCCGGCCGCCTGCGCGGCCTCGGCCGTCACAGCGATCCCTGTCGAGGCGAGAAACAGGCCGACCAGCGTATGGGTAATGACTTTCCGCACGAATACCTCCAGATGGGGGTTCATGAATTCTCACCAGCAGCGTCGCCGGTTCATTCCTGTTGCATCGTGGCACGCGAGACGAGCGCCATTTTGACCCACAGCGCCAAGTCCTTGTCGTTCAGTGCCAGCTTGCCTGGCGCCAGGGTCGAGAGGGGTCAGCCGGTCGACCGCCTCACGGCCCAAGGCGTGCTCGTCGCCGTTTGAGATCTCGGCACGGGACAATCGGCCAGAGACCCGATCCATGAACCGCAACGGAGGGCGATGAGGATGGGCATCCTGATCCGCACCCGTGACATCCCCGCCGCGCGCCGGTATGACGAATGGCGAAGCATCGTCTGTGACACGCTCGGTCCGCTCGACTTCCGGATCGAGGGGGACACACCGTTACGGGGTGAGATCAGCGCGGGGCAACTCGGCCCATTGGGTGTCGGCAGGGTGCAGACCTCCACGCCGCACAGCGTCCACCGGACATCTGGTCTGATCCGCCGCGACAACCCCGACCTGTACCGGGTGGTACTGGCGATCTCGGGACGCCCCGCCCTGATGCAGGACGGCAGGTCCACGCAGCTCAAACGCGGAGAGTTCGCCATCTACGACTTCGGCCGGCCGTACGAGCTGGCCTATGACTCGGCCGTGCATCTGGCGATTTTCGGCTTTCCCCGTATGATGCTGGCCCTGCCCTTCGATTCCATCGCGAAGCTCACCGCGGTCCCGATCACACCAGATGGCGGGGCTGGCGCCCTCGCGGCGCCCCTGCTTCGCAGGGTGGCCCTGGATCTCGAGTCCTACCAGCCCGCGAACGCGGCCCGGCTGTCCACGGTTGTGATGGACCTGGTCACCATGGCCATCGCCGAGCGCGTCGAGCTGACCGAGACGCTCTCGGAGGAGTCACGGTCACGAACGCTGCTGCTGCGCATCCACACCTTCATCGAGCAGCATCTGGGCGAATCCGATCTGGCCCCCGGTACCGTCGCGGCCGCGCACCATGTCTCCTTGCGTTACCTGCACCGACTGTTCGAGACGCAGGACACCACGGTGGCCGCGTGGATACGGCACCGGCGTCTCGAACGCTGCCGCAAAGACCTGGCCGACCCGGCCTTCCACGACGTACCCGTGGGGGTCATCGCGTCCAAGTACGCCCTTCCGGACTCGGCTCACTTCAGCCGGCTGTTCCGGCGCACGTACGGATTGCCTCCCGTCGAGTACCGCCGCACCTGCCTCATGCCACCGGGCTGAGGCCTGGCACGGAAAGTCAATCGCCTGGCACCGAGAGCCAAGCCCCGGCGGGCCCGAATCCGCAGGATAAAGGTGTTCGCACCAACGGGTGCGAACACCTTTAAGGAAAGGCTCCAGCGATGTCCCCCGTACTGTTCGTCAATCTGCCGGTCCGAGACCTGGACAGGTCGAAGACGTTCTTCACCGACCTTGGCTTCACGCTCTTCGGCATGGCCGACGACATGGCCTCCGTGGTGATCAATGAGCAAGCGCAGGTCATGCTGCTGACCGAGCCGACGTACGCCACGTATGCGGCAACGGATGTCGCCGACGCGACCAAGAGCAGCCAGATGATCCTGGTCGTGGGCGTCGAGAACCCCACCGAGGTCGACGAGTTGTTCGACAAGGCCCTTGCTGCGGGTGGCGCCCCCGTCGGTGATCTGCGGAATGACGGCTACCGGTACCAGCGCGGTTTCACCGACCTCGACGGCCACCACTGGGAGGCCCTGTGCCTGGTGACACCGGCAGGCTGAAGAAATGCGCGCCATGAACGAGATGACGACCGGAAGGGTCACCTCGGCCGACGGGACCTCCATCGCGTACGACCAATCCGGCGCCGGGCCGGCGGTCGTCCTGGTGCACGGCGCGTTCACCGACAAGACCCATCCCACGCTGTGCGGCGTAGCCTCCGCCCTCGCCCCATGGTTCACGGTTTTCAACTACGACCGTCGCGGCCGCGGCGAAAGCGGCGACACCCAGCCCTATGCCGTTGAGCGTGAGATCGAGGACCTGTCCGCCCTCATCGAGGCGGCGGGCGGGTCGGCCATGGTCTTCGGTGGCTCCTCCGGCGCCGCCCTGGCGCTGGAGGCCACCGCCCGGAATCCGGCCATCTCAAGACTCGCTGTGTGGGAGCCCCCGTACCACGTCGACGCCAGCGCACCCACTCTCTCGCACGACTTCGCATCGCAACTGCAAATCCTGGTCGAACAGGGCCGGCGCACGGAAGCGGCCGAGCTCTTCATGATCGAAGCCGCCGAGGTCCCCCAAGCGACGGTGACCGCGATGCGCGCCCACTCCTCCTGGTCAGCAGTGGAAGCGATCGCCCACACCCTTGCTTACGAGGCCGCCCTCATGGGCCCAGGCAACCCCCTACCCACCGAACTCCTCACCTCGATCACACAACCCACCCTCGTCCTGATCGGCGAGAACAGCCCCATGTGGATGACCAACGCGGGAAAAGCGGTCGCCGCAACCGTCCCCCGAGCAGTACGCAGAACCCTGGAGGACCAAACGCACAACGTAACCCCTCAATCCCTCGCCCCAGAACTACTGGAATTCTTCATCGCCACCTGAGCCAGCTCGGATGCGATCCCGACTCTCACGACGTCACCATCGCGTATCCCGAAAGCCCTCCTACGGTGACCTCCCCGAGGACGGCAGGCTCCTGTGTTGAAACCGCCTCACAGAAGTCGACGGCCACCCACCACCCCCCATCACCGGCCCGACCCGCGCCGCAACCCTTCGGCTTTCCGCAGGCGATCGATCCAGTCAGCCAGCAGCTCCTATGTATCAAATCAGTCCCCTCTCGCAGTCATTTGGGTAGCATTCGGTACATGGGTCTTCAGACGAACTCTCGGCTCGAAGCGCGCTTGGCCGCGCTCTCCCCGACGTTCACGACAGCACAGGCAAGAAGGGCGGCTATCTCATCGCGTGATCTGGCCCTCCTGTCGTCAGCCGGAGATGTCGACGAGATCTCACGAGGCGTCTACCGTCGCGCGAATGCGCCTGCGACCGCGCACCTCGACCTGCTCGCCGTCTGCCTACGCACCCCACGCGCCGTCGTGTGCGGCGAGTCCGCACTCGCGATCCACGAATTGATCGACGACATCCCGACGAGCGTCCACATCGCGATCCCCCGAGGCACGCACCGCCCATCGATCACCTACCCGCCGACCACCGTGACCCAGTACGCGGCCGAGACCTTCGCCCTGGCTATCGAGCAGTTCGAAGCGGCACCCGGCGAAAGGGTCCCCATTTACAGCGCCGCACGCAGCGTCGTCGATGCGATGCGCCATCGCCGGCGCTTCGGCGAAACACTCGCACTGGCGGCACTCGGCCGCTACCTCCGCAGCAAAGGCCGCAGCGGGGTCCGTGACCTCCAGGAAATCGCTAGCGATCTGGGCGCAATGTCCGCCGTCCGTCCCGCTGTCGAGGCGGTGCTCGCCTGATGCCCAACCCGACACGCGACACCATCGCCGGCCGCGTCTACAACGACTTGCGCAATCTGGGCCGTTGTACCGGACGGTCCACCGACGAGATCATGATCGAGTATGTGCTCGAACGCTTCCTCTACCGCGTGGGCCTTTCCCCGTCAGGTGGACCGCACTTCATCCTCAAGGGTGGCCTCCTCCTTGCCCAGTTCGGCGCCCGCCGGATGACACGTGACATCGACATCTTGGGCCGTGCATTTCCCAATGACGAGGCCGAAATCATCCGGAGAGTCGCGATCATCGCCACTACCAAGTACCAAGGCCGACGACGGCGTCGAGTTTGATCCTGGCACCCTCAGAACCGTCCCGATCCGAGCGGACCAGGAGTACAACGGGCTGCGCTTGACCATGACCGCAACAATCGCCCGCGCACGCCTCAAACTGCAGCTCGACGTCAGCTTCGGCGATCCTGTCACTCCGGAGCCGCAGATCATCGACTATCCCCAGCAGCTCTCCACAGAAAGGTTCCAGATCTTCGGTTATCCTCTCGCCACGGCCATCGCTGAGAAGCTTTCCACCGCTATCTCGCTCGGCGACCTCAACACCAGAGAGCGTGACTACGCCGACTTGTACCGCCTCGCCACCCTGCACGCGCTCGACGGCCACCGCGAGATCATTTGGAGTTGGTGGAGACAACCAAAGATCATGCGATGGCGGCGGGAACTTTGATGTCAGGTGTTACGTTGTGGGGGCAGGTGGTTGCGCATCCGCCGTGGTGGGCCCGCCAGTTTGTCAGCCTTTCCACCCACGTCCTGGAGATGCGATGACGAGCAACAACATGCCCTCGGGCACCGAACGTCTCGGGATCTCGGGAAATCTCGGGGTCTGGCTCGCATTTGGCTCTCTCTTCGGCGCCGTCTTCGGCACCACGGTCGGGATTTTTTTGGACAACATCGCTCTCGGTGCCGCCCTGGGTTTGGCCCTGGGTTTGGCCCTGGGTTTGGCCGTCGGCTCCGTCTTCATCGCGCGAAGGAATGGCGCCGGCGAATCCTGAGCGCCGCGCCCGAGTATGTGCTACGGGGTCGTAGGCGCCACCGGGGAGTCCAGGAAGCAACGCGACGGCGCTGGGGATGGTGGCCGCGTCAGGCGTTGGTCAGATCCAGCCTCCCGACCGTCTGCCCCTCGCTCCTCTCACCGGTGAGCTGAAATTCACAAACACCGATGATCACGTGGTGGGCGTTTTCACGTCACCCCGACCGCGAAGTGTCACTGGAGTACATCTCACGCCTGGTCGGTTACGCGAACACCAGACGGCCTACCGCTTCCAGCTCTCATCTGTCCTGCTGCAAGGGGCGGAAGCCATGGACGACATCTTCCCCCATGAGCGGGGATACGTAGGCACCCAGTTAGACACCCACCCCACTAAGCGATCATTAGTGGGGGTGTGCTTATGCTGGTGGAGCCTAGGGGATTCGAACCCCTGACTTCCTGCTTGCAAAGCAGGCGCTCTGCCAACTGAGCTAAGGCCCCTTGCTGGAGGACATCCTACCGGGAGGACGTGGCCACTGGGGTGGTGGTGGGGTCGTTGGCCGGGAGGGAAGTCGCCGGGGTGGTTGGGGTGGGGGCGGGGGTGTTGAGGATCAGGGTGGGGAAGTCGGCTATGGAGTCGATGATGGTGGTGGCGCCGCCCTTGAGGAGGCGTTCGCGGCTGTGGACGCCGGTCAGGACGCCGGCCACGACCGAGGCGCCCGCGCGGCTGCCGCAGAGCATGTCGCTTTCGGAGTCGCCGGCGACGGCGACGTGGCGGACGTCTTCGATGCCGAGGCGGAGGATCGCGGTGAGGACCATGTCGGGCCAGGGGCGTCCGCGTCCGGCGTCCTCGGGGCAGATGGCGAGGTCGACCTTGTCCATCCAGCCGACGGCGCTCAGCACGCGGCCGAGAGTCGCGCGGCTGAAGCCGGTGATCAGGCATATCTTGACGTCGGCGGCCCGCAGTTTCTCCAGGGCCTCCATGGTGCCGGGCACCGGGACCAGGCCGGCCCGGCCGATGGCGCCCTCGTAGGAGCGTTCGAAGGCGAGGTTGGCGGCCTGCGCCTGTGCCTCGTTGGTCGGGAAGATGCCGCGGAATACCTCGATCTTGGGGCATCCCCGGGACCGATGCACGTGCACCATGGCGCGTGCATATGCCCCGGTCCCGGGGACTATGCCCTGGGTGGCGATCGCCTCGGCGAACGCCCGTTCCACCATGGCGATGTCACCGATCGTGGTGCCGGCCAGATCGAGGCAGGCAAGCCTGATGGGTGAGGCGCTGGTCATGCCGTCACCTCCGCCTTGTTTCGGACCACGCTGCGCGGATGAAGGCGGTGGGCGTGCCCGTCGCCTTCGCCTGGGTCCTGAGTCGGTGCCGCGTGGGTGAAAGCGGTGGTCATGCCGTCACCTCCGCCTAGTTCGGGACACGCCGCGTGGGTGGAGGCGGTGGGTGTGCCGTCGCCTCTGGCTTGCTTTCGGGCTGGTGCCACGACCGTGTTGGTGGTCGGTGGTCAGTTCTCGCTGCCGGTTGCCTCAGTCCATAGGTCGAGCTCGGCGCGGTCGGCCTGAACCTTGCGCCAGACGAGTAGCCCCCCAAGGGCGACGAGCGCGAGAACGAGCAGCTTCTTCACGGTGTGACCCCACTTCTCAACGGTCTCACCAGCCGGGGATGAGACGACGCCGGGTTCCTAACAGATGCCTGCAGCCTAGCAAGGGATCGGGTCCGTCCCCTGGCCGCACCAGAACCGGCTGTCCACAATCTTCTGATACGGAGGGCTTTTTGCGACATCTGTTACGACCCTCGACCCGGGAGGTAACACCCGACCAGGGGCCTGATCAGGCACGACCACGGAGAGAGTGCGGCCCCCCATGTACGGCGGTTTCGTCCGAGAGCGGACATCGTCATGTTGACGCGGGGGACGATTCCCTACCCGAGACCCACCGTTCCCGTCGCGCGCACGTCGGCAAGATAGGCGGAAAGGTGGGGCTTGTCGGGTACGAGCATGTGCCGTACCCAGGCCGCGCGCTCGTGTTCCAGAGGTGCCAGCTCCCATACGCAGCCGATCCACGGCCGCGCGACCTTCGTGAAGTTGGTCGGATCGGTGTCGTCGCAGCCGAGGAAGGGCACTCCCGCGGCGGCCGAGCCGCACTCCAGCACGTTGTCCCACATCCAGGTGTAGGCGATGAGGTAGGCGGCGTCCGCGCCGCGGTGCAGCACGGTGAACGCGGCGGGCGGCGTCTCGTCGCGGGCGGGCAGCACCTCGGGCAGGTAGGCGTAGGCCGCCTTCTGGACGGGCTCCTCGATCTCGGTGTCGAAGGTGGTGATGTGGTAGCGCTTGACCTGGCGGCCACCGATCTCGATCGGGTCGGCGACACGCAGATACTTCTCCTTGAAAGCCACTTTCGGACCATAGGACCGGCACACTGACACGTATTGTCAGCGATATGCGTGCAAGTCGTCTTCTGTCCATTCTGTTGCTGCTCCAGACCCGGGGCCGGCTGACGGCGCGCCAGCTCGCGGACATCCTCGAAGTGTCCGTGCGCACCATCTACCGCGACGTGGAGGCCCTGCACGCGGCGGGCGTCCCGTTGTTCGGGGACGCGGGGCCGGCGGGCGGTTACCAGCTCGTGGACGGTTACCGCACGCGGCTGACCGGGATGACCCCCGGCGAGGCCGAGGCGCTGTTCCTTGCCGGGATGCCCGGGCCCGCGGCCGAGCTCGGACTCGGCGAGGTCGTGGCGGCGGCGCAGCTCAAAATCCAGGCGGCGCTTCCGGCGGAGATGCGCGAGCGGGCGACCCGCATCCAGGAGCGGTTCCATCTGGACGCGCACGGCTGGTACCACGACGGCGACCATTCACCCCATCTCGCCGCGCTCGCCGACGCGGTGTGGAACCAGCGCCGCGTCCGGATCCGGTACCACCGGTGGAAGGAGCCGGTGGAGGTGACGCGGGACCTGGACCCGTACGCCGTGGTGCTCAAGGGCGGGAAGTGGTACCTCGTGGGCCACGGCGACGACCAGATCCGCACCTACCGGGTGCACAAGGTCGTCGGCCTGACCGTCCTGGACGCGACGTTCGAGCGGCCCCGGGACTTCGACCTCGGGGCGTACTGGCGGTCCTTCCTGCAGGAGTTCCGCACCCGCCTGTACCGGAGCGAGGCCGTCGTGCGGGTCTCACCGCCCGGTGTGCTGCGGATGCGCGAGCTGATGAGCGCGGCCGTGGTCGACTCGATGGACCAGACCGCCACCTGCCCGGACGAGGAGGGCTGGGTGACGGCCGTGGTCCCGATCGAGTCGCTCGACCACGCGCAGTCGGAGTTCATGAGGCTCGGCTCGATGGTGGAGGTGCTCAAGCCGTGCGAGCTGCGTGAGCGCTTGCAGGCCACGGCCCGCGACCTTGCCGAGATGTATCTCTCCTGAAGCCCCCACCCCGACATTCCGTGCGCCACCCTCTGCCTCACCTCTCCTTGACCCCGCTCGACCTCTGAGCGCTTCGGGGCGCGACACGGGGGTCCGGCCGGAAATGGACACCCAGAGTCGTGGCTGATTACTGTGAGTGATGAAGTGAGAACTTCTCGTACCGGCGGCTCGCCCGCCGGGTGAACCGCCCGGGGGGCCGCCTCGGGTGGACGGCGGACCAGGCAAGGAGAAGAGATGCAAGCCAAATGGCTGACGGCTCTCGTGCTGACCACGGTGGTCGGCGGCGCGAGTCTGGCGGTGGCCGTGCCGGCGTCGTACGCGGACGCGGCGCCGGCGGTCCAGGGCGCCGCCGCGGACGCGCCGGGGGTTCAGGGCGCCGCCGCGGAAGCGCCGCCGGGCTCTGGTGCGGCCGCGGGCTTCAGCGGGTACCAGGTGCTCAAGCTGCCCAACGCCAACGTGGCCAATTTCGCGCGGCGGACGATCCGCTGCCCGGCGGGCAAGCGGGTGGTCGGCGGTGGCGCCGAGGCCCAGGGGAACGAGGCCGTCCTGGTCGGTTCCTTCCCCACCGACGAGACCGACGGGTGGATCGGCCTCGGCCGGCAGCCCAACAACGCCACGGTGGGGGTCTCCGTGTACGTGATCTGCGCCAACGCGAGCTGACGCCGGCGTCGTCCTGACGCACCGCGAGCCGGAGCCCCAGCGCCGGCAGCCGGTGTGCGCGTCGGCGAAGGGGCGCGTGCGCACGGCCAGGAGCGCTGACGGCCGGAGCGGGTGCCGGCGGCCGGCTCCGACCGGGGCCGGCCGCCTCAGGAGCCAGGCCGTGGACCCGGGTGGTCAGGTCAGGCCGTGGACCCAGGTGGTCAGGTCAGGTCGTAGTCCAGGTGGTAGGAGTGGGTGCCGTCGGCGACGGTGATCTGGCCCGCTCCCCGGATCCCCGCCAGTTCCCCGGTCCCCGAGTCGGGCAGGACGCTCCAGCTCATCGACTGGTCCCCGTCGTGTCCCGTGGCGGTGTGGTGCAGGACGAAGGTCCCCTTGTGGCCGTGGACGCTCCCGGTGAAGCGCTCGAACCCGACGTACGCCATCGAGGTCTCGACCTGCGTCACCGCGGTGAGGATGTCGGTGGTGCTGGTGCCGTCCAGGTCGCCGTGGAAGTCCTTGGTCACGTGGACGCGGGACACCGTGGCGCCTTCGGCCTCGTCGATCGGCTGGGGGTCCCAGCCGGTGATGTCGAAAGTGCCGTTCGCACGTGGCACAGCGGGCCTCCTTTTTTGGGTGGACGGCCCATCGTCCTCGCGATGCCTGACGCCCTCTGTCAGGTACTCCCTGGTCCCCCGCTCGGGCTGAATGATCGCCGATCCCGTATCGTCGTAGATGATCACTATTTGGGACACGTCGACCGGATCTGACGCCTCTCGATACCATGCCTAACCTGGCCCGCAGACCTGACGGCGTGTCGGCCCCCGGTGACCTCAGCCGACCATGGAGTGGCAATGAGCCTGTTCGACCTCCCCCTGGAAACCCTTCGCGAGTACCGCCCGGAGCGCGACGAACCCGCCGACTTCGACGACTTCTGGGCGCGGACCCTCCAGGAGGCCGCCGGTCATGAGCTCGCGCCGGAATTCGTCCCGCATGACGCCCCGCTGAGCGGTGTGCGCGTGTACGACACCACGTTCGCCGGGTGGGGCGGTCACCCCATCAAGGCGTGGGCGCTGGTGCCCGAGGGCGCGGGCGAGGTGCCGTGCGTGGTGCAGTTCATCGGTTACAGCGGCGGGCGCGGGCTGCCGGTGGACCACCTCGCCTGGCCGACGGCCGGGTTCGCGACGCTCGTGGTCGACACCCGGGGCCAGGGCGGGTCCAACCACGCGAGCCCCGGTGCCACCGGCGACCCGGACGGCGGGGCCCATTCGCAGGCGCCTGGCATGATGACGCGGGGGATCCTCGACCCCGAGCGGTACTACTACCGGCGGGTCTTCACCGACGCCGTGCGCGCCGTGGACGCGGCGGCGGCGCACCCGTCCGTGGACGCCGACCGCATCTCGGTCTGGGGCATCAGCCAGGGTGGCGGCATCGCCCAGGCCGTGGCGGCGCTGCATCCGTCGGTCAAGGCCGCGCTGATCGACGTACCCTTCCTGACGCATTTCAGGCGGGCCGTGGAGATCACCGACCGTGACCCGTACCAGGAGATCGTGCGGTTCCTGTCCTCCCAGCGGGACACCGAGGAGCAGGTCTTCCGGACGCTCGCCTACTTCGACGGGCTGAACTTCGC
Organism: Sphaerisporangium corydalis; assembly: GCF_025506355.1. GTDB lineage: Bacteria > Actinomycetota > Actinomycetes > Streptosporangiales > Streptosporangiaceae > Sphaerisporangium > Sphaerisporangium corydalis. The sequence continues at coordinate 124,502 of NZ_JANZYP010000002.1, forward strand.
GGCACGCGGACGCGTCCCCGCCATGTACTCGGCCGCGCTGATGGACACGGTCTGCCCGCCGTCGACGGTCTTCGCCGCGTACAACCTGTGGACCGGGCCCAAGGAGATCTCGGTGTACCCGTGGAACGGCCACGAGGGCGGGGGGAGCCGCCAGCGCGAGCTCCAGCTCCGCCACCTGCGCAAGCTCTTCTCGGTCGACTGACGCGAGGCCCCGGCGCGCAGGGCCGCGGGCCGATGCGGACGCGGTCATCGTTGTCCGGCTCAGCGCGTGGCAGGATGCTCCTCCTATGCGCACTCAGGTCGGAATCGTCGGAGCGGGCCCGGCGGGTCTGCTGTTGTCCCATCTGCTCCACCTGCGGGGCATCGAGTCGGTGGTGCTGGAGCGCCGTGGCCGGGAGTACGTGGAGAACCGGGTACGGGCCGGGGTGCTGGAGCAGGGGACCACCGACACCCTGGTCGAGGCGGCCGTGGGGGACCGGCTGCTGCGGGAGGGCCTGCGCCACCAGGGCATCGAGCTGCGGTACGGCGGCGCCGGGCATCGCATCGCCTTCGAGAAGCTGGTCCCGGGCCGGGCCATCACGGTCTACGGGCAGCAGGAGGTCGTCAAGGACCTCATCGCCGCCCGTCTGGCCGACGGCGGGGACCTCCGGTTCGAGGTGGACGACGTGGCACTGCACGCGCTCGACACCGACCGCCCGTATCTGACCTTCGGCGACGAGCGGCTCGACTGCGACTTCGTCGCGGGCTGCGACGGCTTCCACGGCGTGTCGCGGCCGACGATCCCCGAGGGGGTGCTGACGGAGTACGAGCGGGAGTACCCGTTCGCGTGGCTCGGAATCCTGGCCCGGGTGAAGCCGTCGGCCGAGGAGCTGATCTACGCGCGCACCGACCGGGGGTTCGCCCTGCACAGCATGCGCTCCCCCGAGATCAGCCGCTTCTACCTCCAGGTCGCCGCAGGCGAGGACGTCGCGAACTGGCCGGACGACCGGATCTGGGCCGAGCTGAAAGCCCGGCTGGAGACGGTCCCCGGCTTCGAGCTGGCCACGGGGGAGATCTTCGACAAGGCCGTGACGCCCATGCGGAGCTTCGTGGCCGAGCCCATGCGGTACGGCAGGCTGTACCTGGCGGGCGACTCCGCCCACATCGTGCCGCCGACGGGGGCCAAGGGCCTCAACCTGGCGGTGGCGGACGTGCGCCTGCTGACCAAGGCGCTCGCCCGCTGGTACGGCGACGGTTCGGCGGACCTGCTCGACGACTACTCGCGGGCCTGCCTGAAGCGGGTGTGGCGGGCGCAGCACTTCTCCTGGTGGATGACCACGCTCCTGCACACCTTCGAGTCCGACGACCCCTACGGCCACCGGCTGCAGCTCTCCTACCTGGACTACGTGACCTCCTCGGACGCGGCGGCGGCGACGCTCGCGGAGAACTACGTCGGGCTGCCGTACGGCTCGATGGAGTGAACCCCGTCTCCACGATCCGTACGGCAGCCCGACGCGTACCTTCGCGAACGGCTCAGAAGCCGCCGTCGACCGTGACGGTCTCGCCCGTCACGTAACGCGCCAGGTCGCTGGCGAGGAACAGCACCACGTCGGCCACCTCGTCGGGCCTGCCGAGCCGTCGGAGCGCGATCAGGGAGCCGAGCCGGCGCTGCTGCTCGGACGGCTGCCCGGGCGGCTCGTCGGTGTCGATGACGCCGGGGGCGACCACGTTCACCCGGATGCCCTTCGGCCCGAGCTCCTTGGCCAGCGTCCGGCTGAACCCGATGAGGCCGGACTTGGCCGCGGTGTAGTGGGAACGGCCGGGCAGCCCGCGCAGGGCGGCGGCCGAGCCGATGGTGACCACCGACGCCCCCTCGGTGAGCAGGCCGAGCGCACCGCGGACGACCAGGTAGACGGCCGTGAGGTCGTTGGTCACCACCCGGTGCCACTCGTCGAGCGTCAGCTCCTCCAGGGTCTGGTCGCCGATGACGCCGGCGTTGTTGACCACGACGTCCAGGCCGCCGCGCGCGTGGCAGTGCTCCATGAGCTGCGCGACGTCCTCGGGGCTGCTGACGTCGGCGCGGACCACGGTGTGGTCGCCGCCGATCTCCTTCAGCTCCCTGGCGAGGACGGCCGCGGCCTCCTCGTCGGAGCGGTAGCAGGCCGTCACGCTCGCCCCGGCACGCGCCAGGGTGTGGGCGACGGCACGGCCGATGCCGCGGGTGCCACCGGTGACCAGGGCGTTCTTGCCGGTCAGGTCGATGCTCACGACGTCCTCCTGCACTCGAGCACGCTCCAGGCGCCGGCCGACGGGCTGTCGAGCAGCTCGAACCCGGCCGCGTCGAGCAGGCGCCGCCACTCCCACAGGTCGCGCTCGCGCCCGCCGAAGCGGAGCATCATGTCCAGGTCGAGCAGCTTGGCGTGGTCCCACTGGTTGGGGGGGCCGATGACCTGCTCGGCGATGAACAGGCGGGAGTGCTCCCCCGCCGTCATGGCGGCCCGCACGACCGAGAGGATCTGCAGCGCCGACTCGTCGTCCCAGTTGTGCAGCACGGCCTTCAGCACGTAGGCGTCCCCGCCGGACGGCACCTCCTTGAGGAAGTCGCCGGCCACGAACTTGGCCCGGCCGGCCACCCCGAGGTCGGTCAGGGTCTGCTCCGCCTCGGGCGCCACGGCCGGCAGGTCGAACAGCAGGCCCTCGGCGAGCGGCGTCCTGCGCAGCAGCTCGCACAGGAAGTGGCCGCGCCCGCCGCCGACGTCGACCAGCAGCGAGAACCGCTCGGGCTGGATCTTCTCGGCCAGCCCACGGGCGGTGACCCGGCTCATGTGCTCCATGGCCCTGTCGAAGAGCGCGCCGCTCTCCTCGTGGCTCTGCAGGTAGTCGAAGAACGGCACGCCGTAGATGTGCTCGAAGGCCGGCCGTCCGGTGCGCACGGTGTGCAGCGCCTGGGTCAGGGGCGCCCCGACGAGCTCGCCGCCGTTGAACAGCACGATGTCCAGGACGCTGTCGGGGTTGTCGCGCCGCAGCATGTCCGACAGCGGGGTCAGCGTGTACGTGCCGTCGGGCAGTTCCTTCAGCAGTTCGACGGCCGTCGACGCGCGCAGGACCCGGGCCAGCGACTCGGCGTGGGAGCCGGTGGCCTCGGCCAGCTCGGCGACCGTGCGAGGCCCTCCGGAGAGATGGTCGGCGATGCCGAGCTGCGCCACCAGGTGGACGACCTGGGAGACGCGCTTTCCGCTGGTCAGCAGCAGCAGGCGGGCCGCCGCGGGAAGCTGTCCCGTAAAGGGTGCCCCCACGATTCCCACGGGTGGTTTGTTCTCCATCGGTCGCGGTCCCTTCTAGAGGAGCGCACTGGCGCTCGCCGCAAGATTGATCACCAGTCCGAGCACCGCGAGCGCGGTGCGCACCGCGTTCCACGTCCTCCACCGGTAGCGGGGGTCGCGCCGGTCGAAGTCGGCCGGAAGCGTGTCGGGGTCGAGAGAAATCAGCCACTTGTTGATCGGCACGTTCTTCGTCAACGAGATGACCATCACGCAGCCGACGGTCACCGCCGCCGCCGCGTACAGGGCGTGCCCGGTGGCACCGGGGGTGCTCCAGGCGAGCACCACGTCGACGACCGCCGTGAGGGCCAGCGTGACCGGCATGAAGGGGTCGTAGCGCTGGGCGAGGAAGCCGTGCGCGTGGACGTACCTCGCCGGGGGGAGTGTGAGCAGAAGCGGTACGCCGCCAAGGACGGTCGACAGCAGTACGCCCGCCGCCAGCCCGTTGCTTGTGAGGGCGATGAGCATGAGGACTGTGGTCACCTCGCCACCTTTCCTACGACCGTGTCGGTCTAGACGATCCACACCCCCTCTCGAATCCGCCTCGAAAGCCGCTGAAGGCCGTCCCATGAGTCTTCGAGGAGCATTCGAGCCGGGCGCGCGAGCATGCCCGTACAAGGGAGTCCCGAACGGAGGGAAGGTGAACGGAGCGTGCTGGCGGAGGTTGTGAGCGTCGTCGTCCTGGTGGGTGCCGGTATCACCGCCGGTGTGTTCGTCGCGGTGGCGGTGAGCGTGCTGCCGACACTCATAGCGATGCCAGCGGAGAGGTACGTCGAGACGCACCGGATGCTCGGCAAGGGCTATCACCCGCTGATGCCCCTGCTGGTGAACGCCACGATGCTGCTCGACATCGCCCTGGTAGTGCTGGTCGGCGGCGCCTCCGGGCCGTGGTTCGCCATCGCGGCGGTCCTGCTGCTCGGCAGCCAGTTCGTGTCGCACCTGTGCAACGTGCCCATCAACCGGTCGCTGCACAAGATCGACGTGACCGCGATCCCGGCCGACTGGGCCGACCCCCGCCCCGAGTGGCGCGGCTGGCACCTGCTGCGTACGGCGATCGCGCTCGCCGCGCTGGTCGCCACGGGCGCCGGGGCGGTGCTGCTCCCCTAACGGTTCGCGGGCCCCGCGTGACGGGAGCCCGGGACGGACCAACGTCAACCCGAGGAAAGAAGGAGTGCCATGGCCTTCGCCGCCATCACCTACCGAGTCAAGCCCGGGTACGAGAAGGAGATCGCCGAGATCTTCGACCCGGCCAACTTCAAGCGCGCCGACACCCCCAACGTGCGGAACGACCAGGGCGGCCAGTCGGCGCGGATCCTCGGCACCGGCCTGTTCATCCAGGACGACATCATGGTGCGGGCCATCCAGTACGACGGCGAGCTGGAGGACGTGGCGCGCCACATGGCCTCGCAGCGCGGCGTCCGGGAGGCCGAGGAGCGCATCGCCCCCTACCTCGCCGAGGAGCGTGACACCTCCAGCGTCGAGGGCTTCCTGTCGTACTTCAGGAAGAGCACCATGCTGTGCGTGCAGCAGCGGACGATCCAGGACGTGCCGGGGGCCCAGCTCGCGGCGCTCCGCTACCGGGTCAAGCCGGGCTTCGAGCAGGAGATCGCGAAGGTCTTCAGCGAGGTCCAGGCCGAGGCGCGTCCGGCGCTGCGCGACCAGGCCGGCCAGGAGGTCGGGCTCATCGTGGCGGTCGCCCTGTTCGTCAAGGACGAGTCGATGATCCGCGTCGTGCAGTACGACGGCGAGCTGGACGACGTGGCCCGCTACATGGCCGCCAGGGGCGGGCGCCCCGACATGGAGCTCAAGCTGGCGCCGTACATGGACGAGGACCGGCACGTGGAGACGCGTGAGGACTTCCTGGCCCAGTTCAAGAAGAACACGATGCGGCGCATCTCGATGCTGTCGGCGGCGAACCGCCCGCCGGCCGGCTGATCCGCCACCCACGCCGAAGGGCCCGGTCGACCTGGTCGACCGGGCCCTTCGGGCGTCGGGGCGGTGTCGGGGGAACACCGCCGGCGGCGGGGGGACGCCACCCAATCACTTGCCGACGCGCTTGGAGGAGACGTACTGGGGCGCTGGACGGGAAGGACGCCGCCCAGCGCTGGGGGCCGGTGGCGCTAGAAGAACACCACCGAGCGCTCGCCGACCGGGTGGCGGAACGTCCACCACATCCACGCCTGCGCGAGCAGCAGGACCGGCAGCACGGGCAGGGCGATGCCGCTGAGCAGCGCGAGCGAGTCGGCGTCGCCGATGCTCTCCTGCACGGCCGAGCCGGTGCCGGCCAGCGCCACCAGGGCGGGGGTGGCCGCGGCGACGGCGGTGAGCGCGAAGGCGCGCCCCGGCCGCTTCCCGGCCGTCCGCGCGGCCAACGCCCCCACGGCGAGGCCGAGCAGGACCAGCGCGATGGCCGGCACCGGCCGGCCGACGGCGTCGCGGACGCCGCCCGACACCGCGCCCACGACCGCCGCCAGCGCGACGGCGATCAGCGCGGGCCGTACCAGGACGGCCGCGAGCTTGGTCGCGCGCTCGGCGGGCTCGCCGGGCACGCGGAGCGCGACGAAGGTCGCGCCGTGCAACGCGAACAGCAGGACCGTGGCGATCCCGCACAGCAGCGTGAACGGGTTGACCACGTCGAGGAAACCGCTGCCCTGGTCCGCGCCGGGGAGACCTTCGAGGATGTTGCCGATCAGCAGGCCGAAGGCCAGCGCGAAGCAGACGCAGGCCACGGCCAGGACGCGTTCCCACAGGTCGCGCCACCGGTCGGACGGGCGGCGGCTGCGGAACCAGATCGCGGCGTCCCTGGCGATCCACGCGGCGAGCATCAGCACGACGACGGACCGGCAGCCGCTCAGCAGCCGGGTCTCGAATACCGGGAAGGCCCCGGTCAGTATGCCGATCGTGGCGATCAGCCAGACCTCGTTGGCCAGGAAGAACGGCCCGATGCCGGTCAGCACGCGCCGCCGCCCGGCGGGCGTGCCGGAGAGCCTGGGCAGCAGCATGCCGGTGCCGATGACGAATCCGTCCAGCAGCGACCAGCCGCCGAGCATCAGGATGAGAACGGCGAGCCAGACGACGTCCATGTGCGCATCTCCTCGGGGGCGGCTCGGTGGGCGGGCGAGGTGGGCGGGGGAGACGTCCTCCCCGGCCGAGCGGGCGGGAAGGACTCTCTCCCTGGCTCAGTAGGCGGGGGAGACGGTCTCTTCACGGCGTTCCTCGCGGTCCAGGTCGGCGACGGTGCGGCCGAGAACCGCGCCGTCGGGGCCGAGCCTCGCGTACTTGGCGATGAGCAGCCAGTCGGTCACCGCGCAGATGACGTACAGCAGGGTGAAGACGACCAGGGACACAAGGACGGAGGCGAAGGACAGCGACGCCACCGCGTCGGCCGTCGTGAGCCGGCCGTACACCGCCCAGGGCTGCCTGCCGACCTCGCGGACCACCCAGCCCGCCACCACGGCGGTGAACGGGATGGGGATCATCCAGGTGAGCAGGCGCAGCACGAGGCGGCGGCGCTCGATGAACCGGCCGATCAGCAGCAGCACGAAGATCAGGCCGATGTACTGGTACAGCTCGCCGACCGTGAGCATCCAGCTGAAGAAGCTCTTGACGAAGGCGGGCGGCGATCCGGCGGCGGCCAGCTCGGGCGGCACGGAAGCGCCGAGCTCCTGGAGCTTGCCGGGGTTGATCGCGGCCAGCTTGGTGGGCTGGGTGGTGGCGAGCAGGTCGGTCTGGCCGAAGCCCATGATGCTGGTGAACCACGCGGCGAAGAACGCCACCAGCAGGCCGAGGCGCAGCGCGCGCCCGTGCAGGTCACGGTCGCCGGTGTCCCGGCGCAGGTGCCAGGCGCTGACGCCGGCGATGAGGTATCCGCCCAGCAGGAGCGCGCCCGGCACGATGTGCTTGAGCGCGGAGGTGGCGCTCGGGTTGGTGAGCACCGCCGACAGGTCGGCCAGGCGGGCGACGCCGTCGCGCACCTCGTCGCCGACGGGGTGCTGCATGTAGCCGTTCGCCACGATGATCCAGAACGCCGAGACGTAGGCGGTGATCGTCACCAGGTAGAACAGCAGCAGGTGGACGGCCTTGTTCATCCGTCCCCAGCCGAAGATCCACATGCCGAGGAACGTCGACTCCAGGAAGAACGCGACCAGCGTCTCCATGGCCAGCGGCGCGCCGAAGACGTTGCCGGTGTAGGCGGTCAGCCCTGTCCAGTTCATGCCGAACTGGAACTCCAGCAGCAGGCCGGTGATGATGCCGACGGCGTAGTTGATGACGTAGATCTGTCCCCAGAACTTCGTCATCCGCTCGTGGATCGGCTTGCCGGTGATGGCGTACCGCGTCTGCATGAACGCGATGTACGGCGTGAGCCCCAGCGTGACGATCACGAACAAGAAGTGGAAGCTGGTCGTCACGGCGAACTGCAGCCGTGCCAGGTCGAGCACCTCCATGATCGCCCCCTAGAAGCATATGGATTCTACATGTAGGAGAAAAACCTATCCTACTCGCAGGGGCCTGGAACAGTGATCCAGATGTCTTCGATCCCCCTTTGAGACCTGTCCTGGATGGTCGGACGCACGCGGCACCGATTCGACGATTCGCCCGGAGCGTCCCATGTCCACGTGGTCTCGTTACCCTCGATGGTTCGCCACGCTGTTCCTCACTGACATGTGGGAACGGTTCAGCTTCTATGGCATGCAGGCCATCCTGGTCCTGTACGCCGTCACCCCCGCCGACCGCGGCGGGCTCGGCCTGCCGGCCCCCACCGCCGCCGCCCTGTTCGGGGCGTACATGGCCACCGTCTTCCTGCTGGCACAGCCCGGCGGGTGGCTCGGCGACCGCGTGCTCGGCGAGCGGCGCGCCATCATGTACGGCGGCGGTCTCATCACCGCCGGGCACGCCTGCATGGCGCTGCCCGTCACCGGCTCCGCGTACGCGGGGCTGACGCTGATCGCCATCGGCACCGGGCTGCTCAAGCCCAGCCTCAGCGCGCTGCTGACCCGCTTCTACGGCGAGGCCGTGAAGCGCGAGGCGGCGTTCTCCATCTTCTACATGAGCATCCAGGTCAGCGCGATGCTCGCCCCGCTCGTCACCGGTTTCCTCGGCGAGTACGTGAGCTGGCACGCCGGGTTCGGGGCGGCGGCCGTCGGGATGGCCTTCGGGGTCGTCCAGTTCGCCAGGGGCGCCCGGCACTTCGCCGGGCAGGGCGACCGCCCGGCGCGGCCGGCGTCGAGCGCCGAGCTGGCGGTCCTGTACCGCCGGGTGGCCGTCGCCGGCGCGGTCGCGGCGGTCCTGGTGACCGCCGACGTCGTCAGCGGCGCGTTCTCCATCGAGCACGTCCTCATGGTGCTCGGCCTCATCTCGCTGGTCGCGCCGCCGCTGTGCCTGCGGGCGCTGAAGCGGCACCCCGCGATGTCGCCGGGGGACCGCAAGCGGCTCGGGGCGGCCACCTGGCTGCTGCTGTCCTCGGCGCTGTTCTGGATGGTGGTGAGCCAGGCGGGCTCGCTGCTCAGCCTGTTCGCCCGCGACCACGTCGACCGGTCCGTGGGCGGGTTCACCGTGCCGACCGGCTGGCTGCAGAGCACCACCCCGCTGGTCATCCTCGTCGTCGCGCCCGCGTTCGCGTGGACCTGGCTGCGGCTCGGCGACCGGTGGGGCGTGCGGCAGAAGTTCGTCCTCGGGCTCCTGCTCGCGGGCTCCAGCTTCGTGGTCATGTTCGGCGCCGCGACCTCGGCCGGGGCCGGGCGGGTGCCGATCGTGTGGCTGCTCGCGGTGTTCTTCCTGCAGGCCTGCGGCGAGATCGCACTCGGGCCCGTCGGCCTGAGCGCGGTGGCCGACGCGGCGCCGCCGGCCTTCCGCGTCCGGATGATGGGCCTGTACTGGCTGTTCGTGGCCTTCGGCGCGTCGCTCGGCAGCATCGTCGTCCGGCTCTCCGCCACCATCTCACCGGCCGCCTACTACCTCATCGTCGGCACGGCCCTGCTGGCTTCGGCGGTCGCGATGGCGCTCTTCGGCCGCGGCGTCAGCCGGCAGTTCGCCGCCAAGCGCACCGAACTTCGGGAATCCCCGCCTTTTGTCCTGACGTCGATCGCCCACCAGTCAGTCTCACATCAGGAGGAACGATGAAAGCCCTCGTGCTCTCGGGAGGCAGCGGCACCCGCCTGCGTCCCCTCAGTCACACGATGCCCAAGCAGCTCGTTCCCATCGCCAACAAGCCGGTCCTGGCGTACGGCCTGGAGGCGATCAGGGACGCCGGCATCACCGAGGTCGGCCTGGTGGTCGGCGAACGGATCGAGGACATCCGCGAGATGGTCGGCGACGGGTCCAGGTACGGGCTGGAGGTGACCTACATCCCGCAGGAGGCGCCGCTCGGGCTCGCCCACGCGGTGGTCATCGCCAGGGACTTCCTCGGCGACGACGACTTCCTGATGTACCTCGGGGACAACGTCGTCCTGGACGGCATCGACGAGCTGGTCCGCCACTTCCGGGAGAACCCCTCCGACGCGCAGGTCACCGTCCACCCCGCCGACCCCCGCGAGGGCGGTCTGGCGGTGCTGGACGCCGACGGGCGCGTGACGGCGGTGGAGGAGAAGCCGAAGAACCCCACCAGCAACCTCGCGCTGATGGGGATCTACGTGTTCACGCCGTCCATCCACGAGGCCGTGCGGTCCATCCCGCCGAGCGCGCGGGGCGAGCTGGAGATCACCGACGCGATCGGCTGGCTGATCGACAAGGGCTACGACGTCCAGGGGCGCCTCTACCAGGGCTTCTGGCGCGACGCCGGCCTGATCGACAGCCTGCTGGAGTGCAACCAGGCCGTCCTGGACCTCGTCGGCCCCCGGATCGCGGGCAAGGTCGACGACGACACCGAGGTGATCGGGAGGGTGGTCATCGAGGCGGGCGCCACCGTCACCCGCTCGCGCCTGGTCGGCCCCCTGGTCATCGGGCCAGAGGCCATCGTGGACGGCAGCTACCTCGGGCCGTACACCTCGGTGGGCGAGCAGTGCGTCATCGAGGACGCCACGGTGGAGTACTCCATCGTCATGGACCGGGCCGTGATCCGCGACGTGCGGGGCATCCACGGCTCGCTCATCGGCCGCGCGACCACGGTGCGCACCGCCGGGCCCGCCAAGGGCGGGCACCGGCTGGTCCTCGGTGACAACTGCCAGATCTCGCTGGTCTGAACCTGTTTCGAAGCGTCCCGGCGGTCAGGCCTCGAAGGATTCGGCCAGCCGCCGGGACGTCTGCACGTCCCACCCCGGGTACAGGACGCGGCTGACCACGCGGCGGGGGGCGTACCTGGCGAGCAGCACCTTCATCTTGTACTCGCGGCCCGGGATGTGCACCGGCCGCCCCGACGCGAGGGCCGCGAGGGCCTCGCGCACCACGAACTCCGGCTCGCGCACCCTGCCCAGGGTCCAGCCGCGCTTGCCGCCCGCACGGTGCAGGTTGGTGCGCGTGGACCCCGGGCACAGCGCGAGCACGTGGACGCCGAGCGCCCGCACCTCGCTGTGCACCGTCTGGCTGAGCGAGGTCACGAAGGACTTCGCCGCCGCGTACGACGCGCCGCCCGGGATGTGCAGATACCCCATCGCCGACGACACGTTGATCACCCCGCCGCGCCGCCGGCGGGCCATCCCGCCGACGGCCGCGTGGGTCAGGCGCATCACGGCCAGCACGTTGAGGCGCAGGTTCAGCTCCTCGGTGCCGGCGTCGCGCGCCGCGAACGGGCCCACCGGGCCGATGACCCCGGCGTTGTTGACGAGCAGGTCGATCGGCTCGTCCGCGTCCGCGAGGCGGCGCTCGACCCTGGCCAGGTCGGCGGATTCGGCGAGGTCGGCGGGCAGGACGTCCACCACGCACCCGTGGCGCTCGCGCAGTTCCTTCGCGAGCGTCTCCAGGCCCTCCTCGTCGCGCGCCACCAGGACCAGGTCGGCCCCGCGCGCGGCCAGTTCTCTGGCGAAGGCGGCCCCGAGGCCGCCCGACGCTCCGGTGACGAGCGCTCTGCGGTGCTGTCGCATGTGGTCTCCTTCCACGGGCCGCTGTCCCTAGACCAGGGAAGGGGCTGTACCGGCGTGCAGGATGCGGGACAGTGCCTCTCCCAGGTGGCGGTGCGGGTCGTCCTGCGCGTCGACGGCGCGCCAGGCGACGAACCCGTCCGGGCGGATGAGCACCGCGCCGGTCTGCCGCACCCCGAAGGTGGCGGCCCACCGGCCCATCGGGTCGGCCAGGACGTCCCTGCGCCTGATGGACTCCTCCAGCGCGGGCACCACGCGGTAGGCGGTCAGGGGGATCTTGTACTGGTCGGCAAGTGTCGTGGCCGCCTCGGCCCACGCCCCGCCGAAGGCCCCGGTGAGCAGGACGAAGCCGTGGCCGAACAGGTCGAGCAGGTCCACGAGCTGGCCCGGGCGGACCAGGGTGAGGTGCGGGGCGCGCACACCGACGCCGTACGCGCCGCCCGTCGCCGGGGGCGCGTCCGCGTCCTGGACGACGGCGTCGGACTCGTAGCGGTAGGTGAACATCAGCTCGGCGTCCGACCGGATCGCCGGGCCGGTGCCGCCGTCGCCGGCGCCCGTCATCCGCGACCGGTCCCGCGACCGCAGCACGACCTGCTGGATCGTCTCGGACGCCACCGGGCGCCGCTCGGCCTCGTAGCTGTCCAGCAGGGCGGGGGCCGCCCCGTGCTTGAGCGTCATGGCCAGCTTCCAGGCCAGGTTGTGCGCGTCCTGGATGCCGGTGTTCGACCCGTACGCGCCGGTCGGCGGCATGACGTGCGCCGCGTCGCCGACGAGCAGGACCCGTCCCTTGCGGAACGAGGTCGCCACGTGCGCCGACATGGCCCACGGGGCGGCCTGGTCGATGGTGACGTCCAGGTCCTCGATGCCGACGGCCGCCCGCACCAGTTCGCGGCACTCCTCGTCGCTGATCGCGGCGGCGCGCTCGGGGTCGCACTCGACGTGCAGCAGCCAGCGGTCGGCGTTGTTGACCGGCAGCAGGGCCGCGCGCATGGGCATCGACCGCAGGTAGCAGATGACGAAGCGGCGGTCGCCCAGCACCTCGCGCAGGTCGGCGGTGAAGGAGATGTTCAGGAAGTCGCTCAGCGTGCCGGGCCCGGCGAGAGGGATGCCGAGCTTCTCGCGGACGCCGCTGTGCGCCCCATCGGCCGCGATGAGGTACCCGGCGCGGATGGTCTCCTCGGCGCCGCTCTCGCGGTCACGGACCGTGACGGTCACGCCGTCGGCGTCCTGCTCGAAACCGGTCAGCTCCGTGCCGAACCTGAGGTCGGCACCGAGCTCGCGGGCGCGGGCGGCGATGGCGGGCTCCGCCTCGTCCTGGTGGCACAGGCACCACGAAACGGGCGTGTGCTCGGAGAAGTCGGTGTCGGTGTCCATGAAGTACGCCTGGTCCATCCGGGTGTAACCGCCGCCGGAGAGCGTGCCGGCCATCACCACTCCGGAGTTGCCGGCGAGCGCCTTGGCCGATTCCGCGGCCCGCAGCCGGCTTTCCACCCCGGTCTGCCGGAACAGCTCCATGGTGCGGGGATTGATGCCGCGCGCCCGCGGGTGCGCGGAAAGTCCGTGGTGGCGTTCCACGACCACGCAGTCGATGCCCTGATAGGCGAGGAAAAGAGCCTGTGAAAGGCCGACCAGGCTGCCTCCCACGATGACCACCGAAGGGGAACTCATTCCGCCTACCTCCCTGTTCCGTCCGACTACCTGCCCCGACTCTAGTTCCGCGAAGATATGTGTGACAATTATCTGTTAATGGTTTCGAGGGAGCTTCGAGCCGTCTTCCAGGGGATTGATGAATGATATTCTCGCCCACCCTGCTTATTCTGGGAGAGACCGTGGCCGAGCGCGCCGAGAATGATTTCGAATTGACGTTTCCGCCGGAGACGCCGGTGCCGTTCGAACCGGCTCCGGTTTTCAGGGAACTGCGGGGAAGGTGTCCCGTCGCGCCGGTCCGGCTGCCCACCGGCGACCACGCGTGGCTGGTCACCGGGCACGCCGACAACCGGGCGCTGCTCGCCGACGTCCGCCTCAGCCGGGCCGCCGCCGCCGCGCCCGGCGCGCCGAGGGCGCGGGCCATCCCACTGGAGCGGGACTCCATGACCACCATGGACCCGCCCGAGCACACACGGCTGCGCGGCCTGGTCATGCGGGCCTTCACCGCGCGGCGGGTGGAGCGGCTCAGGCCCCGCGTCGAGGAGCACGTGGCGGCCCTGCTGGACACCATGGCCGGCGCCGGGTCCACCGGTGACGTCGTGGCCGGCCTGGCCCGCCCGCTGGCCATCACGGTCATCTGCGAGCTGCTCGGCGTGCCGAAGGAGGATCGGGAGGGCTTCCAGGAGTGGTCGGAGACCTACCTCGCCGTCACCGGCGCGACCCCCGAGGCGATGCGCGAGGCCGGGGACCTGCTGAAGGGCTTCCTCGGCGAGCTGGTCGAGGCCAAGCGCCGCGAGCCCGCCGACGACCTGCTGAGCGCGCTGGCGGCGGCCGGGGACGACGAGCGGCTGAGCCCGTCCGAGCTGGTCACCCTCGGCGTTACCCTGCTGGTCGCGGGCTACGAGACGGCCGCCAACCTGATCTCCGGCGCGGTGTTCGCCCTGCTGCGGCACCCCGAGCAGCTCGCGTTGCTGCGGAGCGACCCCGCGGTGCTGCCCGACGCGGTCGAGGAGCTGCTGCGGTACACCCCGCTGGCCGTCACGGGCGGAACGATCCGGGTGGCGGTGGCCGACGTCCCGCTGGGCGGCACCGTCGTGAAGGCGGGCGAGGCCGTGCTGCCCGCCACGACCTCGGCGAACCGGGACCCCGCGGTGTTCGACCGGCCCGACGAGCTCGACCTGACGCGGCGGCCGAACCCGCACCTGGCCTTCGGCCACGGCCCGCACCACTGCCTCGGCGCCCAGCTCGCCCGCCTGGAACTGGGCGCGGCGCTCGCGGGGCTGCTCGGACGCTTCCCGGACCTGCGCCTCGCCGCGCCCGTCGAGGAGATCCCGTGGGCCCGGTCGAAGATGATCCGTGGTCCCCAGTCGCTGCCCGTCGCCTGGTAGCCGTCGGCACGGAACCCGCACCCCGCCCTGAGGACATCGTCCGGCGGGGTCCGCGGGGCCTTGGACTCAGGTACGGCCCGTCGCGGGAGGGCCGTACCTGAGCGGTCCGGTCAGTCGCGGCACAGCAGGCGGGTCACGGCCGCGTCGAGCGCGCCGAGCGGGTCCGCCGGGCACCGCCGGACCCGCCAGGCGACGAACCCGTCCGGCCGCACCAGCAGCGCCCCGGTCGGGCCGATGCCGTGCGCCTCGCACCCCCCGGACACCTCGAGGTCCACGCCGAGCCGGTAGGCGTCGAGGCGGAAGCCGAACTCGCCGGTCAGCTTCGCCGCCGCGTCGGTCCACGCGTCGGTGTCCGGGCCGGACAGCAGCACGAAACCCCTGCCGTACAGGTCCAGCAGGGACAGGTCGCGGCCGTCGAGCCGGATCGGCAGGTGCGGCGCACGGCTGCCCGGCCGGCCGTCGAGCTCGGCGGGCGCGACCAGCTCGGCCGGCCCCGCGCCGAAGACGGCGCCCGAGCCGTAGGTGTAGCCGAGGATCACCGACTCGGAGGGCCGCAGCCGCGCGGCCTCCTCGGCCCCGGCCAGGCCCATGTTCACCTCGCGCTTGAGCACGGCCTGCCTGATCGTCAGGTCGGCCACCGGGCGCCGCTCCTCCTCGTACCCGAACAGCAGGGCCGGGCCGGCGTGCCCGCACAGCACCGCGGCGAGCTTCCAGGCCAGGTTGTGCGCGTCCTGGATGCCGGTCCCCGAGCCGTACGCCCCCGACGGCGGCATGGAGTGGGCGGCGTCCCCCGCGAGGAAGGCGCGGCCGTCCCGGTAGGTCGTCGCGAGCAGCGCGTCGATGTCGTAGCTGAGCACCTTGGTGCCGTCGGCGATCTGCGGGACGATGTCGACGTCGAGGTCCGGCAGCCCGGTGGCGGCGCGGATCAGCTCGATCGCGTACTCCTCGGTGAAGGTCTCAGGCGACTCCCCGCGCGCCGGGTCGTAGGGGAAGCTGACCACCCAGCGGTCGTCCCTGTCGTGCGGCATCAGCACCGTGCCGAGGACCGGTTCCCGCAGGTGGGCCAGGCCGACGGACCGCCCGCACAGCGCCTGCGACAGGTCCCCCTCGAACACCAGCGTCACGGTGTGGCCGAGGCGGCCCGCGCCCTTGCGTGCGATGCCCAGCCGTTCCCTGATCGGGCTCGGCCCCCCGTCCGCGGCGATGAGGTAGTCGGCCCGCACGACCTCGTCACGCCCGCTCGCCAGGTCCCGGATCGTCGCGGTCACGCCGCCCTTGTCCAGCTCGAAGTCCTCGAACCTGGTGGAGAACCTCAGGTCGACTCCGAGCTTTCGCGCGTGTTCCCGCAGGATCGTCTCCAGCACGTCCTGGTCGATGGGCACCCAGGGGCAGGGGCTGGCGTCACGGCTGTCCTCCTGGACCTCCATGGGCCGGCACCGCTCCTCCGGGCCCGCCAGGGTCGGCGCGTGAAGGATGATCTTGCCGTGGAAAGGCCTCTGGGCGGCGAGGATGGCGTCCTCTAGCCCCACTTGCCGGAACAGTTCGAGGGTGCGTGAGTTGATGGTGCGTGCTCGCGGATGGATCAGCGTGCCGGAGTGCCGCTCGACCAGCAGGACGGGAACGTCCTGCGCGGCCAGGAAAACCGCGGCGCTCAATCCGGTGAGCCCGCCACCCACGATCAGTACGGCCGTGCGGTGGTGATGCATTGGGAGAGCCCTTCTGGATCCGTCGGGAACCGTTACGTTCTCGATGGTCGCGCGGTGCGCTCGAAGCGCTCTCGAATCGGGATGGGTGCCCCTACAGCGCTGCGTGCGGCCGGTTTTCCTCGGTGCACTGCACGCCGTACAGGCGGGTCAGCTCAGGGATGGCGCAGGAGTAGTCGCCCTGAGGGCTGCTCTGGGAGATCGTCATGAGTCTCATGTCGATCAGATGCGTGAGCACCTCCTCGGCGGAGCTGACACTGATGTTCAGCAGGCCGGCGGTGCTGTGGGTGGAGAAGTCGCGCTCCCTGGACGCGCCGAGCACACTGAAGGCCTCGCGCATCTTCGGGTTGAGCTGGCGGAAGCTGTCCTCCAGGCGGGTGCGGACGTCGAGGTCGCCCCAGCGCAGTTCGGCCAGGCGTGAGCGCTCGTCGGCCAGCTTGGCCCGGCAGCGCTCCAGCGTCCAGTGCGGGGCCGCCGCCAGGCGCTCGCCGGCGATGCGGAGGCCGAGGGGCAGCGCTCCGCACATCTCGACGATCTCCTGTGCCGCGTCCTCCTCGGCCGCCACGCGCCCGTCCCCGATGATGCGCCGCAGGAGCTCCAGGCCGGAGTCGATGTCGAAGACCTCGAGCTCCATCTGGTCGGCGCTGGTCAGGCCGTAGAGCGGTGACCGGCTGGTGACGATGACCGAGCTGTTCGGCCCGGTCGGGCAGAGCGGCCTGACCTGTGCCCCCGAGTACGCGTCGTCCAGGACGACGAGCAGGCTGCGGTCGGCGCTCCACGTGCGGAACAGGCTGCGGCGCGCCTCGAAGCCGCCCGGGATCTGGCTGTCGCGCAGCCCGCCGGCCCGCAGCATCGCGCCGAGCGCGTCGCCCGGCTCGCGCGGTTCGGCGGACATGCCGCGCAGGTTCAGGTAGAGCTGGCCGTCGGCGAACCTGCCGCGGATGCGGTGCCCGACGTGGGTGGCCAGCGCGGTCTTGCCCACTCCGGCCATGCCAGTGAGCGAGACGATCGGAAGTGCCTTCTTGTTGGCGGGGCTGATGAGCGAGGTCTCGATCCGCGCCCGCACCTCGCTCCGGTCGGTGAAGTCCACGATGTCGGGAGGCAGTTCCGCCGGCGCCGTCCTCGGCACCGGGGCCGGCCTCGGAGCCTCCACCTTGCGGGGCGGCAGGTCCAGCGAGGGGTCACCCCGGAGGATGGCCTGCTGGAGCCGCTGCACCGGCTGTGAAGGTTCGAGGCCGAGCTCCTCGTTGAGCATCGAGCGCAGCCGCCGGTAGACCGTGAGGGCCTCGCTGCGGCGCTCGGACCTGTAGAGCGCGAGCATGAGCCGCGAGTAGAAGCCCTCGCAGATCGGGTAGGTGGAGGTGAGCTCCTTCAGCTCGCTGATCTGCTCGCGGTGGCGTCCGAGCCGCAGCGCGGCGTCCATCCGCATTTCCAGCGCGTTGAGGTGGCTCTCCTCCAGCTTGATCGCGTGAGCCTCCAGCAGGCGGCCCCGAGGGACGTCGGTGAGGGCGCTCCCTCTCCACAGGCTCAGCGCGTGACCGAGCGTGTCCGACGTCTGCTCCAGCTCGCCCGCCGCGAGGAATTCTCTCCCCTGCTGGACGAGCCGCTCGAAGTGGTGGATGTCGATGGCCTCGGGAGGCACTTGTGCCTCGTATCCGGCGGCCTTCGTGACGAGGAACTCCTCGCCCGGGTGTCCTGCCGCTGTCATCATGCGGCGGAGTTGGTAGATGTAGGTCTGCAAGGTGGTCGCGGCGCTGATCGGCGGTGAGTCACCCCACAGTTCGTCGATCAGCGAGTCCGCACGGGTGATCCGGTTGTAGTTAATCAAAAGTAAGGACAACACCGTGCGGAGTTTTGGTGCGGAAGGCGTTAAATCTTGCTCGCCGATTCGCACCTCAAAAGTACCTAAAACCTTGAAATGCATGACGGTCCCCATCGCCCCGGCCCTGGTTCGGCGTATGCAGTCGGCATATGCCCTATGTAGGCATTACCACACTAAGCTAGTGACGCGTAGAATGTCTACCCATTGGCCGCTCGGATCGTGGCACCGCCTGAAGCGGGTTTCGCGAGGCAGGAGAGGAGTGGCGGTTTCGGTCAGAAGACCGAAACCATCCATTCAGCTTGCCGAAAACGTGAACTCGCGGTGAAGGCCGAGATATGCCTGCTTGATCCCGTTCTCCGGTTCCATCAGGAAGGACAGGATGCTGTACCTGCCGGGCGTGAAGTCGGCGTGGATGAGCGCGGTACGTCCCGGGGAGATGGCCAGCATGCCGGCGGTCGTCTCCAGGAGGGGGTTGGGCGGTAACGCTGTGTTACCACGCACGGCGTCGAAGTACGCCTGCACGGTCTGGTAGGTCGCGTCGGACGGCACGCGCACGAAGATGAACTCCTGCGGGAGCGAGGAGTCGTTGCGCACCAGGAAGGTGCCGGTCGCGGGCAGCCGCGGCGGCAGGATCAGGCGCGGACGGCCCGCCACCTCGGTCACGTAGATGATGCCGTCGATCCTCGGCGGCACCGCAGGAGCGCGCTCGTCGGTGACGTCCAGCGTCTCCAGGTGCGCGCCGCCCTGCATGGAGGTCCCCACGAGGTAGTACCTGCCCGGGTCCAGCTTCTCGGTGAACGTCACGGGCCGGCCGGCGAAGACGGAGACCCCGCCCGCGAAGTCGGTGTAGCGGTACTGGTCGCGCAGGCCCTGGAGGCGGACCTGGGCGTCCGGCGAAGCCAGGTCGTCGAACGACTTGACCACCTGCTCCCACGTCGCGTCCGCCTTGGGGCGGATCAGCGCCAGCCACATGCCCGTGGTCTCCGCGGTCTCCACGCGGAACGTGGTCAGGCCGCTCGGGCGCGGGTTCGGCCCGGGGACGGTGAACCCCTGCGGCGTGATCGTGATGTTCAGGACGGGAGGCGCGTGAGTGACGTGCGCCGCCGCCATGGTGGTGGCGGCGGCGTCGGCCCCGGCGGCGGTCGCGGGGACCGCCGCCAGGAGGAGCGCGGCGAGCCCGGCGGCCGTCCGCAGGCTCCCGCGAAGGGATGGAATCATGCTTCACTCCTAGGTTCGGTCGTTCGGCCGGTCCTTGACCGGTACGGCTTCGGACAGCATCTGGTCGACGAGGGACGTCGTGTGCTTGCCGTCCTTGAAAAGCGGATGGGCGATGACCTCGCGGAGGAACGCGCCGTTGGTGCGCACCCGCGCGCCCTCGACCCGCATCTCAGAAAGGGCACGGTCCATCCGGGCCAGTGCCTGCTCGCGGTCGGGCGCCCACACGATCACCTTCGCGAGCAGCGAGTCGTAGTCGGGGCCGACCTTCCAGCCGGGACGGCCATGGGTGTCCACCCGCGTGAACGGGCCGCCGGGGACGACGAACTCCGTCAGCGTCCCCGGGGTCGGCGCGAAGTTGCGGGTGGGGTCCTCGGTGTTGATCCGGCACTCCACCGACGCCCCGGTGCGCGTCACGTCCTCCTGGCGCAGCCGCATGGGCCGGCCGGCGGCGATGGCGATCTGCTCCCGGACGAGGTCGATCCCGGTCACCATCTCGGTGACCGGGTGCTCGACCTGGAGCCGGCAGTTGATCTCCATGAAGTGGAACGCGCCGTCCTGGTCCACGATGAACTCGAACGTGCCGGCGCCGACGTAGCCGGTCGCCAGCGCGCCGCGCACCGCGGCCTCGCCCATCCTCGCGGTGAGCTCGGGCGGCAACCCCGGAGCGGGTGACTCCTCCAGCAGCTTCTGGTGGCGGCGCTGCACCGAGCAGTCCCGCTCACCGAGATGCACGGCGTTGCCGTACTGGTCGCACAGGACCTGAATCTCGACGTGCCGGGCCGTCTCGCAGAAACGCTCGATGTACACCCGCCCGTCGCCGAACGTCGCCTGCGCGTGCGCCCGGGTCTCCCCGTACACGCGCAGGAAGTCGCCGCCGTGCCGGGCGATGCCCATGCCGCGCCCGCCGCCGCCCGCCGCCGCCTTGATGATGACGGGGTAGCCGATCTCGTCGGCGAGCGCCTTCGCCTCGGCGGCGGAGTCCACGGTCTCGGGACTGCCGGGGAGCACCGGCAGTCCGTGCTGGGCCATGATCGTACGGGCCTGCGCCTTGTCGCCGAGGCGCCCGATGACGTCGGCGGGCGGGCCGATGAAGGTCAGCCCGGCGGTCTCGCAGACCTCGGCGAAGTAGCGGTCCTCGGACAGGAAGCCGTAACCGGGGTGGATGGCCTCCACCCCGGTGGCCAGCGCCGCCTCGATCACCGCCGGGATGCTCAAGTAGCTCGCCTTCGCCGGCGCGGGGCCGATCTGGATCGCCTCGTCGGCGAAGGCGACGGCCGCTGAGTCACGGTCCGCGGTCGAGTGCGCCACGACCGTCCGGATCCCCAGCTCGCGACACGTACGGGCCACGCGCAGGGCGATCTCGCCCCGGTTGGCGATGAGAATCGAGGAGAACACAGCAACCTCCAGCTCAGGGACATGCCTGTGCGCCGTGACGGCGGAAACGCGCCCGCCGGTCGCGGACGAGCTGAGCGCCGTCCACCGGCAGGAGCTCGGCGAGCGACGACGTGATCGCCGCGCGCAGGTGCGCGGCGGCCCGCGCGGGCTCGGTGTGTGCCCCGCCCTCCGGCTCGGGCACCACCCCGTCGACGAACCCCATGCGGAGCAGTTCGCGGGCGTCGACCCGCAGCGCCGCGGCGGCGCGCGGGCCCTCGGCGGCGCTGCGCCACAGGATCGCGGCGCACCCCTCCGGGCTGATGACGGAGTAGACCGCGTTCTCGCAGGCGAGGACGCGGTCGGCGATGCCGAGGGCGAGGGCGCCGCCGCTGCCGCCCTCCCCGATCACCACGGCGACGACGGGCACGGGAAGGCCCGACATCAGCCGCAGGTTCTCGGCGATGGCGATGGCCTGCCCGTGCTCCTCGGCCGCGAGGCCGGGCTCGGCACCCTGGGTGTCGATGAGCGTCACGATCGGCATGCCGAGCTTGGCCGCGGTGCGCATCAGCCGGGCCACCTTGCGGTGTCCCTCGGGTGTGGCCCTGCCGAAGTTGCGCGCGATCAGCTCGTGCGTGCCGTGGCCCTTCTGGTGCCCGATCAGCATGACCGGGACCCCGTCGAGCCAGCCGATGCCGCCGACGATCGCCGGGCAGTCGGCCGACATGCGGTCGCCGTGCAGCTCGATGAAGCCGTCCAGCATGTACCCGGCGTAGTCCAGCGTGGTGGGACGGTCCAGCTCACGGGCGAGCTGGACGACCGTCCAGGCCTCCCGGGAGCGCAGTTCCGCGACGTCGCGGATGACGGCGCCCTCCACGGCCGGCAGGTCGGGCGGACGCGGCCCGCCCAGCGACAGCAGCCGGCCGAGCGTCGCCCGCTGCTGCCGTCGCGCCTGGATGACGTCGATCAGCCCGTGGGCGAGCAGGAACTCTGCCGTCTGGAAGTCGGCGGGAAGCGTCTGCCCGATCGTCTGCTCGATCACCCTGCGGCCCGCGAAGCCCATCCGCGCGCCCGGCTCGGCGATCATGATGTCGGTGAGCGTCGTGAACGACGCGGCGACGCCGCCGTAGGTCGGGTCGGTGATGAGCGTGAGGGTGAGGATGCCCGCCTCGTCCAGCTCGGCCAGCGCCTGGCTGGTCTTCGCCATCTGCATCAGCGAGAACAGGCCTTCCTGCATGCGGGCGCCGCCCGAGGCCGTGACCAGGAGCAGCGGCACGCGTTCCGCGAGGGCCTCCTCTGCCGCCCGCGTGATCAGCTCGCCGGTGGCCGCGCCGAGGCTCCCGCCGAGGAAGCGGAAGTCCATGACGGCGGCCACCACGGGCTGGCCCTTGATGGTCCCCCGCGCGCACACCACGGCCTCGTCCAGGTCCGTGGTCTCGCGCGCCTCACGCAGGCGGTCGACGTAGGGCCGGGAGTCGACGAACTCCAGCGGGTCGAAGACGGTGCCCGTCCCGGCCGGAAGCAGGGAGCAGGAGCCCTCGTCCAGGAGCAGGGTGAGCCGTTCGGTGGCCGAGAGCCGGTCGTGGTGGCCGCATGCCGGGCAGACGCACAGCTCGTCCGCGAACCGCCTGCGGTACACGAGCGAGCGGCATCCCGAGCAGATCAGCCAGTCGGTGTCGATTAGTTGTTGGTCGGTGCCCAGGCTCATAGTCGCTCCTGTAGCGGATGCCGGTCGGCCGCTCAGTAAGCGGCCGTTACCTCGTACAACTCGAAATGCCGGTTCGGAGCCCGGTCCAGGTAGGGCATCAGGGGAGCGGTGGCCTCCTGGTGGGACGGTCCGCGCTCCCACCGGTCGAAGACCTCGAAACTCTCCCAATGGCTCATGACGGCGAAGGCGGCCTTGTTGGTCACCGAGCGCAGCAGCTCGTTGCCGGTGAGGCCGGGGGTCCCGGCCAGCGCCTCGCTGATGCGGTGGTAGGCGGCGGTGACCGAGGCGTCGTCGCCCTCGGGCGCGCGGTACCACACGACGACCCGGACCGGGTGCGCCGGGTCGTCGGGCCCGGGGCCGGGACGGCGCGTGGCGACCGCGCCGTCCGGTGTGTCGACGCTCACCCCGCCGCCACCTCCACGGCCCGCCCGGTGAGGTGCGCGACCACGGTCATCGTGGTCATCGACCCGCCGGAGCGGTACGGGTGCAGCTTCTTGCGGTGCTCTAGGTGCTCGTCACTGGTCTCGAACTGCCGGAACAGCGGCTCGTCGACCCAGTCGCTGACGATGTAGTAGATACCCTCCTCCTCGGCGCTTTTCATCAGCCACTGCCCGATGTTGGCGGGGTGGCCGGTGATGACGTCGCCGATGCCGAGCCAGGTCTTCTCGAAGCCCTGCTCCATGCCCGGGTTGATCTGCATGCGCAGCATCACCCGGAACGCTCCTTCGGACATGTCACATACCCCCGTCCACGTTGAGGGTCTCCCCGGTGATGAAGGAGGCGCCGTCGCCCGCCAGGAACAGCACGGCGCGCGCGATGTCGTCGCCTCGGCCGAGCCGGCCGACGGGGATGCGCTTGCGGTAGTCCGCCAGGCGTCCCTGCATGGCGGCGTAGTCCTCAGGCGACAGCCGGTCGGGGTCGCTGGTGTCGATGATGCCGGGGGCCACGACGTTGACCCGGATCCCCTTGGGGCCGAGCTCCTTGGACAGCGACCGGGCGAGCCCGACCAGGCCGGCCTTGGCGGCGGTGTAGTGGGCGCGCATCGGCACGCCGACGTTGGCCACCTTGGAGCCGATGTAGATGATCGAGGCGTCGGCCCCGAGCAGGGGGAGCGCCTGCTGGGTGATCCGGTAGGCGGCGGTGAGGTTGGAGTCGACCACCTCGCCCCAGCCCTCGTCCGACAGCCGCTCGAACGGGACGTGCGTGATGACGCCCGCGTTGTGCACGACGATGTCCAGGGAACCCAGGCGGTCCTTGACCTCGCCGACCAGCTCGGTGACCGCCGCGGCGGTGCCGATGTCGGCCTTGAGGATGTGGTGGGTGCCGGCGGTCTCCTTCAGCTCGACGGCGAGGCTCTCGGCCGCGTCGTCCTGGCTGCGGTAGTTGGTGACGACGTTGGCGCCGGCCCGCGCGAGCGCGAGGACGATCGAGCGCCCGATGCCCCGGGTGCCCCCGGTGACCAGAGCGTTCTTGCCGGCGAATGTGAGGGTCATCGTGTCTCCTGAAGGTCGGCCGCGGCCTTTTCGACCCGCTCCTTGATGAGTTCGAGCTGGACCTTGCTGTTGCCGTTGATCCGCTTCGCCATGGCGTCGTCGTCGAGCGGCGACTCCGGCTTCATGTGGAAGTCCTGCACCCAGCGCATCAGCACGCCGTCCGCGGTCTCCTTGTAGCTCCAGGCGATGTTCATGTACTCGAACCAGCCGGTCTCGACGCGGTGGGCGCGCACAGTGCGCGTCACCGGGTCGACGGTGCGCTCCGACACCCAGTCCCACGCGTTGCCGTCGGCGTCGGGGTGCAGGGTCAGCCGGAAGCGGACCGTGTTCCCCTCCCGGCTGAGGATCTCGGCGGAGGCGTACTCGCTGAACAGGTTGGGCCAGGAGGCGACGTCGTTGGTCAGCTCCCACACCACGGTCAGCGGCGCCGAGATGGTGATCTCGTTCTCGGTGTGTGCGGCCATGCCTAGGCTCCCGCCATGATCAGGTTGTTGACGAAGTCGAGCATCTGGCGCGGCGTCTTCGTCTGCTCCAGGGCGTCGTCGGACATCAGGACGGCGTGGCTCTGCTCGAGCTGGCCCTGGATCTCCAGGACGGCGAGCGAGTCGTAGCCGAGCAGCTCGAACGGGGTGTCGATGATGTCGCCGTCGAGGTCGACCGACTCGGCGACGCCGCACGTGCGCATGATCTTCTTCAGTTCTTCAAGGCCGAGGTCGGCCATCGTTCCTCCTGGAGGATCTTCGTGCTCCGGTCATGTGCCGCAGGCGCGCAGGACGAGCGCCGCGTTGAATCCGCCGTAACCGCGGGCCAGGACGAGGGCGGTACGCACCGGCATCCGCCGGGGCGCGCCTCGCACCAGGTCGATGCGGTAGCCGGGGTGGATCTCCCAGTCCTCTGGCAGGGCCGGGACCACTCCGTCGCGGATGGTCAGCAGGGCCGTGACGATGTCCAGCGGCGCGCCGCCGGCGTACATCCGGCCGGTCAGCACCTTGGGCGCCGCGACGGGCACGCCCTCGGGCCCGAACACCGCGCTGATCGCCTCCGCCTCGTCGCGGTCGGCACCGGCCTCTCCCATGGCGTCGGCGAACACCACGTCCACGTCGGCGGGGGTGATCCCCGCGTCCGCGAGCGCGTTCTCGATGGCGCCCCGCAACGTCGGGGGGCGCCCTGAACCGGGAGGCGGGTCGAAGGTCGCGGCGTAACCCGCCACCTCGCCGTACGGCGTGCCCGCCCCTCGGGAGGCGGCGTGCTCGGCGTCCTCCACGATCAGCTTGGAACCGCCCTCGCCCGGCAGGTAGCCGCACGCGTCCTCGCTGAACGGACGGAACGCCCGGGCGGGGTCGGAGTCGCGGCTGAGCAGGCCGGTGCTGAGCTGCGCCGTCAGGCCGTAGGGGCACAGGGAGGCGTCGGTGCCCCCGCTGACCACGACCTTGGCGCCGTTGCGCAGCATCCGGCGCGCCTGCGCGACGGCGTCCAGCCCGCCCGCCTGCTCGTTGGCGATGACGCCGCACGGCCCGCGCATGCCGTGCCTGATGGAGATCTGGCCGGTGCTGGCCGCGTAGAACCAGGCGATCGACTGGTACGCGCCGACCGTCCTCGA
Source organism: Sphaerisporangium corydalis (assembly GCF_025506355.1). Taxonomy (GTDB): domain Bacteria; phylum Actinomycetota; class Actinomycetes; order Streptosporangiales; family Streptosporangiaceae; genus Sphaerisporangium; species Sphaerisporangium corydalis. Next base: position 149,763 of record NZ_JANZYP010000002.1, read on the forward strand.
CCCCTTGGACCAGAGCTTCTGGATCTCCCGCTGGCCGAACTCGGTGCCGCCCGACGACGCGGCGGTCACCACCGCCATGTCGTACTCGGGCACCTCCGCGGGGTCGATCCTCGCGTCAGCGAGGGCCATCTCGGCGGTCAGGAAACCCATGTGGGTCCAGTGGTCGGTCTGCGGGACCAGCAGGCTGGGCACCCGCTCGGCCGCGTCGAACTCCCGGACCTCGCCGGCCAGCCGCACCGGGTAGGACGACGCGTCGAACCTGCTGATCGGCTTGATGGCGGTGTCGCCCGCCAGCACCGACGACCAGTGCTCCTCGATCCCGATGCCGGTCGGGGCCACGACGCCGAGACCGGTGATCACCGCGGTCATGCCGCTAGCCTGTCGAGACTCGACAGCAGCATCGCCGTCTGGAATCCGCCGAACCCGCTCCCGACCGTCAGCACCGTACGGACCCGCTGCTCGCGGGCGGTGTGCGGCACGTAGTCCAGGTCGCACTCGGGGTCGGGGGTGTCGAGGTTGGCCGTCGGAGGGACGACGCCCCGCTCGATCGCCAGGATCGAGGCGGCGATCTCGATCGAGCCGATCGCGCCGAGCGAGTGCCCGACCATCGACTTGATGGAGCTCACCGGCACCTCGTAGGCGCGGTGCCCGAGGCTCGCCTTGAACGCCGCGGTCTCGTGCCGGTCGTTCTGCTTGGTCCCGGAACCGTGCGCGTTGATGTAGTCGATGTCCTCGGGCCGGATGCGCGCCCTCTCCATGGCGACCCTGATGGCCTCGGCCATCTCGCGGCCGTCGGGCTTGAGGCCCGTCATGTGGAAGGCGTTGCTCCGCGTGGCGAACCCGGTGACCTCCGCGTAGATGTGGGCGCCCCGGGCACGCGCCCGTCCCAGCTCCTCCAGGACGAACACCGCCGACCCCTCGCCGAGCACGAACCCCTTGCGGTCACGGTCGAACGGCCGCGACGCGTGCTCGGGGTCGTCGTTCTGCGGGGTGGTCGCGCGGATGGCGTCGAAACAGGCCGAGGTGATGGGCGAGATGGGCGCGTCGGTCGCGCCCGCGATCATCACGTCGGCCGATCCCTCGTGGATGAGCTGTGCGCCGTACCCCACCGAGTCCAGGCCGGAGGTGCAGCCGGTGGAGATGAGCGCCACCGGCCCCTCCGCGCCGCAGGCCCAGGCCGTCTCCACGGCCAGGGTGCTCGGCACCATGTAGCCGTAGAGGTGGGGCACCCCGTAGGTGGAGTCGACGAGCCAGTTGCGCCCGCCGTCGCTCAGGACGACGTACTCCTCCTCCAGGCCCATCGTGCAGCCCACCGCGCTGCCGAGGCTGACCCCGGTGCGGTTGGCCGGCAGGTCATCCCTGGTCAGGCCACTGTCGGCCAGGGCGTCCCTGGTGCAGACCACGGCGAACTGCGCGGCCCGGTCCATCCTGCGGATCTCCTGGGGCGAAAGCCCCTCGCGGGCCGGGTCGAAGTCGCACTCGGCCGCCACCCTGGACCGGAACCCCGTCGCGTCGAACAGGGAGATGCTCCGGGTGGCGGTCTTCCCGCTGGTCAGCAGCTCCCAGAATGCCTTGGTGCCGATGCCGCCCGGCGCCACGACCCCGACGCCGGTGATGACGACCCTGCGCGTGTCCATCAACCGTCGCCCTTCCCGGCGGGCGCCCCGACCGCCGCGATCGGCTCGTCGGCCGCGGGCAGCGGCTCGGTGTCGACGTGGCCGAGCTCGGGACGGGGTGCCAGCGGGCCGAGCTGGAAGACGACGAACGCCGTCTCCGTCCCGGTGTTGACCAGCCGGTGCCGCGCGTTCTTCGGCACCATGAACGCCTGCCCGGCGACCAGGTCGATCACGGCGCCCTCGACCGTCATGGCCAGGGTGCCGCTCTGCACGTACAGGAACTCCTCCGAGTACGGGTGGTAGTGCTCGCTGACGTACTCGCCGGCCTTCAGCGTCAGCACGCCCATGAAGCCGGACGTCGAGTCGGCCGTCTTCGGGCTGAGCAGGATGCGGATGTCCCCGCCCCTGCGCCGGTTCGGGGCAACGTCTTCGGCCGCGACCGGGTCGCGGACCACCTTGTCAGGCATGTTCGTCTCCTTTTGGTCCGCTCGGCCGCTCACAGGCGGGCCGCGTCCTTGGCCCAGGTGTAGAAGGGCGTCGCCATGGCGTCCTTCGGCTCTTTCCAGTTCGGGTCGTAGGGCCGCACGTGCTTGGCCAGCCGCTCGTTGATGTCCTTGTAGAGCGGGTGGCTGCGGGCGCGGTACAGGTTGGGCGTGATCTCGTCGTCCGCCTCGACCAGGTGGAAGTACAGGTCGTGGAAGCGGAACAGGGTGCGGCGGGAGACCCCCACCATGTGGGGCAGTTCGGTCGCGTCGGACTCCGCGAAGATCTCCGCGATCGCCTCGGCGGGTCCCGGGTCCAGCCGGGCCACGATCAATGTCCTGCTCATCGAGTTCCTCCTTCGTCGGTGGGCACCGCCATGCTGCGATGCCCGGCTACAGCCCGGCTTGAGATCTCCTCCAGCCGCCTGGCGACCTGAAGCGGGCTCGGCCGGTCGCGGTTCTCCCGCTCCAGCCGGGCGGCCGCCTCGCGGTGGGCCGGGTCGTCGAGCAGCGCCCGCATCTCGGCCCGTATGGTGTCCGGCTCGGCGTCCTCGCCGGCGAGCCGGCGTCCCGCTCCGGTGCCCGCCAGCTGTGCGGCGCTGAACCGCTGGTCGGGAAGCTGGGGGATGACGAGCTGCGGCACGCCGCTCGCCACCGCGGTGAGCATGGACCCGCCGCCGCCCTGGTGGACCAGGGCCGAGCAGGTCGGCAGCAGCAGGTGCAGGGGCACCGACTCGACCACCCGCACGTTGCCGCCCGGCTCGCCGATCAGCTCGCGCGTCGCGGCGTTGACCGCCACCACGATCTCGGCGTCCAGCTCGGCGAGCGCGCCGACCACCCGGGGGGCGAGGAACGCCTCCGGGCCCGCGAGCGCGGCGGTGGACACCCCCCACGTGACGCAGACGCGCGTACGGCCGGTGGGCTCCAGCAGGTCGCGCGGAACCGACGCGGCCCCGTTGTAGGGGACGTACCGCATCGGGATCCGCTCCAGCTCCACCGGGGCCTGCATGCTCGGCGGGCACGGGTCGACGCTGTAGTCGCCGGTCGAGTCGATGTCGGAAAGGCCGTACCGCTCGGCCAGGCGGCGCAGCGCGGGCACCTCGATCCTGCCGCCGCGCGCCGGGCCGGCGTTCGTGCCGTCCGGTCCCCACAGGTGGCGGACCGCGGGGACGCCGAGGACGCCGGCGATGAGCGGCCCGGTGAACGCGGTGGGCTCGTAGACCACCATGTCGGGCGACCAGGAGCGCGCGAACGCCACCGCCTCCCCCGACATGGCCTCGGCGACCTCGGCGAAGATGCCGATGGCGGCCAGGGTGCGCCGCTTGCGCACCTGCGGGTCGGGGTTCCCGATCAGCGGTTGCACGTCGCGCTTGAACAGCTCGGTGATGTCGACGTCGTGCCCGACCGGCACAGGAAGCTGGCCGGAGCGGGCGACGGTCTGGACGTGCGCGGGAGGCACCGCGACCCGGACCTCGTGGCCGTGGGAGCGCAGCGCCCAGGCCAGCGGCACCATCGGAAAGTAGTGGGTCGGCCAGGATGATACGAACAGGACGCGCACAGGGCTCACTTCCCAGGGGGGTCGGTTCGGACGGTCAGCGGCCCTCGGCCGGGATCTCCCAGCCGGGCTCGCCGGTGATCCGGACCAGCGCGGCGGCGATCGACTGCCCGGGGGCGGTGCCGAACAGCAGCACGTTGTCCCCCGCGCGCACCTGGCCGGTCTCGACCACGTGGACGAAGGAGGAGAAGACGTCGTTGGCCGCCATGTGCCCGTTGCCCTGGCCGAACGCGAAGGTGCCGATGTCGGCCGACAGGCCGAGGGGCGCGAACACGAACCGCCTGAGGTAGGCCTCGGAGACGTTGACGTGGCAGACCCTGGTGACGTCGGCGGCGCCCACCCCGGCCTCCTCCAGCGTCCGCTCGACCGCCTTGACGGTGGCCGCGGGCGTGAGGGTGACGATGGGGGGCATCCGGGTCTCGAAGCTCTCCAGGTACCGGCGGGACCGCGTGCGGTGGTCCATGACCTTGCCGACCGTGCACGCCGGCGGGAACAGGTCCTCGCCGAAGCGGTCGACCTCCTCCAGCTCGGTCACCGACCCCAGGTTGAGCGACAGCACCTCGGCGAACCCGGGCCGCTTTGACACCACCAGGGCGGTCGCCCCGTCCCCGAGCGCGCTGCCCGGGGCCGAGCGCCAGCGGTCGACCAGGGGAGTGCCCCAGTTGTCGGCGGCGGCGATGAGCGCCGCGCCGCGCTCAGGCGAGGCGTTGAGGTAGCAGGCCGCGAGGTCCATGGCGGCGAACACGCCGTTGCAGCCCTGCCTGACCTCGAACGCCGGGACGTCGGTGCCGAGCGCCTCGCGCAGCACGAAGTACTGGGGGGACCAGCCGTCGGGCCCCTGGTGCCAGGCGTTGGAGTAGAAGAACGCGTCGATCTCTTCGGCGGCGTGCCCGGAACGCCGCAGCGCCTCGGCCGACGCGCGGGCGGCCAGTTCGGGGGCGGACACCGAGCCCGCCACGCGGACGGCGGTCACGCTGGTCTCGGTGCGCACCGCCTCGTCGCACTGCCCGGACCTGATCGCCTCCTCGACCGTGAGCGGCGGCGGGAGGTACATCCCCGCGCCTGCGATGTGGACGTCCTGGAGTCTCATGTGCCGAGACTCGGTGGCGGGCCTTGAACTCCGCTCGAATCGCGCTGGTACGTAGCGGATGTCAAGCGACCTTCGAGCCGGTGCTGCGACCGTCGGCGCACGACGCTCAGGAGGACGAACATGTACGACGTGATCGTGGTGGGGGCACGCTGCGCGGGCTCCCCCACCGCAATGCTCCTCGCCCGCGCCGGCTACCGGGTGCTTCTCCTGGAGCGGGCGAGATTTCCGCGTGACACCCTGTCCACCCACTACCTCCACCAGCCGGGCGTGTCCCGCCTGGCCCGGTGGGGACTGCTGGACGCGGTGGCCGCGTCCGGCTGCCCGCCGCTCCACGAGACGGTGTACCAGGTCGGCGACGTCCGCCTGGTGGGCACCTCGGCCCCCGTCGACGGGTACGCCGAGGGGTACGCCCCCCGGCGCCACGTCCTGGACGCCATCCTCGCCGAGGGCGCGGCGGCCTCGGGCGCCGAGCTGCGCGAGGGCTGCACCGTCACCGGGCTGCTGTACGACGGCGACCGCGTGTGCGGGGTGCGCTGGCGGACCTCCGACGGCACCCAGTACGAGGAGCGGGCCTCGCTGGTCGTCGGGGCGGACGGCATGCGCTCCACGGTGGCGCGCCTGGCGGGCGCGGAGATCGTGATCGAGGACCCCCGGCTCACCTGCGTCTACTACACCTACTGGTCCGACGTCCCGTCGGTCTTCGAGCTCTACGAGGCGCCGGGCCGGTGGGTGGGCGCCGCCCCCACCAACGACGGCGCGACGTGCGTGGCCGCCTACTTCCCGCAGGACGAGTTCGAGACGGTCCGCGCCGACGTGGAGGGCGCGTACCTGGCGAACATCCGGGAGACCGCGCCCAGCATGTACGAGCGGCTGCGCGCGGGACGCCGGGTCGAGCGCATCTACGGCACGGGCGACCAGCAGAACTTCTTCCGCCGCGCGCACGGCCCCGGCTGGGCGCTGGTGGGCGACGCCGGCCACCACAAGGACTCGATCACCGCGCGCGGGATCAGCGACGCGTTCCTGCAGGCGGAGCTGCTCGCCGCCCACCTGGAGGGGGTCGACCCCGCCGACGACGCGGCGCTGTCGCGCGCGCTGCGGGGGTACGGCGACGACCGCGACCAGCGGCTCGCGGAGATCTACGAGAGCACCCTGATCGTGGCCAGGCTCAAGGTGACCGAGGAGAAGCTGGCGATGATGCGGGCCATCTCCGCGGACCCGGCCGACGTCGAACGGTACTTCTCGACGGTCGCCGGCGCCTGCTCCATCCGCGACCTGTACACCCCGGACCTGCTCGCCCGGCTCTGAGCGAGGGACGCGACGAAAGGCCCGGCCGCGCGGCCGGGCCTTTCGTACGTCCTGTCATCTCAGGAGGAGGTGGCCGCCAGGAAGGCCGGGGCGTCCAGGGCCTCGGCCATCCTGGCGGGGGTACGGCCGCGCAGGAACACCGCGACCGGCAGCTCCACGCCGCGCTCCTTGCCGACCCGGTTGGCGAGCTGGATCGCGACGATCGAGGTGGCGCCCTGCTGGAAGATGTCGTCCTCGGGCCCCACCGGCCGGCCGAGCAGCTCGCGCACGTGCCCGATCACGACGCCCAAGGTGCCCTCGTAGGTCTCGGCGGGCTCGGCCGCCGGCCCGTCGAGCAGGCGGGCCAGCGCCTCGTGGTCGATCTTCCCGATGGCCGTCACGGGCAGCGCGGCGACGCGGCGGATGACGTTGGGGACGAACGCCGCGGGGAACCGCGCCGCCACCTCAGCGTGCACCGCCGACTCCTCGGGGCGTCCCTCGGCGGCGGTGTAGAAGGCCGCCAGGGACTCCACCGCCGGCCCGCCGACGGGCAGCGGCACCACGACGGCGCTCCCCACCCCCTCGATCGCGCAGACGGCCTGCTCGACCTCGCCGGGGTCGACGCGCACGCCGCGCACCTTGAGCTGGCGGTCCTTGCGCCCCCGGTACCGGATCATGCCGTCCGCGGCGATCACGCCGAGGTCGCCGGTGAGGTAGACCCGGACGTCGCCGCCGTCCTCGCCGAGCGGCAGCACCGGGAAGCGGCGCGCGGTCTCCCGCTCGTCGTTCAGGTAGCACAGGGCTAGGCCCGCGCCCGAGACGGCGATCTCACCGGTCTCGCCCCAAGGGACGACCCGCCCGTCGTCGTCGAGCAGGTAGACGCCGGTGGCCGCGACCGGCGCGCCGATCGGGACCTCGTCCTCCTCCTCGCCGGTGGCCGCGTACCCCGTCGGGCACATCGTGGCCTCGACCGGCCCGTACAGGTTGAGCACCCGCAGGCCGGGCAGCTTCCTGATGGCCGTGGCGATGTGCTTGGCGGACGCCTTCTCCCCGCCGAGCAGCACCGCGCCGATCCCCGACAGCGCGCCGAGGTCGTCGTCCACGGTCGCGTTGAACAGCGTCGGGGTGAGGAACACGGTGTTGACGCCCTGGGCGACGGCCGAGCGGACGTCGTCGTACCCGAAGTGCTCGCTCTCGCGCAGGACGGTGGTGCCGCCGTTGACCAGCGGGCACCACACCTCGAAGCCGAACCCGTCCCAGGCCACCGACGCGGACTGGAGCATGACGGTGTGGTCCCCGAAGCCGATCAGCCGCTCCTTGGCGACCCGGATCGTGCCGCGGTGGGGGGACAGCACGCACTTGGGCGTCCCAGTGCTGCCGGAGGTGAAGAACACGCAGCACGCGTCGTCGGAGACGGGCGCTCCTGGCGGGCCCAGCGTCACCTCGCCGCGCCTGGCCGTCGCCGAGCCGTCCAGCAGCTCGCCGAGCCCGACCACCGGGACGCCCGCGACCGGCGGCCCCGCCTCGTCGGCCACCAGGACGCGCGCGCCCGTGCGGGCCAGCACGTCCTCGACCCGCGCGTGCGGCCAGTCCATGGGGATGGCGGTGTAGATCCCCCGCAGCTTCAGCACGCCGAGCAGCCCGGCGATCATCTCGGGGCTGCGCGTCGTGCGCACGGCCACGACCTGCGACCCCTCGATCCCCAGCGCCGTGAGCGTCGCGGCGGCGCGGTCCGCCTGGGCCACCAGGCCGGCGTAGCTGAGGTCCCGGCCCTTCGACCGCACGGCGGGGGCGTCCGGCCGTGCCCGCGCCCACCCCTCCACGAGCCGCTCGATACGGTCCCCGCCCTCGAAGTCCAGCTCCGGGCCGAGCAGGACCGACAGTGCCCTCGCGTCCGGCATCTCCACCACCTCATCCGGGCCGGGAGCCCCGGGCGGGGCCCTGCCCATCGGTCGTTCTCGGAGCCGCCACCATCGCACCGGCGGCTAGAGCAGCGCTCGTCCACCGCTCGACACCGGCGGCCGGACGTTCTTCGAGCCGCCTTCGAGGCGACGTTGTCACCCTGACGGCATGAAACAGACTCTTGCTGACCTGGCCATCTACGGAGGACCGCCGGCCTTCACCGAGTCCCTGTACGTCGGAAGGCCCAACATCGGCGACCGCAAGCTGCTCTTCGACCGGCTCGAGCAGGCGCTCGACCGGCGGTGGCTGACCAACCAGGGCCCGCTCGTGCGGGAGTTCGAGGAGCGGGTCGCCGGCCTGTCGGGCACCCGGCACTGCGTCGCCATGTGCAACGCCACGCTCGCCCTGCAGATCGGGGCACGCGCCATGGGCATGACCGGCGAGGTGATCATGCCGTCCTTCACCTTCGTCGCGACCCCGCACGCGCTGTCGTGGATCGGCATCAAGCCGGTCTTCTGCGACATCGACCCGCGCACCCACCTGATGGACCCCACGCACGTGGAGTCCCTCATCACCCCGGCCACCACCGGGATCCTGGGCGTCCACCTGTGGGGCCAGCCCTGCGCGCCGACCTCGCTGCCCCAGATCGCCGCCCGGTACGGGCTGCCGCTGCTGTACGACGCCGCGCACGCGGTCGCCACCCGGTGGAACGGCAGGCCGCTCGCCACGCTGGGGGACGCCACGGTCTTCAGCTTCCACGCCACCAAGTTCGTCAACGCCTTCGAGGGCGGCGCGCTGCTCACCGACGACGACGGGCTGGCGGCCACCGCGCGCGCCATGCGCAGCTTCGGGCAGACCGGCGAGGACCAGGTGTCACACCTGGGCACCAACGCCAAGATGTCGGAGGCCTCGGCCGCGATGGGGCTGACCTCGCTGGACGCCATGCCGGAGGTCGTCGCCAGGAACCTCGCCAACCACGGGCGTTACCTGAGCGAGCTGGCCGGCGTCCCCGGGGTCCGGGTCCTGCCGTTCGAGCGGGGCAACAACCACCAGTACGTCGTCATGGAGATCGACGAGCGGATCACCGGAGTGAGCCGCGACACCCTGCGCGCGATCCTCACCACCGAGAACGTCAACTGCCGGTCCTACTTCGCGCCCGGCTGCCACATGATGGACACCTACCCCGGCTCCCCCCGGCTGCCGCACACCGAGGCCGTCTCGCGGCGCGTGCTCGGCCTGCCCACGGGAACGGCCGTGAGCGACCTTGAAGTGATCCGGGTCTGCGAGATCATCCGGTTCACCGTCGCCCACGGCCACGAGATCGCGGCGCGCCTCAGGAGCGGCTCAGCCGCGCGAACTTCCGCCCGGCCACTGGCACCGACACCGCGATGATCACGATGGCCCACACCACCGCCGTCACGGTGGGGTGGGCCAGCGGTAGGGAGGCCGACTTCCACGCGCCGACTCCCGCAGAGGTGCCGAACAGCTCCCGTGCGCCGCTCACCACGGCGGTCAGGGGGTTCCACTCCGCGACCGGCCGCAGCCAGTCGGGGAGGCTCGGCAGCGGAACATAGGAACTGGACACGAACATGAGCGGGAAGACCCAGGTCAGGCCCGCCGCGGTGGCCGTCTGCGCGTTGGGCACCGACAGCCCGATCATCACGCCGAGCCACCCCACCGCGTAGGCGAAGACCTCGATGAGCAGGGCGCCGGCGAGCACGCCGCCGACCCCGTTCGGCGCACGCCACCCGACGACCAGCGCGACGCCCATCATGACGCCCAGCAGTGCCGTGTTGCGCACCAGGTCCGACACCGTACGGCCCAGCAGCACCGCCGCCCGGGCCAGGGGAAGCACCCGGAACCGGTCGATGATGCCCCGCTGGAGGTCCTCGGCCAGGCCGATCGCGGTGGACGCCGCGCTGAAGACGACGGTCTGGGTGAACACCCCCGCCATCAGGTAGTCCCGGTAGCTGCCCCCGTCGGGGAGCGCCACGATACCGCCGATCACGTACACGAACAGCAGCACGTTGGTGATGGGCTGGACCATCGTCCAGAACAGGGCCTGCGGCTCGCGCAGCACCTGCAGCAGGTGCCTGCGGGTGAGGACGAGCACGTCACTGACGGCCCATCCCACGCTCGCGACTGCCTCGGTCATCGCACACCGTCCTTCTCCGGCTCTCCGGTGAGCGCGAGGAACACCTCGTCGAGCGTCGGCCTTCGCAACGTGAAGTCCTCCAGCCGGACGCCGGCCGCGCCCAGCGACTGCAGCACCTCGCCGAGCAGCTCGGTGTCGTCGGTGACCGGGGCGGTCACCCGCAGGGCGCGCACGTTGACGACGGGCGCGCCCTTGACCACGGCCTCGACGATCCGCTCGGTCTTCTCCAGCATGTCGGCGGAGGCCACCACGATCTCCAGCGATCCGCCGCCGGCCAGGGACTTCAGCTCGCCGGGCGTCCCCTTGGCGACGACCCTGCCCTGGTCGACCAGGACGACGGTGTCGGCCAGGTTGTCGGCCTCCTCCAGGTACTGGGTCGTGAGCAGGATCGTGCGGCCCTCCCTGGCCAGCTCGGAGACGGTCTCCCACAGCCCGAGCCGGCTCCGCGGGTCCAGGCCCGTGGTCGGCTCGTCCAGGAAGACGACCGGCGGCCGGGACAGCAGGCAGGCGGCGAGGTCGAGCCGCCTGCGCAGGCCGCCGGAGTAGGTCCTGGTGCGGCGGGAGGCCACGTCGGTGAGGGCGAAGCGCTCGATGAGCTCCTCGGCCCTCACCTTGGCAGCCTTCCGCGGCAGCCGGGACAGCCGGCCGAACATCTGGAGGTTCTCCCGGCCGGTGAGCTGGTCGTCGACCGAGGTCTGCTGCCCGGTGACCCCGATCATCCGCCGGACGGCGGGGGCGTCGCGCGTCACGTCGACGCCCATGATCGTCGCCCGCCCGGCGTCGGGGCGCAGCAGCGTGGTGAGCACGCGCACCGCGGTGCTCTTCCCCGCGCCGTTCGGGCCGAGCAGCGCGAGCACGCTGCCCTCCGGCACGTCCAGGTCGAACCCGTCCAGCGCCCGGACCTTCCCGTACGTCTTGACCAGACCGTCGGCGACGATGGCGCCGGTCATTCGATCACCTCGGCACCGGCCCCGCCCCGGGGCGTCACATCGCGCAGGCGCGCCGTGGCGAACTCCTTGAAGCCGGCCTCGAAGCTCATCGTCGGGCGCCAGCCCAGCTCGCCCATCAGGCGGTCGGGGGACGCGGCGATGTGCCGGATGTCCCCCAGCCTGAAGACGCCGCTGATGTACGGCTCGCCGCCGCCCGCGGCCGAGGACAGCACGCGCGCCATGTCGATCAGGGGCCGGGGGTCCCCGCTCGCCACGTTGAAAGCGCGGAACCCGTCCCCCTCCCACGCCGCGGCGGCGACGTTCGCCGCCGCCACGTCGCTGACGTGGACGTAGTCGCGCAACTGGGTGCCGTCCTCGTACACGTTGGGCGCCTCACCCCGGTCGAGGGCGGAGCGGAAGGCCGCCACCGTCCCCGAATAGGCGCTCCCGTAGGAGATGTCGGGCCCGTACACGCTGTGGTAGCGCAGCGCGGCGCACCTGCCGCCCACCTCGTGCGCCCAGATCCTGCACAGGTACTCCTGGGCGAGCTTGGTGACCGCGTAGATGTTCCGCGGCTCCGCCTCGGCGTCCTCGTACACGGGCACCGCGGTGAGCGGCCGGCCGCAGTCCGGGCACGGCGGGTCGAACCGCCCCTCCCGGAGGTCCTCCTCGCGGCGCGGCACCGGGGTGACCTCGCCGTGCTCGGCGCAGGAGTACCGGCCCTCGCCGTACACCACCACCGAGCTCGCGAGGACCAGGCGCTTGGGGCCCTTCCGCGCCATGGCGGCCAGCAGCGCCGCCGTGCCGAGGTCGTTGCACCCGACGTACTTGGCCGCGTCGAAGATCTCCCGTCCGCGGCCGGGGAGCGCGGCCTGGTGGCACACCAGGTCCACGCCCGTGACGGCGCGCTCCGCCGCCCCCTCGTCACGCAGGTCCGCCCAGATGGTCTCCGCGCCCTCCGGAGCCTCCGGCCGGGTCGGGCCGTGCGCGTCCTCCAGCGCGGCGTCGATCACACGGACCTCGTGACCCTGGGCGAGAAAGGCCGCCACGACCTGTCTTCCGATGAAACCGGCACCGCCGGTGACCAGGATGCGCACTTGGATCCTCCTGCCCTTCGGCGGCCGTCAGGCCTTGACGACGAAACTCACGAAATAGCGGGCCTTGGTGACCTCGATGACCTCACCGAACTCCTGGAGCAGCAGCGGCTCGACCTCCTTGGTCCCCAGCAGGTGGCTGCGGTAGGAGGCGGGACGCACGCGGCCGCCGGTGGCGCGCAGCATCAGCGCGCCGCCGAAGAACCGGGCGCAGTTGATGAAGTGCCGGATACTGCCGTGCTTGTGGCGCTGCTCCTCGTGGAAGTGGTCGATCGTCCACAGGTTCCCGACCAGGATCGCGCCGGGCGCCATGAAGGACTTCAGCCGCCGCAGCACCTGGCGGACGTTGCCGAGGTGGTGGATGGCGTCGACGCACATCACCATGTCGGCCTCGCCGAGCCCGTGGTCGGCCCAGAAGTCGCCGCACTTCAGCTTGAGCGCGGGGTGCTTCACCCGCTTGCCGGCGATCTCGATCGCCTGGGGCGAGATGTCGAGGGCGGTGATCTCGGTGGCCGGGGTCAGCTCGGCGGCCATCGCGGTGAACTCACCGGTGCCACAGCCGAACTCGAGGACCGTGCCGACGTTCTGGGCGTGCGAGGTCATCAGCGCCGCGATGTCCTTCTTGACGAGCTGGAGCTGGTCACCGAAGACCGGCACGCGCTCCAGCGTGTCGCGGTCCCAGAAGCGCTGCGACCAGTAGGAAGCCCCATCGGGGGGGTAACGCCGCACGATTCGTGCCCCGGCACCCGCCATCATTTCCGCGAACATGTTCGTTCCTCTCGTTGATGTGGCCGTCAGGGCGACGGTGCCCGTACGACATGGATGTCCTGTGGGTTGTCAGGTGTGTCGTTGGTCAGGACGAGGGCCGCGTAGAAGCCCGCCCTGGTGTGCCCGAGCCCGACGGAGGTGCCGAGGAAGGGGGCTCCCGACCAGGTGGCCGCCTTCTCGATGTCGAACGGCCCCGCCAGGTGGCGTTCCCGCCACAGGCCGGGCAGTCCGGCGCAGAGCAGGCTCCTGCAGGTCACCATCCACACGTCGGTGGGCGCGCCCGGGTCGGGGGTGTTGTTGCGGAAGTCGTGGTAGGTGACGGCGACGTTGCCATCATCGTCCACGTCGACCTGGGGGAGGAAGGCCTGGCCCGCGCCGCCTGGAGGGCTTTGCGGGGACTTGTCCACCCGGATGGGCCGCGTCCAGTGCCGGCCGCCGTCGAAGGAGGCCGACAGCCCGATGGAGCTGCGGCTGGTCGCCAGGCTCCCGTCGCCCCAGACCGCGTACAGCGCTCCGGTGCGCCGATCCACCGCGATGTCGGGGATCAGGCCACGCGCGCTGACCGGGCTGGTCACGTCGGGGAGCAGGGGGTCGTTCACCACGGTCGTGGTGACGGTGACCGGCGCCGACCAGGTGGTACCGCCGTCGGTGGAGCGGACGGACCTGATCCGCGAGGCCAGGGCCGGGGTCGGCGGACCGGCGACCGGGAAGTCGCCCTCGTAGAACAGCTCGACGAGGTCCCCGTTGGGCTCGACCACGATCTGGTTGCCGACCGTCCCCGCGCCCGCGTCGGCGGGCTCGTAGATCGGTCGGGCCGGCTCCCAGGTGACACCGCCGTCGAGCGTGCGGCTGAACATGAGCTGGTGCTGGTTGTCCTCCGCCCGCGCCCTGTTCCACACCACGTAGGCGCGGGAGGGGGAGCGCGGGTCGGTGGTCACCGACGGGCGGTCGTTGAAGTAGGCGGGACTGGGGTCCTGGGTGAGCGCGGCCGGTCCGGTCCAGGTGCTCCCGTCGTCATCCGAACGGTAGGCGAGGACGGCGGTCACGTTGCCGAACGACATGGCCATGGCCACGGCGAACAGGCGCCCGTCCGTGGCGTAGGCCACCGCGGGGTTGCTCGTGCTGGTGAAGGTCCCGCCGGAGCACTTGGTGAGCCCGGGGAGCGGGGAGCCCGCCCAGGTCCGCCCCGCGTCGCGGCTGGTCGCCACCACGATCCCGCCACGGGCGGCTCCCGTGGTCGAGCGGTCCTGCTGCCAGCCGACGGCCAGGCGCCGGGGGTCGTGGGGCCGGGTCGCGAGCCAGGGCTCGAACTCGGTGTTGGGCACCCGCGATGCGTCCGCACAGGCGGCGAACGGGGTCGCCCCGGAGACGACGACCGACGCCGGGTCCGGTTGGGTGGCGGCGTCGGCTCGGTACGGGGCACCGGCGAGCATGAGGGTGCCGATGCTCATGGCGGCCAGCGCCGCACCCATGCGTGCGGGCCGCCGGTTGATCGTGTTGCCGGTCATGGCAGGAGTATGTGCCGGTAGGGCTTTACCTCTGCTCGAAGACCGCTCGAAGGGAGGAGGACCGGGTCAGGCGTAGCCGCCCGTGCCGGTCAGCCTGGGCCCCAGCAACGTCAGCGAGAACTCGACGGGGACCTCCCTGTTCATCTGTTCCATCACGCGCAGGCCGCGCGTGGCGAGGTCCCGCACCTGATCACCACTGAGACAGAGCACGTTGCGCAGATGGAATGCCGTGGACACCCGCGACACCCCCACCTCGGCGGGGACGTCCCGCCAGGGTTTTACGGCACGTTCCACAATCTGAAGGGCCAGGTCAGAACGCCGCAGAACGAAGTTGTCAGCGCTCACACCCCCGGCGAGCAAGTCCTCGCCGAGACCCCAGCAGGCCCTCACCTGGACCGTGCAGGGATCGGGGGTGGTCACGACGGCCGACACCCGCGCCGGGACGAAACTCTGGGCGACGAGCAGGACGCCGTGCCCGACATCCTGTCTCGCCGCCCTGGCGAGGATCTCCAGGGCCGCGCTCTCGACGGCTTCTGCGCCGCGGATGTTGCGAAAGGTGAGAGGAGGGGGCACGGAGTCGACACCGGCGACGCACAGGCGCACGTCCACCGAGGGATCGGCCTCGTTCTGGCCGAACTCGTCATAGGCGCCGTAGGCGATGAGGCCGAGCGGGCCCAGCTCACCTCCGGGCGGCATCCTCTCCGGCGGCACGACGACACAGAAGCCCGCCGGTCCGTTCCACTCCTCGACGAGACTCCGCATTCGGGTGGCAGCCACTCCGAGTGGGGTGTCCAAGGACGCGGGCGGCCCGTCCAGCCACAGGAGCCGGACACCACCGTGGAGCGCTCCCATTGATCCGGGCCTCCTAGCTCGAGACCTCATAGTCCGCCATCATCCCCATGTCCTCGTGCTCCAGGTTGTGACAGTGGAGCATGTAGCGGCCTTCGTAACCGGTGAACTTGACGATTATCCGGGTCTTCTGGCCGGCCGTCAGTCCGACCGTGTCTTTCAGACCGGCATCGGCCTTGCGCTCGTCGTCGCCCAGGACCTGGAATTGGTCGAGGTGCAGGTGCACCGGATGGTTCGCACCGTCGATGTCGAGATTCCAGATCTCCACGTCACCTATGCGAGGTGTCGCGAAGTTCTTACCGGGTTCGTACGTTTCGCCGTTAATTGTCCAGCTGTGCTCGTCGCCGCGTTCGAAGGCGAAGTCGCGGGTCTTGACGGCCTTGCCCGGGTCGAGGGTCTCGTATTGGGACAAACGAGCCGGAATGGTGCTGTCGTCGGTGGCTTTTCGCGTAACCCGAAATTTCATGACCTGTGCGGTTGAGTCGTCACCCAGCCCGTTGAGCATGGTGATCTCGGTGCCTGGACGGTACTTCGAGAAGTCCACCACCACGTCATACCTCTCGGCCGGCGCCACCGTCACCGACGTGCGCCTCAGCGGCGCCTTGAGCAGTCCTCCATCGCTGCCGATCTGGACGAACGGGATGGCGCCCTTCTGGTCGAAGGTCAGGCGGTAGCGCCGCGCGTTGGAGGCGTTGAGCAGGCGGAAGCGGTAGCGCACCGCCGCCACCTCCAGGATCGGCCACGGGGCGCCGTTGACCAGGATGACGTCGCCGAGCACCCCGACGTCGTACCCCTCCTTGAGGCCGGGCTTGGCGCCGGTGGGGTCGGCGGCCGGGTAGAGGAACTCGCCGTTCTCCGAGAACGACCGGTCGGCGATCATGAGCGGGACCTCGTACTCCCCCTTGGGCAGCGGGAGCGAGTCCTCCTCGTCGTCGCGCAGGATGTGAAAGCCGGCCAGGCCCCGGTAGACCGAGGGGCCGGTGAAGTCCATCCGGTGGTCGTGGTACCAGAGCGTGGCCGCCCGCTGGTCCTGGGGGTAGGTGTAGTCCTTGGCGCCGTCGCTGACGCGGACGGGCGTCATGCCGCGGTGCGTGCCGTGGCTGGTGCCGTTCTGGCCGCCGCCCACGGGCGTCACCAGGTCGAGCGGGTAGCCGTCGCTGTCGGACGGGGTGTGGCCGCCGTGCAGGTGCGTCGTGGTGGGCACCGGCAGCTCGTTGCGGTGCCGCACCACGATGCGCCGCCCACTGCGGCTGTCGATCGTGGGACCTGGGAAGATCCCGTTGTACGCCCACACCGTGGTGGCCAGGCCGGGAAGGATCTCGGCCTTCGCCACCTTCTGCACGATGTCGTAGTAATCGGTGGACCCATCGGACCTCGACGGCTTCAGGACCGGCGGGATCGGCAAGGGGACGGCGAACATCTTGGGAGATTTCGCGTCACTGCCGAACACGCTGCCGTTCTCTGGATCGGCGTTCGGCTGGCAGCCGACCGCCCCCCACGCCGCGGCACCGACCAGTAAGCCTGCTCCCCCCGACATTCTCAGAAAATCTCTTCGGGTCTGGGACATGAAAGACCACCCTTCGTATCCATTCCGTCACCTGCTACTAAAAAACTCTACATGTAGACACTCTACTTATGCATCTTAGGGTCGAGTAAACTTCGAGTAGGGGTTAAAGTTAGGATCGGATCCCGTGTATAGGACGGCCCTGCCGGGAGGCGGCACATGAGTCAGAGTCCGATCGACTCTTACGTCATGGAGATGAATCGGAGCTTGAGTGGCCCTCGTCGGCTCAAGGCGGACCTTCTCCTTGAAGCACGTGACAGCCTTGACGACGCGGCGGAGGCATACCGCGAGGCTGGTTATCACCACACCGAGGCAGACTCGATGGCCCTGGCCGACTTCGGCACGGTCCCCGAGGTCGCTCCCGCCTATCAGCGCGAGCTCGCCCTCGCGCAGGCACGCCGTACCGCGCGCTGGTTCGTCGTGCTCATGGCCGCGCAGATGTTCCTCGCCGACGAGAGCTGGCAGTCGACGGGCGCGTGGTCCGATCGCGACCCCGCCCCCCTGTACCTGGTGTTCACCCGATTCTGGGACTACAGCCAACTGATCTTCGTCATCGTCGCGGTGGGTGCCCTGTTCACGTTCGGTCTCGGCGTCCGCTACGTCAGTGCTCCGTGGCGGTTCGCACGGGTCACCGGAATGGTGACATTGTCGGTACTCGGCCTCAAGGCGCTCGCCTCGGCCGTCTTCCTGATGGCGACCCCCCATCTCGCCTCCGGGATGGTCTCCTCCATCTCCCTGACCCGCCCCGGCTCGCTGCTGACCCTTGTGGGGCTCGCGATCTGGGTGCTGCCCAACTGGTACGTCGCGATCTCCGCCGTCCGCTGCATAGCGATCTCCACGGCCCGCAGGCTCGGCACCACCGACCTGTCGCGCCGCCGCTCCGCCCTGTGACCCCGGCCCCCGCGGTCGTGACCCCGGCCCATCCGGTCGGGTTCCCGGCCCCTGTGGTCGTGTCCCCGGCCCCTCAAGCGCTCGTGTCCCCGGCCGCCGAAGCGGTCGGGTTTCCGGCCCAGGAAGCGCGGAACCGGGACCCATGGGGCCGGTGGCCGCACCCCTGAGTCCCGGCAGGCGGGGACTTCTTCGATCGTGCGCTCTTGTGTCCTCAGCGACCGCTGCGCGGCGGGAGGAAGTACCGATTGGCCGGCCCGATCCAGAGCAGGACCACGATGCCCACTTCGAGCACCAGCTCGACCAGCGCGACGGCACGGATGAGAAGCGGATGTGACTGGGTGATCGGGTCCAGCGCACGGAAGACTCCGACCACCAGCAGCAGCGTCGTGATGACGCGCATGAGGTTGTTACCTTGACGGACTGACAGCGTGAGCGCGACGAACAGCGCCGCCAGCACGACCGAGGTCACCGCCTCCCAGGTCGTGAACGGCGCGTCCCCGAGGCCGAAGGCCAGGAGCCGGTCGACCACGAAGAGCCCGGTGAGCCCGAACAGGGCCGACGTGGCCATGTTCACCGTCGCGGGTGGCGCTTGTGGCACTCTCTGGTAAGACTGGGCCATCATCTTCACACCTCTTCCTCGACTCTTCTTCGGGATCCCTCCTTCAAGGGTATTTACTCTACCTGTAGGCTGTCTACATGACAGGGTCCTACTTCCTCGATGACATCGACCGCGAAGTCCTCGCGGTGCTGGAACGTGGGCCCCTGTACGGGTACCTGATCATGGAGGCGCTCCGCCTCCGGCTGGGGGTCGAGTTCCATCTCCCCACCGGAGGCCTCTTCCCCGTCCTGCGCCGCCTGGAGCGGCTCGGGTACATAAGGAGTGCCTGGGTGACCGTGGAGAACCGCGAGCGGCGCACCTACGAGCTGACCGAGGTGGGTCACCAGGCGCGGTCCCTGTGACCGCGCCCGGCCCGATCCCGTTCGTGGTCCCGGACACGGCGCCCGGCCGTACGCCGGGCGCGTCCTCGGTGACCGTGCCACGCCTATCGGGTGATCTCCATCTGGGCCATCATCGCCATGGACGAGTGCTCCAGCAGGTGGCAGTGGTAGACGTACCGGCCGGTGTAGCCGTCGAACCGCACCTTGAACGACACGTTGGACCCCGACCGCACGGTCACGGTGTCCTTCAGCCCGGCCTCGTGCCCGATCACCGGCAGGCCATCGCGCTCCACCACCTGGAACTGCGCCAGGTGCAGGTGCATGTTGTGCGGGATGGGCGGCCCGCCGGCGGGGTTGTGGATCCGCCACAGTTCCGTGGTGCCCAGCTTGACGTTCTGGTCCACCCGCGTGGGGTCGAAGGTCTTGCCGTCCAGCAGGAACGTGCCCGTGGCCAGGTCCATGCTGAACGAGACGTCCCGGGTGACCGTGGGCTCCCCGAGGTCGGGCAGCGGGCGCAGCGTCGCGGGGATCACGCTCTCGTCGTCGTCGGCGTCGCCCACCACGTCGAACCGCAGCACGTTGCGGGTGCTGTCCTCGCTCCCCCGGTCGTTCACCAGCACGACCTGCGTGCCGGTCGCGTACCGCGTGAAGTCCACCACGACCTCGACCCGCTCGCCCGGCCACACGGCCACCGAGGTCGCCGGCACCGGGGCCGGGAGCAGGCCGCCGTCCGAGGCGATCTGGACCAGTTCACCATCGGCCCCGAGGGTGAGGTTCAGGTCCCGATCCAGGCAGGTGTTGAGCAGCCGGAAGCGGTACTTGCGCCGCTTGACCCGGAAGAACGGCTGCGCCCGCCCGTTGACCAGCACGGTCTTGCGGTCGCGGAAGCCGCCCATGGCGTAGACGAGCTGGCCCAGCTCGTCGAACTGCGCGTCGCGGAACATCAGCGGCACGTCGTGCGCGCCGCTGGGCAGCCGCAGGCGGTCCTCGACGTCGTCCTTGATCGTGTAGAAGCCCGCGAGGCCCCGGTAGACGTGCTCGGCCTCCAGGTGGTGGGCGTGGTCGTGATACCACAGCGTGGCGCCCGCCTGGCGGTTCGGGTAGGTGTAGACGCGCGACGAACCCGGGTCGAAGGTGTCCATCGGGTGGCCGTCGCTCTCCGGCGGCACGTGCCCGCCGTGCAGGTGCACGGCCGTCGGGTCGGACATCCCGTTCGTCTGCGTGATCACGATCTTGCGGCCCGCGCGGGCGCGGATGGTCGGCCCGGTGAACTGCCCGCCGTAGGACAGGACGTCCGTACGGAACCCGGGGAAGATCTCCACCTGGGCCGGCCTGATCGTCATCCGGTAGTAGTCCGTGGTCAGGGTCGACAACAGCGGCGACAGCACCGGCGGGATGAGCAGGGCCCGTGTGAACGGCGTGACCGTGGGCGCCACCCCCGCCGACACCAGGGTCGCCCCGTGGGCGTGCGCGCCGTGCGCCCCCCTGGTCAGCTCCAGCACGCGCTCCGAGGGCGACATGGCCGCCCGGATGGGCACCACCGCGGCGAGACCGCCGAGCGTGCCGAGTTTGATCATGTTTCTTCTGCTGAGCATGACGCCTCCACCTTCCCGATCACCGGCCCGCATGCTGGCCTCGCCGCCTGGAGTTCCGGTCCAGAACGGCTCGTGGGAGTGGCCCTCCATCGGCCCTCGACCACCTGTCGAGCCGTCGCTGTCAGCGTCTGACCGAGTCCGTGAGACATCGGCAAGGAGAGAGCTCATGATCGGTCGCCGGGTGTTGCCGCAAGAGCAACTCGAATGGAACGAGCGCTGGGGCGTGCCCTACGGGCACGACTGCAAGGATCTGTCGATCGCGCAGCGGATCGAGGATCCCGATCCGTCGCGCTTCGGCCCGTTCGCCTATCAGCGCAACAATCACACCAGGCTGTTCGAGTACCCCTGGGCGTACTTCACCGCGAAGACCGAGCCGGGGATGCGCGTCATCGACGTCGGCGGCGGCCTGGGCGGTCTGCAGTATGTACTGGCCTCGGAGGGATGCGAGGTCGTGAACGTCGACCCCGAGGCCCGCGAGGTGGAGGACTGGGCCGACAAGCGCGGCTGGACCGGCTTCCCCTCGGTCGGCGTGCCGCTCACCGAGCTGAACCACAAGCGGCTGAACGACGCGTTCGGCACCTCGGTCCAGCTCGTCACCGACAAGATCCAGGACGTCGACCTGGCCAAGGGCACCTTCGACCGCGCGTACTGCCTCTCGGTGATCGAGCACGTCGATCAGCAGGAGGCCCAGGAGATGCTCAAGGCGATCTACTCGCTGCTCGCCCCCGGCGGCGTGTGCCTGCTGACCATCGACCTGTTCCTGGACTGCAAGCCGTTCGGCGTGCTGGACCACAACGTGTGGGGCTCCAACATCGACGTCCACGAGCTGGTCACCGGGCACGGGTTCGAGATCGTCGCGGGGGACCCGCGCGAGCTGCTCGGCTTCCCCGAGTTCGACCTGGACCGGGTCGTCGGCCTGATCCCCGACCTGCTCATGGGGTACTTCTCCGCACTGTCGCAGGCGGTCGCGCTGAGGAAGCCGGCCTGATCTGACGAAGGGGCGCACGCCGATGCGAGTACTGTTCGCGACCTGGGCCACCAGGTCGCACTACTACCCTCTGGTGCCGCTGGCCTGGGCGTTGCGGGCGGCCGGCCACGAGGTGCGGATCGCCGGCCAGCCCGACGCGGGTGACATGGTGACGGGGTCCGGCCTGCCCTTCGTGCCCGCCGGGCCCTCGCTCGACCTCGGGGCGATCATCGAGCGCATCCGGGTCCGTCCGTCCGAGGACGCGAGCCGGCAGGAGCGGGAACACGCCCGCTCCGACACGGCCGTCCGGATGTTCATGGCCGGCTCCGAGGCGATGGCGGACGACCTGGTCGCCTTCGCCAGGAGCTGGCGGCCGGACCTCGTGGTGTACGAGCCCCGGGGCTACGCGGCGATGAAGGCCGCCCAGGTGCTGGGCGTGCCGGCCGTGCGCTCGCTCTCGGGCGGCACCGACTACACCTACGTCCGGGAGGAGATCGAGCGGCCGACCCTCGCGCCGCTGTGGGAACGCTTCGGCCTGGGGGATCCGCACGGCGCGCTGACCCTGGACCCCTGCCCGCCGTCGCTCCAGGTGGACGGCCCGCTCCCCCGGCATTTCATGCGCTATGTCCCCTTCAACGGCGGCGGTGCCGTCCCCGCGTGGCTGAGGGAACCCCGGACGCGTCCGCGCGTCCTGGTGACCTTCGGCGTCACCTTCGCCAAGCACGCGGGCAACCTGCAGCCCGTGCGGCTGGCGACCGAGGCGGTGAGCGGCCTCGACGTGGACGTCGTCGTCGCCGCGTTCGCCGAGCAGCGGGCGATGCTCGGCGCCCTGCCGGAGAGCGTGACGCTGGTCGAGTCGATGCCCCTGCACCTTCTGCTGCCGACGGTGTCAGCAGTGGTGCACCAGGGCGGGGCCGGCACCATGCTCACGTCGGCGGCCTGCGGCGTGCCGCAGATGGTCCTGCCGTCGATCGCGGACGAGCCGCTGAACGCCCGGCGCCTGCAGGAGCAGGGCGCGGGCCGCCACGTCCACCTCGCCGACGCGGACCACGACGTGATCCGCGCCGAAGTGGCGGCCCTGCTCGACCAGGACTCCCACCGTGACGCGGCCCTCAAGCTCAAGGAGGAGATCGAGGGCCAGGTCACGCCCGCCGACGTGGTCGGCGTGCTGGAGTCGCTGGCAGGCTGAGCACCGTGCGGCTCACCACCCTCAGCGGGCGGTGAGCCGCACCGTCAGTTCCTTGGGTCCGCGGATGGTGAGGTTGTCCTTGTAGGGCACCGCGTCGGTGGCCAGCTCGATGTCCCCGACCTTGGTGACCAGCGACTCGAACGCCAGCCGGGCCTCCAGCCGGGCCAGCCCCGCGCCCAGGCAGAAGTGCACGCCTCCGTCGAAGGCGATGTGCCGGTTGGCCGGGCGGCCGACGTCCAGCCGGTCGGGGTCGTCGAACACCTCGGGGTCGCGGTTGGCCGCCCCCCGTACGAGCACCACCTGGTCGCCGCGCGCGATGTCGTGCCCGGCCAGTTCGAGGTCGGCCAGGACGGTGCGCCGGGTGAGCTGGGTCGGCGGGTCGTACCGCAGGAACTCCTCGACCCCGCTGTCCAGCAGGCGCGGGTCGTCGCGAAGGCGCTTCAGCTCGCCGGGGTTGCGCATCAGGGCCAGCGTCCCGTTGCTCAGCAGGTCCGTGGTGGTCTCGTGCCCGGCCACGTAGATCATGGTGCAGGTCGCCAGCAGCTCGCCCTCGCTCAGCGCCGACCCGTTGTCGCGCGCCGCGATGAGCTCGGTGAGCAGGTCGTCCCCGCCCTCGCGGCGCCGCTCGGCGACCAGCTCCCTGAAGTAGCCGTCGAACGCGGCCAGCGCCTCGTCACGCTCGCGCTTCTCGTCCGAGGTCCGCTGGTAGTCGGGGTCGACGCCGCGGGCGATCACCCGGGACCATCCTCTGACCAGCTCGCGGTCCTGCGACGGCACCCCGAGCAGCTCGCTGATCACCGTCGCCGGCAGGGGATGGAAGCACGACTCGACCAGGTCGGCCTCGCCCTTCTCGATGGCCTCGTCCACCATCGAGTCGACGAGCCGCTTGATCCAGGGGCTGAGCCGCTGCACCCTGCGCGGGGTGAATGCCCGGTTCACCAGCGAACGCTGCCGGGTGTGCTCGGGGGGGTCGAGCAGGATGAACGGCATGGCCTGGCTGGGCGCCGGGCGCCGCCAGTTGCTCTTGTCCAGCAGCCGTTGCCGCGACCCGTGCCCGAACCGCGCGTCGCGCAGGACCTCCGTGCAGTCCCGGAAGCGGGTCAGGACCCAGGCTCCGCGCGGCGAGCGCCAGACCGGGGCGGTCTCTCTCAGCCGGCTGTAGTAGGGGTAGGGGTCCGCGCGGTGCGCCGGATCGAAGGGATCGAAGTCGATCTCCGCCATGTCAGTCTCCCTCTTCAGACGCGAGACAGGGTGACAGGCCGCTCTCGAAGGCGGCTTTAGCCGAGATCCAGGTGGCGCCCCCCGTCGGCCCGACCCCGGACCGACACGTACTCCAGCGACCTTCGAGTGCCGGCGGTGAGCATTGCCGCACACAGTCTGCTCGAGGAGGAGTGGTACATGCGGGAATCCCAGACCGTACTCGAGCGACCGGCCTTCCGGTTACGGCTCGGCGGTCCGACCGCACCGTTCGTCCATCTGGATTTCGAGACGTTCACGCAGCCGCTGCTGATAGGCGTGGGTGTGGACGCTCCGGAAGCGCTTGACCGCGAGATCGATCTGGTCGACAGGACCATCGCAGACAGGGGAGAGTACGAGCGCATCACCTGGACCGCGAAGAGCACCCGCTGGGACAAGTTCTACCATCTCGACGTCTACCGCGACCGGCTCGAGTTCCACGCCGAGGTGATCGGGAACGGCCCGATCTCCGCCGTGCGGTACTTCGAGACCGTGGAGGACGCGACGTTCCGGGAGCACTTCGCGCTCACCAAGCACTTCAACGACAAACGACACACACCGGTCCGCGCCTACTCGCGGCCGTCCCCCACGGCGTTCCGCCGGGTCTTCAGCCCGGAGCCGAACACCTACGGGCGTCAGGAGTTCCAGCCCTACGAGAACGTCCAGATCAGCGTGAACGCCGACCTGGACTACCAGGGCGGCAACCTCGTCGCCAACCCCGGCCTGCTCTGCTTCGCGGTCGCCGCGCGGCCCGAGCACGAGTGGCTGACCTTCGGCCTGCGCGTGCAGCCGGGGGAGTACCACTTCTCCGACTACGAGTACGTGGGGGGAGAGGGGTTCGGTCTGCACCTGTCCTGCCCGGGAGAGGTGTGGGTCGAGGGGCGCGCCGAGACGCCGCGCGTGGTGATGGTGCTCGACCGCGACCCCGAGCTGGCGCTGCGGTCGTACGTGACGGCGTTGCGCGCCCCGGTGGCGCGCGGCGCGTTCACCGACGCGGCGGTGAGCGGCGCGACCGTGCCGAGCGCCTCCGCAGGGGAGCGCCCGTCGTGGTGGAGCCGGCCGATCGTCTCCGGGTGGGGGCACCAGTCCTACCAGGGCGACCTGTTCCGGATCCGCAGCCCGAGGGAGCGGCAGAAGGACAACGCCGTCTACACCCTGTGCACCGAGCCGAACTACCGCGACATCGTCCGGCGCCTGGACGACCGTGAGGTCCCCTGGGGCACGCTGGTCATCGACGCCCGGTGGTTCCTCGCGGCCGGGCTGAAGAACCTGGACCCGGGGCGCTGGCCCGACATGCGGGGCTTCGTGGACCACGTCCACTCCACGGGCAGGCGCGTCCTGCTGTGGTGGGGGCCGTGGGACCCCGAAGGGCTGCCGGACGACGAGTGCGTGCTGTACCGCCCGGCCGACCGGCCGGCCCGCCCGCTCAAACGCGGCAAGTGGGACCGGCTGCGCCCGGGCTCGAAGGTCGCGATCGACGTCACGCTGCCGCAGGCCCGCGAGCGCATCCGGCGGCAGCTCCGCCAGGTGCTCGGGTCGGGACCCGGGTGCTTCGACATCGACGGCCTGAAGATCGACCACGTCTCGGCGACGCCCGCCGTCGACGGCATGGCCTTCAACGCGGGGTCACGCCGGCTGTTCGGCATCGAGGCGGCCAAGGAGATGCACCGGCTGATCTACCAGACCGCCAAGGAGATCAAACCGGACGCCCTCATCATGGGGCAGTCCCCCAACCCCTATTTCGCCGACGTCCTCGACATGGTGCGTCTGGGCGACATCTACACGCGCGACCGCGACTCGGTCGTGGCCGACATGGCGTTCCGCGCCCGGATGGCCCGCATCGCCGACGAGAACTGGCTGATCGACACCGACGGATGGCCGCTGCCGTCCCTGTCGGCGTTCCGCGAGTACGTGGAGGCGCAACCGGGGCTCGGCGTGCCGAGCCTGTACTACGCCACCCATCTCGACACCACGGGCGAAGCACTCACCGAGGCGGAGTTCGCCCTCATCAG
This sequence comes from Sphaerisporangium corydalis, assembly GCF_025506355.1. Lineage (GTDB taxonomy): Bacteria > Actinomycetota > Actinomycetes > Streptosporangiales > Streptosporangiaceae > Sphaerisporangium > Sphaerisporangium corydalis. The sequence continues at coordinate 175,388 of NZ_JANZYP010000002.1, forward strand.
GTCGGCCTGGGCGGACCTGTGAACCAACGACAGGCCTGGATCTGCAGGGAAAGGAGCTGAGCCATGAGCGAGCGCGCTGGGCACACGCCCACGTTGGAGGAACTGTGGCGCCACGCCACCGGGGTCATCGACGCCGGAGCGGGCCCGGTGCGGCGGATCAAGCTGTCCGCCGGGGAGACGAGCGTCGAGATCGAGTGGCCCGAGCACGTCGGCGCCGCGGCCTATGTGCCGCTCGCCGCGGTGGCCACCGTCCCGGCGAGCCTGCCGGCGGCCGTACACGGCGTCGCCGACCTCCAGCCCGACCCGGCGGCGCACCAGGTGTGCGCCCCGCTGGTCGGGACCTTCTACCGCGCCCCGTCCCCGGGCGCCAAGCCGTTCGTCGAAGTCGGGGACACGGTGGTGGCCGGGCAGCGGGTGGCCATCGTCGAGGCGATGAAGCTGATGAACGGGGTCGAGGCCGACCGCGACGGCCTGGTCACCGCCATCCTGGTCGAGGACGCCACGTCGGTGGAGTACGGCCAGCCGCTGATCACCATCGATCCAATGGATGAATGACGAAGTCGTCCGCCCAAGACTCGTCGTCGGCCGGACTGCCCGGCCCGTGCGGGTCGGTCCAATGCAGGTAGCCGATCCAGGTGAGGCTGGACGCCAGCCCCGCCAGGATCGTGCGCAGCAGGGACCGGCCCGCGTTCGACGTTTCCACGATTCCTCCACCACTTATCTAGGGGCCGTAGGTAAACAGGCCACCGAACAAAAAAATTGACAGATCGTCTGGAGGTACTCATGGGCTTCAGAATCGATACATGTAGAATGCCGATATGAAGCTCGACACACTCCGGGGGCATCTGGACGCGTTGGTGCTGGCAGTGCTCGAGCCCGGTCCTCTTCACGGCTACGCCATCATCAGCACCCTGCGGACCCGCAGCGGAGACACCCTCGACCTTCCCACCGGCACCATCTACCCAGCCCTGCGACGCCTGGAGCATGCCGAGTACGTCTCCAGTGACTGGAGCATCGTCGGAGGCCGCAAGAGGCGCACCTATGAGCTGACCGCCGCGGGCCGCCGCGCTCTGGCAAGTGAGCGCGACACCTGGAAGGCGTTCAGCAACATCGTCGCAGGGGTTCTCGGAACAGACTGAGCAGTAGCTCTCAGCACCGTCTGAGCGGTTCCCGGACCAGACCGAGCGATCCTCGGGTCGGGCCGGGCGGTTCTCAGGACAGGCTGAGCAGCCAGGATCGGGGCAGGCCGGCGGCCGGACTAACCAAGGTCCGGCCGGAGCGGCTCCCACCACTCCCGGTTCTCCTGGTACCACCGCACCGTCTCGGCCAGCCCGTCGTCGAAGGAGATGCGGGCCTCGTAGCCGACCTCCCGCCGGGCCTTGTCCACGTTCAGCGAGTACCGCTGGTCGTGCCCCAGCCGGTCGGCCACCCTGCGCACCCGCTCCGGCCCCGCGCCGCACATCTCCAGCAGCCGTTCGGTCAGCGAGCGATTGGTCAGCTCCACACCCCAGCCGAGGTGGTAGACCTCACCGGGACGTCCCTTGCCGAGGACCAGGTCGATCCCCCGGCAGTGGTCGTCCACATGCACCCACTGGCGCACCACCTGGCCGTCGCCGTACAGCGGCACGTCCCGCCCCGACAGCAGGTTCGTCACGAAGAGCGGGATGAGCTTCTCCGGGAACTGGTGCGGACCGTAGTTGTTGGAACAGCGGGTGATGCACACCGGCAGTCCGTGCGTGTGATGGTAGGCCTGCATGATCAGGTCGCTGCCGGCCTTGGACGCCGAGTACGGCGAGCTCGGGCACAGCGGCGCGTCCTCCGACCACGAGCCCTCGGCGATCGAGCCGTAGACCTCGTCGGTCGACACGTGCACGACGCGTTCGATGTTCCGTCGCAGGCAGGAGTCGGCCAGGGTCTGCGTCCCCAGCACGTTGGTCCGGACGAAGACGCCCGGGTCGGTGATCGAGCGGTCCACATGCGACTCGGCCGCGAAGTGGACGACGGCGTCATGGCCGGGCAGCAGGTCCATGAGCAGGTCGCGGTCGCAGATGTCGCCGCGCACGAAGGACAGCCGAGGGTTGTCCATGGGTAGGTTCGACGTGGTGCCGGCGTAGGTCAGCTTGTCGAGAACCGTCACCTCGGCGTCTTCACACCCGGCGTACTGGTCGTCGAGCAGACAGCGGACGTAGTGGCTTCCGATGAAGCCCGCGCCTCCAGTTACGAGGATCCTCATGCGCCAAGGCTGGCCTGTCCACCTCGGGCAACGATCGAATGCCGGTGGAAGCACCTGGTGAAAGGCCCCTTCGAGCGCGCTTCGAGCGCGCACGTCCATGCTCGGGACATGAGTGTGCTCGTGTTCGTCCACTACCGGGGTCCCGAGAGGCCGCTCAGGAGCGGTTACGCGCAGACCGCGGGGCAGCTCGCCGCCACCCCCGGCCTGCTCGGCGTCGAGCTCCTGCGCGGCGTCGGCGGCGAGGACCGCTGGGTGCTGCTCATGCGGTGGTCCGGAATGGACGCCTACCAGTCCTGGGAGGGGGAACTGCGCCGCCTCGGCCACCCCTCCCCGCTGCGCCCGTTCCAGGACCGCTCACGGCCCGGCGGCCACTACGAGATCTTCACGGAGAACTGACGGGCCCATTCACGCGCTTATGGGAACGCGATTAATACCCGTGGTCGCGTGACCTTTTCTCAGCGGCCTGACTGATATCCGGTGAATGAGTTTCCGAAACCGCGCCCGTTTCGCACGGCGCGTGCCCGGGAACCGCGCGGCGGATGGAACGATCACTGCGTCCCGCACGTCTTCAGTGCGATATACCGGACCGCATGAGCGGAAGACGTGGATGACGGTTCGACGTGCCGCCGTGCTGGCCGCCGCGGCGCTGACGGCCGCCGCCTGCGCCGGCGGGACCGCACCCGCGAAGCCCACGGGCCCGCCGTCCCCGACGCCGCAGAACCTCGGGGTGGTGGTCGACGAGGCGCCCTCGCTGCGGCCCCTCCCGCTGGGCCGCGAGCCGCTCTGGACCCAGGACACCAAGGGCGCCGTGAAGTACATCAGCGCCGCCGCGCTGCACGGCGACGCGGCGGTCATCGTGGGCGGTCTCAGGAAGAAGGAGACCCGGCTGGTGGTCGCGGACGCGGCGACGGGAAAGGTGCGCTGGTCGGTCGGGGAATTCGGTCCCCTGCGCGGCGGAGGCGGCGCGGTCTGGCTCGACATGGCCTACGGCCGCTCGCGGACGCCCCAGATCGTGGGCAAGGGCGCCGATTGGGGGATCCTCGCCAACTACTATCTGACCGGATGCCGGCACCCCACAGGGCTGTGCCCGCTCGGGTCGGGTCCCTCCGACGAGACCGGGGTGGCCCTGCTGTCGGGCAGGGACGGCAGCGTCCGCTGGCGGCTCCCGCTCGTGCCGGCCAGGACGGGCAGGGCCGCCAGGGCGGCGAACCGGCTGCGGGGGGTGCTGGAGACGTCCGGCGGAAAGATCGCCCTGGCCACCGTGGCCCCCTCGCCCACCGGAGGCTTCGGCGACGTCCGCCTGGTCGCCGTCGACGTGGCCACCGGGCGGCGGCTGTGGACGCGGTCCGGCGTGCAGCCGGTGATGGTCTCCGGCGACCTGGTGCTCGGCCGCGTCGCCGGTGGCACGGGCGGGTCGAGGCTCGACCTGGGCGGCGGGTCCGTCGTCGCCCTGGACGCGGCGACGGGCCGTACCCGCTGGGAGCCGTCCCCCCGCATGCCCGCCTCGCTCCCGGCGCTGGCCGCCGGGAATCTGCCCATGGTCAGAGAGGTCAAGGACGGGCGTCTTGGACCGCCCCTCGTCCTCGACCCCGGGACCGGCCGCGAGATCGCCCGCCTGCCCGAGTTCGTCACCGGCTGCCAGACCGACGGCGTGAGCCTGATCGCCTGCGAGTACTCCGACCTGCGGCAGCGCCGGCTGGTCACGATCCGGCTGGACGGCCGCGAGGTCAGGGTCGCCAGGCGTGAGCTCCCCGACGCCACCCTCGCGGCCGTGTGGCGGGGTCACGTCTTCCTGGACGACCGGCACGATCGCGGCTACGAGGTGGACCGCTCGGCGAACGTCCTCGCCGACGACCTTCCCGGCGAGCCCGTCGCGCTCTCCGAGGGTTACGCGATCTTCCAGGGGCGGTACTCCGAGATGCCGGGGTACTCCGTCCACAGGGTGGGCTGAGCGCCCGTCGCGGTGATCCCGGCCATTCGGGAATGGCCTTCGTACGCGTGAAAGTTTCATTCTGGCCGCATTAGGCCAGGACGCGTTTCATGTGGCAGGACGGCGTTCCACTGTATGCACGAAACATTCAGCGGTCGCGGCGGTGGACTCCGAACTTGACCCCCTGATTTCCCGGACGTAAAAGTGCGGAGAAGTTCGGCAGCGCTTCCTGCACTTCGCACTAGAGCGTCACCGCGGACGGCCCTGTCCTCGCGCACCCGCGAAGGCCCGGCCATGTCCAGAGCCCTTGGCCAAGGGATCGCGGACGGCCCCTCCGGCCGCCCGCCGGTCGGCGCCACGTCATGCCAGGACGTGGCCGCGCGTCCCACCGGATCGCTTTTCGCGGATCCGGCCCGGTACGCGGGCCACGGCCCGGCCTGCCCTGGACCGGGCCCTGCCGGTCCGACGGAACGGGAGTTTCCATGCGAAGAAGGAAGGACCGCGGCACCGGCGCCATGCTGGCCGCGCTCGCGATGACCCTCACCGCCATCGTGATCGGTGCGCTGGCGCTGGTGACCGTCCCCAGCGCCTCGGCCGCGACGCTGTTCGGCGACGACTTCGAGGACGGCAACTCGACGGGCTGGTCCGGGTCCGGCGGAAGCTGGTCGGTGGTCACCGACGGCTCCCGGGCGCTCCGGCAGTCCGGCACCAGCGCCGACGCCCGTACGCTGGCCGGCGCCGGATGGTCGGACCAGGCGGTGCAGGCACGGGTGAAGCCGATCTCGTTCAACGGCAGCGGGCGGAACGTCGCGATCCTGGCCCGGGCACAGAGCACCAGCGCCTACTACTACCTCGGGCTGAGCAACTCCGGCTCGGTCGTCCTCGGCAAGCGCACCGGTGGCGCCCCGGTCACCCTCGCCTCGGCCCCCGCGACGGTGACCGCCGGCACGTGGTACACGCTGCGGCTGGAGGCGTTCGGCACAACGCTGCGCGGCTTCGTGGACAACGTGCAGGTCGTGACGGCGACCGACACCGGTTACTCCTCCGGCCGGGCCGGACTCGCCGGCTACTACGCCAGCGCCTCGTTCGACGACGTGCTGGTGACCGACGTCGGCGGCCCGAGCCAGCCGCCGTCCACGCCGACGATCACCCCGCTGCCGCCCGGCGTCTGCCCCACCTCGGGGACGCCCGTCGGCTTCGCCTCGGTCAACGCCTGGGGCCGGAGCGGCACCACCGGCGGCGCCGGCGGCTCGACCGTCGAGGTCGACACGGCGGGCGAACTCATCTCCGCCATCGCGCAGACCGCGCCGCTGAACATCTGCGTGCGCGGCATGATCACGGTGCCGGCCGGGATGTACAACGTCGCCTCGAACAAGTCCATCGTGGGCGTGGGCTCCGACGCGGGCATCACCGGCGGCGGGCTCAACGTGGGCCTGGCGGTGGACGACGCGATCACCTCGCCGCCGGCGAACGCGGTGAACAACGTCATCATCCGCAACCTGACCTTCAGGAACGCCAACGACGACTCGATCAACGTGCAGATGTTCTCCCACCACGTGTGGATCGACCACAACGACATGTGCTGCGGGTACGACGGGCTGGTCGACATCAAGCGCGGCTCGTCCTACGTCACCGTGTCGTGGAACCACGTGCACAACCACACCAAGAACATGCTGCTCGGCCACGACGACGGCGCGGGCGCGCAGGACATCGGCCGGCTGAAGGTCAGCTACCACCACAACTGGTTCGACCAGACCCCGCAGCGCAACCCGCGGGTGCGGTTCGGCGAGCCGGTGCACGTGTTCAACAACTACTACTACTACAACACCGACGTCGGAGTGGCCTGCCAGGCGAACGCCGGCTGCATGGTCGAGGGCAACTACTTCGACCGCGTCGAGGAGCCGGTGAGCAACTCCTACGCCGGCCCGGCCGGCCGGTGCGTCGCGCGCAACAACGTCTTCGTCAACGAGTCGGGCCAGCCCGACTGCAGCGGCACCGTCCAGGAACCCAGCACGTACTACGGCTACACCCTGGACGATCCCAACTCGGTGAAGGCCACGGTCACCGCGGGAGCCGGGGTCGGCAAGATCGGCTGACCCGGCCGTCCGGGGCCTGGCGGGCGCTCTCCCTCGCCCGCCAGGCCCCCAGGTCTTTCACGATCTCGCCCACCAGGCTTCCAGGTCTGTACGATTGACCAAGCGCTTGCTACATTCCGCGTATGATTCCCACGACCGTCTGGGGCACCGGCAACGTCGGCCGCGCCGCCATCCGTGCCGTCGAGGCCCATCCGGCACTGAAGCTCACCGCCGTGCTCGTCCACGACCCCGCCAAGGTCGGCCGCGACGCGGGCGACCTCGGCGGGCTCGGCCACGATCTGGGAATCGCGGCCACGAGCGACATCGACGCCGTGCTCGCCACCGGTCCGCGCGCCGTGGTGTACGCGGCGTCCGGCGACATCCGCCCCGACGAGGCCCTCGCCGACATCGTCAGGGCGATCCGCGCGGGAGCGGTGGTCGTCACCCCGGCGACGTACGCGCTCTACGACCAGCGCAACGCCCCACCGGAGATGCGGGAGGCGGTGCTGGCCGCCGTCGCCGAGGGCGGCGGCTCGCTGTTCGTCTCCGGCGTCGACCCCGGCTGGGGCAACGACGTGCTGCCCCTGCTGATCAGCGGGCTCGGCACGACCGTGGACGTGGTCCGCTGCCAGGAGATCTTCGACTACTCCACCTACGACCAGCACGACTCGGTCCGGTACCTGGTCGGCATGGGCCAGCCGATGGACTACGAGCCGCCGATGATCGCGCCGACCGTGCCGTCCATGGTGTGGGGCGGGCAGATCCGGCTGATGGCGCGGGCCCTCGGCGTCGAGCTCGACGAGATCCGCGAGACCGTCGACCGGCGCCCGCTCGAGACCACGGTGAGCACCAAGACGATGGGCGAGTTCGAGGCCGGCACGCAGGGGGCGGTGCGGTTCGAGGTGCAGGGCATCGTCGGCGGCGTGGCCCGCATCGTCATCGAGCACGTCACCCGCATCCATCCCTCCTGCGCGCCGGACTGGCCGGTCCCTCCCGACGGCGACGGCGCCCACCGGGTGGTCATCGAGGGCCGGCCGCGCATCGAGGTCACGGTCGAGGCCACCGACGAGGGCGGCAACCGGGCCGCGGGCGGGAACGCCACCGCGGCCGGACGGCTGGTGAACGCCATCGACTGGCTCGTCGCGGCGGAACCCGGGCTCTACGACGCGCTCGACGTCCCCCTGCGCCCCGCGACCGGCAGGCTCGGAAGGAGCTGACCATGCACATCGACATCCCCGAGGGCAAAGACGCGATCGAGTACGTGTGGGGGGAGATGATCCCCGGCATCGGGGCCGCCGCCGCGAACTTCTCCTTGTCGGTGTACGCCCACACGACCCTCGGCCTGCGCGAGTTCGAGGCCGCGCGGCTGCGGATCGCGCAGATCAACGGCTGCGCCTTCTGCCTGGACTGGCGGACCGAGCGGGACGGGCAGCGGGTCGAGGAGGGGTTCGCCGACGCGACGGCCGAGTGGCGCACCACCGGCGCCTTCGACGAGCGCACCCGGCTGGCCGCCGAGTACGCCGAGCGGTACGCCCTGGACCACCACGGCCTGGACGAGGAGTTCTGGACGCGGATGACCGCGCACTACAGCCAGGCCGAGATCGTGGAGCTGAGCATGAGCATCGGGTCCTGGCTGGCGTTCGGACGGCTCAACCACGTGCTCGGCCTGGACACCGTCTGCACGCTCCCGAGCGGCCGATCACCCTCGGGAAGGCGCGCGGCGGCACCGTGACCTAGATCAGACAAATCAGTCAAAGTTACTCACTGGTACCCGATGGTTTAACAAGCGAGAAACATATAGAACTTGTTCTAACCATCAAGAGTGAGGAACGTCATGACTGACAAACCCCCGGGTGGAACAGGCCGATGGAGCATCTCACGCCGCCGCTTCATCACTGGAACTGGTTCTATCTTAGGAGCCGCGGCCCTCGCGGGTCGCCCCATCGGCGCCCAGGCGAAAACCGCCCTCGCCGCCGGCCCGATCGCCAACGGGGCCCACGTCCCCGTCCTGATCATCGGAACCGGGTACGGCGGCTCCGTCGCCGCCCTGCGTCTCGCCCAGGCGGGCGTCGACGTGAACATGATCGAGATGGGCATGGCCTGGGACACCCCCGGCAGCGACGGAAAGATCTTCTGCACCACCACCGCCCCCGACCAGCGGTCGTACTGGCTGCGCACCAAGACCAAGGCGCCGCTCAACTACTTCCTCGGCTTCCCGATCGACAGGAACATCTCCCGCTACACCGGCATCCTGGACGCCGAGGAGTTCAGCGGCATCACGGTCTACCAGGGACGCGGCGTCGGCGGCGGCTCGCTGGTCAACGGCGGCATGGCCGTCACGCCCAAGCGCGAGAACTTCGGCACCGTCCTGCCGTCGGTGAACCCCGACGAGATGTACACCACCTACTACCCGCGCGCCAACGCCGGGCTCGGGGTCGGCACCATCGACCCGGCCTGGTTCGACACCACCGACTGCTACCAGTTCGCCCGCGTCGGCCGCAAGCACGCCCAGCGCTCCGGCTTCCCGTTCGTCTTCGTCCCCGACGTGTACGACTGGAACTACATGAAGCAGGAGGCGGCCGGGACCGCCACCAAGTCGGCGCTGGCCGGGGAGATCCTCTACGGCAACAACTACGGCAAGAAGTCCCTGCAGAAGACCTACATCGCCCAGGCCAAGGCCACCGGCAGGGTCACCATCTCGCCGCTGCACCGGGTCACCAGGGTCGCCCCCGCGGCCGGCGGCGGCTACACGGTCGTCATCGAGCAGCTCAACACCACCGGCGACGTCACGGCCACCAAGACCGTTACCTCCGACAGGGTGTTCTTCGCCGCCGGCAGCGTCGGCACCAGCAAGCTGCTGGTCAAGCTGAAGGCCACCGGCGCGCTGCCCAACCTGAACGGCGAGATCGGCAAGGGCTGGGGCGACAACGGCAACGTCATGTGCGGCCGCGCCAACCACCTGTGGGACCCGACCGGCAGCCTCCAGTCGACCATCCCCTGCGCCGGCATCGACAACTGGGCCGCCGGGGGCGCGTTCGCCGAGGTCGCACCGCTGCCCACCGGGATCGAGACCTTCGCCTCGTTCTACCTGTCGATCACCAAGAACCCCAACCGCGCCCAGTTCTCCTGGAACGCGGCCACCTCCACGGTCGACCTGAACTGGCAGACCGCCTGGAAGCAACCGTCCATCGATATGGCCAAGACGATCTTCGACAAGATCAACTCAAAGGAGGGGACGATCTACCGGACCGACCTCTTCGGCGTGTACAAGATCTGGGGCGACCACCTGACGTACCACCCGCTCGGCGGCGCGGTGCTCAACAAGGCCACCGACAACTACGGCCGCCTCACGGCCTACCCCGGCCTGTACGTCATCGACGGCTCCCTGATCCCCGGCAACACCAGCGTCAACCCGTTCGTCACCATCACGGCCCTCGCCGAACGCAACATCGAAAAAATCATCACCACCGACCTCTGACCCGCCCAAGCGAAAGTCGGCCACGGGCGCGTGTGGCCGACCATCACTCGCGGTAACGCGACACCCGCGACATCACGGCTCGTCGGTTCCGAGGCTCTGAGGCTTCCTGGCGAGCATTCCCCGGTGGATCCTGACGACCTCAGGTCACCTGTCTCCGGCATCGTCGGACGATCGCGCTTTCTCGGCACCATCGGACGATCGCGCCTCTTCGGCATCGTCGGCTGATCTCGTCAACGTGGCAGGCTGAGGTGCTTTCAGATCGGAGATGGCACAGGCCACCGCCCCGATCATGAAGCCGACACCGACCAGCCCCCACCCGATACCCGCGTTGTTGCTGTTCCTGGCGAGCGACACCAAAAAGGCGAAGAAGAGAATCGTCGAACCGAGGAGCAAGAATCCGTTCCGCCCATTCATGATCAGTGACCCTAGGGCATGCCGGGAACGGTGACCATGCCAGAACCGCTCATGTGATCCTGGGCGGTCCGCCTGGTTTCACCCGCGGCTTCGGCTGATCTGGTGCGAAGGGCCGGTGACGACCTGGTCCGTTCGAGCCGGCTGGTCCGTTCGGGGGGTGCGGCGCAGGGCGAGGAGTGTGAGCACTACGAGCATCTGGACCGCCACGATGAACGCCTGCGTCACGGGTGAGCCGACGCCGAGGAGCGCCATCGTCGCGTTGACGCCGAAGTGGACCGCGATGGCCGCGACGACCCCGGCGCTCTCGTAGGCGTAACCGGTCAGCAGGGCCATCGGGATGACGCTGAGCGAGAACAGCAGCCCGCTCCAGCTGAACAGGCCGAGATCCGCTTGGACGGTGCCGTTGACGAAGAACAGCGGCAGATGCCACACCGCCCAGACGACACCCAGCAGCAGGCCGGCCTGAAGGCGGCTCATCGACGCGCGCAGGCGGGGGTACGCCGTGCCGCGCCAGCCGGGCTCCTCGGCCAGCGGGCCGGCGATCAGCATGCTGACCAGGAACGGCACGGGCCCGCCGACGGTCGCGATCAGATCGCGTCCCGGTGCCAGGCTGACCATGGGGCCACCCACGAGCTGGGCGAGCAGCGCGGCCGCCAGCACGGTCGCCGACGCCAGCACCAGCAGGGGCGGCACCCAGAACAGCCGCATGCTCGGCCGGATTCCGACTGTATGAGCGGGGGCGGGCTGACGGCGGCGGGCGCGGCGTACCCGGACCACGATCGCGCCGATCACCGGGCCGAAGCCGCCGAGCAGGTACGGGATGACGGTGGGGGAGGTCATCGCCGGTCCACCGAGTGAGATCGCGACCAGCCAGAAGGCCCAGGTCCACGTGAACGTGACGGCGAAGAAGAGGGCCAGGCCGCTTCTCTGACGAACGGGGGGTGCGATGGTCACGTCTTGTTCCCTTTCAGGGGCGTCGCACGAAGGAGTCATTCCTTCGGCATCCAGGGGCGTCGCACGAAGGAGTTCATTCCTTCGGCATTTCAGGGGCGTCGCACGAAGGAGTTCATTCCTTCGGCATTTCAGGGGCGTCGTACGAAGGAGTTCATTCCTTCGGCAGGAGACGAGCGGAAACAGTGTTCTCGCTGTTCAGGGGCATCGGCCCGCCCTGCGGCCTGAGTCGGCGGGCGAGCCAGCCGGCCACCTGCGTGAGCAGGTCGGCGTCGACCGGCGCGCGCAGCAGCCGGCGATAGGAGCGCACCGACGGGCGACCAGGGTCGCGGCGCAACACGTGGGTGAGGTCGGGGATCCGGTGGACCTCGACCTCACCGGGCACCAGCTTGCGGATCTCGTCCAGGTCCGCGGCGTCGACCTGGACGTCCTTGCCGCCGGTGATCGCCAGGACGGGCACCTGGATGTTCGCCAGGGCCGGCCGCGGGTCGTGGACGAACAGCTCCCGCAGCCACCGTGCGTTCACCGGCGCTCCGGCGACGCGCGCCACGTCCGTGCTGGTCGCCTTGATCCGGGCGAGTTGCCGCGCGGCCAGGGCTCGCAGCACCGGCAGCAACGGCCGCACCGGCGCGGGGAGATCGCGGGCGAGCATCCCGGCCTGCCAGCGCATGGCGTCCTCACCCAGGCGGGCGAACCCGGCCAGCAGCACGACCGCCGCGACCTGCGGGTGCGCGCCGAGGGTCATGGCGTGGACGGCGCCCTCGCTGTGCCCGACCACTCCGATGGCGTCCGCCCGGATCTCGGGGCGTCCGGCCAGGGCGCGGAGCGCGGCGGCGGCGTCGTTCCGGTTGTCGGCGAATCCGGTCGCACGCCAGTCACCGGAAGTGGCGCCGACCCCGCGCCGGTCGTAGCGCAGTGTGGCGATGCCTTCCTTCGCGAGCGCGGCGGCCAGCGGCGGTCCGAGCTCCATGCGGAGCCGCCCGGTGTTGGCGTCGCGGTCCAGCCGGCCGGATCCGTTCAGCAGCAGGACGGCCGGGTGCGGGCCGGGGCCCGCGGGCAGGGTCAGCGTGCCGGCCAGGGACAGCCCGTCGTCCGCGATGGCCGTCATCTCGACATCCCGCACGTCTTCATCTCCCATCGCTATCATGCATGCTAAATTTACTACATACGAGAACATTACCAGATGTGAGAACATTAGCGCATGTGAGAACATTGGTCCATGGCTACCGCGGACGTCCTCCTGCATCCCGTCCGGATGCGCATCCTGCAGACCCTGTTCGACGCCGATCCGATGACCACCGCCCAGTTGCGTGACCGCCTCCCCGACATCACCCCGGCCACGATGTACCGGCACATCGCCGTACTGGCCGAGGCGGGAGTGCTGGAGGTGGTGAGCGAGAAACGGGTGCGCGGCACGGTGGAGCGCAGTTACCGGGTGCGCCCGGAGCAGGCGGTGGTCGACCCCGCGGCGCGGGCGGCGATGACGCGGGAGGACCACCAACGGTCGTTCACCACGTTCGCGGCCTCGTTGCTGCACGATTTCGACCGCTACCTCGCGGGCGAGGACGCCGAACCAGTCTCGGACGGCGTCGTCTACCGGCAGGCGGCGGTCTGGCTCACCGACGACGAGTTCGCCGCGATGGTCGAGGAGATCGAGAACGCGGTCGTCAGCCGGATCAGCAACGCCGAGGAGGACGGCCGCGTCCGCCGCATCGTCAGCCTGATCGTGCTACCGGACAAAGCCGCCTCGAAGAAACCCGCCCCGGACGCCGGCACCAAGCAGGCGGCCGATTGAAACCAGTGGAACGGGTCGTGTCCCCGCTGTGGAACTGAATGGAACGCCCTGAGAGTGAAGGCGGCACGCCCAAGGTCGTGTCGACACCCAGCCCTCACAACCGTAAGGGAACGTTCCAAATCCACAGAAACGAGGAGAATTCATGACCCCCACCATCAGGTCGTCACGCCGTCGCAGGACCGTCGCCGCACTGGCCGCCTGCGGCGCGGCCGCGGCGATCACGACGTTCGCGCTCGGCGAGCCGGCCTCCGCCCTTCCCGCCCCCCAGGCGAAATGCGATGCTCGCGTCCTGTCGTTCGTCGCGAGTTCGGCCGTGTACGTCGGCATCGCCGACCCGATCACCGTCGAGGTCCCGGCCACGACGACGCTGAAGGTGGAGGTCACCGCGGACGTCTCCGTCCAGGCCGGCGCGGAGTTCCGCCTCGCCTACACCCTGAACGACACCTTCCCGCCCGAAGGCACCTTCGGCCCCGCCAACTTCGCCAACCACCAGGAGTTCGCGGAGACCCGATCGACCTTCGCCCTGATCACCGTGGGCCCCGGACGGTCCACCATCAAGCCCCTGGTCAGGATCAACGGCCCCGCCGGCAAGACCGGCTTCCTCCTCCACCGCTGCTTCACCGTGGAGGCCACCACGAGCTGACCCTCCCCGCCCACCCCCAGCGCCGATGCCCCACGGACCCGCTGACGCCGACCGTCCGAGACCACTCCCCGTCCTTCAGACCCCCCGTCTCCATCGCCCGGGGACGAGGGGTCTCACCGTCAACGAACGGGATCTAGCGGCGTACCTTGAACCCCAGGTGCAGCACCCGGTCGCCCTGGACGACCACGTGGGGGTCCTCCAGCAGATGTTGCGCGTCGATGCCGCCGAAGAAGCGTTTGCCCGACCCGAACACCACCGGCACCACGTCCATCGCCACCTCGTCCACCAGGCCGGCCGCGAAGATCTGGCCACCCACGACGCCGCCGTTCACGCTGACGATTCGCTCCCCGGCCAGCTCCTGGGCCTTCTCGATCGCGGCCGTCACGTCGTCGACGAAATGGTACGAGGCCTCGGGGTGCCAGCCGTCGGGCTTGGGCCGGTGGGACACCACGACCACGTGGTCGCCCGCGGGCGGCCTACCCTCCCAGCCGTTCACCAGGTCGAACAGGGTGCGGCCCATCACGATCGTGCCGACCCCCTCCCAAATGGGCCGGACGTACGCCGCCGACGCGCGTGAGACCTTGAAGCCGCTTCCGGCTCCGGAATGGTCGAACCCCTTCTCGCCGCCGTCGATGATCGGGGTGTCCCCGTTGAAGTACCAATCGTGCAGCGGCCCGACGCCGTCCTTCTCGTCGGCGATGAAGCCGTCCACCGACACCACGCTTTGCATGATCACAATGCCCACAGGGTTCTCCTTGAGTCTCCTTGCGCGTTCACCCCCGATCGTGTCGCCCCGGGAGGCGAGCGGGCTTGTAAAAAATCACTCAGCGGGCATCGGGCCACTGTCCGGCGGAAACCCCCGCTCGGCGGGGAACCGGCGCCGCAGGGCCAGGTACTCCGTCGGGGTGTGTCCGGTGAAGTCCTTGAACTCCCTGCTGAAGTGGGCCTGGTCGAAGTAACCCGCCGTGTGGGCGACCTCCGACCAGTCGACCGGCCGCGAGGGGTCCACGGACACGATCAGCCGCGCGAAGCGGTAGATCCGCGCCACCCGCTTCGGGGTGACCCCGACATGGGACTTGAACTGCGTGGCCAGGTGGTTGACACTCACCCCGGCGGCATCGGTCAGCGCACCGACCGGGACCGCGCCGTGGGAGGTCTCCAGACGCCCGCCTGTGTGCTGGACCAGTTCGAGACCGCGCGACGGCGCCTCGGCGAGCCGCGACCGCAGCTCCTCCTCCAGTATCCGCAGCGTCTCGATGGCCGACGTGCTGTCGCCGACCTGATTGCGGATCCGGTCCAGAGACCGTCGCCAGACGGCGTCGACCGGCACCCATCGGTCCCGCAGCTCGGTCGCCGGCATGTCGACGAACGGCGAAATCCCCCACGGCTTGAAGTGCACCCCGACGAGCCGCACCCACGCCGGGTACTCGAAGAGGAAACGCCTGGTCCACACCCCCATGAACCACCCGTCGGCGAACACCGCCGACGGCACCGAAAGATCGGAATCCCACAGACGCGCGGGCCCGCCCAGATTGACGAACAGATGCGCCGACGGCATCGGCGGCACGTTCATCCGCCGATGCCGTGGCACCCCGGTCAGGCAGTAGATGTCATCAACGAACCGATCGAGCGGCGCCCCAGGCACCCGAACGACGTATTCCATGAACCCAGCATGGTCCAGGCGGTTCGAATGTGCTCCGGACGGGCGCGAACAGATCAGGTCCCATGAAACCGAGAAGGCTCCTGACGGCGTGATGCCTGTTCAGAGCGACACAGGCCCACCAGGACGAGACCCTTCGCCCTGCCGTCGCTCAGTTCTGGCCGCCTACCTGCGCAGGGTGTTCGGTCTCCGGGCGGTAGCCGAGACGTCCGCGGGTCACGACGATCAGCACGGTCGCCGCCATGGTGGCGGTGAGCAGTTGGACGTGTGCCATGTGCGCGGTGTCGGCGATCGACGGGAACATGTCTCCGAAGACCAGCGAGAAGAAGGTGTTGACGCTGACGTGCAGCAGCATGACCAGCGGCAGGCTCTGGCGGGTCTTGTTGAACACCCACGTGATGACCACGCTGAAGGTGACGGCGGAGGCGATGAACTCGCCGACCGTCAGCCAGGTCACGTTCGGCCAGCCACCCCATTCGCTGAGGAACAGCGGAAGGTGCCACACGCCCCACAGGGGTCCGAGGATGAGGGTACCGCCGAGCGGCCCGTACTTCCGCTGGAGGCGGGGCAGGGCGAAGTCCCGCCAGCCGGGCTCTTCGGCGACACCGGTCGTGACCATCTGGATGAGCAGGAACGGCAGGTAGGCCACCAGCACCATGACGGGCGGCGCGTGGATGGCACCGTCGCTCACCGCCATGGCCGTGGAGATGAGAGCGAAAGGAACACCGATGGCGACCGCCAGGTACCAGCGCCAGCTGACCCGCCATCTCCACAGCCGCCCGGCCCACTCACGGATCCCTGCCTTGCCGTCCGTGACACGGGTCACGATGTACGACGACAGGATCGGGCCGAGGTAGGCGCCCGGGAGCATGCCCAAGAGCTGCGTGGTGCCGAGAACCGCGGGGAAGCTGAAGTCCAGGACCCCCAGGCCGGTCGCCGAGAGGATGTACGGCGTCCACGCGACCCAGCTCAACAGATTGGCCATCACGAAGAAGCTGAGCAGCGGACGGCGCCGGATCAGGCCACGGAGCCCGCCACCGCCGGGAGCGAGTTCGGTACCTGTTTGACGATGGATGACCACGGTATCTCCTGAGGGGAGTGGTTGATGAGCGGTGATCATCACATCAGCTGCCGACCATGGGAGTCGCTCCCGCGTACGCCCCATTCGAGGTATAGCCAGGGGTACCTGAGAAGCCTGGCGAATACGGCTAATAGGCCTGGCCATGCTCGAACTCCTCGGGGCGGGCAGGATCCAACAAAGGCCGACGAGCCCCAGAGGCTTCCCTATCAGCCGGCCAGAGTGAAGCCGGGATCATGGACGGTGCCCTTTCCCACCTGCACGTACCGTCCCAGTCGGCCGTCTGCTAGCCGCTCATGACCCTTCCGCCGATGTGTTTCGCCACGGCCTGACCGAACCGCGGGTCGGCGTCGGCGACCAGAAGCCAGTTACGCCCGAGGACCCGGTAACCACCAGAGCGATCCTGCGTAAGAGAGCGCGGCAACTTGTGCCCCGGATCGACGGTGTAGAACATCACGCGCGCGGTACCGGTATCGCATCCTGCGGTACGAAACTCGTTGGCGGTCGTGTGGACCATTTCCTCGCAGTTGATTCTCAGGTCGTTGACCGCGATCAGAAGGTCCCGGGGCGACGCGAAGGTCCCGCCATCCGCGTGCCGCGTGAATTTCCCGCCCTCTCCACGTGGGGAGTGCGGAAACCACAACTTCGTCGGCTCCGGCACGCCGGGCCTGGTGACAGCGGCCACAGAGCGGCGTCCCCCCAACGCCTCGTCCCGGCCGTACACCCCCACCCACCCGGCAACAGCACCCACCCCGACGGCTAAGACGAACAAAACAACAAAGACTTCCCTTGCCCTCATAACTGCTCCCCCGCTTCACACCGGACCAGCTGTCCGGCGGAAATCCTACGAGCGCCGAGTTCTCCATCCCAGCCTCCCGCGTGACGCCCCTTCACCTAACCGTCACCGGGGGTTGATCCCCGCGAAGCGGCAAAAAAGCGTGCGAAGCGCCGTTTTCTACGTCGGCCAGCGTTCCTGAGGGGGTCAGCAGCGAGAGGTCGGAGCCAGCCAGAGAAGATCATCTCTGGTATGTGCGAGGGGTCTTCAGTGCCGAGCCGTGCGGTATCGCAGTACTCGTAGCAGTACGGACGCGAAAAAGGCCAGATCCCTGGAGGGAGCTGGCCTTCTGGGCTGGGTGGGGCTACCAGGACTTGAACCTGGGACCTCTTCCTTATCAGGGAAGCGCTCTAACCGTCTGAGCTATAGCCCCGCTGTGCGGCGCGGAGAAGACTATCGCTTCCGCGGGGCGGAAGCGAGGTGTCTCTCTGACAGGGAAAAGCTTACCGTGCTCTGGGGCCGTCCGCGCCAGCGGGATGTACTCGTTATCGTCGGATGCCGGGCGGCGGGTGGACCTGAGGGATGCCGTTGAGGTCGCCTGGACGGGGCCTCAACGGCATCCCCGGGGTTATTCGGCCTCGCTGAAGGTCACCTCGACCCCGCCGACCAGGTCGGAGGCGACGTTGTAGATGACGGATCCGAGCGTGGAGAGCGCGGTGATCAGTACGACGTTCACCGCGCCGAGCAGGGCGGTGTAGCCGAGGATCCGGACGGGCTCGAACCAGGCCTTGATGTCGATGCCGCTGGTCGTCTTGCCGTCGGGAACGGTGAGCTGGGTCACGGTGTTCACGATGGAGTCGAAGACGCCCAGGGCCGAGAGCACGCCGTACAGGACGGCGACGGCCACGAACAGCACCACGAAGCAGACGAGCGAGACGACGAAGCTGAACTTCATCGCCGACCACGGCTCGATCCTGCGGAGCACCAGGTGGGCCTTGCGCGGCGCCTTGACCGGCGCCGGCTTGTCGCGATCCGGGCGGCCGGCGGTCACCGGCTCCGGGGTGGACAGGGCCGACACGGCCCCGAAGCCCTGCTTGGCCCCGGTGCCGGGCGCCTTGGTGCCGGTGGCCCCGCGGCCACCGGGACCCGGGCCGCCGGTGCCGCCCATGCCCGGTGCGCCGCCAGGGCCGGAGTTGCCGCCCATGCCCGGAGCGCCGGAGTTGCCGCCCATCCCAGGGCCGCCCCCAGGTCCCGAGGGGCCGCCGGAACCGGGACCGGTTCCAGGGCCCGGCCGAGGCGCGCCGGGGCGCGGGGGGGCGTCAGGGCCGGGACGCGGCGTACCACCGGGTCCCGGACGGGAAGGGGCGTCAGGGCCGGGGCGCGGGGGGGCGCCGGGTCCTGGACGGGAAGGGCCGTCCGGGGGCCGGGGCGCTCCGCCGGGAGTGGGTCGCTGAGGGCCGTCGGATCCCGGACGCGGCGCCCCGCCGGGGCTGAACCGCGCGGGACCGTCAGGGCCGGAAGGACCCGAAGGCCCGTCGTACCCCGGCCGGGAGGCACCGTCGGACCGGGGGCCCGCCGGGGCTCCTGACTGCGGGCCCGATGCCGGCTTCTGGGCGGGCCTGGTCGGGCCGCCGCCCGAACCGTCGGAAGTGGGCGACCAGGATTTGTCGGGGACGGAGGAGGAGCGGATGCGCAGGGTCGCGTCTCCCTCCTCGCCGCCTCCGGCAGGGGTCGCCGAACCATCGTCGCTGGACACGACGACAACCCTGTCATCACTCTGGTCCGCGGGGGAGTTGCCCTTGCCGGTGCTTTCCGAGGAGTTCACGCTCTCCGTCACCTGGTTGCGCGTCGAAGAGTTCACCGAGGAGGCCGGCCTGGTCGCCTTGGACGTGCTGCGTTTACGGTTCGCGGACGAACCTGGCGGTTTGCCGGTGTTCCCGGTCCCGCCGGAATTGGCCTGAGGGCTCATTCCTCTTCATCTCCCCCGGTGTCCTCGGTGTCCACCAGCGCTTCGGCATTGCGGGCGAGGGCAACCACGCTGTCTCCCTCCGAGAGGTTCATCAGGCGCACTCCCATGGTCTGGCGGCCGGACTGCTTGATCTCGCCCGCACTGGTCCGGATGACCCCTCCGGCGGAGGTGATGGCGAACACCTCGTCTTCGGGACTCACCATGACTGCTCCGACCAGCTTGCCACGGGCACTAACAATCTTCGCAGTCAGCACACCCTGCCCGCCTCTACCTTGGACGGGATATTGGTCCGACGGTGTCCGCTTCGCATACCCGCCTTCGGTCGCGATAAGCACGTCGGCGCCATCGCTGACCACGTTCATCGCCAGCAGTTCGTCCCCGTCGAGGAATCTCATGCCGATGACGCCGCTCGTGGCGCGGCCCATCGCGCGCAGGGCCTCGTCGGAGGCGGTGAAGCGGATGGACTTGGCGCCGCGGGAGATCAGCAGGAGGTCGTCCTCCTCGGACACCAGCCGGGCGGCGATCACCTCGTCGTCCTCGCGGAGGTTGATGGCGATCAGGCCGCCGGACCTGGGGGAGTCGTACTCCGACAGCCGGGTCTTCTTCACCAGGCCGCTGCGGGTCGCCAGCACCAGGAACGGCGAGACCTGGTAGTCGCGAAGGTCGAGGACCTCCATGACGTGCTCGTCGGGCTGCATGGCCAGGAGGTTCGCCAGGTGCTGGCCGCGCGCGTCGCGGCCGGCGTCGGGCAGCTCGTAGGCCTTGATCCGGTAGACGCGGCCCTTGTTGGTGAAGAACAGCAGCCAGTGGTGGGTGGTCGTGACGAAGAAGTGCTCGACGATGTCGTCCTGGCGGAGCTGGGCCCCGCGCACGCCCTTGCCGCCGCGCTTCTGGGCGCGGTAGAGGTCGGTCTTGGTGCGCTTGGCGTACCCGCCGCGGGTGATCGTGACGACCATGTCCTCTTCGGCGATGAGGTCCTCGATGGACATGTCACCGTCGTAGGCGATGATCTCGGTCTTGCGCTCGTCGCCGAACTTGCCGACGATGTCGCTCAGCTCGTCGGAGACGATCTGGCGCTGCCGGGGCTCGGAGGCCAGGATCGCCTGGTATTCGGCGATCTGCGCCATCAACGACTCGTACTCGTCGATGATCTGCTGGCGCTCCAGGGCGGCGAGCTTGCGCAGCTGCATGTCGAGGATGGCCTGCGCCTGGATCTCGTCGATCTCCAGGAGCTCGATCAGGCCGCCGACCGAGGCCGACGCCGACGGCGCCCTGCGGATCAGCGCGATGACCTCGTCCATGCGGTCCATGGCCCTGAGCAGGCCGCTCAGGATGTGGGCGCGTTCCTGGGCCTTGCGCAGCAGGTAGGTGGTCCTGCGGACCACGACCTCGATCTGGTGGGCGACGTAGTACTTGACGAACTGGTCGAGGCGCAGCGTCCTCGGGACCCCGTCGACCAGCGCCAGCATGTTGGCGCCGAAGGTGGTCTGCAGCTGGGTGTGCTTGTAGAGGTTGTTCAGCACGACCTTGGCGACGGCGTCGCGCTTCAGGACGATCACCAGGCGCTGGCCGGTGCGCGAGGACGTCTCGTCGCGCACGTCGGCGATGCCGGTGACCTTGCCGTCCTTCACCAGCTCGGCGATGGTCAGCGCGAGGTTGTCGGGGTTGACCTGGTACGGCAGGGCGGTGACGACGAGGTTCTGCCGGCCCTTGGCGTCCTCTTCGACCTCGACGATGGCCCGCATGGTGACCGAGCCGCGGCCGGTGCGGTACGCGTCGTCGATGCCCCGGCGGCCGACGATCAGCGCGCCGGTGGGGAAGTCGGGGCCCTTGACGCGGAGGATCGCCGCTTCGAGGAGCTCCTCGTCGGTGGCCTCGGGGTGCTCAAGGGCCCACTTGACGGCCTCGGCGACCTCGCGCAGGTTGTGCGGCGGGATGTTGGTGGCCATGCCGACCGCGATGCCGGCGGCACCGTTGACCAGGAGGTTCGGGAACCTCGACGGCAGGACGATCGGCTCCTGGGAACGCCCGTCGTAGTTGGGCTGGAAGTTGACCGTGTCCTTGTCGATGTCACGGAGCATCTCCATGGCGATCGGCGCGAGCCGGCACTCGGTGTACCGCATGGCGGCCGCGGGGTCGTTGCCCGGCGAGCCGAAGTTGCCCTGGCCGTCGACCAGCGTGTAGCGCAGCGCCCACGGCTGGGCCAGCCGGACGACGGTGTCGTAGATCGACGCGTCGCCGTGCGGGTGGTACGAGCCCATGACGTCGCCGACGACGCGTGAGCACTTGAAATATCCGCGGTCGGGCCGGTATCCGCCGTCGTACATGGCGTAGAGCACACGCCGGTGCACGGGCTTCAGTCCGTCACGAACGTCGGGAAGCGCGCGGGACACGATGACCGACATCGCGTAGTCCATGTAGCTGCGCTGCATCTCGGACTGGATGTCGACGGGCTCGATGCGGTCAGCGGGCGGCCCGGGCGGGATGTTCACTTCGGTCACGAGTGATATGTCCTTTTAGGAGATGAGTCTGTACGGCTGCCGCTACACGTCGAGGAATCGCACGTCCCGTGCGTTCCTGATGATGAACGATCTCCGTGCCTCTACGTCCTCGCCCATCAGCACGGTGAACATCTCATCGGCCTGGGCGGCGTCGTCCAGGGTGACCTGCAGCAGGACCCTGGTCGCCGGGTTCATCGTGGTGTCCCAGAGCTGGGCGGCGTTCATCTCGCCCAGTCCCTTGAATCGCTGGACGCCGTCGTGCATCCGGGGGTCGCGCCGGCCCGCGTCGAGGCCCGCCTGGATGACGGCGTCCCGCTCGCGGTCGGAGTAGGCGTAGCTGGCGTCCTCGCCCTTCCTGTCCCACTTGATCTTGTACAGCGGGGGCTGGGAGAGGTAGACGTGGCCCGCCTCGATCAGCGGCCGCATGAAGCGGAACAGCAGCGTCAGCAGCAGGGTGGTGATGTGCTGGCCGTCGACGTCGGCGTCCGCCATCAGGATGAGCTTGTGGTAGCGCAGCTTGGCGATGTCGAACTCGGCGTGCACGCCGGTGCCGAGGGCGGTGATCAGCGCCTGCACCTCGTTGTTCTTCAGCACCCGGTCGATGCGGGCCTTCTCCACGTTGAGGATCTTGCCGCGGATCGGGAGGATCGCCTGGAACTTCGGATCGCGGCCGCCCTTGGCCGAGCCGCCCGCCGAGTCGCCCTCGACGATGTACAGCTCGCACTTCTCCGGCTCGGTCCACTGGCAGTCGGCCAGCTTGCCCGGCAGCCCCGAGCCCGCCTCCAGCAGCGACTTGCGGCGCGTCAGGTCACGGGCCTGGCGCGCGGCGATGCGGGCGCGGGAGGCCTGCAGGGACTTGTTGAGGATCTCCTTGGCCTCGCCGGGGTTGCGCTCGAACCAGTCGCGCAGCGAGTCGTTGCAGGCCTTCTGGACGAAGGACTTCGCCTCGGTGTTGCCCAGCTTGGTCTTGGTCTGGCCCTCGAACTGCGGGTCGGTGAGCTTCACCGAGATGATCGCGGTGAGCCCCTCGCGGACGTCGTCGCCGGTGAGGTTGTCGTCCTTGCCCTCCTTGAGGAACTTCTGCTCGCGCGCGTAGCGGTTGACGATCGTCGTCAGCGCCGCGCGGAAGCCCTCCTCGTGGGTGCCGCCCTCGGCCGTGTTGATCGTGTTGGCGAAGGTGTAGACCGACTCGCTGTACGAGGCGTTCCACTGCATCGCGATCTCGACGGAGATGCCGTCGCCCTCGGCCTCGAAGTCGATGACCGAGCCGTGGACGGCCTCCTTCTTCGCGTTGATGTGCTTGACGAAGTCGGAGATGCCGCCCTCGTAGTGATAGGTCACGTCATGGGTGTCGCCGTTGACGTGGTCGGGCCGCTCGTCGCGCAGGACGATCGTGAGGCCCCTGTTGAGGAAGGCCATCTCCTGGAATCTGCGGGACAGCGTCTCGAAGTTCCACGTCGTGGTCTCGAAGATGGTCTCGTCGGCCCAGAAGGTGATCGAGGTGCCGGTCTCGCCGGTGGTCTCGCCCTTGACCAGGGGACCGGTGGGCCTGCTCTCGGAGTAGGACTGCCGCCAGTAGTGGCCCTCGGTCCTGATCTCCACCTCCAGCCGCGAGGACAGGGCGTTGACGACCGAGACGCCGACGCCGTGCAGGCCTCCGGAGACGGCGTAGGACTTGCTGTCGAACTTGCCGCCCGCGTGCAGGACGGTGAGGACCACCTCGACGGCGGGCCGGTCCTCGCCTGGGACCATGCCGACAGGGATGCCACGCCCGTTGTCCACGACCCGGACGCCGTTGTCGGCGAGGAGCGTGACCTCGATGTGGTTTGCGTGCCCGGCGAGCGCCTCGTCAACCGAGTTGTCGACCACTTCCTGCACGAGGTGGTGCAGGCCACGCTCGCCGGTCGAGCCGATGTACATGCCAGGGCGCTTACGAACCGCCTCAAGTCCTTCGAGAACGGTGATTGAGCTAGCGTCGTAGGACAAGTGCGAAATCCTCCTGCCGCGGACACGCGGCAGGAGGGACCACCACCAAGCGGCTGTCCCCTGCCGTGCCCGTCACCGTCGTGAGTGCCTCGATGCGACCACCCAGGGAGATCGGCGCGCGGCCGGGGGTGACTCGCATGCGGACGTGTCCGGAATCCGATTTCATTCTACCGGTCAGAAGCGCATCAGGTGGCATTGACGGCCGCTGTGATGGCCTGTCGGGCGTTGGATGCCCCCGCGAGCATCCCCCCACGGGGGACGGGGGTCGTTACCGCCACCGTGATTCTGATCGGTTTCCCTGGGGTCACGACCTCACTTTCGCTGGTCGGGCGACGCTGAAAGGGCCTCCTCAGCCGTAGGTGTCGCCGGGCCCCCGGCTGCCGGTCACGCGCAGCCCGCCCGTCGGACGCGGGCCGTTCTGCGGGCCGCGGACCTTCACCCGCACCACCGTGCCGTCCCCGAGCTCCTCGTTGAGCCTTCTGACCAGGGAAGACGCCAGCAGCCGCACCTGGGTGGCCCACGCCGTGGAGTCGGCGACGACCAGGACCTCCCCGTCGGAGAAGGTCTCCGGTTTGGTGTGGGCCGCCACATCGGCCCCGACGATCTCACTCCAGCGCCCGAACACCCCGCCGACGGCGAGCGGCTGCTC
This sequence comes from Sphaerisporangium corydalis, assembly GCF_025506355.1. GTDB lineage: Bacteria > Actinomycetota > Actinomycetes > Streptosporangiales > Streptosporangiaceae > Sphaerisporangium > Sphaerisporangium corydalis. The sequence goes on from NZ_JANZYP010000002.1 coordinate 199,525, forward strand.
CCATCCCCGGTCGGCGAGAAGGTCGCGAATGGCACGTCCGAAAAGCTGGGGATCGCCGGCGTCGCGGCGGGAGGCGGACCGGCGGCGGGGCTCGCGCCGGGGAAGCTGCCCGCGCTTGGCCGCGTCGGCCTTCGCCTCGGCGAGCTTCTCCCGCGCCAGCGCGGCCCCCCGCGCCGCCACGCCGTCGGGCGACTGGACTCCGGACGTCTCACCTGACACGGGTGACATTCCCTTCGGCCACGTCGAACCGGGCGCCCGCGAGCTGCGCGGGCACGTCCTCGGGCACCGCGGCGGTGATCAGGACCTGCTCGGCGGGCGCGACGATCTCGGCCAGGCTGCGGCGCCTGCGAGTGTCGAGCTCGGCGAACACGTCGTCGAGGATCAGCACCGGGTCACCGCCCTCGGCCTTGAGCAGGTCGTACGCGGCGAGACGCAGCGCCAGAGCGAACGACCAGGACTCGCCGTGGCTGGCGTAGCCGCGGGCGGGGAGCTCGCCGAGGGTGAGCAGCAGGTCGTCGCGGTGGGGCCCGACGAGCGTCACCCCGCGCTCCAGCTCGGCCTGCCGCACCTCCAGCAGGCTCGCCCGCAGCGCCTCCTCCAGCGCGCCCCGGTCGATCACGTCCTCCGCGGACGGCGCGAGGCCCGGGGTCGTGGACAGAGTGCCGCGGTACTCCACGTCGGCGGGCGCCGAGGAGGGGGCCAGCTTGGCGTAGGCGCCGGCGACCAGCGGGCGCAGCGCCCGTACGAGCTCCAGGCGGGCGGCGAGCAGCTCGGCGCCGTGGCGGGCCAGATGGGCGTCCCAGACCTCCAGCGTGCCGAGCGTGTCGCCGGCGCCCGCGGCGGAGAAGCCCGCCTCGGCCTCCTGGCGGCGGGGACTCTGCCGCCGTCCCGGCCTGGCGTGCACGGCGCTGCGCAGCAGGGCGCCGCGCTGCTTGAGCACCCGCTCGTAGTCGGCCCGCACCCCGGCGAAACGCGGAGCCCGCGCGACCAGCAGGTCGTCGAGGAACCGGCGCCGCTCGGCCGGGTCGCCCTTGGCCAGCGCGAGGTCCTCGGGGGCGAACAGCACCGTGCGCAGCAGGCCGAGGATGTCGCGCGGCCGGGGCGTCGGCGAGCGGTTCAGCCTGGCGCGGTTGGCCCTGCCGGGGTTGATCTCCAGCTCGACCAGCGCCCGGCGGTCGTCGCGGACCACCACGGCCCGGACGACGGCCCGGGCCGCCCCATGGCGCACGAGCGGCGCGTCGGTGGCCACCCGGAAGCTGCCGAGCATCGCGACGTAGCCCAGGGCTTCGACGAGGTTGGTCTTGCCCTGCCCGTTGGGTCCGACGAGCGCCGTCACCCCCGGCTCCAGGTCCAGCTCCACGGCGGGATAGGACCGGAAGTCGGTCAGCGACAGATGGGCGACATGCACCTCACGAAGGGTAGTGCGCCCCTACGACAACAACAGCACAACGGACATCTGACGCCAGTCTTGTTATCACCGGTCCACAGGAGCACCACCGGGACGCGCCTCGGAGCCTCTCGGCACGGCCTGAGGGGGCCCAGGAGAGGCGGAAGGGCCCCTGAGGGCCCCGAAGTGCCCCACCGTTGGGCGGGGCATCGGAAACGGGCGTGCGGCGCCCGTGCGGACGCCGGCGGCGCCCGGACGTCAGTGCTGCGCCTCCACCGGGGGGACCACGTCGGCGCCGGGCGAGTCGGCGCCCTTGGCGTGCTGGCCCTCGGACGAGGTGACGGCGTGGCCGCCGAACTGGTTGCGCAGCGCCGCGACCATCTTCATCGCCGGGGAGTCCGGCTGGCGGGAGGCGAACCGGGCGTACAGCGCGGCGGTGATCGCCGGCAGGGGGACCGCGTGGTCGATGGCGGCCTGGATGGTCCAGCGGCCCTCGCCCGAGTCCTGCGCGTACCCCTTGAGGTCGGACAGGTCGGGGTCCTCGTCGAGCGCGCGGACCGCCAGGTCGAGCAGCCAGGAGCGGATGACCGTGCCGGTGCGCCAGCTCTTGAACGTGCCCGGCACGTCGTCGACGATGTCGGCGGCGTCCAGCAGTTCCCAGCCCTCGGCGAAGGACTGCATGATCCCGTACTCGATGCCGTTGTGGACCATCTTGGCGAAGTGGCCCGCGCCGACCTTGCCGGCGTGGACGAAGCCGTCCTCGCCCTCGGGCTTGAGCGCCTCGAAGATCGGCATGAGCCTCTCCACGTCGGCGGGCTCGCCGCCGACCATGAGGGCGTAGCCGTTCTTGAGCCCCCAGACGCCGCCACTGACGCCGACGTCGATGAACCCGATGTTCTTGGCCTTGAGCTGCTCGGCGTGCTTCTGGTCGTCGAGGTAGTGGGAGTTGCCCCCGTCGATGAGGATGTCGCCCGGTTCGAGGATCTCGCCGAGCTCCTCGATCGTGGCCCGCGTGGGGTCACCGGAGGGGACCATCACCCAGACGACGCGGGGTGCCTGGAGCCGCTGCCCGAGCTCCTCCAGGCTGGCCACGTCGGTGGTCTTGGGGTCGCGGTCGTACCCGACCACGTCATGGCCGGCACGGCGGAGCCGCTCCGCCATGTTCCCGCCCATCTTGCCCAGCCCGACCATGCCGATCTGCATCTCAGCCACCCCTCGTGAAGGTCTCCATCATCCACGACGCCCCGACCCGGCAGTACCCCGGGCCACCGCCTCGAATCTCGCGGGCGCCCCGGATCCTAGCTGGACAGCCGGATCGGCATGATCAGGTAGCGGTAGTCGGGGGTGACGCCGTCGTCCACAGGCTTGCCCCCGGTGAGGATGGCCGGCTTGGTGGAGGTGGTGAACTGCAGGCGGGCCACGTCGGAGTCGATCGCGCCGAGCCCCTCCAGCAGGAACTGGTGGTTGAAGGCGATGTTGATGTCGTCGCCGTCGAACTCCACGGGGAGCACCTCGACCGCCTGCGCCTCGTCGCCGCTACCGGCCTCCAGCACGACCTCGTTGCCGTGGAAGGCCAGCCGCACCGGCGTGTTGCGCTCGGCCACCAGCGCCACGCGCTTGACGGCCTCGACGAAGGCCGAGGTCACGAGGTCGGCGTGCGCGGAGAACTCCGTGGGCAGCAGCGAGCGGTACTTGGGGAACTCCGGGTCCAGGAGCCGGGTGGTGGTGCGCCGGCCCGCGCTGGAGAACCCGATCATGCCTTCGCCGGTGCCGCCGGTGGAGCTGAGCGCGATCTCGACCTCGGCGCCGGTGGTCAGCGACTTGGCGGTGTCGGCGAGCGTGCGGCCCGGGATCATCGCGATGGACGCGAAATCGGGCTGGTCGGGCTGCCACTTGAGCTCGCGCACGGCGAGGCGGTAGCGGTCGGTCGCGGCGAGGGTGACGGTGTCGCCCTCGATCTCCATGCGGACGCCCGTGAGCATGGGCAGCGTGTCGTCCTTGCCGGCCGCGACGGCGACCTGGGCGACGGCCGAGGAGAAGATGTCGCTGCCGACCCGTCCGGCGGCGGGGGGCATCGCCGGCAGCGAGGGATAGTCCTCGGCGGGCATCGTCAACAGGGTGAACCTGGCGCTGCCGCACGTGACGACGGCCTTGGCGCCCTCCACCACGAATTCCACAGGCTGTGCGGGGAGCGCGCGGGTGATCTCGGCGAGCAGGCGGCCCGAGACGAGCACCAGGCCCGGCTCGCCGGTCTGCAGTTCCAGGGTCACCTCGGCGGAGACCTCGTAGTCGAAGCCCGAGAGTTTGAGCTGCTGCTGGTCGGTGACCTCCAGCCGCATGCCGGCGAGCACCGGCACGGACGGTCTCGCCGGCAGGCTGCGTGCGGTCCACGCGACCGCCTCTGCGAGCACGTCTCGGTCGACACGGAACATCACGTGGATCCGCCTCCTGTTGGTTCGGTCTGTGTCTTGATCACGGTCTTCATCCCGGCTCGACTGCTCCGTGCCGTTGATTCAAGTGTTCACTCTCCCGCACGGGAGGACCGCGAGAACCCTTCTATGGCTCTTGAGTTCTTAGTAGAGAGAGATAGAGGTCATCACATTAGGGGCTGTGGATACTGTGGAAATCCAGTGTCTGCGCAGGTCAAGGACACTTTTTTATCCACCGGCCCTGGGTATGGCCGGTGGATGACCGAGCCCGGCCTGGGGACAACCGAACGTTGTCCCCAGGCCATCCCCAGTTTGGGGGGTCGTCATCCCCAAGTCATCCACGAGGTTTCCACCGGTTATCCACGGGGTAAGAGGCGTCTTCGGACGGCTCTCAGACACTACCCACAGGCCGTCCCCAGGTCATCCACCGGTAGTCCCCAGGTCTTCCCCAGGTTGTCCCCACCTTTATCCCCAGGCCGGGAAGCCGCGCGAACCGACCATCTGCTTGCTTGGTCGCGCCTCAGGCGGGGGTTTGTCGCCTTTGACCGTTATTTCGCCCTGATCCACAGAGATATCCACAGGCTGTGGATCATCATCAGTTGCGCGAGTTCTGTTTGATCCGGTTCGTCAGTTCGGTGACCTGGTTGTACATCGACCGCCGCTCCGCCATCAGCGAGCGGATCTTGCGTTCCGCGTGCATCACCGTCGTGTGGTCCCGCCCGCCGAACTGCTGGCCGATCTTGGGAAGCGACAGGTCGGTGAGCTCCCGGGCGAGGTACATGGCGATCTGCCGGGCCGTCACCAGGACCCGCGAGCGCGAACTCCCGCACAGGTCCTCGATCGACAGCCCGAAGTACGCCGCCGTCTGGGCCATGATCGTGGCGATGGTGATCTCGGTGCTGGAGTCCTCGGTGATCAGGTCCTTGAGCACGACCTCGGCGAGCTGCAGGTCCACCGACTGCCGGTTCAGGCTCGCGAAGGCCGTGACGCGGATGAGCGCGCCCTCCAGCTCGCGGATGTTGGTGGATATCTTGCTCGCGATGTATTCGAGCACGTCACCGGGCGCCGCGAGGCCTTCCTGTATGGCCTTCTTCCGCAGGATCGCGATGCGCGTCTCCAGCTCGGGCGGCTGCACGTCGGTGATCAGGCCCCACTCGAAGCGGTTGCGCAGCCGGTCCTCCAGGGTCACCAGCTGCTTGGGCGCCCGGTCGCTGGAGATCACGATCTGTTTGTTGGCGTTGTGGAGGGTGTTGAACGTGTGGAAGAACTCCTCCTGCGTCTGTTCCTTGCCCTCCAGGAACTGGATGTCGTCCACGAGCAGGATGTCGACCGCGCGGTACCTGGCCCGGAACCCGTCGGCCTTGTGGTCGCGGATCGAGTTGATGAAGTCGTTCGTGAACTCCTCGGAGCTGACGTACCTGACCCGCGCCCCGTCGTAGAGCCGCTGCGCGTAGTGCCCGATCGCGTGGAGAAGGTGGGTTTTGCCCAGCCCCGAGTCGCCGTAGATGAACAGCGGGTTGTACGCCTTGGCCGGCGCCTCGGCGACCGCGACGGCCGCGGCGTGCGCGAACCGGTTGGAGGCGCCGATGACGAAGGTCTCGAAGGTGTACTTGGGGTTCAGCCTGGCGGGCTCGCTCGGCTTGCCCCCCCTGCTGTCCCAGCGGTTCTGCACAGGGCGGTCGTAGCTGTCCGGCTCCTGCCGGGGACGCGGCGCCTGGCTCTCCGGCCTGCCGGAATACGGCGGTTGCACCCCATAACCACCGGCCTGCTGGGGGTACGCCTGCGGCGCGTCGCCGCGCGGATACTGCTGGGAGGACTCGCCACGCGGGTATGGCTGGGGGGACTCGTCCCGGGCGTACGGCTGCTGGCCGTCGCCGCGCGGGAAAGGCTGGGAGGTTCCTGGCGGAAAGGGCTGCTCACCGCGCGGGTACTGCTGGGCGGAGGGCGGCTCCTGTGAGGGGGCCTGCTGGTCCTGGCCGCTCTGCCCCTGCTGGCCGGCGAACCCGTCCTGGCCCTGGTAACCGTCCTGCGGATAGGCCTGGGAAGGGCCCGCGGGACCGCCTCCGTACCCCTCCTCGGGGGCGCCGCCGTAGCCGTAGGAGTAGGGCTGGGCCTGTGGGCGGTTCTGTGCATAGTCGGTGGACGAACCCTGGTCGGGAAAGCCCTGCTGGCCCATGGGGCCCTGCCTGCCAGGCTGTCCGTACCCCTGCGGGGGTTGTCCACCCTGGGGATAACCGGCCGGGGGGGCCTGGGGATAACCGTCCTGCCGCGGTGCCTGCGCGTCGGCGCCGGCGAGCGGGTCGACCATGACCGCCACCCGCATCGGCCGGCCAAACTCCTGGGAGAGCGCCTGGGCGATCAGCGGGCGGAGCTTGGTCTCGAGGACGTCCTTGGCGAAGTCGTTCGGCGCCGCGAGGATGATCGTGTCGTTCACGAGGCCGAAGGGCCGGGTCATGTTCAGCCAAGCGCGCTGCTGGGGCGGGACGCTTCCTTCGGCGAAGCTCTCCAGCGCCCGGGCCCACAGCGGACCGAGGTCGACGCCATCCATTGGTCGGCCCCTCCTCCCTTACGCGGCCCCCGCACGCTCACCGCGATTCGTTTTCCACAAGCACGCCCGCGGGAGCAAGCTCCTCAGGCGCCGGGCCTCGCGGCTGTATCCACAGAGTTATCCTCAGACTCCTCTCCGTGGTCCACATCGTTTCCACATCATGTCCACATGGTGTCCACAGCCAGGCTGCGCGCCTTTTAGCACGTCGACGGGCTGGAGGGAAGGTCTGGAGGGCCGACAGTAGCGTTGTGCACACCCCTGTTCAAGGCGTTGTCCACAGCCTAGTGGCAGGGTGGGGGCCGCATGGTGCACATGCTGTGGATGGCGTGGCGGCTGTGGAAAGATGGCCTGTGGAAATGTGGACGACCGTGTCCGGGGACGCGCGGAACCGCGGTCCGGTTTGACCTGTGCCCTGCTCGCCCCGTAACGTACGACGGTCGGCTTGTCGCGCGACGGCACTTTGGCGTGCCCACGCATTCGGCAGGTCTAGCCCCGTGTCAATCGCTCGCAGCACCTGCGGGCGAACTCAAGCCTGGAGCCCACTCGTGAGCAAGCGTACTTTCCAGCCGAACAACCGTCGTCGCGCGAAGACCCACGGCTTCCGGCTGCGCATGCGCACGCGGGCCGGCCGTGCGATCCTCGCCGCCCGTCGTCGCAAGGGCCGCGTGGAGCTGTCCGCCTGACAGCGCGGGTCGCCCGGTGCGTGGTTCGCTCGCCCGTCGGAACTGACCGGCGGGCGACAGCCGTACCCGGGCCCATGTCCGTTCGAAAGCAGGTCCACCCGTGTTGCCGTCCGCTTCCCGCATGCGCCGTGGTGAGGAGTTCGCGAGCGCGATCCGGGGAGGGAAGCGCGCGGGACGCCCCACGCTGGTCGCCCACCTCAGCACCCGGGGCGATCCGGACGAGCCGCCCCTGGTCGGCTTCGTGGTCAGCAAGGCCGTCGGTGGCGCCGTCGTCAGGAACCGCGTCAAGCGCAGGCTGAGGCACCTGATGCGCCACCGCCTGCACTCCCTACCGCGAGGTAGCCTGCTTGTTGTACGCGCCAATCCACAGGCGGCGTCCGCGCGAAGCGAGCACCTCGCCGCCGAGCTCGACGTCGCGCTGGACCGATTGATCGGGCGGCGGACGCCTGGGCGACGGTCCGGTCGTCCGGCCGCGACGGATGGACAGGCATGAACAGCGGTGACCCAGAGGCGAGAGAGCGTGACGCGAGCGGAGCTGGCCTCTCCTCGCCGAACGTGGCGGTGAACGATCGGCGGCAGGGCCCGGAGACCTCTCCGGCGGCTCGGGCGCTCATGGCCCCGATCCGTTTCTACCGAGCCTTCATCAGCCCCATCCTCGGTCCGCGGTGCCGCTTCGAACCCTCCTGCAGTGCCTATGGCCTCGAAGCGATCGCCGTTCACGGCGCGTTGCGGGGGCTGTGGCTGACCGCCAGGCGAATCGGGCGTTGCCACCCCTTCCACCCGGGAGGTTACGACCCGGTGCCTCCGCGCCCGGTCCGGTCCCACGACGAAACGCAAGGGAGCTAGCTCGGTGGAGCTGTCATTCCTGGAGCCGTTGTACACGGCGGTCGCTACGGTGATCGCGTGGATCCACGCGGCTTACAGCGTCATCATCCCCCCCGACAACGGGCTGAACTGGGCGCTGACCATCATCACGCTGACCGTGGCGATGCGTCTTCTGATCTTCCCCCTCTTCCTCAAGCAGATGCGCTCGTCGAAGAAGATGCAGGAACTCGCCCCCAAGGTTCAGGAACTGCGCAAGAAGTACAAGAACGACAAACAGCGCATGAACCAGGAGGTCATGAAGGTCTACCAGGAGGGCGGCGCCAACCCTCTCGGCGGCTGCCTCCCGGTGGTGGCGCAGTTCCCGATCTTCATCTCCGTGTTCACCGTGCTACGGGCCATCGCCGAGGACAAGGCCGCCCACGGCATGACCCAGCAACTGGTGGACAGCGCGCGCGCGGGGCACATCTTCGGCGCGCCGATCCCGGCGACGTTCTTCACCAGCTCCGCCGAGATCCAGGCCCTGGGCGCCGACCCCATCCTGACGAAGATCGTCCTGGGCATCTTCGTGGCGGTCAGCTCCACCACGACCTTCCTGACGGTCCGCCAGAGCGTCACCCGGTCCATGGCGCAGATGCCCGACAACCCCATGGCGCAGCAGCAGAAGATCCTCATGTACATCTCTCCGCTGTTCGCGGTCTTCAGCTTGAACTTCGCCCTCGGGCTTATCCTTTACTGGGTCACCACCAACCTGTGGACGCTCGGCCAGCAACACTGGTTCTACAGCCGGCATCCGATGCCGACCTTCGACGCCAAGGGCAACGTGGTGGAGCCCGAACCCAAGCCCGGGTTGCTGAGCAAGATCCTGCCGAGCAGGGCGGTCAAGGAGCCCCAAGACGCTCCTGTGCCCGAACCCGAGCCCGAGCAGAAGGTCGTCCGCCAGCAGCCCACCCGGCAGCCGCGCAGCAAGCGCACAGGTAGCAGCAAGAAGCCGTAGCCGGTTGTCTTAAGGAGAGTCCGGACGTGACCGAAGTCAACGAGGAACAGGCCCCCCAGGCCGCGCCCGACGTCGCAGCCCTGGAGCAGGAGGGCGAGATAGCGGCCGACTACCTCGAAGGGCTGCTGGACATCGCCGACCTCGATGGCGACATCGACATGGACGTCGAGGGCGACCGGGCCCTGGTCTCCGTCGTCGACATCAAGGGCAGCGACCTCGTGGGCACCGGCGGCGAGGTGCTGGAGGCGCTCCAAGAGCTCACGCGTCTCGCCGTGCACCGCCGCACGGGCGAGCGCTCGCGTCTGATGCTCGACGTCGCCGGCTACCGGCAGGGCCGGCGCGTGGAGCTGAGCAGGCTGGGCACCAAGGCCGCCGAGGACGTCAAGCGTTCCGGTGAGCCCAAGTCCCTGCAGCCGATGACGCCGTTCGAGCGCAAGATCGTGCACGACGCGGTGGCGGCGGCGGGGCTCAGGAGCGAGTCCGAGGGCGAGGAGCCCGAGCGTTACGTCGTGGTCCTGCCCGTGTAGGACCTCCCACACTCCGGGCGCACGGGAACGCCGGCTCCGCGCGAGGGAGCCACCCCGGGCGAGGACACCACGGACTTCGCCGGACCTGCGGGTTCGCGGGCCGCCGATCTATCGGATCGGCGGCCCTTTCTTGTCGTACGGGCCCGCCCTGGTGAGACCGGGGCCGGACGACCCGATGCGTCCGTCCCGTTGTAGCCCAGCCGCAGGGCCCGCTCCCCCACGGGCCGCCGCCGCTTGACCGAGCCTTTCCCCGATCGTGGAACGCCTGTTGCCCAGGGCTTCCCGTCGTGCCGCTCGGACGCGTCTGGACCGAGAACGCGTGCCGGGACGGCTACCCTTACGCGGAGATGTTGTGACCGTTCTAGTTGAGTGAGTGATGGCGGAAAGCGATGAGCTGCCCGACGCGCCCGCCGTGGCGCGCGAGGTTTTCACCGGCGAGGCGTGGCCTCGGGCCCAGGCGTTCGCCGAGATGCTGGCGGGCCCCGGCGTGGTCCGCGGCCTCCTCGGACCGAGGGAGGTTCCCCGCGTCTGGGACCGGCACCTGCTGAACTGCGCCGTGATGGCGGAGGCGGTCCCCGAGGGATCACGGCTCGTCGACATCGGCTCGGGCGCCGGGCTGCCCGGCATCGTCCTGGCGATCGTGCGCTCCGACGTGCGGGTGACGCTCCTGGAACCGCTGCTCCGCAGGACGAGGTTCCTGGAGGAGTGCGTGGAGGGGCTCAAGCTGACCAACGTGGAGGTGCTGCGCGGCCGCGCCGAGGAGCTGGTGGGGAAGCGGGTCTTCGACGTCGCGTCCGCCCGCGCCGTCGCGCCGCTCGACCGGCTGCTGACGTGGTCGATGCCCCTGCTGCGGGAGGGCGGTCAGCTACTCGCGATGAAGGGGGAGCGGGCGGCCGAGGAACTGGACGCCGCCGAGGGGCAATTGCGGGCCTATGGCATTGAGACCGCCGAACTTGTCACGGTCGGGCGCGGTAAGGTCGATCCGCCCGCGACTCTTGTCCGGGTGGTCGCCGGACGCTCGCCAGCTCCACATGCGCAGGGTACGCGGCGCCGACGGAAGAGGTGACGGTTATGCCGGTTACGGCAGGCGGCCTGGGTTGGCCGGGAAGTCATGTCTCCGCTACTGGCGGGAGACCTACAGGTCTCGGCTGGCCCCCGTCCCCCGCTGCTGCCACGCCGGTTGAAAGGACGACGACCGTGTCACAGCCCCCCCTTAAACCCGGCGATTCGCCGCTGGTCCGAGAGGCGCTCAGCTCAGTGGTTTCACGTGAAACAGCTCCATCCGCTCCCGCGGCCGCCGCGTCGATCGGCTACTCCGCCCCAAGGCAGGAGGGCGACTGGCCTCGCCCTTCCAAACAACGCGTCATCACCATCGCCAACCAGAAGGGCGGCGTCGGCAAGACCACGACGGCCGTGAACCTGGCGGCCGGCCTGTCGATGCACGGCCTTCGCGTGCTCGTCGTCGACCTGGACCCGCAGGGCAACGCCTCGACGGCGCTGTCGGTCGAGCATCGCGGCGACATCCCGTCGGTGTACCAGGTCCTGGTGGAGGATCTCCCGCTCAAGGAGATCATCAGCCCGGTCCCCGACATGCCGAACCTGTACTGCGCGCCGGCGACGATCGGCCTGGCCGGCGCCGAGATCGAGCTGGTGTCGCTGGTGGCCAGGGAGGCCCGCCTCAAGCGGGCGCTCGAGGCGTTCGACGCGATCGAGCTCGACTACATCCTGATCGACTGCCCGCCCTCGCTCGGCCTGCTCACGGTGAACGCCATGGTCGCGGCCGAGGAGGTGCTGATCCCGATCCAGTGCGAGTACTACGCGCTGGAGGGCGTCAGCCAGCTCCTGCAGAACGTCGAGCTGGTCCGCGTCCACCTCAACCAGGTGCTCCGGGTCTCCACGATCCTGCTCACGATGTACGACGGCCGCACCCGGCTGGCGTCCCAGGTCGCCGACGAGGTGCGGTCACATTTCGGCGAGACGGTGCTGAGCACGGTCATCCCGCGAAGCGTCCGGGTCTCCGAGGCGCCGAGCTACGGGCAGTCCGTGCTCACCTACGACGCGGGCTCCAGCGGGGCGATGGCCTACATGGACGCCGCGAGGGAGATCGCCTTCCGCGGTGCGGCGGTGGCGGGAAGCTGATCCCTCCCGGCAGCGGTACTCTCCTCTGGAGCGTCCCCGCGCCGGGCCGATCGGAACGTCAGGATCCATTCGAAGACGCGGCGGGCACGGACGGCGGCGACCATGATGGCCGTCTCCGCGCGGGCGGCCGTTTGGCGAGGAGGAGTCGTGGGCCAGCAAAGGCGTGGTGGACTGGGCAAGGGACTCGGAGCCCTGATCCCCACCGGGCCGATCATCGATGTCCCGAGCGCCCCGGGATCGGTCCCGGAGCACTCGCCGGACGAGGGGCCGAGGCCGGTCGCGGGTGCGTACTTCCTGGAGATCCCCATTGAGTCGATCACCCGCAACCCCCGGCAGCCCCGCGAGGTGTTCGACGAGGACGCCCTGGGCGAACTGGCCGACTCCATCCGCGAGGTGGGGCTTCTCCAGCCGATCGTGGTGCGTTCGGTGGGCGGGGGACGCTACGAGCTCATCATGGGGGAGCGGCGCTGGCGGGCGTCCCAGCTTCTCGGCCTGAGCGAGATCCCCGCGATCGTCAGGAGCACGCAGGACGACGCGCTGCTCCGCGACGCCCTCATCGAGAACCTCCAGCGCGAGCAGCTCAACGCGCTGGAGGAGGCCGCGGCCTACCGGCAGCTCCTGGACGACTTCGGCGCCACCCACGAGCAGCTCGCCCAGCGGGTCGGGCGCTCCCGCTCGCACATCAGCAACACGCTCCGGCTGCTCAACCTCCCGAGCAACGTCCAGCGCCGGGTCGCCGCCGGCACGATCAGCGCGGGCCACGCCCGTGCGCTGCTCACCCTCACCGACCCCGCGGCCCAGGAACGCCTGGCGGCCCGGATCTTCGCCGAAGGGCTCTCCGTCCGTTCGGTGGAGGAGATCGTGTCGATGGGGGAAGCGACCGCCGCCCCAGCGCCCCGGAACCGGCGGGCCAAGGAGGCGCCGGAACCGGCCCTGGCACACCTCGCCCACCGTCTCTCCGACCACTTCGAGACCCGGGTGAAGGTCGACCTCGGCCGGCACAAGGGCCGCATCGTCGTGGAGTTCGCCACCATGGACGACCTCGACCGCATCATCGGGGCGATGGCCCCGGGAGCGGCGAACTCCCTCCGCGCCCTGGACGACTGACCCCGCGCGGCCGGCCGTCTCGCCGTTTCACGTGAAACACCGCCAAGACGCTCGGTCGGATCCGGCCGAGCGCGCGGGCCGGCTCGGGCTGAGACCCCCGGCCGGGCGCGCGGGCCGGCTCAGCCCTTGAGGGTCTGGCGGATGTCGGCCACGAAGGTGTCGACGTCCTCGGGGGAGGTGTCGAACGCCGTCATCCACCGGACGACGCCGCTGGGCGCGTCCCACACGTGGAAGAGATACCGCGACCGCAGCTCCTCGATCGCCTCGGCAGGAAGCGCGGCGAAGACCGCGTTCGCCTCGACCGGCCAGGTGATGCTCAGTCCCGGAAGGTCGGCCACCCCGTCGGCCAGCCTGCGCGCCATCGCGTTCGCGTGCGCGGCGTTCCGCCGCCACAGCTCGTCGGTCAGCAGCGTCGAGAGCTGGACCGACACGAAACGCATCTTCGAGGCGAGCTGGAGCGTCTGCCGCCGCAGATACGGCCCGGCGTCCGCCAGCTCGGGACGGAGCACGACCACCGCCTCGCCGACGAGCGCCCCGTTCTTGCTGGCACCGAAGCTGAGCACGTCCACGCCCACGTCCGTCGTCAGCTCGCGCAACGAGCAGCCGAGGAAGGCGGCGGCGTTGGCCAGACGGGCGCCGTCCATGTGGAGGAGCATGTCGTTGGCGTGCGCCGCCTCGGCCAGCGCGGCGATCTCGCCGGGCGTGTAGCAGGTGCCGAGCTCGGTGACCTCGGAGATGGAGACCACCCTGGGCTGCACCTCGCTGATGTTGCCCCGGCCGCCGAGCCGTGAGGTCACGTCCTGCGGGGTCAGCTTTCCCTCCGGCGTCGGAACCGTCACGAGCTTGACGCCCAGGATCCGTTCGCTGGCCCCCGCCTCGTGCGTGGCGATGTGGGCGGTCTCCGGGCAGATGACCGCGTCGAAGCGGCGGCCCAGCATCATGCCCAGCGCGACCATGTTGGCGCCGGTGCCGTTGAGGACGACCAAGCTGGTGGCGTCGTCCCCGAACTCGGCGCGGATCTGGCCGGCCAGGACGGCGGTCCAGGAGTCGTCTCCGTAGGCGGGCGCGTCTCCGGCGTTGGCTGCGGCGACGGCCTCGACGATGGACGGGTGCGCTCCGGCGTGGTTGTCGCTGGCGAAGCTCTTGGCGTAAAGCGATTCGATCACAGCCGCCAGGTTACGCCGCCCGGAAGAACCTCCGCATTCCGGGCGGCGACCCCCGGTCAGCCGTCCCGGGCCACACCTACCGGCCACGCCGGCCGGTAGGGAGGTGCGGGCGGAGCAGCGGGGCCTGGCTGGTCAGGGGCGCTTGACGGCGACTTCCAGCAGGCCGCGGCAGATGGCGCCGAGGTCCTGGCCCGCGGCGGCCACGGCCATGGGAAGCAAGGAGGTCTCCGTCATCCCCGGGGCCACGTTCACCTCCAGGAAGTGCGGCACGCCGTCCGCGTCGACGATGAGGTCGGTACGGGAGAGGTCCCGCAGGCCGAGCGCGGTGTGCGCGGTGACCGCCATGGCCGCGCACGCCTCCGCCACCTCGGGCCGCAGCCGCGCCGGGGCGAAGAACTCGGTGTGCCCGGCGGTGTAGCGGGCGGAGTAGTCGTAGACGCCCTCGGCGGCGACGATCTCCACGGGCGGAAGCGCGACGGGCCCGTCACCGAGGTCGATCACCGACACCGCGACCTCCACTCCCTCGACGTACCGCTCGATCAGCGCGGTGTCGCCGTAGGCGAAGCAGCCGACCATGGCGGCCGGCAGCTCGGCGGCCTTGCGGACGATGGACCCGCCCAGCGCCGACCCGCCCCGCGACGGCTTGACGAACAGGGGCAGGCCGAGCCGGTCGATGATGCGGCCGAGCACGGCGGATGCGCCGAGGTCGTGGAAGGTCTCCTTGGGCAGCACGACCGCGTCGGGCGTGCGGACGCCGACGGAGCGGACGACGGTCTTGGCGGTGGGCTTGTCGTAGGCGACGCGGCAGGCGTCGGGCCCGGCGCCGACGTAGGGGACGGAGAGCAGTTCGAGCACCGAGCGGATCGCGCCGTCCTCGCCGCTGCCGCCGTGCAGCGTCACGAACACCACGTCCGGCGGGTCGGCGAGCACCGTGGGGACCAGGGTGGAGTCGGTGTCGCGGGTCTCCACGTCGATCCCCGCGCTACGGAGCACCTCGGTCACGCGGCGGCCGGAGCGGAGGGAGACCTCCCGCTCGTAGGACAGCCCGCCAGCCAGCACCAGCACATGGCCGAGATCGCTCATCAAGGACCTTTCTTCCGTCATGGGAGCAGCGGGCGCCCCGCCAGGTCGGCAGGACGCCCGCGGCGCGTCATCTCTCAGGCTAGGTCGGGACCCGGGGTGTCCACGCCACCATGGGCGGGCATCGAGGCCGTGCCGAACGTGTCGCGCAGCAGCAGTTCCTGCTGGACCACCCCCGCGAGCCGTCGCACGCCCTCGCGGATGCGGTCGGGCTCGGGGTAGCAGTAGGACAGGCGCAGGTGCCGCGCCCCCGAACCGTCGGCGTAGAAGCCGGTGCCGGGCACGAACGCGACACGCTCGGCCACGGCGCGGGGCAGGATCGCCTTGGAGTCGAGCCCTTCGGGCAGCGTCATCCAGACGAAGAACCCGCCGGCGGGCCTGGTCCAGGTGAAGCCGGGCGGCATGAGCGAGTCCAGGGAGCCGAGCAGGGCGTCGCGGCGCTCGCGGTAGAGCTCGCGGAACGTCTTGATCTGCTCCCGCCACGGCTGCGTGGCGAGGTACTGCCCGACGGTGAGCTGCGTGAAGCTGGAATGCGACAGGACGGCCGACTCCATGGCCAGGACCAGTTTGTCGCGGATCGCGTGCGGCGCGAGCGCCCAGCCGACCCGGAATCCCGGGGCCAGCGTCTTGGAGAACGACCCGAGATAGACCACTCCGTCGGGGTCGTCCGCCCGCAGCGCCCGCCGGGGCTCGCCGTCGAAGCCGAGCAGCCCGTACGGGTTGTCCTCCACGACCAGGACGCCCGCCCGCTGGCAGATCTCCAGGACCTGGCGGCGGCGGGCCGCGCTGAGGGTGACGCCGGCCGGGTTCTGGAAGGTCGGCACGGTGTAGAGGAACTTGACGCGGTGCCCGGCGCGGGCGGCCGACTCGATGGTCTCGGCGAGGGCCTCGGGGATCAGCCCCAGGTCGTCCATGGCGACGTGCACCACCGAGGCCTGGTAGGCGGCGAACGTGCCGATCGCGCCGACGTAGGACGGGCCTTCGGCGAGCACGACGTCGCCCGGGTCGATGAAGATCCGGGTGATCAGGTCGAGGGCCTGCTGGGAGCCGACGGTGACGACGACGTCGTCGGGGCCGGCGTCGATGCCCTCCAGGCGCATGACCTCGCAGATCTGCTCGCGCAGGTGGGGGTCGCCCTGGCCGGAGCCGTACTGGAGGGCCACGGTGCCGCGGCGTGCCACGATGTCGGCGACGAGCTCGCCGACGGTGTCCAGGGGGAGGGCCGTGACGTACGGCATGCCGCCGGCCAGCGAGACCACCTCGGGCCTCGACGCGACGGCGAAGAGAGCTCGGATCTCGGAGGCGACCATCCCGGCCGCGCGTGCGGCGTACCGGTCAACGTAGGCGTCGATGTACGACCCGTGGGCCGTCGTCCTCCGACCGTGATCCTGCTCTTCCGCCACGGTGCACCTCCTAGGTCATAGCCGGGCTATGTCAGTGCGGAGAGACCAGCGTATGGCAGGGGCCCAGGGGACGCTCCCCAATTTCATCCCCTAATGGGGCTTTTTCCGGCGTACTGATGGGTCAACTAAGGACGGCCCGCTTTATCGGACCGGCCCGTACGACCCCTGAACCGCGACTGGCCAAGGGGTTCGGCGGCCAGGAGCGCCTGACTCCGCTGTCACTCGGCTACCATTCCAGTCTGGAGACGCCGTAATTCGTGCGCTTTTCCGCCATGACTCGCGTTCGTCTCGCAAGGATGGGGGGCCCCGGGGTGTCGCGTCGGCTGGTGAATGTCACGCTGGACAACCTTGACGATCTACCGCGCCGCTGCAGGCGGTGTGTCTTCTGGGAGCTCGACCCGGTCAGCGGGGAGCGCGCCCAGCTCGCCGGCGACCCCGGCCTCGAGAAGGAGGCCTGGATCTCGGCGACCCTGCTCGAATGGGGTAGCTGCGGGAAGATCTGCTACGTCGACGGGGCTCCTGCCGGGTTCGTCCTGTACGCGCCGCCGCTCTACGTGCCCCGCTCGGTGGCGTTCCCGACCTCCCCGGTCAGCGCGGACGCCGTCCTGCTGATGACCGCCCACATCATCTCGGAGTTCTCCGGCGGCGGGCTGGGACGCATGCTGATCCAGGGCGTCGCCAAGGACCTGACGCGGCGCGGCGTCCGGGCGATCGAGGCGTTCGGCGACCTGAAGTGGGAGCAGCCCGGCTGCGTCCTGCCCGCCGAGTACCTCCTGGCAGTGGGCTTCAAGACCGTCCGCCCGCACCTGCGGTTCCCAAGGCTCCGGCTGGAGCTGAAGACGGCGGCGTCGTGGCGTGAGGACGTCGAGGTGGCCCTGGAGCGGCTCCTGGGTTCCATGTCACCCGAACGGGCGCTCCGCCCCGTCTGAGACGGTCTCAGCCCCTTGGTGGGCTTCGCGACCGCGATCCACGGATCCCCATACGACACGGGACCCCCCGTGCCAGTGGCACGGGGGGTCCCGCCGGGGTGCCGCCGGGACAAGGCGGCGTGCGGCTCACACCGCGGAGGCGCCTAGATGACGCCGTCGAGCTCGCGGAGCAGCATGGCCTTCGGCTTGGCGCCGATGATCTGCTTCACGACCTCTCCACCCTTGTAGACGTTCAGCGTCGGGATCTGGAGCACACCGTAGTCGCGCGGAGTCTCCGGATTCTCGTCGATGTTGATCTTCACGATGGTCAGCTTGTCGGCGTGCTCGGCCGCGATCTCCTTGAGGATCGGCGCGACCTGGCGGCACGGACCGCACCATTCTGCCCAGAAGTCGACAAGTACCGGCTTGTCGCTCTTGAGGACCTCTGCCTCGAAGGTGGCGTCGGTGACTGACTTGATCTCGCTCAAGGTGTTCTCCCCTTAGCTGGTGGCGGTGGCGTGGTCGGCGAGCCAGCGCTCGGCGTCCAGGGACGCGGAACAGCCGGTGCCCGCGGCGGTGATCGCCTGGCGGTAGGTGTGGTCCACGACGTCGCCGGCGCCGAAGACGCCGTCGACGTTGGTCCTGGTGGTCGGCGCGTCCACCAGCAGGTAGCCCTCGTCGTCGACGTCGAGCTGCCCCTTGAAGAGCTCGGTGCGCGGGTCGTGCCCGATCGCCACGAAGACGCCGTTGACCGGCAGCTCGGTCTCCTCACCGGTCTTGAGGTTGCGGATCTTCACACCGCTGACCTTGGTGTCGCCGAGGATGTCGGTGACCTCGCTGTCCCAGACGAAGCGGATCTTCTCGTTGGCGAAGGCGCGGTCCTGCATGATCTTGCTGGCCCGCAGCTCGTCCCGGCGGTGGACGATCGTGACAGACCTAGCGAAACGGCTCAGGAAGGTCGCTTCCTCCATGGCCGTGTCACCGCCGCCGACGACCACGATGTCCTTGTCGCGGAAGAAGAAGCCGTCGCAGGTCGCACACCACGAGACGCCGTGGCCCGAGAGCCGCTTCTCGTTGGGCAGGCCGAGCTCGCGGTAGCGCGAGCCCGTCGCCACGATGACCGTCTTGGCGAGGTAGGTCTCGGTGGCGGTCTTGACCACCTTGGGATTCTGCTTGAGGTCGACCTCGACCACGTCGTCGGCCACCAGCTCGGCGCCGAAGCGCTCCGCCTGCTTGCGGAAGTTGTCCATGAGGTCCGGCCCCATGATGCCGTCGGGGAAGCCCGGGAAGTTCTCCACGTCGGTGGTGTTCATGAGCGCGCCACCGGCGGTCACCGAGCCCTCGAACACGAGGGGGCTGAGGTCCGCGCGCGCCGCGTACACCGCGGCCGTGTAACCCGCCGGCCCCGACCCGATGATGATCACATTACGGACGTCGCTCACGCATCTCGCCTTTCCTGCCATGGTGGTCGTGGTCGCCGTTCGCGGCGCCACACCGCTTTCCGGCTTCTCGCTGTTCCTTCGATGCAGTGGCGTCAACAGATCCTAGGCGTCCGAGATTCCCGCACCGGCCAAGCGCGATCCCCGACATGACGAAGTCCTCCGCGGTCACCCGTGGAGGACTTCGGCGATATGGGCGGCAGGGCTGCGTGCCCCGCCATTGGATCTACTGCCAGCGGCCCACAGCGGGCTGCCGCATGCTCGCGCAGTTGGAGTCCATGACGTAGACCCAGACCGCGTTGCGCATGCGGTCCTTCCAGAAGGCCATCACGGTGGCCTCGTTGCCCTGGTAAAGGGCCTGGTCGACGCCGATGGGCTGCGGAGCCTTGGCGGAGCCGTTCTTACGGCCGACCCGCTCGGAGATCTTCGTCACGCACCGCACGACCGCGGGATCCACGGAGGCGTCGCCTCCCGAACCCGGGCCGGTGGCACCGACGTAGGTCGCCAGGGGACCGTTGAGCACGGTGCTGGAGTAGTTGAAGTCGCTCTTGCCGATCGCGTAGCTGAGACCGGGCTTGGTCGTCCCCTCGTCCGCCGTGGCCCTGCCGGGGGCCTGGCTCGTCTCGGCCGGGACCAGCTGGGGCAGTGCAACGTTGCCGCTGGGCTGCCCGCCGCCCGAAGCCGAGAGCAAGGTCGCCGAGAAGCCCGCAGCGCCGATGACCACGGCCGCCGCGACGCTCGCCGCCGCGGGCATCGCCCAGGAACGACGCCGGGAGGACTTCCCGCGTCTGGTCCTGACGATCGACCCGTCATCGGCCACGACGCCCAGCCGGACGACCTCCTCAGGTCGCGGCTCCACCGGCGCAGAACGCTGTGCCGGCAGTGCTGGAGCCGGCGGCGTCACCGCCGTGAGGGGCATCGGGGACGCGGTCTCCCAGGGGGAGTCGCCCATGATGCGATCCCAGTCCGGCGCCTCGTCGAGCCTGAGCCCGCCGCCGGTCTGCCTGTTCTCCGCCTCGGCGCCCAAGGCCTTGTCGATGCGGAGCGCGACGCCCATCGGCATCGCCGGCACCGGCACGGCCGCGAGCATCTCGCGTACCGCCGCCAGGTCGGCGAGGCTCTCCCCGCAGGGATCGCATACCGCGAGGTGCTCGCGGACCCGCACGGCTGTGGCGTCGTCGAGAAGTCCCTCTGCCAGCTCGGCGAGGATCTCCAAGTCGTAGTGCGTATCACCCGTCACGAAGTTCTGCTCCCTTCGCGGATGAGACGCGAGTGAGGTCTGATCGGTTCCGTAGATGGGAAAGAATCGGGGCGAGTTTCGCCCGGCCGCGCGCGCATCGGCTCTTGATCGTGCCCGCCGGCACCTCGAGCACCCGCGCGGCGTCCTCTACGGAGTAACCCATCATGTCGACCAGCACCAGGGCGGCGCGCTGGTCGTTGGGGAGGAGCTTGAGCGCGGCCGAGACCTCCATGGAGACGTCGCGCTCGCCCGTCTGGTCGGGCATCGGAGCGTCCCGCTCGGCCGCCTCGACCAGTTCGTCGTCGGCCACCGGTCGGATCGACTTGCGGCGCATGCGGTCGAGGCAGGCGTTCACGACGATGCGGTGGAGCCAGGTCGTCACCGCCGCTTCGCCGCGAAAGCTCTCGGCTTTGCGGTAGGCGGAGACGAAGGCGTCCTGTACGGCGTCGGCCGCCTCGTCGGGGTCACCGAGCGTGCGCAGCGCCACGGCCCACATGCGATCGCGATGTCGGCGGACGATCTCGCTGAAAGCGTGTGGATCACCGCCGATATGGTTTGTCAGCAGGTCGGCGTCGGACAACGCGGACCGCACGGCGGGCTGGGCCGCCGGTGGACTATCGGGAGGAAGGTTCACAACGCGTGTCCTGTTAGGTCCTATTAGGCCGATCCGGGAGAGTGCACCACTACGTCATAGATGGTGCCACGAAACTTCCCCTCAAAGGCCGGAAGGCGCGTAAACCAGATCAAAACGTACTGACCGCTTATCGCCTTCTCGGGGGTGAGGGTCACTGTTCCAGAGACATTGTCCTGCTTGGCGGCTGTTTTCAGCGAGCCGAGATCGGCGCTGGCGCCCACCTTGAGCTCGATCGACGAGCCGGGCATGTCGCCGAGCGAGACCACGACATCGGAAATCGGGACCTGCTTCCCGAGCTCCAGGATCAGCCCCACACCGTCCTTGAGCCGGCCGAACTGGGCGGTCTCGTATTTGTCGGTGTGCCACTCGGTGGACGGCTTGCCGTCGATGGCCAGGCGCGCCCACTCGGGGTGCTCTGACCGGTCGGAGCCCAGCGGGTCGAATCCGTCGGCCCTGGCCGGCTTCACCGTGACGATCTTCGGCTGGGCCGAGGGCGAGGCGGGCGAGGACGCGGTGGGCGTCTCCGGCCGCTTGCCGAGGCTCTGGCCGAGCGTCCAGGCGCCGATGCCCACCGCGGCGATGACGAGCAGGACGATGATGGTGATCATCGCACGGCTCGCGGCGCCAGAACGGCGCGCGGGAGAGGGGCCTGAGGAGCGTTGGGGCGCCTGCTGCCGGGGCGGCCTGGTGCGCTCCATCTCCTCGGGAGGCTCGGAGCGGAGGCTGAGCGCGGGCGGCGTCGCCGACACCGAGACCGGTACCGGAGCGGGCCTCGGCACCTCGGCCAGCGCCTCGGCCACCGCGGCGGGGGTCGTCAGCGCGGGCAGGCCGCGCCGGGGCTCCTGCATCAGGGCCCGGCAGGTGATGGCGTCGAGGAACCCCGGAACGCCGGCCGTGACCTGCCGGGGCGTACAGACCTTGCCGTCGTCGAGCGGGGCCGGCGGCAGGTCGACCTCGGCCTCGCCGTCGCCCGGCCAGTGGCCGGTCAGCGCCGTGTACAGCAGCCGCCCGAGGCCCTGGGCGTCGTCACGGGCCGCGTTGTCGCTCTCGAAGTCGCACAGGGCGGCGTCCACGGCCAGGCCGAGGAGCTTGACGGTGCTGCCGGCGGTCCAGATCAGGCGGTCGGGGGTGAGGCAGAGGTGGGCGAGCCCGGACTCGTGGGCGTGCGCGACGGCCTCGGCGGCCTCGGCGACCAGCGCCGCCGCGCGCTCGGGCGCCAGCGGCCCCGAGGAGACCATGTCGGTCAGGCTCTCGCCGGTGACCCATTCGCTCACGACGTACGCCTGGCCGTCCTCCTCGGCGGCGTCGAAGACCTGGGTCAGCCGGGGGTCGGTCAGGCGGCTGGCGCCACGTGCGGCGGTCACCACCTCGGCGGTCCGTTCGAAGTCGGGGGACAGCGTGAGGACACAGACGGGCCGCGCGAGCACTTCGTCGATGGCTTTCCACAAGGTGGCGCCACCTGACTCGCTGACGCGGTCTTCCAGGCGGAACCGGTCGGCCAGGCGACCGCCGGGTTCCACGGCCGGGGCGCTCATGTGGCGATCCTCTCCCTGGTCGTGGGCGATGTCCGTGCGAATACCCCCACGCCCCTCCTGCTCCCTGTCGGCTGACGGTGCCCGGTCTCCACCGAGTGCCGGGCACCATGGTAGTCCGGAGCGGGTGCCGCCTGTGATGCCCTTGGAACACGGGCGAACCGGACTTCCGGGTTACCTATGACTAGCGGCCTACCCGTCCCGCCACAAGTCCAATGATCGAGCTGATTTCCGCGATGCGCATTCTCTGGGAGATGACCAGGTAGCCGACGACGCCGAGGCCGCCGCCCGCGACCAGCATGATGGCCGAGCTCAGGGGGGTGACGCCCGCCAGTTCCTGGGTCGCCCACAGGGCGATGAGGGCGATGACGGCGGCCGGGATCGCGGCCACGTACATCCGCGACAGCCCGGAGGCGACGATCCTGCCGCCGAGGCCGCCGCCCACCTTCTTGCTGGCCAGCGTCCAGGCGGCCACGCCACCGACGACGTAGCTGGCGGTGAAGGCCATGGCCAGCCCCATCACGATCAGGTGCGGGGGCAGGGTGAGGTAGAGGACGAAGCTGAGCCCCGAGTTCACCACGACGTTCCCGGCGACGATCAGCGCGGGCGTGCGGGTGTCGCCGAAGCTGTAGAAGACGCGCAGCAGGAGCTGGTAGATCGAGAAGGGCACGAGCGCGAGCCCGAAGACCTGCAGCACGTTGCCCATGTTCAGCGCGTCGGTCACCGACGTGCTGCCGTGCGCGAAGATCAGCACGGTCACCGCGGGGCCGAGCACCATGAGCAGCAGCCCGGCCGGCACGATGACCGCCGCGACCAGCCGCACGCCCGAGGCGAACTCCTCACGGATCGCGCCGAGGTCACCGTCGTGCACGTACCTGCTCATCCTCGGCAGCATGGCCGTGATCACCGAGACGGCGATGATGCCGTAGGGGAGCTGGAAGAGCTGGAACGCGTAGCTGTAGGACGCGATGCCGGCGACGTGGCCGAGCTTCTGCTCGATCGCCTTGCCGGTGGCGCCGGTCGCCAGGTTGGTGGTGACGATGAAGCCGATCTGGTTGAACACGACGAACGCGAGCGTCCACACGCCCGCCCGGCCCATCTCGCCGAGGCGCGCGTTGCGCAGGTCGAAGCGCGGCACGAACCGGAACCCCACGCGATGGACCGCGATGATGAGGACGATTGACTGGACGACGATGCCGGCCGTGGTGCCGAGACCGAGTAACGCCAGGTCGGAGGAGGTCGCGGCCTTGACGTCGCCGCCGGTGCGGCTGATGAAGTGATAGGTGAGGCCGACGGCGATGACGATGACGTTGTTGAGCACCGGTGCCCACATCGGCGCCGCGAAGCGGTCGCGGGTGTTCAGGATGGCGCCGGCGATCGCGCCGATCCCGAAGAACGCGATCTGGGGCAGGATGTAGCGCGCCAGCGTGGTGGCGACCTCGGTGGCGCGCGGGGTCAGGTCGGTCGTGAGGAGCTGGATGAGCAGCGGGGCGCACAGCACGCCCACCACGGCGATGGCCAGCAGCGCCAGGGTCGCCACGGTCATCAGCCGCTGCTCGTAGGCCCGCCCGCCGTCGGCGTCCTGCTTCTGCGCCTTGACGATCATCGGCACGACCACGCTGCTGAGCATCCCTCCGATGAGGAGGTCGAACAGGATGAACGGGATCGTGTACGCGATGTTGTAGGCGTCGCCCAGGGCGGCGACGCCGATGGCCGAGGCCAGGACGGCCGTGCGCACGAAGCCGGTCAGGCGGGAGACCATCGTCCCCGCCGCCATGATCGCGCTGGCGCGCAACATCCGGCTCATGAGGGCCCCTCTCGATGCTGTGCGGGTTCGGGTACGGGCCGGGGGACGGGCCGCCCGGCCCTGCGGCCCTTGGCGGGGCGCCGCGCGTGGCGGCGGAGCACGCGCAGCGTGAACGCGGCGAGCACCAGCGTCAGGACGGCTCCGACGATCACCAGCGCGATGGCGGTGTAGCCGGTCAGGGTCACGGGCACCTGGACCGGCACGCCGTACCGGATCCCGTTCGCGCTGGTGAGCTGCACCTTCAGCGTCGTCTCGCCGTCGCCGTTGGTCTTCATCGGGATGTCGAGCGACCGGGTCTTGCCCGGGCTGATGGTCACCGGCGACTCGTACGGGCCGATCGTCAGCAGCTTGCGGTTACCGGAGGTGATCCGCACGCCGACGGTGACCTCCTGGTCGGGCAGGTCGTTGCGGACACTGATCGGGACGATGCCGTTCTGCCCGGCGAGCGTGCGCTGCTCGACCGTGGAGATGGAGATCGCGCTGGTCCGGTTCGTGACCGACGCGTCGATCTGCTTGAGCAGCGGCCCCGCGTTGCCGGCCCGGCCACGCCAGGCGGTGGAGGTGAGCCGCAGCAGGGCGGTGTCGAAGACCCGGCGGTGGTCGCTGGTGACGGTGGCCGTGAGCTCGGCGCGGTTGCTGAGCTTCCTGACCCCCGCGACGTAGGACTTGCTCAGCTCGGCCTGCTGGTCCTTCTCGGAGTACACCAGGTCGGCGCGCGGCACCTTGGTCTTCCCCGGCTTGACCGAACCGAGGGAGACGGGCCTGAGCCACGGCGCGGAGGCCGCCAGCTTCAGCAGGGCGCTCACTGAGGCCGGGTCGGGGTTCCAGCGGCGCGGCGGGGCGGCGACGACCGCGCGTGGCCCGTCGGACGGCTCGGCGGCGATCATCGCGGTCTCGGCGAGGAACCGCTGGCCGACCAGGGTCATGGCCCCGGGCGCGGACGCGCCGGCCGTGGTGAGGAGCTGGCTGAGCACCGGGTCGGCCAGCAGGACGTTGACCGTGCCCTCGACGCTCTCGACCGTGGTGGCGGCGTTGGGGGTGGTGGTGAGCGGCGGGTTCGCGGGCAGGGCCGCCGCCGACAGCAGGACGGTGCGGACGTCGCCCACCGCCAGCGCGTCCAGCCCGTCGTGGTCGATGACCCCGCCGACCGGCCAGTTGGTGGCGGTGCTCACCTCCTTGCCGAGCAGGTCGGTGGCGACCGAGGCGCCCTTGTCCAGCGCGATGCCGGTGGCGGAGTCGAGCCCGTGGTGGCTGACGGCCGTGACGTCGGTGTCGGCGTAGGGGGTGGCCGAGACGGGGACCTTGGCGAGGGCCGCGCGCACCCTGCGCAGCCAGTCGGCCACGTTCTGGTCGGCCGGCTTCTTGGAGGTGGAGGTGCCGGACCGCAGGGAGTAGCCGCCCGACATGGCCTGCGCGTCGTCGAGCAGCGCGGGGTCGACGAACCAGCTCACGCCCTTGGACGGCGTCTCGGCGAGCTTCAGGATCCGGCCGAGCCGCCCGCCATCGGCGACGGCCTGGCTCAGGCCCGCGTCCACGAAGGTGGCGTCGTCGCCGCGGTGGGGCTGGTCGACGAGCGGGAGCGCCCAGGCGATCTTGGTGCGGGTGACGGGCTGGGTCTTGGGGGCGTAGGGGAGGAAGGTGCGCTGGGCGGCGAGCTGGCGGCCCGCCGCGTCCACCAGTTCGATCGTGATGGGGTAGACGCCGAACCGGAACAGCTCCAGTGCCGCGGGGGTGAGGCTGAACTCCCAGGGGATCTTTCCCGAGGGGGCCAGCTGGCTAACGAAGACGCTGCGCCGCGAGGAGTCGAGGATCGGGCCGCCGTCGGCGAAGGTCTGCATCTCGGTGCGGTTGGCGAACGGCTGGCGCGACGACCGCAGGCGTACCGACACGCCGGTGAGGGGGACGGCGCCGTTGTTGGCCACCGTCCCGCTGAAGGTGAGCGGCGTGGCCGGCTCGCGGGGCGCCTGGGGTGTGATGGAGCTCACCACGATCGCGGCGTCCTCGCGGCCCGAAGTGCGCGCGGGCGCGGGCGTGCCGGGGGCGGCGCCCGCGCTGGTCAGGCTCTCGGCGGCGGCTTCGGGAACCACGCCGGAACCGGCCAGCGCCGCCGGGGCCATGAGGAACGCGGCGGTCAGCACGGAGATCAGGGCGGCACCGCGGGTCACGTGGCGGCCAGGGGTGGAGTTCGGCGCACGCCCAGAATGGTATGGCCTAAAGCAGAGCGGGCGGCGATTCGCAGCGAGGGCCGCCCATCACGGGGCGTACGTCCTTGGCGCCCGGCATGCGTACCGTCTTGTGGCGGGCCGCCTGCAGGTCCACGTACTTCCCAGGGGTGAGCAACAGCAGGTCAAGGGCACGAAGCCGTAGTGCTGTTCGGCGTTCTCCTGTGGGGGTGTACATCAGGTCGTCGGGGTCGCCGGGGTGTCCCAGCCGCTCGTCCACGAGGACGGTGAGGTCATCGGGAAGAAGCAGAGGTGACACCGATGTGGCGGCGTAGTCGGTGGCGGAGTTGACGAGGAAGGCCGGCGCCGGGCGCACGCGCCTGGCGCCGAGCAGGGCGCCGACGGCCCCTGGCCGGGGCGGTGAGGCGACCGTCGTGACCACGGCGACCGGCTCGCGGGTGTTCCGCGTCGTGACCTCGAACACCGTGACGCGGACGCAGGAGGCCGGAGCGACGTGGAGAATTTGGGGGAGGTCGTCGGCGCACGTCAAGGGGCGGGGAAGCCGTACGATCTCATGGTGGATCTGGTGGGACAGGAGCCAACGGTGGATCGCGAGGGCGTCTTTCATCTCTCGTGCTCCTTGTCTTGTCCGGGTGCCCCCGATAGATCTGCGACTGTCCGGAACCTGGTGCTCGCATGGGGTGGACCCCCGGGCGGGTTACACCAGGGCTAGCGCGGAGAATCTCTTCCGTAACCGAAGGACCTACCCAGCTTGTCCGTCTCAAATCTGAGCGTTAGTCAGCAGAGGGCCGTGATCGACCTATTCCGGCGGATTGCCCCGATCGCCGATGAGCTCGGCGAGCTGTTCGCCGCGCACGGGCACGAGCTCGCCGTCGTCGGCGGGTCGGTTCGCGACGTCTTCCTCGGCCGCATCGGCAACGACCTCGACCTGACCACCGACGCCCGCCCGGAACGGGTGCTGGAGATCGTCAAGGGGTGGGCCGACTCCATCTGGACCATCGGGATCGACTTCGGCACGGTCGGCCTCCGCAAGAACAACTGGGTGCTGGAGATCACCACCTACCGCAGCGAGTCCTACGACCCGAAGTCGCGCAAACCCGAGGTGATCTACGGGGAGACCCTCGAAGCCGACCTGGAGCGCCGCGACTTCGCGATCAACGCCATGGCGGTGCGGCTGCCCAAGCACGAGTTTGTCGACCCCTACGGCGGCCTGACCGACCTCGCCGCGAAGGTCCTGCGCACCCCCGGCACGCCCGAGCAGTCCTTCGACGACGACCCGCTCAGGATGCTGCGTGCCGCGCGCTTCGCCTCCCAGCTCGGCTTCACCGTCGAGCCGTCGGTGGTGGCCGCCATGACGGCGATGGCCGACCGCATCGAGATCGTCTCGGCGGAGCGCATCCGCGACGAGCTGGACAAGCTCATCTGCGGCGAGCACCCGCGAGAGGGCCTGGCCCTGCTGTCCGACACCGGCCTCGCCGCGCACGTCCTGCCCGAGCTGCCCAAGCTCCGGCTGGAGATCGACGAGCACCACCGGCACAAGGACGTCTACGAGCACACCCTCATCGTGCTGGAGCAGGCCATCGCCCTGGAGGCGGCGGGCCCCGACCGCGTGCTGCGCTGGGCGGCCCTGCTGCACGACATCGGCAAGCCCAAGACGCGCCGCTTCGAGGACGCCGGACGCGTCTCCTTCCACCACCACGAGGTGGTGGGCGCCCAGATGACCAAGAAGCGGCTCACCGAGCTGCGGTTCCCGAAGGACGTCGTGGCCGACGTCTCCCGGCTGGTCGAGCTCCACCTGCGCTTCCACGGGTACGGCACCGGCGAGTGGACCGACTCCGCGGTCCGCCGCTACGTCCGCGACGCCGGGCACCTGGTCGAGCGGCTGCACAAGCTGACCAGGGCCGACTGCACGACGCGCAACAAGCGCAAGGCCGAGGCCCTGTCCCGCACCTACGACGACCTGGAGCAGCGCATCGCCCGCCTCGCCGACGAGGAGGAGCTGGCCAAGATGCGGCCCGAGCTCGACGGCAACGAGATCCAGGAGGTCCTGGGCGTGGGCCCGGGGCCGATCATCGGCAGCGCCTACAAGTTCCTGCTGGAGATGCGCCTCGACCAGGGCATCGTCGGCAAGGAGGCCGCCCGCCAGGCCCTGACGCTCTGGTCGAAGTCCCAGAACCTCCCGCCCGCCCCCTGAGAGGTCGCCGGGATCAGCGGGCCACCCGCTGGGGGGTGCCGGCGGGGAGGGGGCCGGTGATCAACCGGTAGCCGAGGGCGCTGACCACGTACCCCATCGAGGCGATGACCAGGACGAGGTAGGACTTGCCGTTGGCCGGCAGGAGGAGCGCCACCACGACCGCGGCCACCACGAACATCCCGTTGAAGAGCATGTCGTAGATCGAGAACACCCGGCCGAGGTAGGCGTCCTCGACGTCGCGCTGCACGATCGTGTCGGTGCAGATCTTCACGCTCTGCCCGGTGACCCCGAGGACGAAGCCGGCCGCGAGGAACCCGACCTGGTTGAACGGCAGGCAGAGCAGCAGCTCCAGCGCGCCGCCGACGGCCAGCATGATCGGGATCCACGTCTCCGGGCGGTAGCGGTTGGTCGCCCAGGGGGTGATCAGCGCGGCCGTGAAGAAACCCAGGCCCGACGTCGCGAGCACGCCGGTGATGTGGGACAGGCCGGCCTCGACGTTGGTGGTGAAGTAGAAGCGGTAGAGCATCACGGTCATGACGATCGTCATGCCGTACAGGAACCGGTGGGCGGCCATGCTGGCCAGCGCGGCGGCGGGGGCCCGCATGTGGAGCACGTGGCGTGCGCCGTCGACCATTCCGGTGACCACGTTGCGCACCGCGTCGCGGGCCTGCGGCCGGTCCGGGTCGAAGGACGGGCCGAGAAGGGCCCTGTGCATGGTGGAGGCGATCAGCGCGCTCAGGCCGAACACCACGCCGGAGAAGACCAGCAGCATGGCCGTGCCGCCGTGCTCGGCGCCGAAGACCAGCCGCAGCACGTACCCGACGCCGGCGCCGACGAAGGTGGCGATGGTGCCCGAGGTCGGGGTGACGGCGTTCGCCAGCATCAGGCGCTCCCCCTCGACCACGTGGGGGAGGGAGGCGCTGAGCGCGGACAGGAAGAACCGGTTGACGCCCAGCACCGCCAGTGCGGCGCTGTAGAAGCACCAGTCGGGCGCGTTCAGCGCGACCAGCAGGGCCGCGAGGATCAGGAAGACCCCCCGCACGATCGGCGCGATGACCAGGATCTGGCGGCGCGACCAGCGATCGATGAACACCCCGGCGAACGGGCCGAGGATGGAGTAGGGGAGCAGGAGGACGGCGAACGCGACGGCCGCCTCGGCCGCGCTGGTCTGCTTCTCCGGGGTGAAGAACGCGTAGCCCGCCACCGCGAACTGGAAGACGCCGTCGGAGAACTGCGACACCAGGCGGGTGGCGAACAGACGTCGGAAGTCCCGGCCTCGAAGGACGGCACGAAGGTCGGAGACGAATGACACGCGGGCCAGCCTACTGGGCACGTGTCCGAGGCCACATCGGGAACATCCCTGATATCCGTTCAGGGGGGCTTTGTCGCCTTCGCCGATGGGCGCTGGACCAGGGGGCGGGCGGTTGAGATCGGATGTTCCCCGGGTTTCGGGTTTTCCCGGTGGGCGCGGGGCCGGGAGGGCCGTACCTTCCCGGTGGGCGCGTGGCGAGGGTGGTCCCAAGGCGGTCGCGGGGTAGACGGCCGGACCACCTGGGGTGGGGTTTGTCCAACCTGGTGGGGCATCTCTGACCTGGGAGCCTGACGGCGGGTCGGACACCGGTCGCGGGCGGGCATGATCACGTACCCTCGGTCGGGTGACTCATGAGGAACATGTCGTGCTCGTGAACGCCGAAGGCGAGGCGATCGGCACCGCACCCAAGTCCGCCGTGCACGGCGCCGACACGCCGCTGCACCTGGCGTTCTCCTGCTATGTGTTCGACGGCAAGGGAAGGGTCCTGCTGACCCGCCGCGCGTCGCACAAACGCACCTGGCCGGGCGTGTGGACCAACAGCTGCTGTGGGCACCCGCTCCCGGGCGAGCCGACCGCCGAGGCGGTCACCCGGCGGCTGTCCTACGAGCTGGGCCTGGACGCCACGGGGTTCGAGCTCGTGCTGCCCGGCTTCTCCTACCGGGCGGTGATGGGGGACGGGACGGTGGAGCACGAGCTGTGCCCGGTCTACCGGGCCGTCGTCGACACCGACGCGCGCCCGAACCCCGACGAGGTCGGCGCGACCCGGTGGATGCCGTGGGACGAGTTCACCCACGGGGTCATGAGCGGGCTGCTCGCGATCTCTCCGTGGTGCGGCGAACAGGTGCCGCTCCTCATCGCGCTCGGCCCCGACCCGGCCGCCTGGGCCGCTGCGGACCCCTCCGGTCTGCCGCCCGCGGCCCGGAGCCCCTGGCAGGGTGCCCCCGCGTGAGCGGGAGGCCGGACGTGGGTCTCTCCCGGACAGGTGGCCGGACGACAGAGAGGCGCCAGGGCCCCCTGTGGAGTCCTGGCGCCTCTTCCCGTGTCCTGCCGTTTTCGTTCCGTTGTGACGTTCGCCGGCGGGTCGCGGACTCAGCGGTACGTCAGCGCTCCACCTCGCCGCGGATGAACTTCTCGACGGCGTCGCGGGCGTCGTCGTCGGAGTACTGCTCCGGCGGCGACTTCATGAAGTACGACGAGGCCGAGAGGATCGGGCCGCCGATGCCCCGGTCCATGGCGATCTTCGCGGCGCGGACCGCGTCGATGATGACGCCGGCCGAGTTCGGCGAGTCCCAGACCTCGAGCTTGTACTCCAGGTTCAGCGGGGTGTCGCCGAAGGACTTGCCCTCCAGGCGCACGTAGGCCCACTTGCGGTCGTCCAGCCACGGCACGTGGTCGGACGGGCCGATGTGGACGTCGGCCTTGGCCATCTCGTGCGGGATCTGCGAGGTGACCGACTGCGTCTTGGAGATCTTCTTGGACTGGAGGCGCTTGCGCTCCAGCATGTTCATGAAGTCCATGTTGCCGCCGAAGTTGAGCTGGTACGTGCGCAGCAGCTCGACGCCGCGGTCCTCGAAGAGCTTGGCCATGACCCGGTGGGTGATGGTCGCGCCGACCTGGGACTTGATGTCGTCGCCGACGATGGGGATCCCGGCGTCGGTGAACTTCTGCGCCCAGACCGGGTCGGAGGCGATGAACACCGGGAGGGCGTTGACGAAGCCGACGCCCGCGTCGATGGCGCACTGGGCGTAGTAGCGGTCGGCGTCCTCGGAACCGACGGGGAGATAGGACACCAATACGTCGGCCCCGGACTCCCTGAGCGCGGCGACCACGTCGACCGGCTCGTCGTCGGACTCCTCGATCATCTCCCGGTAGTACTCGCCGAGCCCGTCGTATGTGGGGCCACGCTGGACGGTGACGCCGGTGGGCGCCACGTCGCAGATCTTGATCGTGTTGTTCTCCGAGGCCACGATCGCCTCGGACAGGTCACGCCCGACCTTCTTCGCATCGACGTCGAACGCCGCGACGAACTCCACGTCACGGACGTGGTAGTCGCCGAACTGGACGTGCATCAGGCCCGGCACCCGGCTGGCGGGGTCGGCATCCCGGTAGAAATGCACGCCCTGCACCAGCGCCGCGGCACAGTTGCCGACGCCGACGATGGCTACGCGCACGGAACCCATCGCACTCGCTCCTTTACTCGTTCGTCTTATCAGGAACGGGCTCGGCATCCTGCGCCTCCGCCCTGTCCGTTCTTGGCCGGACGGCTTGCGCACGTTCGGTATCGATCAGCTCGTTCAGCCAGCGCACCTCGCGCTCGACTGATTCCAAACCGTGTCGCTGTAATTCCAAGGTGTAACTGTCCAACCGCTCACGCGTGCGGGCGAGAGCCGTGCGGACCCCGTCCAGCCGTTCTTCCAGCCGGCTTCTGCGGCCTTCCAGGATTCGCAGCCGGACCTCCGCCTCTGTATGGCGGAAGAAGGCGAAATGAACCCCGAAGCTCTCGTCCTCCCAGGCGGAGGGACCCGCCTGGGTGAGCAGGTCCTGCAGGCGTTCCTTGCCCTCGGCCGTCAGCTTGTAGACGATCTTCGACCGGCGGCCGGTGAGGGGCAGGGTGCCTTCGCGCGGGCTCTGCGTCGTGGCGCATGGGCCGCGTTCCTCGGGCGGCTCCTCCGCGATGAGCCCGTCGGCCAGTAACTGCCGCAGGCACGGGTAGAGCGAGCCGTAGGAGAACGCGCGGAACATTCCGAGCAGGGCGTTGAGGCGTTTCCGCAGCTCGTAGCCGTGCAAGGGTGTCTCGTGGAGCGAGCCGAGCACGGCCAGCTCGAGGACTCCGCCTCTGCTAACCGCCACTGGAACCGCCCCCTCACGCGTCGATGTGTCCCGCTGATGTATCGAGCCGATACATCCTGAGGATACGTCGCGTCGGCATAGTGTGCAATCGGCGAATGAGTCAAGCAGTTGGGCGGAATGGATAAAAAAGTCGTAGTCTGACGCTCATGTGGTCACAGCGAGGGGTCGTGGACTACGGCCTCGCGAAGCGCGCGACGGTCCAGTCGCTGCGCTCCGGGCGCGCGGCCAGGAGCGAAGTGTGTGACGCCCACCCCTACCTTCTGCGTGCCGCTCGGTACCACGGTGAGCCAACGAAACGCGCCTGCCCCATATGCGAGCACCGGAACGTGACTCATGTCACATATGTCTACGGAGACCAGCTAGGTCGCAGCGCAGGGCGTGTAAAAGCCACGTCAGACCTTGTTCAGATGGCCAAGGAATACGAAGAATTCCGGGTCTACGTTGTCGAGGTCTGCCAAGGTTGTTCATGGAATCACCTGACGGTTTCCTTCGTCCTAGGCAACGGCGGGCCACCGGGCAACTCCGGCAAAGACGGACAGACCGCGGAGACGTAGCCCAGCGCAGGTAGAGACCCCCGGCTCGACGAGGGGTGCTCTCCACCCGCGGCGGACCACGTCGAAGACCCTCCCGATCGCCAGATGACCCAACGAGGACGCGTGAGTTACAGCAGCTATGGCTCCGAGCCGACCGGCCGCCCCGACCCATCCGAGGCCCCCGGTGGATCAGGACGTCCCGGGCGGCGCCGACGCTCTGCCGAGGACGGCGCGCCCACCGGCGGATATCCGGGACCACAGTCCCCTGACTCCACCGGCCGCCGCGCCGCGCCCGACGCCGCCTCCGGCCGTCGCGCCGCGCCGCGTCCCGAGCAGATCCCCGATCCCTCCGCGGGGCGCCGTGCCGCGCCGTCCTCCGACGCGGGCCGCCGCGCCGCGCCGTCCCAGCCCGGCGACCCCGGCAGGCGTCCCCAGCAGGGGCCGCCCGCAGGCCACCCCGGTCACCCCGGTGCCGCCGGGCCGGGCGCGGGCGACCCGCGCCGCGCTCCGGCCGACCCCGGCCGTCAGGCGGCCGACCCGCGCGGCGCGCAGCGTGACGCCGGCAGGCCCGCCGCCGACCCCCGCAGGGCCCAGGCCGACCCCCGCCGTCCCGCGAGCGACCCGAGGGGCCGCCGTTCCGAGGCCGCCTTCGAGGACACGCAGTCGATAGGGCAGGTGTCCGCCGCGCCCGGCGGCCCGCCGAGGCGTGACGGCTCGGGTTCCGAGACGGTCGTGAGCAACGACGTGGGCGCCAGGCGAGGAGGCCGCAGGGCCCGTGGCGGCCCAGGCTCCGGCGGCCCGGCCGGACCTGGTGGTCCCGGCGGACCCGGTGGCCCGGGCGGGCGAGGTCCGGGCGGCGGCCCCCCCGGCGACGGTCCCGGCAGGCGTCAGGCGGCCGGGGAACCGGCCAAGCGCACCGGCTGGCGGCGGTTCGTCCCCAACTGGAAGATCGTCATGGCCGGCTTCGCCGTCGTGGTGGCCGGCGTCTTCGGCATGATCGCCGTCGCGTACGCCAACACCCAGCTGCCGACCGAGCAGGACGCCCAGGACGCGGCCATCTCCCAGGGCAGCACCTTCTACTACGCCGACGGTTCCCTGATGGCGCGCCTCGGCACCGAGCGGCGGGCCGTGAAGCTCGCGGACGTCCCGCCGTACGTACGGGACGCGGTCATCGCCGCCGAGAACGACACCTTCTACAGCGACTCGGGCATCTCCCTGTCCGGCATCGTCCGCTCGGCGTGGAACACCGTCACCGGGACCCAGGTCCAGGGCGCCTCCACGATCACCCAGCAGATGGCCAGGACCTACTTCAAGGGGCTCAGCCAGGAGCGGTCGGTCAAGCGGAAGATCAAGGAGATCTTCATCGCGATCAAGCTCGACAAGGAATGGTCGAAGGAGAAGGTCCTCGAGTACTACCTGAACACCGTCCCCTTCGGCCGCAACACCTACGGCATCGACGCGGCGGCGCGGGAGTTCTTCGGGCACGGCGCCAAGGACCTCACCCCCGCCCAGGGCGCCTACCTGGCCGGCCGCATCCAGCAGCCCAGCGCGTTCGACAAGGCCGAGGAGAACAAGGACTTCTCCGGTACGAAGTTCCGCTTCGACTACGTGCTGAAGCAGATGGTCAAGGTCGACCCGCAGAAGTACGGCGCGTACTCCACGACGTTGAAGTTCCCGAAGGTGAAGAAGCGCAAGGACTCCGAGGCGTTCGACGGCCTGCGCGGCTACATGCTGACCGAGGTGCTCAAGGAGCTGGACAAGAGCCTGCCGCGCTCCGAGATCGAGACCGGCGGCTACAAGATCTACACGACGTTCGACAAGGACCTCATGAAGGCGGCGAGGACGGCCGTGATCCAGACGACCTCCGGGCTCCCCAAGGAGGTCCACACCGGTCTGGCCGCCGTCAATCCCACCAACGGCCGCGTGGTGGCGTTCTACGGTGGCAACGACTACCTGGGCAAGAACCCCGACCAGTTCAACGAGGCGTTCCAGGCGCGTAAGCAGGCCGCGTCGGCGTTCAAGCCGTACGTGCTGGCGGCCTGGCTGGAGGCCGGGCACAGCCTGAAGAGCTACGTGACCGGCAAGCAGCCGCTCAAGCTCGAAGGCACGACGCCGATCTTCAACGGGCACTCCACGCCGCAGTCGATGAACGTCATCTACGCGACGCAGCACTCCATCAACACGGCCTTCGGCCAGATGGGCGCCGAGGTCGGGCTGGACGCGGTCAAGCGCATCGCCGAGGACGCGGGACTGAGCAAGGAGAGCCTCGACAAGGACGTGTCGGAGCACCGGTTCCTGTTCTCCATCGGCAGCGCCGGCGTGACCCCCGTCGAGCAGGCGTCCGGGTACTCGATCTTCGCCAACAACGGCAAGCACTACCAGACCCACACCGTCATCAAGGTGACGCACCCCGACAAGGGGGAGGTCATCCGCGAGGACAAGACGCCCAAGCAGGTCATCTCCGAAGAGGTCGCGTCGGACGCCATCGTCGCCCTGCGCTCGGTGGTGAAGGGCGGAACGGGTACGGCCGCCGCGCTGGCCGACCGTCCGGTCGCCGGCAAGACCGGTACGAACAATGACAACAAGGAAGCCTGGTTCGTCGGCTTCACCCCGCAGCTCTCCTCGGCCGTCGGCATGTACAAGGAGAACCGCAAGAACGGCGCCGAGATGTCCCTGGGCAACAACTTCGACGGAGGCACCGTGCCGGCCCGTGTCTGGCGGGCGTTCATGGTGGAGGCGATGAAGGGGCAGAAGTCCATGGAGTTCCCCCCGCCGACGAACATCGGCTCGCCCCTCGACCTGGCGCCCAAACCGGAGCCGACCCCGACACCGACGCCCACGCAGGACGACGGGTTCCCCGACGACAACGGGTTCCCCGACGACAACGGCGGCGGGGGCGACAACGGCGGCGGTGACAACGGCGGCGGCTGTCTTCCGTGGGACGACAACTGCAACAACAACGGCGGCGACCCGATCAACCAGGGGGACACGCCGGGCACCGACAAGTCCACCGCGCCGACGCCCTCGCCGACGCCCAGCGGCGCGCGCCGGCCGACGACCGCTCCCACCCCCTCGCGGTGATCCGGTGAGCCGGCCGACGTACGCCCCCGGTTCCGCCGGCCCGGTCGGGCGGGTGGTGCTGCCGCTGGTCCCCCTGGGGCTGTTCGCCGCCCTGGGGGCGATGCTGGCGTACGCGTGGAAGGCGCCCTGCCGCTTCGGCGGGGCCTGGAACGACGGCACCCAGCAGTTCCTCAACTTCTGTTACACCGACATCTATCCGCTGTGGTGGAACGAGAAGCTCGACCAGGGACTGGCGCCGTACTTCGGCCACGACGTGGAGTACCCCGTCGGCATCGGCTCCCTCATGTGGGTCATCCAGAAGATCGTGTCGGGGCTCAGCGAGCCCGGGGTCTGGTTCTACGACCTCACCGTGATCGTCATGGCGGTGTCGCTGATCGTCGGCGTGCTGGTCATGGCGTCGCTGTCCGGCATGCAGGGGCGGCCCTGGGACGCGGCCTGGTACGCGCTGGCGCCCGCGCTCATCCTCACGGCGTTCATCAACTGGGACCTGCTCTGCGGGGCGCTGAGCCTCGGGGCGTTCCTCGCGTGGGCGCGGCGCAGGCACTTCCTGGCCGGGGTGCTGCTAGGGCTGGCCATCGCGACCAAGTTCTACCCGCTGGTGTTCTTCGGCCCGCTGTTCCTGCTGGCGCTGCGCACCCGCAAGTTCCAGGCGTTCTTCTGGATGCTCGGCGGCACGGTGATCACCTGGGTGGTCGTGAACCTGCCGTTCATGCTCCTGGCGTTCAAGGGGTGGAAGCGGTTCTACACCTTCAGCAGCGAGCGCGGGGCCGACTGGGGTTCGCTCTGGTACTTCTTCCAGATGAAGCAGTGGCCGTTCCTCGGCGACCCCTCCCGGCTGGACATCCTCGGCATCGCGTCGTTCGGCGTGATCTGCGTGGCGGTCGCCGTGCTGGCGCTGGCCGCGCCGACCCGGCCGAGGCTGATGCAGCTCGCGTTCCTGGTCCTGGCCGCGTTCATGGTGACCAACAAGGTGTGGTCCCCGCAGTACGTCCTGTGGCTGGTGCCGTTCGCGGTGCTGGCCCGGCCGAACTGGAAGCCCCTGCTGCTCTGGCAGGTGGCCGAGTGCTGGTACTTCTTCGCGATCTGGCTCTATCTGGTGGGCATCCAGCCGGGCAACGAGACGCTGGGGATCAGTGACGGCACCTACTTCACCGCGGTCTGGGGCCGGGCCCTCACGATCGCGATCATGGCGGCGTTCGTCGTGCGGGACATCCTGCGTCCCGAGCACGACGTGATCAGGAAGGGCGGCGTGGACGATCCGACCGGCGGGGTCTTCGACGGAGCGGACGACCGTTTCGTCCTGCGTGTCGCCTCGTCCCCGGCCCGTGGGGAGATCGCGCCCAATTCCGCGTGACGCCGGTGCGCGCCGACGAGTCGCAGGAGTGCGCGCCGATGGGTGGCGTTCCTGATCGGAAGTCCAGGATGACCATCTATCCTCCTATGTGTGCAGACCTCCCCCCAGGAGACCGCTTCTCGGGTGCCGGCCCGTGAGTCCGACGGCGACGCGCTGCTCCTGTGGCTGGGATCGCGTGCCGGGATCGTCATCGCCGCGACGGTCGGGGCGAGCGTGCTCGCCGGGGACAAGACCCTCGTGCCGTTCCTGGAACGATGGCAGCACTGGGACGCCAAGCTCCTGGTGGACATCGCGAAGTTCGGCTATGGCGGCGACCCCGCCGCCAACCCCGACCCGGGGCTGCCGGCCTTCTTCCCCGGGATGCCGCTGGCCCTCCGCCTGGTCCACGTGATCGTGCCCGACTGGTCCCTCGCCGGCCTGTTCATCTCGTTCGTCGCCGGAATGGTGGCGATGGTGGCCCTGGCCAGACTCGGCGACTTCGAGGGCCCTGAGGGGTCGGGTCGGCGTTCGGTGCTGGCGCTGCTGCTCTGGCCGACGGCGGTGTTCCTGTTCGCGGGGTACACCGAGTCGCTGTTCCTGGCCTTCGCGATCCCCGCCTGGCTCTACGCGCGGCGCCAGAACTGGATGGCCGCCGGGCTGCTCGCCGCCGGTGCGTCCTGCGTGCGCATCACCGGCCTGTTCCTGGCGCTGGCGCTGATCGTGGAGTTCGTCATGCGGCGCGGCAGGGCGGGCAAGGCGGCCTGGCTGCTGGTGCCGTTCGTGCCGCTGGTGCTCTACTCCGCCTACCAGCACTCCCGTACGGGCGACTGGCTCGCCTGGCAGCACGCCCAGGAGGCCGGTTGGGGCCGGCAGATGGTCTGGCCGTGGCAGTCGTTCTGGACGACCTGGCAGATGGCGGCGGGCGACGGCCAGTTCGTCTGGGCGTTCCGCATGGAGATCGCGGGCGCGCTCGTCGGGTTCGCCGTGGTGATCTGGCTGCTGGTCGCGCGGCGGTGGAGCGAGCTGGTGTACGTCGGCCTGCAGCTCGGCGCGCTGGCCTTCTCGGCGTACTACCTGTCGATCCCGCGCTCGATCCTGCTGTGGTTCCCGCTCTGGATCATGGTCGGGCAGGTCGCGCGGCGGCACCGCGCCGTGCTCGTGCTCTACGCGCTCATCGCGGGGCCGCTGATGGTGCTGAACACCATGACCTTCATCAGCGGGGCCTGGGCGGGCTGAGGGCCCGCCCGCCATCGGCGCGGCACCTCACCGGCTCGCGTCGGCGTGGCGCCCTACCCACTTTCGCGGTGGAGTAATCCAGGGACTTATCCACAGGCTGTGGATCAAAGGTGCTCGCGGAGGAAGGCGATGTCCGCCGCCTGGCCGTCGGCCGGCGTCTCCACCACGATCGGCGCGCCCGCCGCGCGGCACACCCCGAGGATGAGCTCCGGGTCGATCTGGCCCTTGCCCAGGTTGGCGTGCCGGTCGGCGCCGGAGTCGAAGGTGTCCCGCGAGTCGTTGCAGTGGATCAGGTCGATGCGGCCGGTGATCGCCTTGACCCGGTCGACCACCTCGGCGAGCTCCTCGCCCCCGGCGTGGGCGTGGCAGGTGTCCAGGCAGAAGCCCACGTCGAAGCCGTCGAGCGCCTCCCACAGGCGCGCCACGCTCTCCAGCCTGCGCGCCATCGCGTTGCCGCCGCCCGCGGTGTTCTCGATGAGCACGGGGATGGGGCTCTCGAGCCGCTCGAACACCTTGCGCCAGTTGTCGAAGCCCACCTGCGGGTCGTCGTCCTTGCCGACGTGGCCGCCGTGCACGATCAGGCCCTTGGCGCCGATCGACGCCGCGGCCTCCAGCTGGCCCGCGAGGAGCTTGCGGCTGGGGATGCGGATGCGGTTGTTCGCCGTGGCGACGTTGATCACGTAGGGGGCGTGGACGTAGACGTCGACCGCCGAGGCCTTCAGGGCGTCCGCCGAGGCGGGCAGGACCGGCCCCTTCCACCCCTGGGGATCACCCAGGAAGAACTGCACGACCTCGGCGTCACGCGCCGTCGCGTGGGCCAGGGGGTCGTCTTGGTCGACGTGAGCTCCGATGCGCACCATGGGGTCGAGCGTAGCCGTTTCAACGCCCTGGGCAGGGGCAGTGGAGCCGCCGGATCGGTACGCCCAGAAACCCGCGTACCGCGTGAGACATAGGAGACGACTGTGGCCTACTACCGCCGCGGGGTCAGCCTCTTAGGCTTGATCTACATTCTCATCGGCATCTACGTGGCGTGGGTTCACGACTACATCACGCCAAGCCTGCTCAAGAGGATCGCCCAGGCGCTCCTTGCGGTCTTCCTTTGGTTCCTCATCCTGCTCGGTGTCGACCTTCATATCGGAGGCGGCAACTGAGCCGCGTCCGCCGCCGCACGGACGGGAGTGCCTCGGGGGCGCTCCCGTCGCTCTTTGCGGCATCGCCCGTCAGGGGATGAACCCGCCGTGGTAGATGCCCATCGCCACGCCGACGAACGATCCGACGATGGCGACGATGTTCACCGAGCGCTCCGCGGTCGTGGCGGACACGTACTGCGAGTACATCCCGACGACGAACCCCACGAGACCCGCCCACGACGCGATCATGTGGGCGCTCACCACGAATCCGCACACGAACGCGACCAGGCCGCAGGCGAGCGCGACCAGGGTGAGGGCGTTCTCCCGGGTGTGCTTGCCGCCGTCCGAGTTGAGCGTGAGGCGGAAGGGCTCGCTCTCGGTGGGGCCGAGGGCTTGTGGCATGGCGGCCACCTCCTCTCTTGCCTCATGACGTTCCCCTTACCGGCGGCGGGCAATCGCGGCCGAGTGGTCGGGGAACACTGGTAGACTCCTCGGGCTACGTCTGTTATGCGCGTGTGTTGTCCACCGCGTGTGCCGCTCCGCCGCCGAAGGCGCGGGCGAAGGCGTCAGCGTCCTCCTGTCACGGCATGGTGTCGTGACCGCGAAAGTCCAGAGGAGGTTGGAGTTCGCATGCGTCGTTACGAACTGATGGTCATCCTTGACCCGTCACTCGATGAGCGTACGGTCACTCCCTCGCTCGACCAGTTCCTCAGCGTCGTCCGCAATGACGGCGGCACCGTGGAGAAGGTCGACGTGTGGGGCCGTCGCCGGCTGTCCTACGACATCATCAAGAAGTCCGAGGGCATCTACGCCGTCATCGACCTCACCGCCACCCCCGCCACGGTCAAGGAGCTGGACCGCCAGCTCAACCTGAACGAGGGCATCCTGCGCACCAAGGTCCTGCGTCCCGACATGCACTGAGCGGCTTCGGGTCATGCCGAAGCCCGGCTTTTTGTCGGGCGGTAGCCGTACTCTGAGGCCCAACAGGCTGCGCAGATTCACGCAGGAAGGCGAAAGCGACCGATGGCAGCAGGCGACACAACGATCACCATCGTCGGCAACCTTGTCGACGACCCGGAGCTGCGTTTCACCCCCTCGGGGCAGGCCGTGGCCCGGTTCCGCATCGCATCCACTCCGCGGTTCATGGACAAACAGACCAACGAGTGGAAAGACGGCGAGAGCCTCTTCCTGACCTGCAACGTGTGGCGCCAGGCGGCGGAGAACGTCGCCGAGAGCCTCCAGCGCGGAATGCGGGTCATCGTTCAGGGGCGGCTGCGCCAGCGGTCGTACGAGACCAAGGAAGGCGAGAAGCGCACCGTCTACGAGGTCGAGGCCGACGAGGTCGGCCCGTCCCTCCGTAACGCCACCTGCAAGGTCAACAAGACCGCCCGTCAGGGCGGCGGCGGTGGCGGTGGCGGCGGGTTCGGCGGCGGAGCCGACGACCCGTGGGCCTCGGCCAGCCCGGCACCCCCCGGTGGGGGCGGCGGGTTCGGTGGCGGCGGCGGTGGTTACAACCAGGGTGGCGGCGGCTACAACCAGGGCGGCGGCTTCGGCGGCTCCCAGGGTGGCGGCGGCGGCGACCTCAGCGACGAACCGCCTTTCTGATCACAACACCAGTCCCAGTATCCGACCGACCATTCCCGCATCACGCGGGGCTCTCTTAGGAGGAGCACCACGATGGCGAAGCCGGCACTGCGCAAGCCGAAGAAAAAGGTTTGCCTGTTCTGCCATGACAAGATCTCCTACGTCGACTACAAGGACACGGCGCTGCTGCGGAAGTTCATCTCCGACCGCGGCAAGATCCGTGCCCGCCGGGTGACGGGCAACTGCACCCAGCACCAGCGTGACGTGGCGACCGCGATCAAGAACGCGCGTGAGATGGCCCTGCTGCCGTACACGAGCACCGCGCGCTGACAGGAGGCTCTGACATGAAACTCATCATCACCACCGAGGTCTCGGGCCTCGGCGCCCCCGGTGACATCGTCGAGGTCAAGGACGGCTACGGCCGCAACTACCTGATCCCGCGCGGGTTCGCCATGCGCTGGACCCGTGGCGGCGAGAAGCAGATCGAGTCGATCAAGAAGGCTCGCGACGCCCGCGACATCCGCGACCTCGGCACCGCCAAGGAGGTCGCCGGCCGGCTCGGCGCCCTTCGGGTGACGCTGAAGACGCGCGCCGGCGACACCGGCCGCCTGTTCGGCTCGGTGACGACCGGCGACATCGCCGACGCGGTCAAGGCCGCGGGCGGTCCGCTGCTCGACCGCCGCCGCATCGAGATCACCAACGCGATCAAGAGCGTCGGTTCCCACCGCGTCTCGGTCCGGCTGCACCCCGAGGTGGCGGCCAACCTCGACGTCGAGGTGGTCGGCACCTGAGCCGACGGCTCACGTGGTCCCGAAGGGCCCTTTCCCGCCAAGGGAAGGGGCCCTTTCCTTGGTCTGAGGCCAGATGCCGGGCCTGGGTCAGGTGCTCGCGTACACCGGGTCCGCCGTGCCGGTGCCCGGGGGTGGCCTCAGGCGCCGGTGACCAGCCAGGCGTGGCCGTACGAGCGTCCGGCCAGGGTGACCAGCCGGGCCGCCATCCACACCGCGAGGGCCGTCCACAGGGCCACCAGGCCGCCGCCGAAGTGCACGACGGCGAGGACCGCGGGCAGGTAGGCGAGCGTCGCGAGGGCGGCGGTCCAGGCCAGGTAGCGCCGGTCGCCCGCGCCGATGAGCACGCCGTCCAGGACGAACACCACGCCGGCCAGCGGCTGCAGCAGGGCGACGATCCACAGGA
Organism: Sphaerisporangium corydalis; assembly: GCF_025506355.1. Taxonomy (GTDB): domain Bacteria; phylum Actinomycetota; class Actinomycetes; order Streptosporangiales; family Streptosporangiaceae; genus Sphaerisporangium; species Sphaerisporangium corydalis. The sequence continues at coordinate 242,003 of NZ_JANZYP010000002.1, forward strand.
CCGTCCGGAGTTCGGCGCCGACGGCCGCGTCCGCGCCGAACAGGCCGGGGATGACCGGTCGCAGCAGCACGATCGCGAGCCCGAGTACCACCCCGTACCAGATGCCCCACCCCACCATCGTCCGCGTGGCCGCGCGCGTCCCGCGCACGTCGCCGGCGCCGAGGGCGCGCCCGGTGATGGCCTGGCCCGCGATCGCGATGGCGTCGAGGGCGAAGGCGAGCAGGGTCCAGATCTGGGTCGCGATGGCGTGCGCCGCGAGCTGGGCGAGGCCCATGCGCGTGGCGACGGCGGTGGCGAGGATCAGGACGACGCGCATGCAGACCGTCCGGATCAGCAGCGCCACGCCCGCGGTGCCGGAGTCCCTGATCCCGGCGAGATCCGGTCGCGGGGACACCCCGTGGCGGCGGGCGGCACGGGCGGCGACGAGCAGGTACACGGCGGCGCCGAGCCCCTGCGCGAGTACGGTGCCCCAGGCCGACCCGGCGATCCCCCAGTGCAGGACGAGCACGAACACCAGGTTGAGCACGGCGTTGAGCGTGAACGACCCCACGGAGACGGCGAGGGGGGTCACGGTGTCCTGCAGGCCGCGCAGGATCCCGGTTCCGGCCAGGACGATCAGCATGGCCGGGATGCCGAGCAGGCTGATCCGCAGGTAGGTGATCGCCGGGGCGGTCACGCCGGGGGAGGCGCCGAACAGCTCGACGATCCACGGCGCGAGCGGCCAGCAGGCCGCGATCAGCGCCAGGCCGATGGCGGCGGCGAGCCAGAGCCCGTCGACGCCCAGCTTGACCGCGCGGGTGAGGTCGCCCGCGCCCACCTGTCGCGCCACCGCCGCCGTGGTGCCGTACGCGAGGAAGACGCACACGCTGACCACGGAGGTCAGTGCGGTGCCCGCGATGCCCAGGGCGCCGAGCGAGACCGTGCCGAGGCGGCCGACGATCGCGTAGTCCACGAGGATGAAGAGCGGCTCGGCCACCAGCGCGCCGAACGCCGGCACGGCCAGCGCGAGGATCTCCCGGTTGCCGACGCGGGGGGTAAGAGTCACATGTCCATCTTGTCTCTTACGCCGCCATAGTGGAGACACGCCACGACACCTGTGGACGAATCATGGCGACTTTCTTTTCTCCACAGCCCGTGGATACAGTTTCCCCTGCTCAGCAGGGGTTGCGGAGTTATGCACAAGAGTTATCCACAGAGTTGTCCCCAGCGTTCCCACACCTCGTGACGAGAAGTGCACACGTTATCCACAACCTTGTCGACAGGACGCGTTGCCGGTTCGTTCAGAACCGGCGAAACTGTCAGCCCGGCTACTTCGGGGGTGGCCCGGGATGTTCGATGGAAGGCGGCCAGGTGAGCAGTGACGCGGTCCCCGCCTTCGACGCACCGTTCGAGCGCACCCCACCCAGCAACATCGAGGCCGAGCAGTCCGTGCTGGGCGGCATGCTGCTCTCCAAGGACGCCATCGCCGACGTGGTCGAGGTGCTGCGCGCCGACGACTTCTACCGGCCCGCGCACCAGATCATCTACGACGCCGTCCTCGACCTGTACGGGCGGGGCGAGCCGGCCGACGCGGTCACGATCTTCGGCGAGCTGTCCAAGCGCGGCGAGATCGCGCGCGTCGGCGGCGGTGCGTACGTGCACACCCTCACCGCCGTCGTCCCCACGGCGGCGAACGCCGGTTACTACGCCAAGATCGTCCGGGAGCAGGCGATCCTGCGCCGGCTGATCGAGGCCGGCACGCGCATCGTCTCCTACGGGTACGGCGGGCAGAACGAGGAGGTCGACGAGCTGGTCGACCGGGCGCAGGCCGAGATCTACGCGGTCACCGAGCGCCGCACCAGCGAGGACTACCGCCCGCTGTCGGAGATCATGCCCGGCGCGCTCGACGAGATCGAGGCCATCGGCAGCCGCAGCGGGCAGATGGTCGGCGTCCCGACGGGCTTCCAGGACCTCGACGCCCTGATGAACGGGCTGCACCCCGGCCAGATGATCGTCGTGGCCGCCCGCCCCGCCATCGGCAAGAGCACCCTCGGCCTCGACTTCGCGAGGTCGGCCGCCATCAAGCACCACATGGCGACCGTCGTGTTCTCCCTGGAAATGTCGCGCAACGAGATCACGATGCGCCTGCTGTCGGCGGAGGCGCGGGTGGCGCTGCACACGATGCGCTCCGGCACCATGAACGACGAGGACTGGACGCGTCTCGCCCGCCGCATGAGCGAGGTCGCCGAGGCCCCCCTGTTCATCGACGACTCGCCCAACATGTCGATGATGGAGATCCGCGCCAAGTGCCGGCGCCTCAAGCAGCGGCACGACCTGCGCTTCGTCATCGTCGACTATCTCCAGCTCATGAGCTCGCCGAAGAAGACCGAGAGCCGCCAGCAGGAGGTCTCGGAGATCTCCCGTGCGCTCAAGCTGCTCGCCAAGGAGCTGGAGGTCCCCGTGATCGCGATCTCCCAGCTCAACCGAGGTCCCGAGCAGCGCACCGACAAGCGTCCCCAGGTGTCGGACCTGCGCGAGTCGGGCAGCATCGAGCAGGACGCGGACGTCGTGATCCTCCTGCACAGGGAGGACGCCTACGAGCGCGAGTCGCCGCGCGCCGGCGAGGCGGACCTCATCGTGGCCAAGCACCGCAACGGCCCCACCGCCACGGTGACCGTGGCCTTCCAGGGGCACTACAGCCGCTTCGTCGACATGGCCCCCCACTGAGCCCGCTCAGAGCAGCCGTCGTTGCACGACGTCGGCGAGGACCGTGGCCACGACCGTGTGGACGGCCCCGTTCTCGGGCGGGGTGCCCTTACGGTCGGCGAACAGCAGGTGCCCTGCCCCGATCAGCGTGAGCGCGAGCGTGTCGACGTCGGCGTCGGCCGCGATGCGGCCGAACTCGCGCTCGGTGGCGAGGTAGGAGGCGATCATGGCCGTGGCCTCCGCCAGGAGCGGGACGCCGGTCGGCCGGGCCTGGCGCAGCCGGGCGCGCAGGTCGTCCCGGGAGATCACCAGGCCGACGATCGCCACGGCGACCGTGCCGAACAGGTCCGTCAGCGCGAGCGTGAGGTTGCCGGCGACGGTGCCGGTGCCGGCGGACTCGCGCAGGGCGGCGGCCTGGCCGCCGAGCCGGCCGACGCGGTCCAGCACCAGCCCGGCGAGGAAGGCGTCGAAGTCGGCGAAGTGCCGGTGCAGGACGCCCTTGGCGCAGCCCGCCTCGGTGGTGACCGCCCTGCTGGTCAGCGCGCTCGGCCCGTCCCTGAGCAGGACCCGCTCGGCGGCGTCGAAGAGCTGCTCGCGCGCGTCGCGGATGGCGATCCCTGTCGGCACCCGTGCACCCCGATCTTCCAGGCCCGCCCCGTTGACGAGTGGGCACATGCCCACTTAAGGTGGGCGCATGCCCACTATACCTCCGGGGCAGGCGCCCCTTCCCCAGAATGTCCCTCACCAGGCCCGCCAGATGGCGGAGTCGTTCGGCTCGGACCCAGGACGCTACGACCGGGCCAGGCCCGGCTACCCCGACGCGATGGTGGACTGGATCGTCGCCTCCGGTCCCGGGCCCGCCGTCGTCGACGTCGGCATCGGCACCGGCATCGCGGCCCGGCTGTTCCAGGCGGCCGGCTGCACGGTGCTCGGGGTCGAGGTCGACGCGCGGATGGCCGAATGGGCGCGACGCGACGGGCTCGACGTCGAGGTGGCGGCGTTCGAGGCCTGGGACCCCGCCGGCCGGGTGTTCGACACGGTCGTCTCGGGACAGGCCTGGCACTGGGTGGATCCGGTCGCGGGCGCGGCGAAGGCCGCCGAGGCACTGCGGCCCGGCGGCCGGCTGGCCGTGTTCTGGAACGTGATGCAGGCGCCGCCCGACGTGGCGGCGGCCTTCTCCGAGGTCTACGAGCGGATACTGCCCGGCTCGCTCGCCTCCCGCGCGTGGGCGCCCGGCGTGGACCCCTACTCGGCGTTGTGCGACAAGGCCGCCGACGGGATGCGGGAGGCGGGCGCGTTCGGTGATCCGGAGCGGCGGCGGTTCGCATGGGAACGGCCCTACACCCGGGACGAATGGCTGGACCAGCTCCCCACCAGCGGCGCCTACGCCCTGTTCTCGCCGGACCAGCAGGAGGCGGTGCTGGCGGGTGCCGGTGCCGCGATCGACGCCCTCGGGGGCCGCTTCACGATGGGTTACACCGCCGTCGTCGTGGCCGCCACGCGAACCGGCGCCGCCTGACCGGGGGAGCGGGCCGGCGCCCCTGGGCGGACCGGCGGCGACGCGCCCAGGCGGGATCCGGCGACGCTCAGGCCGGGCCGGCGAGCGGGGCGCCGGTCTCCAGCAGGGTCTTGAGGCCGCTCAGGACGAACATCCACCCCGGGCCGGAGACGCTCTCGGCCGTCTTGGGAGCGCCCTGGAGCCGGTCGTGGACCAGGGTGAGCTTGCAGAATCCTCCCTCCGCGGGCTCGATCTCCCAGGTGACCCGGCTCGGCTCCTCCGCCGCGAGCTCGGGGTCGTACAGGGAGCGCCACTCGTGGACCAGCTTGCGCGGCGGGTCGTACTCGGTGACCGGGCCGTCGCCCCACAGCGCGCCGTCCGGCCCGTGGGACACGTGGCGCTCGGCGGTGTTCTCGATGTGGGCGCCATGGAAGTAGCGCGCGGTGAACTCCGGCTTGACGATGGCCTCCCAGATCCGCTCGGGGGTCGCCTTGATGAAGATCTGGTAGACCTGCGTCGTCTGTGCTGGTGTGCTCATTGCTCGGTTCTCCAACCGGTTCGCCAGGTCGGCCCGGCTCGGCCGCCGCCCGCCGAGCTTATGTGACCAAAAGGTCACATGTCCAGGGCCGGCATCACGCGGGCGTGCGACGTCAGGCGGCCGTCGTCGGACAGCACGTGCAGCGCGAACCCCGGCGGCAGATCGAAGTCGAGCGGCGGATGGGCCGTGGTCTCCTGCGGGAGCAGCGCCGTCGAGGCCACGCCGGGCGCCACGTACACGGGCAGGCCCGCGAAGACGGTCGAGGCCGGCGTGTGGACGTGGCCGACGAGGAGGGCGACGACGCGGGGGTGCGCGCGGAGCACGGCCTCCAGGCGTTCGGGCTCGCGCAGCCGGATGTCGTCGACGTAGGGGACGCCCACGGGCACCGGCTGGTGGTGCATGCCCACCAGGACCGGGCCGGTGGCCGACGCGAGGATCTCGGTGAGCCACCGCAGCGTCTCTTCGTCGAGGTGGCCGTCGTCGCGCCCCGGGATGCTGGAGTCGCACAGGGCGACGGTCAGCCCGCCCACCCTGAGCACCTGGTTGATCGCGGCGGACCCGTCGGTCCCCCCGGCCTCGCCGAGGAGGACCTTGCGGAACTCCGGCCTGCTGTCGTGGTTGCCGGGACAGATGATCGTCGGGTACGGGAAGCGGAGGAGCCCGTGGGCGATCTCGTACTCCTCGGCGGTCCCGTGGTCGGCGATGTCGCCGGTCACCAGGACGGCGTCGATCGGCCCGGGAAGGCCGGACAGGTGGCGGACGACCCGCTCGGCGCGCTCGGCGCTTCGCGCGGATCCGTCGATGTGGACATCGCTGACGTGGGCGATTGTGAGCATGGGCGCCAGGATTTCACAGGACCGCGCCGGACCGCCGGGCGTCCCTCAGGGGGTCCCGGCGGGGGGATCGGCGAAGGCGGTCCGCAGGGTCTCGGCCGTCGCGGGATCGGCGGGGAAGAAGGACTCGATGGCCAGCTCGGCGACCGTGATGTCGAGAGGCGTGCCGAAAGTCGCGATCGTGCTGAAGAACGCGAGCTCGCGGCCCTCGTACCGCAGGCGGAGCGGAACGACGATCTCGCCAGGCCCCGGTATCTCCACGTCGGGTTCCGGCTGGTCGCAGGGGTAGGAATCGAGCTCCTCGTACAGGGCCTCCAGCAGGGGGTCGGCGGTGAGGGCGATCTGGCGCCGCAGCCGTCCGAGCAGGTGTCCCCGCCACTCGCCGAGGTTGACGATGTGCGGGGCCAGGCCCTGCGGGTGCAGGCTCGCCCGCAGCACGTTGGCGGGCGCCGCGAGCAGGTGCGGCGCCATCAGCCCGGTGAAGAGCGCGAGGCTGGCGTTGCCGTCGACCAGGTTCCAGCGCCCGTCCACCACGACGGCGGGGTAGGGGTCGTGACCGGCGAGGATCTGCCGGAGCGCCTTGCGCACGGCCGTCATCTGGGGCGCGTTCAGGGTGCTCTCGGAGAACACCGGGGCGAACCCGGCCGCCAGCAGCAGGCGGTTGCGCTCGCGCAGCGACAGGTCGAGCTCCGCGGAGAGGTGCAGGACCATCTCGCGGCTCGGGTTGGACCGCCCGGTCTCCATGAAGCTGAGGTGGCGGGTCGAGATGTCGGCCTGGATGGCCAGATCGAGCTGGCTGAGCCTGCGGTGTTCACGCCATTGGCGCAACAGCTCGCCTACGGGCCGTTGGGAGAGCGCCGCGGTCGTCATGTCGCGAGGTTACGTGGCCGGGGCCGCCGGCCGCGATTACGTCACGGGTAACCACCGGCGTTCCCCGGCCCGGAGGCGAGCGCGCCCCCGTGGGGGTCAGGCGGTGGAGCCGCCGTCGACGACCAGGTCATGGCCCACGGCGAAGCCCGCCTCATCCGACGACAGCCAAAGGACGGTCGCGGTGATCTCGTCGAGGGTGCCGACGCGGCCGATGGGGAGTTGCTGCTTGATCCGCTCGTCGCGGTCGGCCCGGGTCTCACCCGGACGCGACGACATCGGCGTGTCATGCGGCCCGGGGCTCACCACGTTGATCCGGATGCCCTCGCGGATGTACTCCCGCGCGGCCGTGCGGCTGAGCGCGGTGACGGCCGCCTTTGAGGCGGCGTACGCGCCGAGGCCGGGGATCCGCAGATGGGTCCCGACCTGCGAGGACACGTTGACGATCACGCCTCCGCCGCCCTGGCGCATGGCGGCGATCTCGTGCTTCATCGACAGCATGACACCGGTCAGGTTGACGTCGATCGTGCGGGCCCAGTCGTCCTCGCCGATGTCGGCGACCTGCCCCATGCTGAACACGCCGGCGTTGTTGACCGCGACGTCGAGCCGTCCGTGCAGCCGGACGATGTCGGCGACGAGGGCGGCGACGTCCGCCGAGCTGGTCACGTCCACGGTGAGCGCGGTGGCGCGGCCGTCCTCGGCCTCGATGAGCTTCACGGTCTGGTCCAGCGGCTCCCTGCGGCGGCCGGCGGCGACGACCGTGGCGCCCTCGCGGGCGAAGCCGAGCGCGACGGCCCGGCCGATGCCCGAACCGCTCCCCGTGACCAACACCACTTTGTCGTGAAATCTCATAACTTCTCCACTAATAATTGACTGTTCATTCCAGATAGCGGGCAGGGATCGGCCCCTTTGCGCCCGAGGTGAGGATCAGGTCAGGACCGAGAGCGCCTCGGCGGCGGCATCCTCGAGCCGTCCAGGCTCGGGGGACCCCTTGCTCATGAGCCGGAGCCCCTGCAGGAACACCAGGAGGAAGCGCGCCAGGGCCCTCGGGTCCCGATCGGCCGCCAGGTCGCCCTCGGCGCGCGCCCGCGTCAGCGCCGAGGTCAGCGCCGTCTCCAGCCCCGTCCAGTTGGCGTCGAGCACCCGGGTGACCTCGCTGTCCCCCGGAAGCATCTCCGCCGCCGCGTTCACCACCATGCACCCCCGCCGCCGCACGTCCCCGGCGGAGTCGGCGGCGTAGAAGGCGACCAGCGCCCGTACGGCGGGCAGGGCGGGGCCTGGCCGGGAGAGGATCTCGATCGGCGACGGGCTGCGGGACTCCAGATAGCGCCTCAGCGCCTTCATGTAGAGGTCGTGCTTGCCGCCGAAGGTGGCGTACAGGCTGGCGCGCCCGATGCGCAGCCGCTCCACCAGGTCGGACATGGACGTCGCCTCGTACCCCCGCTCCCAGAACAGCTCGAGGGCCGCCTGCAGCGCCACGTCCGGATCGAACTCCTTGGTCCTCGCCATGGACGGACCGTATCAGGAACGATCGGTCAAATAAAGCGAGGGGTACGGCCGCCCCTGCGGGCCGTACCCCTCGCTCCCGCGCCGGCGCGTCATTCCCAGCGGAACGCGCGCGCCGCGAACACATCGGCCGCCAGCGCCCACGCGACGATGACCGCGACGTGCAGCGCCTGGGGCGTCGCGCCGCCCCAGGAGTCGCGCAGGGCCTGGCCGAACGCGCCCGCCGGGGTGAAGTCGCTGATCCGGCGCAGGAACTCCGGCATCAGGTCGCGCGGCAGCCACATGCCGGCCAGGAAGAGCATCGGGAACATCACCACCGCGCCGAGCCCGCCGGCGACGCGGCTGTTCGGGACCACGGCCGCCACGGCGAGGCCGATGGCGAACAGGGCCGTGACGCCGAGCAGGAAGACCAGGACGAACCACGGCACCTGCCCGGGAAGCCGCGTGCCGAGCACCAGGTGCCCGCCGACGACCGTGAGGATCGCGGCCACGACCGTGGTCGCCAGGTTGAGCAGAAGCTGGGTCGCCAGCAGCGCGGCCGGGGAGGCCGGGGTCACCGACAGCCGGCGCAGGACCCCGCGCTCCCGGTACACCGCGAGCACCGCGGGCATCACGCTGAAGGCCGAGGTCATCGCCGACAGCAGGATCATCATGGCCGGTAGCTGGCCGTCCACGATCCGCTCGCCGCCGAGCGCGGGGTCGGGGTCGCGGAACCCGGGGATGGCGCTGCCGAGGACCAGCAGCAGCCCGAGAGGGAGTCCGATGGTGAAGAACGCCGTGAGCGGTTCGCGCAGGTAGAGCCGGGTCTCGGTGAACAGGAGCTTGCGCAGGCCCGCCCGCCGGGGGGTGGTCGTCGCGGCGGACGGTGCGGTTCGGGTGGTCATGGGGGGTCTCCTAGGAGGCGTCGGTGGCCGCGTGGCCGGTGAGGGACAGGAAGGCGTCGTCCAGCGTGGCGCGCTCCGTCCGGAGGTCCATGGGGACGAGCCCGGCGGCGGCCAGGGCCGAGGTGACGGCGAGCAGCAGCCCTTCCTTGCCGGTCACGGTCATGGTGTCGCCGTCGCGGACGACGCCGGACACCTCGGGGAGCGCCCGCAGGACGTCGTCGGCCCCGGAAACGGCGCGGAAGGTGACGCGCTGGCCGCCGTCCACCCTCGCGACGAGGTCCGCGGGGGTGCCGATCGCGGCGACACGGCCCTCGTCGATCACGGCGAGCCGGTCGCAGAGCCGCTCGGCCTCCTCCATGAAGTGCGTGACCAGGATGATCGTGACCCCGCGCGCCCTGACGTGCTCGATGAGCTCCCAGGTCTCCCGCCGCGACCGGGGGTCGAGGCCCGTGGTGAGCTCGTCCAGAATGGCCACGCGCGGCGCGCCGACCAGGGCGAGGGCGATCGACAGCCGCTGCCGCTGACCTCCGGACAGCTTGGCGAACGCCGTGTTCCGCTTGGGGCCGAGGCCGACGTCCTCCATCAGCTCCCGCCAGTCGGCCGGCCGGTCGTAGAAGGACGCGTAGAGGTCGAGCGCCTCTCCCACCTTGAGCTTGTCGGGGAGGGAGCAGTCCTGGAGCTGGACGCCCACCCTCCGCCGCAGCTCGGCGCGGTCGCGGCGCGGGTCGAGACCCGTGACGGTGATCGTGCCGCCGTCGGCGGCGCGGAGCCCGGACACGCACTCGACCGTGGTGGTCTTCCCCGCGCCGTTGCTGCCGACCACGCCGAAGATCTCGCCCTCTTCGACGGTGAACGAGACGTCGTCCACCGCCACCTGCCGTCCGTACAGCTTTCGCAGCCCGGTGATCTCGATGATTCCCATGCCGTCGACGCTAGGAATCGCGGCGGCCCGGCGGAATCCGCCTGCGGCCCGGACGGGGGTGTACCTGGCTACACCCCGACTCGGTGGCCGGGGCCACTACGAACCACGGGCCCGGTGAACCAGACTTGGCCGCATGCTCCCAAGGACGGCGGCCGGCTACGGCCGCGGACTCGTGCTCTCCATACTGGCCGTCGGCAACGCGGTCCTGCTGGGCCTGACCGCGGTGGTCTTCCTGCTGTGCTTCGGCATCGGGCTCATCTTCCTGTTCCCGCCGCTGGTGCGGGCCGTGCGCGGCCGGACCCGCCAGGCGCGCCGCCTCTCGGCCGCGTGGTCGGGGGTGGAGATCGCCGCGCCCTACCGGCAGGCGCCCCCGCCGCCCATGCCGCAGCGGGACGGCTGGTACCGCGACGGACGTCAGCTCTACCGCACGTCCATGATCCCGGCCTTCAACCGCACGTGGAACTGGATGATCAAGGATCCGGCCACCTGGCGCGACTTCGCCTGGCTCACCACCGAGCCGCTGGTGGGCGGGCTCCTGGCCGCCACGCCCCTGGCCATGCTGGGGTACGGCCTCGTCCTCGTGGGCGGGTGGCAACCCATGGGGGTGCTCACCGGGCTGGTGCTCATCGCCCTGAGCGTGTACCTGGCGCCGAGGGTGATCCGCGTCCACGGCCTGTGGACCCGCCTGCTGCTCGCCCCGACCGCCAGGGCCGGCCTGACCAACGCGATGCGCCACCTCACGCAGGTGCACACCGAGGCGGTCGACTCGCAGGCCGCGGAGCTGCGCCGCATCGAGCGCGACCTGCACGACGGCGCCCAGGCGCGCCTGGTGGCCATCGGCATGACCCTGGGCGCGGCCGAGGAGCTCATGGACTCCGACCCGAACGCAGCCAAGGCCCTGCTCGCCAAGGTGCGCGAGGCCTCGGCCGCCTCCCTGGTCGAGCTGCGCCAGCTCGTCCGCGGCATCCACCCGCCGGTCCTCGCCGAGCGCGGCCTGGGCGACGCCGTACGGGCGATGGCCCTCGACAGCCCGCTCAAGGTGACGGTCAGCGTCGACCTGCCCAGCCGGCCGGACGCGCCCGTCGAGTCCGCCGCGTACTTCGTCATCAGCGAGCTGCTAGCGAACGCCAGCAGGCACAGCGACGCCAGGACCGTGTCGGTCGACATCAGCCACCGCCGGTCGGCCATGCGCGTCACGGTCGTCGACGACGGGCACGGCGGGGCCGATCCGTCGCGGGGCAGCGGCCTGCGCGGCATCGAGCGGCGGCTGGCCGCGTTCGACGGCGTTCTCGCCCTGAACAGTCCTCCCGGCGGCCCCACCCTGGCGACCGTGGACCTGCCCCGCGCGTTCCTCGTGGAGGGCTGCGGCGGGTCCGACCTGCCCACGTGGCGCCTCAGGCTGATGGGCGTCTGCTGGGGGCTCTTCTGGCTGCCGCTGTTCCCCCAGGGCCTGGTGGCGATGTTCTTCAAGATCTTCAATTCACCGGAGCGCAGCTGGTTCCTCGCGCTCTACCTTCCCCCGATCTTGCAGTGGCCGACCATCATCGGCATGATCGCCCTCGGGGTGGTGATGGTCGTCTTCGCGGCCAAGTCCGCCGCGCTCGCCAAGGAGAAGGACTCGGAGCCCATCACGTGAGAGTGGTCCTGGCCGAAGACCTCTACCTGCTCCGTGACGGCCTGGTGCACCTGCTCCAGGCGCACGGGTTCGAGATCGTCGCGGCGGTGGAGTCCGGGCCCGAGCTGCTGAGGGCCCTGCTCGACGAACGTCCCGAGGTGGCCGTCGTCGACGTCCGGCTGCCGCCCACGTTCACCGACGAGGGGCTCCAGGCGGCGCTGACGGCACGGCGGGCCATCCCCGGGCTGCCGGTGCTCGTCCTGTCCCAGCACGTCGAGCAACTGTACGCCAGGGAGCTGCTCGCCGACGGCACGGGAGGCGTGGGCTACCTGCTCAAGGACCGCGTCTTCAACTCGGGGCAGTTCATCGACGCGGTGCGCCGCGTGGCCGCGGGGGGCACCGCCATGGACCCCGACGTCATCGCCAAGCTGCTGGCCAGCAACGCCAGGGACGAGCCCATGGGACGGCTCACCCCGCGCGAGCGCGAGGTGCTGGAGCTGATGGCCGAAGGCCGCTCGAACGCCGCCATCGCCCAGCGGCTGTTCCTGAGCGAGAGCGCCGTGGGCAAGCACACCGCGAACATCTTCGCCAAGCTCGACCTCGCCGTCTCCGACGACGACAACCGCCGCGTGCTGGCCGTGCTCGCCTACCTCCACGGCACCCGGGGCTGACCGTCCCCCACCGGGACGGCCTCGTGGAACGACCTGTTTGGTACGCACTCGTTCCGCCGCCGCCAAATGTCTCACCCAGGCGCTACCTTTCTGGGGACCAGACATTTCCAACGGGATGGATCAGGGATGAAGTTCCAGGTGAACCGCGATGTCCTGGCCGACGCGGTGGCGTGGAGCGCCCGTACGCTGCCGGGCCGGCCCGCCGTGCCGGTGCTGTCCGGCATCCTGCTGGAGGCGCTCGGCGAGAGCCTCACGCTCTCGGTGTTCGACTACGACGTGTCCGCGCGCGCGGTGATCGACGCCGACGTCGCGGAGCCGGGCAAGGTGCTGATCCCCGGCCGCGTGCTGGCCGAGATCAGCCGCAGCCTGCCCGCCGAGCCGGTCCAGATCGTCACCTCCGGGGCCGAGGCGGTGCTGACCTGCGGCGGAGCCGAGTTCGGGCTGCTCACGATGCCGGTGGAGGACTTCCCCGCGCTGCCCGCCATGCCGGCGAAGGCCGGGGCCGTCGGCGGCGGGCTGTTCGCCTCGGCCGTCGGCCAGGTCGCGGTCGCGGCGAGCCGCGACGACACACTGCCCATGCTCACCGGCATCCGCGTCGACATCGACGGGGTCGGCGTGTCCATGGCGGCCACCGACCGCTACCGCATCGCGGCCCGCGACTTCCTCTGGCACCCCGAGCGGCCGGGCCAGACGGCGGCCGTGATGGTGCCCGCGCGGGTGATGGTGGAGGTCGGGCGGTCCCTGCGCGCGGGCGAGGTGTCGATCGGCTTCGGCGACGGCATCGCCGGCTTCGAGTGCGCCGGCCGCACCACCACGGTCCGCCTGCTCGACGAGCAGTTCATCGACTACCGCGCGCGGCTCAGCGACGAATGGTCCATCCGGGCCGGCGTGGCGGTGGCCCCGTTCATCGAGGCCGTCAAGCGGGTCGCGCTGGTCGCCGAACGCCACACCGCCGTCCGCCTGTCGTTCACCCAGGGCCAGGTGCTGGTCCAGGCGGGGGGCGGCGACATCGGCCGGGGCGCCGAGGCCGTCGAGGCCGAGCTCGACGGCGACGACATCCAGATCGCCTTCCAGCCGCACTATCTGCTCGACGGCCTCGCCGGCGTGGAGACCGAGACCGCCCGCATCAGCATGGCCTCCCCGACCCGGCCGGTGCTGATCACCGACGACGAGGACGACCCCACCTTCCGCTACCTGACGATGTCACTGCGGCTCGGCTGACCGGCCCGGCTCAGTCGAGAAGCTCGGGGGTGTCGGCGAGCGCGATGGCGATGTGCTCCATGCAGGCATGGCCCGCGCGCTCGGCGGCGCTCGCGTCGCCCGAGGCGATGGCGCGGGCGATGGCGTCGTGCGGGATGTGGCCGTTCTCCAGCGGCGCGCCCGCGGCGGCGATGCTGGCGCGCAGCGCCGCCGAGAAGTCCTTGTAGAGCTCGATCAGCACGCGGTTGTGCGTGGCCTCGACGACCGCGATGTGGAAGGCCAGGTCGGCCTCCACGAACGCGTCGACCTCGGCCTCGGCCCAGGCCTGCTCCCGGCGGAGCAGCGCCGCCTCGATCAGCTCGATGTCCCCCTTGGTGCGCCGGACGGCCGCGAGCTTGGCCGCCTCGACCTCCAGGGCACGCCGTACTTCGAGGATCTCCAGATGCTCCGCCGCCCGGAGGCGGCGCGCCATGGCCCCGGAGAGCTCGCTCGTGGCACGCACGTACGTGCCGTCGCCCTGCCGGCATTCCAGCAGGCCCGCGTGCGTGAGGGCGCGCACCGCCTCGCGCACGGTGTTACGGCCGACGCCGAGCTGCTCCGCGAGCACCGTCTCCGTGGGGATCTTGGCATGGAGGTGCCAGGATCCCGAGGTGATCTGATCCTTGATCTGCTCGATCACCTGGTCGACGAGGGAAGCCCGTTGTGCCGTACGCAGACTCACAGTCTGCCTCCTCCGGGAAACCAATCATCCTACGAGTCAATGATTGGTCGACCTTAATTATTCCGGTGTCTCCGCGCCAAATCCGGAGCTCCGGGCGGGGGAGGCTACCGTGCGAAAACCGCCGAAGTCACGGCACCGGCAACGGTCGACCTGACCCCGACCGCTTCGAGTGCCCTACGATACGCGCCCGTCTGCTGCTCCCGGCTACCGGCCTTCCCCCACAGATCGCCCAGCTCCCGCCAGACGGCCGCGATCTCGCGATCGTGGATGGCGCCGCCGGCGGGGGCCGCCGACAGCAGGGCTCCGGCACGCTCCAGGCTGGCCGTCAGGCCCTCGTCGGACCGTGCCAAACCGACCTCGGCGAGCACCAGGTGGGCCGACGCGGCCATGATGCCGGGCTCACCGGCGAGCACGGTCAGCGCCTTGGTGGCGAGCTGCTCCGCGCTGTGCACGTCGGTGGACCTGAGCCGGACACGGGCCAGCGCGATGAGGCTCCGCGCGTGCTCCACCGACTCGGCGGGCAGCACCGAGAAGACGTCGTTCGCCCGCGAGACCAGTTCCTCGACCTGACCGAACCCGGGTGAGCGGGAAGCGGAGATCTCGGCCCAGCGCATGGCGATCCTGGCCATCTGCGCGGCGATCCTGGCGGGCCGCCCGGCCGACAGGGCGTCGTCGGCGAGCTGCACCGCGAGCGCCGAGTCCTCGCCCTCGGCGGCCGAGACACTGGCCTGCCACAGCGAGAGGATCTCCGTCGTCCGGTCCGCCGACACCGGCACCCCGGTCTCGGCGAGCACCTGCTCGACGTACGGCAGCCCGATCTCGGCGTCGGCCAGCGCCGCGGCGAGGTCGACGGCCACCTCTCCGTGGAACAGCGAGAGCTGGTTGACCTGCTCCAGCGCCTTGACGCCCAGGTCGCGGGCGCGCATCACGTCGCCGGCGCGCTGGTAGCAACGGCACAGGGCGACGGTGAGCGGGACATCCGCCAGTCGCTCGGGGTGGGCGGCGGCCTCACGGCGCAGCCGCTCGTAGGCCTCCACGGAGCGCCCGATCTTGCCCTGGGCCTCCAGGGCACGCGCCCGCCCGAGGCGGGCGTGCGCCGCGAGGAGCGCGTTGTCCTCGCCCGCCGCCTTGACGATGTCGCTGAACCGGTCGGCGGCGATGGCCGCGTCCCCGTGGTAGAGCTCCAGCTCCGCATGGCGCAGCCCGAGCTCGGTGTCGATGCGCTGACGCGGCTCGATCCCGTGAAGGAGGAACTCGGTGGTGCAACCTAGGCGTTCGGCGAGCAGGCGAGCGACGACCGGGGTCGGCGTGCGCTTGCCGGACTCGATGAGAGAGACATAGCTGTCGGAGAGGTCGGGTCCAGCCAACTGAGCCTGAGACATTCGCCTGCTCAGACGCAGCCCGCGGACGCGGTCACCGATGGTTCCCTGACTCGGCATGTGATCTCTTAGGGCGGGGATATGGTCAATGGTTCCGCCATGATGGCACGAAGCAGCCGAATCGGGTATACCCACGTCAAGAATCCCGAGGGCGAAGTCTGTCTCACCACTCGGGATTCAGGACGAATGCGGACTAATCATCGTCGTCAGAGCTGGGGAAGAGCATCTGGCAGACCTCCAGGTACAAGGTCTCCGGATAGGGGATGAACGGGACCGTCGACAGCGCCTGGTCCTGACCGGCCGACTCGAGGACGAACTCGCCGTACCCGAGCATGCGGCCCAGCAGCGAGCGCTGGAAGCTCATGTCGGTCACCTTGCCGAGCGGCATCATCGCCACACGGCGCGTGACCAGACCTGTGGTCAGCAGCATCCGCTTGGACGTCACCACGAAGTAGTCGACCGACCACTCCGCTACCTTCCACACGAAACGGATCAACAGCAGGAGCCAGGCCCACCAGACGATGACCAGTGCCTGGGAGCCTTGGTTCTCACCGAGCCACTTGCTCAGCAGTCCTGCCAGGACCAGGCCGCCGAAGACCTCGGCGACCGGCCGTAACAGCACGGCCGGGTGGCGCCGAACCATGATGACCTGGTGTTCATGGGGGAGAAGGTAACGATTGACCGACGCCGGAGCAGAGTCCCCGTGGGTCACAAGCCTCATGTGAGCTTGGTGAAGAATAGGGCCAGCGAATCCGCGGCGTTCACCACAGTGTCCATTGCTCCCTTGACCGCGCTCGCCGCGTCAGCCGGTCTGGTGAACAGGTAGAAAGCCACAAACGCGATGGCTGCGTACGTTAGAACCTTCTTGACCTGCACTGCCGCCTCCGTTAACCACTCACCCACTGCACCCACCGTATACATTACCCAGCCGATTGGCTCGGTAAAGCGCATCCGGACCCCACAGTATGTAGGGGTCTGGATGTGACCTGCGTCACTCCCTCTCGCCGGCCACCACCGCGAGCACCTGAAGGTGCTTGCGAGCGATGCGTTCCACCAAGCTGGGGTACGCGTAACCAGTGACTTCCATCGCACCGTGGTGAGCCGCTTCGATGCATCGCGTCACCGTCGCGGCGGGATGAACCCCGGCGAACTCGACCTTAAGCACGGTCTCGACCTGTGTATAGGCGTCAATATCCGGCGGCTGGTCCATTGCTCTCCCAGGTGTGCGTCCACGGCCTGAGGGACCGGGAACACAGTGACATCGTCATAACTCTGTGTACCCACTGAAGCACATTATGTAACAGAGACGAACGTCCACCTGGGTAAAGAAGGAAAAGGAATCAGACGACGCCGTAGAGGCGGTCTCCGGCGTCACCGAGGCCGGGCACGATGTAGCCGTGCTCGTTGAGCCGTTCGTCGAGCGCGGCGGTCACCACGCGCACCGGCTGGGGCGAGTCGGCGAACACCTTCTCCATGTGGGCCAGGCCCTCGGGGGCGGCCAGGAGGCAGATCGCCGTGACGTCCTCGGCGCCGCGCTCGAACAGCAGCTCGACGGCCGCCGCGAGGGTGCCGCCGGTGGCGAGCATCGGGTCGAGGACGTAGCACTGGCGGCCCGAGAGGTCCTCGGGAAGCCGGGTCGCGTACGTCTGCGCCTTGAGCGTGCCCTCGTCGCGGACCATGCCGAGGAAGCCGACCTCGGCGGTTGGCAGCAGGCGGGTCATGCCGTCGAGCATGCCGAGGCCGGCCCGCAGGATCGGCACGACCAGGGGCGCGGGGCGCGCGAGCCGTACGCCGTCGGCGGGGGCGACCGGGGTCGAGACCGTCGTCTCGACGACGCGCACGTCGCGGGTCGCCTCGTAGGCCAGCAGGGTGACGAGCTCGTCCGCGAGCCGGCGGAACGTCGGGGAGTCCGTGCGCACGTCCCGCAGCGCGGTGAGCTTGTGGGCGACGAGCGGATGATCGACGACGTGGGTCCTCATGGCTGTCAACGGTATCTCCTGGGACCGGGTAAATGGTACGAGCGGGTCGGTTTCGGCCATCACACCCTAAGCTGACCGGGCGCACTCGTTTTTGATCACAATTTGCCCGAGGGGCGTACGGGGGCAGAGTGATTCTGCGAGCATTGCCAACGGTAAGAACCGCGTCGGTAGGGTGAAGATGACAGACGTAGATGCTCTTGACTTCGCCATCGTGGTCTATCGCGAGGACGACCGCTGGGAAGCCGAGATGCTGCCCGTGGGCCTCACCGCGGACCTCCATGGGCTCGTCCACGCGCTCCGGCAGCAGCCGAGCATGGGCGCGACGATTGGCCTGGTCGCCGTGGGGGATGACTTCTTCGTGGCATTACGGGTCTTTGGTGAGAGCGTCGAGGTATTCCTCTCCGACATCACGGCGTCGTGGGACTGGCCCCTGGCCCAGCAGGTCCTGGAGCTGCTCGACGTCCCCGTCCCCGAGGAGGAGGAGCTCGACATGGTCCTCCCGGCGGGCGATCTGTCGATCTTCTCCGATCTGGGGCTCGACGAGATGGAGCTCGGCGCCCTCTCGGGCGACCTCGAACTGCTTCCTGACGAGGTGCTTTCCAGCATCGCCGCACGGCTCGGGTTCTCCCAGCCGTTTGAACGTGCCGTCGACTCAGCCATCGGCTGACCTCGGGAGCCGGGCCATGCCCTCGAGACCAACCCACAGCGCTCTGTTCGCCGCCGCCTTCGTCCGCTCGCCGGAGGGGTGGAGCGGCGCGGAGGTCGACCTCACCAGCGCGGAGATCGCCGACGACCTCGGCGACGCCGTGCAGGACGCCCTCGGCCTCCAGGGCGACGAGCTCGCCCTGCTCTGCGTCGAGGTGGAGGACGAGTGGTTCTCCATCGTGCGCTACGACGGGGACGCCGAGCCCCGGGCGTTCCTGTCCGACGTCCACGCGGCGGCCGGCGACGCGCTCGGCGAGCTCTTCAGCGAGCTCGCCGGGGTCGTCGTGCCCGACAAGGAGGCCGATCTCGGTGTCCGGCCCGCCGGTGACTTCGAGTTGCTGAGCGACCTCGGGGTCTCGCCCGAGGAACTGCTGGAACTGAGCATGGAAGAGGGCGTGCTCCCCGCCGACACCCTCTCGGTCATCGCCGAGAAGCTCTCCTTCGCGGACGAGCTCGACCGGCTGCACTAGCCGTCGCCGGAGAGGCCCTGACCGTGAGCGGCGACCCTTTCGAGGAACCCATGCGGCTCGCGCTGGCCCAGGCGGTCAGGGCGGGCGAGCGTGGCGAGGTGCCGGTCGGAGCGGTCGTGCTCGGGCCCTCGGGCGAGGTGCTGGCGGCGGCGGGCAACGATCGGGAGTCGAACGCCGATCCCACGGCCCACGCGGAGATCCTGGCGCTTCGTGAGGCCGCCAGGGTGCGCGGGGAGTGGCGGCTGGGCGGCTGCACGCTGGTGGTCACCCTGGAGCCGTGCACGATGTGCGCGGGGGCGGCGGTGCTGGCGCGGGTCGGCCGCGTCGTCTACGGCGCCGCCGATCCGAAGGCGGGGGCGGCGGGTTCGCTCTGGGACGTGGTCCGTGACCGGCGGCTGAACCACCGGCCCGAGGTGGTGCTCGGGGTGCTCGCCGGGGAGTGCTCGGCTGTGCTGAGGGACTTCTTCGCGGACCGACGCCCATGAACGCCCCTTTTCTTCGCATATCGGACGTTTCTCGTGCGCGAACCGGGCGGCGGATCCGGTAGGCTGCTCGGCGGTGGAGTCGCCTAGTGGCCGAGGGCGCACGCCTCGAAAGCGTGTGATGGGGCAACCCATCCGTGGGTTCAAATCCCACCTCCACCGCCACCACCAAGGCCCCCAGCCCGGCACCCGCCGGGCTGGGGGCCTTCTCCATGCGCCCAGTGCCCGGGGCAGACCCCCCACGTGCCGCGCCAGGCGCGAAGCCCGCCAGGCCGGGGGGCTCATCGATCTGCATCCCCCATATATAGGGACATAGCGTGATAAATGTCGTTATGGCTTTTGGGTCGGCGATGCCGGGCCGTTGTATCTCGTATCTCGTATCCGGTTAATCGGTTCTTTGGCTATAGATCGGAGAAAGGCTCGGCGTAGGTGAATTCACCGCGCATGGAGGGGGTATAGGCGGCGAGGGTGCGGGCCTGGAAGTGCGGGGCCCATTCGGCGACCGGCGGCGTGATTCCGTACTCCTCCGCCAGGCGGAAACCGAACAGCGGGTAGTAGTCGCTGTGGCCGAGGAGCACGACGAGCGGTTCGCCGAGCGCGTCCGCCGCCCCGAGCACGGCGTGCATCAGCGCGTGCCCGACCCCCCGCCGCTGATGGGCGGGCAGGACGCCCAGCGGGCCCAGCCCGAGCACGGGGACCGGGCCGACCGAGGCCCGGGTGCACACGACGTGCCCCACGACGGCGTCGTTCTCGATGGCGACAATGGAGAGCCCGGGGATCCAGCCCTCACAGGCACGCAGGGCGTCGACCAGGACCGCCTCCGCGACGGGCCCGCCGGTCGCCTCCGGCCGGGCGAACGCGGCGGTGTGCACCTCACGGATGGCCGGGACATCTGCTGGAAGTTCACGTCGTATCAACACTTGCCCAGGCTTTCGGCGCCGGCTCAACGCGTCAATCGAATAAACCTGCGGCACCGGGTCCCCGGCCTGGGCCGCCCGGCTCGCCCGCCGATCGGCCCGGAAGACGCGATGGATCAGGGCCGCACGGCCGCCGCGCCCCTCAATGGAAATGCACTGAATAGCGGCATAGATGGGCTGAATACACGAAACCAAGCCTTTGCCTCTTACGGGCTGCTCGCTGGATTTCGTCCGGTTAAGGTGAGATTTGTAGTTTCTCGCGACGTTTGGGATATCCCGAGAAACCGATACGACGCGCCGTACGCCCGGGTATCGCCTGGGCTCAGACCATCACGATCAACGGAGTGAATTCTTATGCTCAGACAAGCTCTCGCCACCGGAATCCTCGTGGCGTCCGTCCTCGTCGTCCCGGGAGCACTGGCGATCCACTCCGCCGGCGCGTCCACCTCGGCCTCCGCCGCGGCCGTGTCGGCGGCCCCTGCCCAGGAGCAGGCCGCCGCCTGCCGGGGCAGGAAGTGCAACTCCAAGCATCGCGCCCACAAGCGCCACCACAAGCACGGCTCCAAGCACCGCAAGCACAGCCACCACAAGCGCTCCGGGTCCAAGCACAGGAGGCACCACTCCCACCGCTGACGCGATCCGGCTCGTGGCCACACCCGCGCCGTCCCGCGCGAAGCCCCGCGAAGGTCCTCGTGAACGACTCGCGAAGATCTCCGCGACGGGCCTCATCGCGGGGCGGCGTTCCGCGTCGGCCAGGCGGGCTCACGGGCCGGCGCGGAACACGTGGATCATTCGGACGCGGGCTCAGCGGGAGCGGCAGGGGCGTCCAGGTCGAGGACCCGCGCGTGCAGCACCGACCGCTGGTGCAGCGCGGCCCGCAGCGCGCGGTGCAGGCCGTCCTCCAGATAGAGCTCCCCACGCCACTGCACGACGTGGGGGAACAGGTCACCGTAGAACGTCGAGTCCTTGGCGAGCAGCGAGTGCAGGTCGAGCACCGCCTTGGTGGTGACCAATGAGTCGAGCCTGACCTGCCGGGGCGGTATCCGCGCCCATTCGCGATGCGACAGGGCGTGCTCGGGATAAGGACGGCCGTCACCGACTGACTTGAAGATCACCCTGTTCAGTTTAAGAGAGGTTTCGGGTCTCGCCCGCTTCCGCGGTTCGAAAGCGGGCCTCCGACCGGCTCAGATGCCGCCGGAGAAGGTGTCACACTTCCCGGGATCGCCGGACTTGTAACCGGTGCTGAACCACTTGGTCCGCTGGGCCGCGGTGCCGTGGGTGAAGCTTTCCGGGTCGGCCCGGCCCTGGGTCTTCTCCTGGATCCGGTCGTCGCCGACGGCCGCCGCGGCGTCGAGGGCCTCCTGGATGTCGGCGTCGGTGAAGGGCTTCTCGTAGAAGCCGGTGTCCACGGCGTTGTTCGCCCAGACCCCGCCGTAGCAGTCCGCCTGGAGCTCCAGCCGGACCGAGGCGCTGTCGGCGCCCTGGCTGTTGCCGCCGGCCTTGTCCATGGTCCCGAGAAGGTCCTGCACGTGGTGCCCGTACTCGTGGGCGATGACGTAGGCCTGCGCGAACGGGCCGCCCTTGGCGCCGAACTTGCTCTCCAGCTCGTCGAAGAAGGACAGGTCCAGGTAGACCTGCTTGTCGCTCGGGCAGTAGAACGGCCCCACCGCGGAGGTGGCCTGACCGCATCCGGTGTCCACCGCCTGCGAGAACAGAATGGTCTTGGCCGGGGTGTACTGCCCGTTGCCCGCCTTGTCGAAGGCGTCCTTCCAATATGCCTGGATGCTATTCACCACGCCGACGACGCGGCAGTCCTCCGACTTGTCGGCGTCGGAGCCTTTCTTGCAATCCTGGGAGGTGTCCGACGTCGGCTGCGCGCCCGTCGTGTCGCCGCCGCCGCCGACGATGTCGCCGGGGTTGATCCCGAAGATCAGCGCGGCGATGAGGGCGATGATGCCCGCCGCGCCTCCGCCGATGGCGAGTCCGCCACCGCGGATTCCCCCGCCCCCACCTCGGTTTTCGACCTGTGAGGAATCAAGGTCGACATCGTCACGGAAGTCCATTGGCCCGTTGTCCCTTTTCTTAGGTTTTCAGGGTCATTTATGAACCCGCTAGTTCCCCCCAGGGAAACGATCATGCACGTGTAGTGAATAGACCCAGGTCAGAGTGCCTTCTCCAGGCGAGGCGCGGCGACGACTGGCCTGTTTCTGAACGCGGGGCGGGCGACGACGGGCCTGTTCCGAACGTGGGGCGGGGCGCGGCGACGGGCCTGTTCCAAGACCATCACCACAGAGGGCCAACGGCTGGACGAGATCGGTTCGATCCGGGCGCGGGAACCGGGCTACCGACTCATGCCTGGTTACCGTGACATTCAGGCGACCACTGAACGTCAGCTGGAGGTTACCTTGCGTACGGCGAACGTGCTGCCGCTTCCCGTCTGCGACCGAATACCGCCGCCCGCCTACTTCGTGCGGAGCGTCCCGATCATGCCGACCGGCCGGTGGATGCGCGCCAAGGTCACCTCCCAGGGGCCGTTCGTCGCCGGCCTGGCCCTCGCCCTCGCCACCGGCGCGGGCCTCGGCCTAGGCCTGACCCCCTCCTGCCCCCTGACCACCCCGTTCTCCGACCAACCCGGCCTGGCCAACCCCCACCAGAACCCCCCCGGCTCCGGCCTCCCCTACATAGTCCAATGGCAACCCATCCCCCCAACCCTGCTCCCCGCCCACCGCTGAACCCCAAGCCCCGCTCCCGCGACCGGCAAAGGGCATGCCTAACGGAGAAGGACAGGAGATTCGATCTCACATCGAGCGTCACTCCGCCGACTCGACACGAACCTCAAAAGGAGGGGCTTCGCCCCACGCCTTCCTTTGACCTGCCGGGCGCGAGTGACGACACCAACGAACCCCCTGGTATGCGAGCAGGCTGGCCAGGCGTTCCGACCCTCTGGAGATCTTCCAGCTCCACACACGGCGCGATGTCATGCCCTTGAACGAGCTCACCACCAGAGACTGCGCGTTTCGCTGCGCGCGTACGACATCGAGCGGCCACCACCCGATTCCCTGCCCCCATCGGACAGGTCAAGGGCTACCACCGCATCGAATTCACCGACGCCTGAACCCGCTACTGCCCCGACCTCGACCCTGCCGAACGAGGCGAACTGCTGACCTTCGGCAGGGGAAGCCGAAACGGCCGTACCACCCTCAACATCGCAGGTCAGCCCGAAGAGGCCTCCATCCCCGGTACGGCTTGAGCCGTACCGCTGAGGAGAACACCCCACCATGACCACCGCAGCGCGGGACATCATCCGGCTTCACCCGGCCGCCGCCACGGACCCGGAGGAGATGTTGCTACTCACTGTCGAAGAGGCCGCCCGTCAGCTCAGGATCGGCCGGACCAACATGTACCACCTCGTGACGACCGGCGCCGTTGGCTTCAAAGTAGTCAGCCGACTCCGCCGGGTCCCGATCGAGTGCTTGCACAAGTGCGTGAAGAACCGGCTGGCCAACGGCGGTCAGCACGAGAAGACCGTGGCCTGAGAGGGGCACTGAATGAGACGTAGGCCGAACGGTCCCTCAAGTATCTACCTTGGCAAAGACGGTAAATGGCACGGCGGGTGACCGTAGGTGTCAAAGATGACGGCAACCCGGACCGGCGCCACGTGAAGCGCAAGACCGAGGCCGAGGTGATCAAGGCGGTTCGCGAGATCGAGAAGGCGCGCGACGCAGGAAGCGTCCGCAAGTCCGGTCCGCGCTGAACCGTCGCCACCTGTCTGACGCACTGGATCGAGAACATCGCGGTTCCCCCCGCCATCCGTGAGAACTCGCACGCCGCTACCGGGTAGACGTGGTCACTCACCTCATTCCCGGCATCGGGGCTCACCGGCTCGACAGATTGACCCCCGAGCACCTGGAAAGCTCTACGCGAAGATCCAGCGCGGGGAAGTCGGCAGGCAACGCGCATTACGTTCACCGGACCGTCCGCACGGCGCTCAACGTGGCCGTACGACGCGGACACCTTACGAGTAATCCCGCCACACTCGCCAAAGCCCCCGCCATCTCAGAAGAGGAGGTAGAGCCCTACGACATCGGGGAAGTCAAGCGGCTGTTGAGGACGGCCAGTGCCCGACCCCGCAATAGCGCTCGATGGGCCGTCGCGCTGGCACTTGGTCTCCGGCAGGGCGAAGCCCTGGGGCTGAAGTGGGATGACGTGGATCTAGGCCAGCTCGTCACCCTCCAGCGAGATCACCAAGAGCAGGAGAGAAGGACCGCGTGAGCGCTCACCAGCTCTGGCGTGAGGGTGGATGGGTATTCGCCACCGCGACCGGCGAGCCGCTCAACCCGAACAGGGACTACCACCAGTGGGAAGATCTACTGAAGAGGGTCGGACTCCGGGACGCTCGGCTACACGACGCCCGGCAGACCGCCGTCACCGTTCTCCTGCTCCTGGGAATCCCCGAGCGGACCGTGTCGGCCATCATGGGTTGATCGAGTACTGGCATGGCATCGCGGTACCAGCATGTGACCGACACCATGCGGCAGACCATGGCCGAACAGTTGGACGGGCTTCTTTGGGCGCTCAATCAGACAACTCGGAAACCAGGGCCTAGTAGCACGTGCTTCCGATGGAACTTGTGGAATTCCTGCCTCACGCGCGGTGGAGCACTAGTAGCCTCAGATAAGGCGTGTTGTACAGAACGTCTTCGTTCGGGCCGGATCGCTTTCATGCCTTGGATACCGAGGCAAGCCGGTTAACCGAAAGGAGACTTCATGGACGAGGCGCCCGAGAGCCGCTACGCCAGGAACGCTTGCTTTCACCAACGAGTCCGTACCGGACTGGCGTTCGCCAGGTTCGTGATCTGGCTCGTTGTGTGGACGCAGGTCGACGACTGGCAGTAACGGCAGGGCCCCCAGCCCGGGTTTGGGAGACCTTTGCGCGGCTGGGGGCCTTATCGTTTTCATGAAGCGAACCGTGAGCGCTCCGCTCACATGCGCTACCAACCTCTTGTTTAAACCTTGTCCTTATCCATGGACAAGGTTACACAGTCTCATCATGCGTCTCTAGGACTTCGGCCATTCTTGGCAACTTAGGTTCCGCGTTGCGCTTTCCCTGGAGGGGGGAAACGGGGCCGGTTTTGCTGATCTTGTCTGTGATGCTCTGAGGGCTGAGGGGCGTCCGAGTCTCTGGGACCGAGTGACAGGTGGGCGGCCGGGCCGGCGAGCGCGTGCGGCGCAGTTGAACTCCAGCTGAGACTAGAACTGAGACCGCCAAGCACGAGGGGCCCGGTCGGGTGGACCGGGCCCCTCGTGTTCTTGCTGCTCAACCAAGCGCGGAGGATAGGAGATTCGAACTCCTGAGGGGTTGCCCCCAACACGCTTTCCAAGCGTGCGCCCTAGGCCAACTAGGCGAATCCTCCGCCGAGAAGCTTACCGGACTTCGGGGGGCGTGAAGACCACGGGAACGACCACGAATCGGTCTCGGTGTTCGGTGGTGTGGTCGCCCCGAGCACTGCTGGGCCCCGCTAGACTGTCCTCGGACCCCTCGCATGGCGTCATCCTGTGAACCTCCCCAGGGCCGGAAGGCAGCAAGGATAAGCGGGCTCTGTCGGGTGTGCGAGGGGTCTCTTAGCTGGAGTCACGGGACGGTGCCGTCGGATGAGCGGGCTGCACGGCCCTCGTGGGCGTCCGGCGGTCACGCACTCCGGCCCCTAGGCGAGGAGACGGCATGAGTCTCGCGCTCTACCGCAAATACCGGCCTGGGACCTTCGCCGAAGTCAAGGGTCAGGATCACGTCACCGAGCCGCTGCGGCAGGCTCTCAGCTCCGGCCGCATCAACCACGCCTATCTGTTCAGCGGCCCGCGCGGGTGCGGCAAGACCTCCAGCGCGCGCATCCTGGCGCGGTCGCTCAACTGCGAGAAGGGCCCGACGCCCGACCCGTGCGGCGAGTGCGAGTCCTGTGTGGCCCTGTCCTCGACCGGTCCCGGCCACCTCGACGTCATCGAGATCGACGCCGCCTCCCACGGAGGCGTGGACGACGCCCGCGACCTGCGTGAGCGCGCCTTCTTCGCCCCGGTCTCCGCGCGCTTCAAGATCTACATCATCGACGAGGCGCACATGGTGACCCGTGAGGGGTTCAACGCGCTGCTCAAGCTCGTCGAGGAGCCCCCGCCCCACCTGAAGTTCGTCTTCGCGACCACCGAGCCGGAGAAGGTCATCGGGACGATCAAGTCCCGCACCCACCACTATCCGTTCCGGCTGATGCCGCCGGCGACGCTGCGCCTGCTCATGGAGGAGATCCTCGGCTCCGAGTCGGTGCCGTACGAGCCCGCCGCGCTGCCGCTGGTGGTGCGGGCGGGCGCCGGGTCGGCGCGTGACTCCCTCTCGATCCTCGACCAGCTGCTGGCGGGGTCCGGCGACACCGGAATCACCTACGCCCGCGCCGTCTCGCTCCTCGGCTACACCGACGGCGACCTGCTGGACGAGATCGTCGCGGCGTTCGCCCGGCGTGACGGTGCGCTGGTGTTCCAGGCGGTGAACCGCGTGATCGAGGGCGGGCACGACCCGCGCCGGTTCGCGATGGACCTGCTGGAGCGGTTCCGCGACCTGGTGGTGCTCGCCAACGTCCCGGAGGCGGCGGCCAACGGCCTGCTCGACCGTCCGGCCGACGAGCTGGAGCGGCTGGTCGGCCAGGCGGCGTCGATGGGGCCCGCCGAGCTGACCCGGGCCGCCGAGGTGTTCAACGCGGGGCTGACCGAGATGCGTGGCGCGACCTCGCCCCGGCTGCTGCTGGAGCTGATGTGCGCCCGGGTGCTGCTGCCCGCCGCCGAGCAGGGCGAGGCGGCGCTGCTCGCCCGCCTGGAACGCCTCGAACGCGGCGGACCGGTGGCTCCCGGCGTCCAGGCGCCCGCGCTTCCCGCCCCTCCTGCTCCGGCCGCCCCCCGTCCCATATCGTCCGGGCCTCCGGCGGCCGGCACGGTGATCGCCGAGGACGAGCCGCCCGCCGCCGAGCCCGTCCAGCCGGTCCAGCCCGCGCGCCCCGCCGAGGCACAGGCGGCGCGGCCCGCGGTGGCGGTCCAGGCACAGGAGGCCCCGGCCGCGCGGCAGGCGGAGGGACGCGCGCCCGCGGCGCGCCGTCCGGCGGACGACTGGCCCGCTCCGGCCCGCGCGGGCGCCCCCCAGGCGGGAGCCCCCCAGGAGGCGCCGCGCCGTCCCGACGCGGCCCCGACGGGGTTGGTGTCCCCCTCGGGAGGGGCCTTCCACCAGGTCTGGCCGCAGGTCCTCGAGGTCCTCAAGCAGCGTTCCCTGTCGGTGTGGGCGAACGTGAACACCAACTCCCAGCTCATCGGCGTCGAGGGCAACATCGTCACGCTCGGCTTCAGCCAGGTCGGCGCGATGCGCAACTTCGTGAACGGCGCCAAGGACTCCGTGGTCGCGGCGGCGATCAACGCGGTGATGGGCGGCGACTGGCGCGTGGAGGCCGTCGTCGGCAACTCCCCGGGTGGCGCGCCCCTGTCCGCCGCCTCCGCCCCGGCCTCCTCGGGCCCCGCGCAGGCCGTACGGCAGTCGCCCGCGCCGAGGGCCGCCTCCCCGCGTCCGGACGGCCCTGCGGCGCCCCAGGCGCAGTCCACGGCGCGAAGGCCGGCCGCAGGCGGCAAGGACGCGCCGGCGGGGAACCGGCGCCAGGCCGACGGCCAGAGCCCCCAGAGCCCCCAGAGCCCCCAGGGCGTCCCGGCGCCTTCGGACGAGCCGTGGCCGGACGCCCCGCCCCCCGACGACGAGGGCACCCCGCCGAGGACCGGCTTCACCGCCGCGCGTACGGCGGCGGGTGCCGCGGCGCAGGCCGGGCCGCGCCAGGCGGGTGCCGCCGCGGGCTGGCCGGACGCGGTGCCGCGCCGTCCCACGGCGGGCGACGCGGACGACGTCGATCCCTACAACGACGCGGACGCCGGCCCCGACTCGCTGACCGGGATGGCCCTGGTCCAGCGGGAACTCGGGGGCCAGATCATCAGCGAGATCGACCACCCCTAGCCGCGCGAGGGCGGCGACACCGCGCACCCATCTGGTATCCCCACGCGAACACTGACGTGCGCCAGTGCAACATGCGTGGCAAACCCCGTAGGCTCGTGCCACACGCGAAGCCATGAGGAGCGCACGATCGTGAATCCAGGGGATGTCAACTTGCAGCAGTTGCTGGAGCAGGCGCAGCTCATGCAGCAGCAGCTCGCGACGGCCCAGCAGGAGCTCACCGACGCGGAGATCCAGGGGAGCGCCGGAGGCGGCCTCGTCGTCGCGACCGTCAACGGGAGTGGTGAGCTGCTCGAACTCAAGATCAGCCCCAAGGCCGTCGACCCCGGCGACCCGCAGGACACGGCCGACACGATCGCCGACCTGGTGATCGCCGCCGTGCGGGACGCCGTCCGCGCGGCCGCCGATCTTCAGCAGGAGAAGCTGGGCCCGCTCGCGCAGGGCCTCGGCGGGGGCGGTCTCCAGCTGCCGGGGTTCTAGGCATCATGTACGAAGGGGTCGTCCAGAGTCTGATCGACGAGTTGGGGCTGTTGCCCGGCGTCGGTCCCAAAAGCGCGCAACGCATCGCCTTCCACCTGCTGGCGGCCGATCCGGTCGACGTCAAACGGCTGGCGCACGTGCTGCTGGAGGTCAAGGAGAAGGTCCGGTTCTGCCGCGTCTGCGGGAACGTCGCGGCTGAGGAGGAGTGCCGGATCTGCCGGGATTCCCGGCGCGATCCCCACGTCATCTGCGTCGTGGAGGAGTCCAAGGACGTCGTCGCGATCGAGAAGACCCGCGAGTTCCGCGGGCGCTACCACGTGCTCGGCGGGGCGATCAGCCCGATCGAGGGCGTCGGACCTGACGACCTCCGCATCCGCGAGCTGATGAAGCGGCTGGCGGACGGCGAGATCACCGAGCTGATCCTCGCGACCGACCCGAACCTCGAGGGGGAGGCCACGGCCACCTACCTCGCCAGGCTGGTCAAACCGATGGGTTTGAAAGTGACACGATTGGCCAGCGGTCTGCCCGTGGGCGGCGACCTCGAGTACGCCGACGAGGTCACCTTGGGCCGCGCTTTCGAAGGACGGAGGCTGCTGGATGTTTGATGAGTGGAGCGCTCTCGCGGATCGCATCGCGACGCATGCGCAGAACTACCTCGACGGCCTGACCAGGCTCGCGGGCGGTGAGGGCGGCGACGCGACGCTCCCCATGCTGCTGGTCGAGGTCGCGCAGGTCAGCCTGGCCGGCTCGCAGCTCGGCGCGGCGCAGGACGTGATCCTGCAGGGCAACTTCGAGCCCGCGACCGGCCCGGACCCCGATCTCGACGGCGTGCGCACGGCCCTCGCCATCCGCCTCGGCCCGGTGGACGACTACGCCGAGGTCTTCGACCCGTACAAGGACACGGTCGTCACGGCCTACCGGCTGTCGGACGACCTGGCGGCCGTCGCGGCCGATCTGGTCCACGGGCTCGGGCACTACCGCGCGGGACGCCCGCTCGAGGCGCTGTGGTGGTGGCAGTACTCCTATTTCAACACCTGGGGAAACCACGCGGGCGCCGCGATGAGGGCTCTGCAGGCGCTGGTGGCGCACACGCGGCTGGACGTGGTCGAGGAGACCACGACGGCCTGATCGTCCACAGGCTGAGCCCGGTCGTCCACAGGTCGCTGACCGTCATCCACAGTTTTGACCGGGATTTCCACAGGTCAGCGCGGTGGTTGTCCACATGCTGGCCAATTCAGTTGGGCCTTCTGGACGCCCCAGTAGACTGAGAGCTCCGCAGACTGAACCTTTGGGAGACATCCCGTGGCGCTCGTTGTCCAAAAATACGGTGGTTCCTCCGTTGCCGAGGCGTCCCGCATCAAACGGGTCGCCCAGCGGATCGTCGCGACGAAAAAGGCCGGCAACGACGTCGTGGTGATCGTCTCGGCGATGGGCGACACGACGGACGAACTGCTCGAACTGGCCCAGCAGGTGACGCCGCTGCCCCCGGGGCGCGAGCTCGACATGCTGCTGACGGCCGGTGAGCGCATCTCGATGGCGCTGCTCGCGATGGCGATCGCCAACCTCGGCCACGAGGCCAGGTCGTTCACCGGCTCGCAGGCCGGCGTGATCACCGACTCCACCCACGGCAAGGCGCGCATCATCGACGTGACCCCGGGCCGCATCCAGGAGGCGCTGCAGGTCGGCCAGATCGCGATCGTGGCGGGCTTCCAGGGCGTGTCCCAGGACACCAAGGACATCACGACGCTCGGCCGGGGCGGCTCCGACACCACGGCCGTCGCGCTCGCGGCGGCGCTGGACGCCGACGTCTGCGAGATCTACACCGACGTCGACGGCATCTTCACCGCCGACCCGCGCATCGTCCCCGCCGCGCGCCAGATCCCCCGCATCTCCTACGACGAGGCCATGGAGATGGCCGCCTGCGGCGCGAAGATCCTGCACCTGCGATGCGTGGAGTACGCGCGGCGGTTCGGCCTGCCGATCCACGTCAGGAGCTCGTTCAGCAGCAGGGAAGGCACATGGGTCGTCTCCGATCCCAACAATGAAGGAATCGAGATGGAGCAGCCGATCATCTCCGGTGTCGCACACGACCGGAGCGAGGCAAAGATCACAGTCGTCGGGGTGCCGGACAAGGTCGGAGAGGCCGCGGCCATCTTCAGGACGCTCGCCGACGTCGAGATCAACATCGACATGATCGTGCAGAACATCTCGGCCGCCGCCACGGGGCGCACGGACATATCCTTCACGCTCCCCTCCGCCGACGGCACCGTCGCCGTGACGGCCCTGAAGCGGATCCAGGAGGAGATCGGGTTCGAGAAGCTCCTGTTCGACGACCAGATCGGCAAGGTCTCCCTGGTCGGCGCGGGCATGCGCTCACACCCCGGCGTCACCGCCAAGTTCTTCGGCGCCCTGGCCGACGCCGGCGTCAACATCGAGATGATCTCCACGTCCGAGATCCGCATCTCGGTCATCGTCGGGCAGGACGAGGTGGACTCGGCCGTCACCGCCGCCCACCGTGCCTTCGACCTCGACGTCGACCAGGTCGAGGCCGTCATCTACGGGGGGACCGGCCGATGAGCGACCGGCCACACCAAGCCAGCGAGGAGAGTGACCCGGCAGTGAACGCCACCAAGCCCACCCTGGCCGTCGTCGGCGCGACCGGCGCCGTCGGCACGGTGATGCTGGACATCCTGTCCAGCCGCCCCGACGTGTGGGGCGAGATCCGGCTCATCGCCTCGGCGCGTTCGGCGGGCAAGAAGCTCGTGGTCAGGGGGCGGGAGGTCGAGGTCGTCGCCCTGTCCCCTGAGGCGTTCGACGGGGTACGGGTCGCCATGTTCGACGTGCCCGACGAGGTGTCGGCCGAGTGGGCGCCGATCGCGGCCTCGCGTGGCGCGGTCGTGGTCGACAACTCCGGTGCCTTCCGCATGGACCCCGAGGTGCCCCTGGTGGTGCCCGAGTGCAACCCCGAGCAGGTGCGGCAGCGGCCCAAGGGCATCATCGCCAACCCCAACTGCACGACCCTGTCGATGATGGCCGCCCTCGGCGCCCTGCACCGCGCGTACGGCCTGCGGGAGCTGGTCGTGGCCTCCTACCAGGCCGTCTCGGGGATGGGCGTCTCCGGGCCCGCGCGGCTGTATGACGAGATCGCCGCCGTGGCGGGCAACCGCACGATCGGCACGGTCGCCGGGGACGTGCGCAAGGCCGTTCCCGACCTCGTCGACTCGCCGTTCCCGGCGCCGCTGGCTTTCAACGTCGTGCCCGCGGCCGGGTCGCTCAAGGAGGACGGCTGGTTCTCTGAGGAGCTCAAGGTCCGCAACGAGTCCCGCAAGATCCTCGGCATTCCCGGCCTGAAGGTCTCCGCGACCTGCGTCCGGGTCCCGGTCATCACCACCCACTCGCTGGCGGTGCACGCCACCTTCGCCGAGCCGGTGACGGTGGCGAGCGCCCGGGCGGTGCTGGAGGAGGCCCCGACCGTGGTGGTGCTGGACGACCCGGCGAACGGCATCTTCCCGACGCCGGCCGACGTCGTCGGCACCGACCCCACCTACGTCGGCCGCATCCGCCAGGCGCTCGACTTCCCGAACACCCTCGACATGTTCGTCTGCGGCGACAACCTTCGCAAGGGCGCGGCCCTCAACACCGCGGAGATCGCCGAACTCCTCGCCGCGGAGTTCTCCGCCTAGCCCTCCCGCCTCCCCGCCTCCCCGCCTCCCCGCCTGGCGCCCGGCCGACGGCCCGCCAGGCGGGCCCGGCCACGGCCCTGCCAGGCGGGCCCGGCCACGGCCCTGCCAGGCGGGCCCGGCCGACGGCCCCGCCAGGGGGGTCAGCGGAAGAGGATGTCCCAGTGGCTGGGCTCGTTGGCGTAGACGGTGTAGCCCTGGGGGTGGCGTTCGTAGAAGAGGCGGGCGCCGTCTCTGCGGACCTGGCCGGCGCGCTTCCTGCGGACGTACCGGTCGACGCACCGGTTGTGCGCTATGTCGATCTTGTAGCCGTTGCCGTGGCTGTAGCGGCCCCCGGCGTGGCCGGTCTCGGTCCCGCCGGTCACCGTGAGGGGGCAGTGGCTGCGGTGCCTCAGGTTGACCAGACCCCACAGGGTTCCCAGCCGCACGGAGGCCAGGGACGTGCAGGAGGGTCCGAGGCGGTCGACGCAGTGCCCGGATGACCGCCACCTCAGCCCGGCGAGGCGGAGGCGGCGCGTGGCCTGCGGGTGCTGGAGCCGTACGGCGCGGAAGCGGCGGTGCTGCCGCCACATCATCGCGCCGACCATCCGCGCCCGGGCCTGCGCCACGACCGTCCGCCGCGCCCTCGTCGTGTCCGCCGTCCGGCCGGGCATCGAGTAACTGATCCCCCGCAACCGCACGTTCCGGCCGCTCACCGGCCCGCCCCAGGCCTTCGCCCGCACGGCCCGCGCCCTCACCGGCACCGCCCGCGCCCGTGCCCGCAGCGCTCGGGTGCTCGCGGTCGCGGTGCGGCCGCTCGCTCGTACGGCCCGCGCGTTCACCGGCACCGCCCGCCTCCCTGCCCGGAGCGCTCGGGTTTCTGCGGGTGCGGTGCGGCTTTTTGTCGGTGTGGATCGGGTTCCGAGGGACAGGACACTGGGGTGGTTCGGTCGTTGTGCCCGGGTTTTCGCTGGTACGGCGAGGGTGACGGGTTGCAGGGCCTGGGTGTCGAGGGGCAGGGCGTGGACGGTCGCCGAGGGGGCGCCGGTGTCGGCGGCCATGGCTGGGGTGACGGCGGGTACGGCCTGCCTGCCTGCGGGTACGGCCGGGCTGGTCGCGCGTGCGGGGTGTCTCTTTGTGCGTACGGTTCGGCCGTTCACGGGTACGGCGCGCTTCGCGCGTACGGTTCGGCCGTTCGTGGGTACGGCGCGGTTCGCGTGGGTGGTTCGGTTGTTCGCGCGGGTGGTCGCGGAGGTGGTTCGGGGGGTTGATTTGCCGGTGGGGACATTCGACGGGGTGCGGGCTTTACGTGGGGTGGTTTCGGCAGGGGTGCGAGGTTTTCGAGGGGTGGTTTCGGCAAGGGTGTGGGCTTCTTGGTGGGTTAGTTTGGGTGGGGTCTGAGTCCCTTTTGGGATGGTTTGGGGTTTTTGTTGGGTGGTTTGGGGCGTTGTGGTGGTGGGGCGCGGCGGTGTGGCCGCCCAGGCGGTTTCTGCGGAGCCCAGCGTCATCACCGTGATCTGTACGGCGAGCAGCGCGCAGGCGCCCAGCCACACGGGTCCCCGAGTGCATGGATGCAAAGCCATATTGATCCTCTGTCGCAGGGCGCCCCTCCGCCAAGAAGATCTATCCCACCCGCGCAAAGTGCTGACTCCACTACTCTGTGTATTTTTGCGGGAAAATAGCGGGCATGCTGTGCGTCTGTGACCTTGAAGGGCTCCGGGTCGTACAGTGGCCACGTGGTCGAATCGACGCCGAGAGCGCGTGGGGGAGAAAAGACCCGGGATGTCATCGTCGAGACGGCCCTGCGCCTTTTCCGGGAGCGGGGGTACGAGGCGACGACCATGCGGGCCATAGCGGCCGAGGCGGGTGTCTCCGTTGGCAACGCCTACTACTACTTCGCCTCCAAGGAGCAGCTGGTCCAGGCCTACTACGACCGGGCGCAGGCCGAGCACGAGGCCGCCTGCCGCGAACTGCTCGCCGGCGAGCGCAGGTTCGCGGCCCGGCTGGACGGCGTGCTCCGCGCCTGGGTCCAGGTGTCGGAGCCGTACCACGGGTTCGCCGTCAAGTTCTTCAAGCACGCCTCCGAGCCCAGCAACCCGCTCAGCCCCTTCAGCGGGGAGTCGGCCCCGGCCCGCGAGGCGGCGATCGAGATCTACCGCCAGGTGGTCGAGGGCTCCGCCGACCGCATCGACGTCGAGCTGCGTGAGGAGCTCCCGGAGCTGCTGTGGCTGTCGTCCCTCGGGGTGGTGCTGTTCTGGGTGCACGACACCTCGCCGGGGTGCGAGCGCACGTACCGGCTGATCGAGGTGATGGTCCCGCTGATCGACCGGCTGGTCGGCCTGTCCCACCTGCCGGGCCTACGCGGTGTGACCAGGGACTTCATCACCGCGATGCGCGAGCTGCGCGCCTGACCCCGCGAACCCGGCCCGTGAAGATCGGGGGCGCGAAGGCGATGCGCTCCATACCGTCCGGTTGGTACGGTCGGTGCGGAGGTGGACAGGTGAAGCGTTGGGGAATCACGATCCCGTTCTTCGATCTCACGATGGCCGAGTCCAGGGACCTGGTGGCCGAGCTGCCGGGACTCGGTTACACCGACGCGTGGTCCGCCGAGGTCAGCGGCACCGACGGCTTCGTCCCGCTCGCTCTGGCCGCCGGCTGGGCGCCGGAGCTCCGCCTCGGCACCGCCATCATCCCGGTGTCGACCCGCGGCCCCGGGCTGCTGGCGATGTCGGCCGCCACGCTCGCCGACGTCGCGCCCGAGCGGTTCGTGCTCGGCATCGGTGCGTCGTCCCCGGTCATCGTGGAGCGCTGGAACGCGGGCGAGTTCGTCAAGCCGTACGGCAGGACGCGCGACACCCTGCGTTTCCTGCGCAGGGCGCTCGCCGGCGAGAAGGTGACAGAGAAGTACGAGACCTTCGAGGTCAGGGGCTTCAAGCTGGAACGGGCGCCCCAGGTGGCGCCGAAGATCGTGCTGGCCGCCCTGCGCCCCCGCATGCTGCGCCTCGCGGCCGAGGAGGCCGACGGCGCCATCACCAACTGGCTCTCCCCGCAGGACGTGCGCAAGGTGCGGGCCGAGACGGGTCCGGAGACCGAGCTGATCGCCCGGCTGTTCGTGTGCGTGAGCGAGGACGTCGACAGGGTGCGCGCCCTGGGCAGGCGCATGCTGGCGGCGTACCTGACCGTGCCGGTGTACGCGGCCTTCCACGACTGGCTCGGCCGGGGTGAGATCCTGCGCCCGATGCACGAGGCCTGGGCGGCGGGCGACCGCCAGGCGGCGCTCAAGGCCATCCCGGACGAGGTCGTGGACGATCTCGTCGTGCACGGTGACGCGGCGACCTGCCGGGCGCGGATCCGGGAGTACGTCGCCAACGGCCTGACGACGCCCGTGCTGGCGCCGATCCCTGACGGTGAGGTCTCCATCCCCCAGGCCGTGCGGGAACTGGCCCCCGAGGCGTCCTGACGCCGTCCGGGGCACGGGATGCCGCGCCGGCGAAGCTCCTGCCAGGGGCGGAACTCCGCGTGCCGCGCCGGACGTTATCGGGGTGCGTGGCAGGGTAGTGGAGCGCGGTCAGGAGGTCCGACCGTGCGCGCGTCACCGTGGGCACAGACGGAGGTGGCCGATCATGGGCAAGACTGGGCGGGCGACCGCGGCGTATCGCGCCTACAAGGACGTGAGCAGGCCCGGATCGCCGGGTCTGATGGCTCGGATCAAGGCGTTTCCGAGGATGATCGGCGGCTCGATGCGCGGCGAGTACCGCGACCTCGGCAAGGGCAAGCTCGCGATGATGGGGCTCGGCGTCCTGTACATCGTGTCCCCGTTCGACATCGTCCCCGACTTCCTGCCGCTGATCGGCGTGACCGACGACTTCGGCGTGTTCCTGTGGCTGATGAGCTCCCTGCTCGGCGAGAGCGGTCGCTACCTCGACTGGGAGCACAAGAAGGTGCGCGGCGAGGTCGTCTAGCGACGGCCGTACCCGATCCAGGCGGTGGCCCCGGCCCGGGTGGTGCGCCCGGCCCGGGTCACGGCGGTGGACCGCTCCTAGAGCTCTTCCCTGAGCAGCCAGGCGCGCGAGGGCAGGGGATGGCCGAACAGGCGCGCCGCGTTCCCGTACGCGACCCTGGAGATGTCGGCGGGCGGCAGGCTGCCGAGGTTGCGCGCCAGCGCCTGCTGGACGTCCGGCCATGTGGAGTCGGACCGGGGGTACCCGCTTTCGAGCAGGACGTGCTCCAGCCCCACGGCCAGGCGCACGCCGGACAGCGCGTAGTCGTCCAGGGTGCCGAAGTAGAAGTTGCGGCGGAGCACCTCGCTGGGCTTGAGCCCGCCCTCCCAGGTCGCCTCGCCCGCCACGGGGTGGTCGAGGGCGTAGTCGGCGCGGGCGGCCAGCATGGGCAGCCACCCGACGCCGCCCTCGACGATGAGGATGCGCAGCTTGGGGAAGCGCAGCGGCACCCCCGACCACAGCCAGTCGGCGCAGGCGAACATCGCGCTCGCCGGGATCATCGTGGTGATGGCCTCGATCGGGGTGTCCGGCGAGGGCACCGGCGACCAGGACGAGGCGCCGGTGTGCAGGCAGACGACCGTGCCGGTCTCCTCGCACGCGGCGAAGAACGGGTCCCAGTGGCCGGTGTGGATGGACGGCAGGCGCAGCCGCGTCGGGAACTCGGGGAAGACCACGGCCTTGAAGCCGCGCGCCGCGTTGGCCCGGACCTCCTTGGCCGCGACCTCGACGTCGGGGAGCCAGGGAAGCTGCAGGGCGATGATGCGCTCGGGGTAGGTGCCGGCCCACACGTCGCAGTGCCAGTCGTTCCACGCGCGGGTGAGGGCCAGGCCGAGGTCCTGGTCGCGGGTCTTGGCGAAGGCCATGCCGGACTGGACGGCGAGCATGCCGGGGAAGCTCAGCGCCGCCCAGACGCCGGCGATGTCCATGTCGGCGATGCGGGCCTCGATGTCGTGGCAGCCGGGCCGCATCTCCTCGAACCGCACCGGGTCGAGGGTCCACTGGTCGCGCGGCAGGCCGGCGCCGGCGTCCATGCCGGCGCACGCGTAGGTGCCGCCGCCGTAGCGCCACACCTGGTGGGCCGCCTCGGTCTCCACGACCTTCGGGGCGAGGTCGACGTACTTGTCGGGAAGTCTGCCGTCGAACAGGTCCGGCGGCTCGATCAGGTGATCGTCGACGCTGATGATCACATAATCTCGCCGCCTCGGCTCTGGGTCAGGGGGCAGCGATGTGTTCACAGGGAAAACCGTATGCCGCAGGAATAACACGAGACAAGCTGGGAGGTCTCCGGTTGGTATCCGTTGCCGGCCCGCCGGGTGTCGGGCGTCGTCAGAGCCCTTACCTGAAATCGTGACGATTCCGACAATAAGCATGTCATGGGGCGATGACCTGTGTGGCCGATGTCATCGGCGCCTCCGGTTCCGTCAACCGACGTTCCACCGAAACGTTACGGGTGCCACGGACCTCGCGCGCCGCGTACGGCCGGTTCGGTCGCGCCGGTCCAGGGGCGCCGGGTCACGTACGGCCGGTCCGCCCCGCGCCGCGTACGGCCGGTTCAGTGGCCGGGGGCCGGGACCGCGCCCGAGGCCGTGGTGGACTCCCGCTCCGTCTGGAGGTCGCGGGCCTCGCGGCGGATCAGCATGATCCACCCGCCGATGGCGATGCCGATGAACAACCACCACTGCACCCCGTAGGCCAGGTTGAGCCCGCCGCCCCCGCCGACGTCGGGCTCGGGGACGGGCTCGGGAGCCGTCGCGGAGGCCGGCCGCTGCGCGGTCAGCTCGACGTACCCGCCGAACAGTTCGTACGGCATCCCCTTGCCGATGCCGGGGGTGTCGATCAGCAGTACCTGGCGCGGCGGGAGGCCGGGGCGGTCGTTGATGCCGGTGCTGTCCTCGGTCTCGGACTGGCGTAGCCGCCCAGTGACAGTTACCTCACCGAGAGGCGCGGGCGGGACCTCCGGAGGGGTCTCCGCGGTCGGTCCCATCGGCACCCAGCCGCGGTTGACGACGACGGCGGTGCCGTCCGCGGTGACCAGGGGCGTGAGCACGAAGAAGCCGGGCTGGCCGTTCTGCACGCGGCGCCGTACGAGCAGCTCGTGGGCCGGGTCGAAGTGGCCGGACGCCGTGACGCCGCGGAACCTGACCGAGGCGGGCACCGTGCCGCCCGGGGTGTCCAGGCTGGTCAGCGCCACCGGGGCCGCCGCGAGGTTGCCGGTCGCCAGTGAGCTCGACGCGGACCGCTCCTCATATCGCCCGAACTGCCATCGGCCCAGGAGGACGAACGAGGGGATGAGTACGAGGACCAGCAGGTGGAACGCCAGCCAGCGAGGCCTCAGGAGGAACCGGTACACGTTCTCAGCCTAGGCAGGCCGGTGGGCGGTCGGTGACCCGCCCGTGGCACCGCGCTCTCAGGCGCGGCGGGGACGCGGAAACCGCGCGATCATGATCTTTTGGAACCGCTCGCGGACGGCTGGAGCATGCCGTACGGTCGTGTGGATTCCTCCGCCCTGGCCTCCGGGAGCCCTTCCAGACATGACCACGCCCACGTTCGCGCTGCCCGCCGCCGAGCGGCATCCGGCGTTGCCCAGGATCCCCGTCCTGATCCGGCACGCGGTGCCTCGCGTGCTGGAGGGCATGATCCTTCCGGTGGCCGTGTTCTACGCAGGACTGCTGGTCGCGGGCATCCACGGCGGGCTCGTCATGGCGGTGGGCTGGGTGTACGGCGGGGTCGCGCTGCGGCTGGTCAGGCGCAAGGCCGTCCCCGGCACCGTCCTGCTGGCGATGCTGGCGATCACCGTGCGCGCGGCGCTCGCGCTGGTCACCGGCGACGTCGTGATCTACTTCCTGCAGCCGACGCTCGGGGTGTTCTGCGCGAGCCTGGCGTTCCTGACCACGGCCGCCGCGCCGCGCCCGCTGATCCAGCGGGTGACCACCGACCTCGTGCCGCTGCCCGACCACCTGATCCACGATCCCCGCATGCGCCGGTTCTTCGTGCGCCTGTCGCTGCTGTGGGGCGCCGTGCAGTTCGTGAACGGTTCACTCAGCCTGTGGCTGTTGTTCAGCGAGTCGATCGAGACCTACCTGATCGTCAGGACGGCGGCGGTGGCCGTGCTCATGGTCCTGGCGGCGGGGGCGTCGCTGCTCGCCTTCAAGCGCGTGCTCGGGTCCATGCAGCTGGCCTGACCCGCGTGCCTGGCCGGGCCCGACCCGTGTGCCCTGGCGCCGGTCGGCCACGCGGGCGCCGGGACGTGGCGCTAGCCGGCCATGCGGGCGCCGGGACCGAACCGCGGGGTGACCTCGCGGGGCGAGGCCACCTCGTGGTCGTCCGCGCAGCGCAGGTACGCCCCGACAGGGGACCCGCACCCCCGGTGGGTGAGCACGATCGCCGGGCCTTCGGGGTCGGCCGTGTAGTGGTCGCCCCACTGCATGAGGCTGACCATGATCGGGTAGAGGTCGAGGCCCTTCTGGGTGAGGCGGTACTCGTCACGCTGCCGGCTGCCGGGCTCGCGGTAGGGCACCTTGCGCAGCAGGCCCTCCTCGACCAGCCTGGCCAGCCGCGCGCTGAGCACCTGCCGGGGCGCCCCGGTGCCGGTCTGCATGTCGGCGAACCGGCGTACCCCGTTGAACGCCTCTCTCAGCACGAGCAACGTCCACTTCTCGCCGATGACGGCGAGGGTCCGTTCGATCGAGCAGTTCTGCACCCGGTGGGGAAGCGGGTCGGTCATGGTGGCATCGTAGGCGCTCATTTTT
The DNA here is from genome assembly GCF_025506355.1 of Sphaerisporangium corydalis. Lineage (GTDB taxonomy): Bacteria > Actinomycetota > Actinomycetes > Streptosporangiales > Streptosporangiaceae > Sphaerisporangium > Sphaerisporangium corydalis. Next base: position 281,786 of record NZ_JANZYP010000002.1, read on the forward strand.
CGTCCCTCCAACGCCGCTAAGTCTAGTTGACAGACTCAGCTGGACTAGGGGAGGCTGAGTCCATGATGCGAACTCAGGTGGAGGCTCCACCGGTCTCCGTCCCGGCGGTCACGGCGATCGAGTTACGGCCCGCGCGGATGGACGACGAGCAGCGGGTGAGGGCGTTCGTGGAGGCCCTTTCCCTGAAGAGCCAGACCCTGCGGTTCTTCGCCGGGCTCACCCGGCCGGACGCGCGCCTCGTCCGTTCCATGATCATGATCGACGAGCGCCGCGACGTCCTGCTGGCCGTGGACGGCGATCAGCGCGTCGTCGGCCACGCGATGAGCTTCCGGCGGAGCGACGCGACCGAGATCGCGGTCGTGGTCGCCGACGAGTGGCAGGGGCTCGGGCTCGGCTCCCGTCTGGTGGGGACGCTGCTGCGCCGGGCCGTGGCGCGGGGGGCGGTCATGGTGGGCATGGACGTCATGGGGGACAACCGCAAGGTCCTGTCCATCATCAAGCGGTGGTGGCCGGACGCGCAGGTGCGCATCGAGTCGGGGACGGTCGAGATCCTCGCCAGGATCGGCCGTGGCGAGGGGCCGGGCGGCGTCGTCTAGGATTGGGTCCACCGCACAGTTTGCAGAACAAGGTTCTGCTGAGCGACCATTGACGGTGTGAAGAGCGCGAAGAACGGGCGAGACGGCCGGACCAGGATCATCGAGGGCGCGCTGCGCCGCTTCAGCCAGGACGGGGTCTCCGCAACGACGCTCGCCAGCCTCCGCCAGGAGAGCGGCGTCAGCGTCGGAAGTTTCTACCATCACTTCGCCAGCAAGGAACACGTCTTCGGGGTGCTCTACTCCGAGATCCAGAACATGTACCAGCAGACCTTCGTCGAGGAGCTGTTCCGGCACGACAGCGCCCAGGGCGGCATCGAGGCGATCGTGGCCATGCACATGGCGTGGTGCGGCGAGCACCCCGAGCGGGCCCGCATCCTGATCAGCGAGCGCCCGCCCCGGCGTGACGAGCCGGGCGGCCCCGAGGTCGCCGAGGCGCGCCGCGCGTTCTTCCGCCAGGTCTCCGACTGGTGGCGCCCCCACATGAAGGCCGACGTGCTGCGGCCGGTGCATCCGACGATGTGTTACGTCCTGTGGCTCGGCCCCGCCACCGAGATGTGCCGGTTGTGGTTCGCGGGCGCGCACCAGCCCACCGAAGAGGAGATCAAGTCCCTCTGCGAGGCCGCCTGGCACAGCCTCCGTCTCGCCTGACGATGGGAGCGCGGTACGGGGATCAGATCAGCTGGCGGAGGCGGGTGGGGACGCGCCAGACCTCGTGGTCGAGCGATATGTCCAGGCGCAGGTCCTGGCGCTGGCGGCGGAGGCCGGGGACCTGGAAGCGGTCGGAGACGTCGAAGCGCCCTCGGCGCGGGTAGCCGAAGCCGATGGCGCCGGGCAGGACCCGCAGATCGTCCCGGTTGCCGCAGCGGGGGCAGGTCCAGGCGACGAGGTCCATGCCGCGGTTGTAGTCGTGGCAGGCGAGGAAGTATTCGTCCGGCTGGAATCTGGACTCGCAGGCGAAACACGGGATCAACATCAAGATCCGCTCCTTGAACATCTGGTGCGGGTGGCTTACGCCCCAGTCGTATCTCTACCCGCTTAACCGCTGCTTGCGAACCACTTGAATGTCCGGGGCTCCAGGTCGTCTATCCGGCGCCCGACCTGCGGCTTTGTCGCAGATTTGGTGATATTGATCCGGCGTTGATCCGATATTGAGCGCCCGCCGCGAGCCTGTTCTCGTAGGTACGGAGCTTGGGGGGTTCCGGTTCCGTGCCGACGTCCGGCCGGTCGTCATCAGTGAGGCGACCGGCCGTCGCGAAGCGCCTCCGGTAGGCACCGGGCCCCCTGGCGCTGAGCGGCGGCGGGCGACCGGCCGGGCACTCAGAACAACACATAGATGGATCTATACACCCATAGGCGACCGACCGAGACGTTGAACGGGATCACGGTGACAATAAGGTGATAAATCACGTTTGGATGACGCGATTAGACGACGACCCCTTCGGAGGGGTCCGCGAGCTAATCGCTGACCTGGTCGATCTTCAGGAGAGCGCGGAGGTCGGCGGCCTCGGGCGATCCCAGGCGGGTGAAGATGTCCAGGGCACGTCTCAGGCAGTCACCGCTCCGCCGGACGCTCCCGAGCCCGGTCAGGGCCCTGCCCAGCACGGTCAGTGACAGCGCCTCGCCGTACGGATGACCGATCTCCCTGCTCAACGTGAGCGCCTGCTCGGCGTGCCGCGCCGCGTCCTTGTAGCGGCCCGCGGCGATGAAGGTCTCGGCCAGCCGGCAGCACACCCGCTGCTCCCACACCTTCTGGTGGCCCGCGCGGAAGAAGTCCAGGCACTCGGCGTGGTGGACCACCGCCTCGGTCAGCCGGCCCACCCGGGACAGGACGATGCCGAGGTGGTAGCGCGCGCGTGCCGTGCCGGCCCCGCTGCCCAGCTCCTGGAAGATCGCGAGCCCGCGCTCGGCGGCCGCGATCGCGTCCTCCGGGTGGCCGAGCCCGAGGTGGTCGCGCGCGGAGTAGCTGGCCACCAGCGCCTCTCCGGCCGCGGCGCCGATCTCGCGGTACGCCTTGAGCGCCGAGTCGAACCAGGCCAGCGCGTCCTCGTGGCGGCGCTGGCGCCCTGCGACGACGGCGAGCGCGTTGTAGATCTCACCGGTGACGATCCGGTCGCCGGTGGACCCGGACAGTTCGAGCGCCGCGCGGAACTGCCACTCGGCGTCCCCGAGCCGGTTGGCCCCGAACAGGACACGGCCCAGCACGTACCGGCAGCGCAGCTCACTGGCCAGGTCGCCGATGGCCTGGGCGGTGGCGAGCACCGAGTTGGTGCGCCCGTCGAACTCGCGGACGTAGGCGCCCGACTCCAGCAGCGGTTCCATGGCGACGAGCAGGTCGGCGGACGGCAGCAGGGTCTGCGGCGTCGTGGCGGTCTCGGCCGTCTGGCCGATCGCCGCGAACAGCGCCTCGGCCTCGACGGTGAGCCAGGCCACCGCCTCGTCCGCGCCCGCGAAGCTCCGGCCGGCGACGCCCGTGGACACCAGGTGGTCGGAGATCACGCTGCCCTCGTACGCCAGCCGGTGCGCCGCCTGGGCCGACGCCAGGTAGAACCCGAGGAGCCGGCGCAGCGCGAGCATGCCCGCGCCCGGGTCCTCGGTCGCCTCCGCCTGCTTGCGCGCGAACAGCCGCAGCAGGTCGTGGAAGCGGTAGCGCCCGGGGGCGGGGGCCTCCAGCAGGCTGACGTCGACCAGCGACTCCAGCATGTCCTCGGCCTCGATCGTGCTGAGCGACAGGACGGCCGCCGCGGCCTGGACCGAGATGTCGGGCCCGTTCGGGAGCGAGAGCAGGCGGAACGCCCGTGCCTGACCCGGTTCGAGGTGGCGGTAGCCGAGCGCGAAGGTGGCGTTCACGCCGAGGTGGCCGATGCGCATCTCGTCCAGGCGGCGCCGCTCGTCGGCGAGCCGGGGGACCAGGGACGCCACCGTCCAGGCCGGTCTGGCCGCGAGCCTGGCCGCCACGATGCGCACGGCGAGCGGCAGGAACCCGCAGATGGCCACCACGTCCATGGCGGCGGCGTGCTCGACGGCGACGCGTTCGGGCCCGGCGACGGCCGAGAACAGGCTGAGCGCCTCCTCGGGCTCCATGACCTCCAGGTCGACCAGCCGGGCCGAGGGCAGGTCCGCCAGCTTCACCCGGCTCGTGATGATCGCCGCGCAGCCCGACGTGCCCGGCAGGAGGTGCTCGACCTGCTCGGCGTCGCGCGCGTTGTCCAGCAGGACGATCATGCGCCGCTCGGCGAGCAGCGAGCGGAACAGCGCCGCGCGTTCGGGCAGGCCGTCGGGGATGACGTCGACGGGGATGGCGAGCGCGCGCAGGAACGCCGCCAGCACCGACTCGGGGGCCGTCGGCTCCTCCCCGTACCCGCGCAGGTCGGCGTAGAGCTGCCCGTCGGGGAACACCTCGTGGACCGAATGGGCCACGTGCACGGCGAGCGTCGTCTTGCCGACGCCGCCGATGCCCGAGACGGCGGCCACCGGCATGCCCTCGGTGCCGGTGACGCTGGTCACCAGCGTGCGCAGCCGGTTGACGACCTCCTTGCGCCCGGTGAAGTCGTTGACGGCGGCGGGCAGCTGCGCGGGCCGGGGCATCTCGTGCGGGGTGTCGTGCTCGGAGTCCTCGCCCTCGCGGCCCGGCGCGTGCCTGTCACCCGGCCGACCCGCGCGCGGGTCACGCGTGGCCTCCCGCCGGGCCGGGGGGTCGCCGGCGTCCTGGTCGCGCCGTGCGGTCCCGCCGGGTGCCCAGGCGAGCGCCGGGTCGGCGGCCAGGATGCGCTGGTGGAGCGCGGCCAGCTCGGGGCCCGGGTCGATGCCCAGCTCCTCGACCAGCGCGTGGCGGGTGTCGGTGAACACCGAGAGCGCGTCCGCCTGCCGGCCGCACCGGTAGTACGCGATCATCAGCTGGCCGCGCAGCCGCTCCCTGAGCGGGTGCTCGGCGGTGAGGGACAGCAGTTCGGGGATGACGTCGGCGTGCCGCCCGAGCGCCAGGTCCAGCTCCATCAGACCCTCGACGACGCCGACACGGCGCTCGACGAGCCGGCCGCGCTGGCTCTCGACGTACGGGCCGACGGCTCCGGCGAGCGGCTCGCCCGACCACACGCCGAGGGCCTCGCGGATCGTCTCGGCGGCGCCGGCCAGGTCGCCCGACCTGCGCTCGGCCTCGGCGGCGGCGACGCGGCGCTCGAAGACGGTGAGGTCGACGCTGCCCGGCGCGAGCCTGAGCGCGTACCCCCGTCCCACCGAGGTGAGCAGCTCAGGTCGCGTGCGCGGCGAACGGTCGGGTTCGAGGACGCCGCGTAACCGGGAGACGTACGTGCGCAGCGCGCCGAGGGCCCGGGGAGGGGCGTCCTCTCCCCAGACCGCGTCGATCATCTCCATCGGGGTCACCGCACGGCCCTCGCGGAGCAGCAGCATGGCCAGAATGGACCGCTGCAGCGGCGTGCCGAGCTCGACCTCCCGCCCGTCCAGCCATGCCTGAACCGGACCCAGCACGGCGAAACGAAGGCCAGCCTCAGTGTCTTGACCAGCCATGTTGCGATTTCCATCCTTTAAAACACGGTCTTATATACAAATGATAGTTCCCCCGATGCTTTCTTCGTTATGCGATCGACCCGCTGTTAATCCGCGCGTTGATTGCCCGTTGATCTGGCGTTGAACGCGCGCGCCCATGCTGAGGCCAGCCGAACGTGGCCCCCGTACGGGGGCGGTCACGAACGGCGCGGCCACCGCCGCCGGATCCGGTCACCTGTACGCGGATCCGGCGGGGCACGGCTCAAGCGCATTGCAGGCGAAGGTAAGGCCGTTGTAAGTGTCCTGCAGGCGACGGGTTCTATTACTTGGACACAAGCCCCGGTGAGCAGGAAACCGGGTAGCCCCTCACTCAGGAGAACCAGATGCACCGCACGATCCGCACCACGCTCGGCCTCGCCGCCGCCACTGCGGTCCTCGCGATCGGCCTGCCCGCCGCCGCCTCCTCGGCCAGCGCCGCGACCGTCACGAAGACCGCGACGGCTTCCAGCTTCGATTTCGACGACAGCTGGGGCTACTACTACAGCAAGTACTGGAACGGCTCCCGGGCCAAGGCCAGGGGCGACGTCTACGAGGACGAGCACCACGACGGCCGCTTCCACGTCGAGGGCAAGCTCTACGACAAGAACACCCCGAACTGGCTGTGCGGCTACGTCCAGGTCAAGTTCGAGGACGAGGACGGCGACGACTCGACCTACTGGGCCAAGAAGTGCGGTTCCAACGGCTACCGCTACTTCCACTTCTACGAGAACGACGTCGACAGCATCCAGGTGCGCACCTGCTACTACGACAACCACCACGCCTCCAAGAAGTCCTGTGGCCGCTGGAACTACATCTACGAGAGCGACAGCGAGGAGTGACTCCCACCGTTGAGCCGCTGACGGGGGACACGGGGGAGACACCGGGGGCACCCGGGAAGCAGGCAGGGACCGGTTAACACGGTCCCGGAGCACAGGGAAACTCGCGGGGGACGGGGGAACCGCGGGGGGAACACGGACAGCCCGCCCAGAGGCCGCGAAGGCCACCGGGCGGGCTGTTCGTTCCATGGGTTCATCGAAGGGACGGGGAGCTCACGCCGCTTCCACGAGGCCGAGCCTCGCGTGCATCCGTTCTCGGACCTGCGGCCATTCGGTGTCGAGGATCGAGTAGTACGCGGTATCTCGGACCGTGTCGTCGGCGCCTCGGCTGTCCGCCCGCCGCACCCCGTCGAGATGTGCGCCGAGGGCCTCGATGGCGGCCCGGGAGCGGACGTTGCGAACGTCCGCCTTGAGAGTGATGCGGTGGACCTGCCAGGTCTCGAAGGCGAGCGAGAGCATGAGGTACTTGCTCTCCCGGTTCACGCTGGTGCCCTGGGCCGACGCGGCCAGCCAGGTGTAACCGATGTCCGCCACGGACGGGACCTCGCCCACCACGCCTCCCGCACCCGGAGGCCAGGGCAGGGGGCCCTGCCAGTACTCCAGGTGCAGCAGACGGGTGGCACCGACGATTCGGTCGGTATGCAGCCACCGGATGGCGAAGGGCATCGCGCGGCCCTTCGCCTGCTCAGCCAGAGCAGCCTCGACGTACGAGGTCATCTCTTCCCGGCCTGCGGGAACACGAGTGAAGGTGTACGTGGAGCGGTCTTCACTCGCCGCGGTGACCAGGTCGTCGACCACCGCGAGGCTGAGAGGTTCCAGGCGCACGGAGCGCCCGGACAGGGTGACAAAAGCGGGCATGAGCACATGATGAGGGCTCCCTTGCGAACCCCGCGCCAAATCGTGTGGAACATCTTGGTGAGCGTCCTGGCAAGCAATGATGATGAACAAGAAACCCCTGGTCAGATGGGCGAAATCTGCCATCGTGGGCCGGGCTCCGAGGTGCTGTGAGGGGGGCGCCGGTCACTGCGCGGGGGAGATCAGCGGGGCCGGGATCCAGGGGGCGAACCGCCGCCGTCCGGTCAACCCCGCGAGCGCCTCCTCCAGGTGCCCCAGCGAGGCCGCCACCCACGGCAGCTCCAGCGGGCGGTCGCTGTCCAGAGTGGCCAGCCGCTGCTCCTCGTCCTCCCCGTACAGCAGGCTGGTGGCGACCCGCACGCGCAGGTCGCCCGGCGCGTCCCCGAACACCGTCCCGGGAAGGACGGCCACCCCGTGCGCGTCGAGCAGCGCCGAGGCCAGGCCGGCCGAGGTGGCGAACCGGCGGAGGGGCGCGAGGTCGGGGTAGAGGTAGAACCCGCCCTGCGGGTACGCGACGCCGGCGCCCGCCCGGACGAAGCGGTCGGCCACCGCACGGGCCACCACGCCGTGCAGCCTCCGGCTCGCGGCGACGCGCTCGACGAGTTCGGGCGGCTCGGTGTAGGCGTACGCCGCCGCGTGTTGCACCGGGGCGGCCGGGCTCGACCAGATCTCCGACGCGACGGCGAGGAGCCGGTCCCGCAAGGGTCCGGCGGGAAGCCGGGCCACGCCGATGCGCCACCCGCCGAGCGCGAGGCTCTTGCTCAGCCCGGTGGTGACGACGGTACGCTCCGGTGCCAGTCCGGCCGGGCTGAGGAAGGCGGCGTCCAGGTCGTGGACCAGGTCCCGGTAGATCTCGTCGGAGATGACGGTCAGGTCGAGCTCGCGGGCGACCTCGGCCAGCCGGGCGACGGTCTCGGGCCGCGCCAGCCTGCCGGTCGGGTTGTCGGGCAGCGTGACCAGCACCGATCCGACCGTGCGGCCCTGGGCGCGCGCGTGCAGCACGGCGTCCCTCACCTGCTCAGGGTCCGGCGTCCCCCCCTCGCCGGGGGGCGTGGGAACCATGATCGGGCGGGCGCCGGCGAGGCCGGCCTGGGCGGCGTAGCTGACCCAGCTCGGCATCGGCAGGACGATGTCGCCGCCGATCGCGAGCAGGAGCGCGTAAAGGAGCGGCTTGCTTCCTGGGCCGCAGACCACCAGGCCGGGGTCGGTGGGCAGTCCCCGCCGGTCCCAGTAGCCCGCGGCGGCCTCGCGAAGCCCGGGGGCCCCGGCGACGGGGCCGTAGCGGTTGTCCCGCGAGGCCTCGGTGAGGCGCTCGCGCAACGCCGGGTGTACGGGGAGCCCCGCCTCGCCGAAGGCGAGGTTCAGGATCCGCTGCCCGGCATGACGTCTTCGGGCAATGTCCTCATTTGCTGCCAGAGTCGCGGAAAGCGTGACGTTCATGGTCATAGCCTCCTAATACTGGGTAACTCCCCCAGCTTGCGGGGGTACACCCATCGGTACAAGCGAGGCTTTTCGTGGGTGACCATAAGGAGAACCGATGCTCGATCTCCGCCGTCTGGTCCTGCTGTGCGAGTTCGCCCGCAAGGGCAGCATCGCGGCCACCGCCGCCTCCCTCGGGTACAGCGCCTCCGCGGTCTCCCAGCAACTCGCGGCCCTGGAACGCCAGACCGGATCGGTCCTGCTGGACCGCACCTCGCGGAGCGCCGAGCTCACCGACGCCGGTCACCGGCTCGTCGACCACGCCCAGCGGATCCTCGCCATGGTGGAATCGGCCGAGTCCGACCTGTCCGCGCACGCGGCCACGCCCTCAGGGCGCGTGGTGGTGACGGCGTTCCCCACGGCGGCGGTCGCGTTCGCCCCCGTGCTCGCCAGGTCGCTGCGCCGCCACACCGCACTGTCGCTCCGGTTACGGCAAAGTCGCTCCGGGCGCGGGATGTGGGAGGTGCGATCCGGCGAGGTCGACATCGCTCTGGTGGACGACTGGTACGGGGGCCTGTCCGCACGCGGCCCGGAGACGCTGCGCGTGCTGCCGCTGCTGGTCGACCCCATCGTCCTGGTCGTGCCCCGGCGGCACCGGATGGCCGACCCGTCGGTCCCGATCGACCTGGAAGCTCTGCGCGACGAGCCGTGGATGGCCACCCCGGACGGCGAACCCTCCCGGATGGCCATGGAGAGGCTGCTGTCCGACGTGGGCGGCGCCCATCCGGTGCCGTGGGAGTTCGAGGGCCTCGGCACCATCCTCAGCCTGGTCGCCAAGGGCATCGGCATCGCGGCCGTCCCCGCGCTGGCCCTGGCCGCGGGCGTGCGCGGCGTCACGGTGCGCGAGTTCCCCGGTACGCCCGTCACCCGCGAGGTGCGGGCCGTCGTGCGGGAGTCGAGCGTGAACCGCCCGTCGGTGGCCGCGACGCTGCGGGCGCTGCACGTGGCGGCGCGCTACCTGGCGGCCGACCTCGCACCGGTCCGCATCTCGGCCGAGCAGGGATGAGGGCCTGGGCCGCGTGCCCGTACGGCCCCCGCCGGAGGAAGCGGACGGGGACCGTGCGGACGTTCTCCGGTCAGTCAGCGGTCGACGCGGACGTTCTCCGGTCAGGTCAGCAGCTGACGCGGACGTTCCGGCCAGGTCAGCAATCGACCAGTTCGGGCGCCTGGTTGAGGATCTGAGCGCGAGGCGTCACGAACTCCGCGTGCGCCTTCTCCGCCGCCGGGTCGAACACGGCGACGCGGTGGCAGTTCTGGAAGGCCAGCCGCACCCCGAAGTGACGCTCCAGCGCGCCGCGCATCGAGTCGCTGGCCAGGCAGCGCAGGAGCTGGCCGCGCGCGGCCTCGTCCGGCGGCGGCGTGAGGTTGTCCTCGAACTCCGCACCGCTCCGCTCGCGGCGCCGGACCAGGCCGGTGATCAGCGTCCAGGCGTAGGGCAGGGAGTCGCGGACGACGGTGAGAAAGGCTTCGTCGTCGATCTCGCCCGCGCGGGCCCGGCCGGCGATCTCGTTGGGAACGGTCAGCGACATGCTTGGTCTCCTTTTCGTAAGGAATGAATGGGTCGTGCCCTGAAGGAACGGACGGGTCGTGTCGTGTCGTAAGGAACGGACAGGCGGCGCCGGGCGAGGCGGGTCGTCCGGCGCCGGCGGGATCTTCATCCGGCGCCGACGGTGGGCCGCTCGCCGAAGACGAAGCCGTGGTCGATCTGCTGGAGGAGGTCCTCGCCGGTGGCCCGGTTGGCCCACGCGCGGGCGTTGCGCTCGTGGAACTCGATCGCCTGGCGGCCGAACCTCTCCCAGTCCTTCTTCTGGGCCCGCACGTGGCTCATGAGCACCGCGAGGGCCTCGCGGTTGGCCGGTTCCAGGTCGTCAAGGCCGAACGCGCGGCCCTGCTCCATGGACCGGACGGCCGGCGAGTGCTCCATGCACACCAGCAGGTCGTCGCCGACCTGCTCACGGAGGAACGCCACGTCGGCCTCGGAGTGGACCTTGTTGCCGACCACGGCGATCGGGACGTCGAAGTCGCGGGCGTGGTCGCGGTACTGGCGGTAGACGCTCACGCCCTGCCTGGTCGGCTCGGCGACCAGGAAGGTCATGTCGAACCGGGTGAACATCCCGGAGGCGAACGAGTCGCCGCCCGCCGTCATGTCCACGATGACGTGCTCGCCGGGGCCGTCGACCAGGTGGTTGAGGTAGAGCTCGACCGCGCCCACCTTGGAGTGGTAGCAGGCGACGCCCAGGTCGTCCTCGTCGAAGGGGCCGGTGACCATGAGCGTGAAGCCCTGGACCGGCGTGGCGAACCGTTCGGTGAAGAACGGGTCGGTGACGGTCACCAGCCGGGAGCCCCGGCCGGGCGGAGTGGTCTTGACCATGGTCGTGGCGGAGGTGACCCGCGGGTTGTCCCCCCGCAGGTACTCCTTGATCTCTCCTATGTGGGCGCCCAGCGGCTCCGGCATCGCCGACGGGCCGAGACCGAGGACGAGGCCCAGGTGCTGGTTGATGTCGGCGTCGATGGCGACCACCGGCCCGCCCTGCCGTGCGGCATGGCGGGCGAACAGGGACGACAGCGTGGTCTTGCCGCTGCCGCCCTTGCCGACGAAGGCGACTCTCATGCCTCGAATCCAATCTGATTATGAAAACCATTGCAAGAACCCGCTCAGCATGTCACGCCACCGGTCCCGCCGCGCCGCCTTCGGTGTGCCTGATCAGGGACTTCCCGGCGTTGTCCACAGGAAGGCCGGGTCGGTCACCGCCACCCCCTCAGGTTGAGTAGGGTTCCTGTCGTCCCGTGGCACTTACTAAGGGGTGACAAGGGTGGCGGCCACCTCAACTCCGCCGGCGTCCGAAGAGCGCGCCGACGAGAAACTGCGCGCCTGGCTGCTGCACGGACTGCTCCAGTCCGACCGCAGGTCCGTCGGCCACCACGCCGACCCGACGCCGCACGAGCAGCACGCCTGGTGGCAGGTCATGTGCCTCACCGGCGTCGACTACTTCTCCACCCTCGGCTACCAGCCGGGCATCGCCGCGCTCGCCGCCGGATCGCTGTCCCCCATCGCCACCCTTCTGCTGGTCGCGCTCACCCTGTTCGGCGCGCTGCCGACCTACCGCGCCGTCGCGGCCGAGAGCCCGAACGGCCTGGGCTCGCTGTCCATGCTCGAAGGGCTGCTGCCCGGGTGGCGCGGCAAGCTGCTGGTGCTGTTCCTGCTCGGGTTCGTCGCCACGGCGTTCGTCATCACCATCACCCTGTCCGCGGCCGACGCGACGGCCCACATCCTGCAGAACCCCTTCGTGCCCGGCTTCCTCGAAGGCTGGAAGATCCCGATCACGCTGGTGCTCATCGCGCTGCTCGGCGTGGTGTTCCTGGGCGGCTTCAGCGAGGCCATCGGCCTGGCCGTGGTCCTGGTGGCCGTCTACCTCGTGATGAACGTGGTCGTCGTGGTCACCGCCGTCGTCCAGGCGGTCGCGCATCCGGCGATGGTGGGCGACTGGGAGCACGCCCTCACCACCGACCACTCAGGGCCGCTCGCGATGATCGCCGTCTCGCTGTTCGTGATGCCGAAGCTCGCGCTCGGCCTCTCGGGGTTCGAGACGGGCGTCGCGGTGATGCCGCTGGTCAGGGGCGACCTCCAGGAGCGCGTCAAGGGCGCCAGGCGGCTGCTGACCGTCGCCGCGCTGATCATGAGCGTGTTCCTGGTCGCCAGCAGCTTCGCGACCAGCGTGCTCATCCCCGCCAAGGAGTTCCAGGAGGGCGGCAAGGCCAGCGGGCGGGCCCTCGCCTACCTCGCCCACCAGTACCTCGGCGACATCTTCGGCACGCTCTACGACATCAGCACGATCGCGATCCTCTGGTTCGCCGGCGCGTCGGCGATGGCGGGGCTGCTGAACATCGTGCCGCGCTACCTCCCCCGGTACGGCATGGCCCCCGACTGGACCCGTGCGGTGCGTCCGCTGGTGCTGGTGTTCACCGGCATCGCCTTCGCGCTCACGATCTTCTTCGGCGCGGGCGTCGAGGAGCAGGGCGGCGCGTACGCGACCGGCGTGCTGGCGCTGATCCTCTCGGCGGCGGTGGCGGTCACCCTGTCGTCCTGGCAGCACGGCAGGCGCAGGCGGGCCGCCGGGTTCGGGGTCGTGGCGCTGATCCTGGCGTACACCGCGGTCGCGAACATCATCGAGCGTCCCGACGGCCTGCAGATCGCGTTCTTCTTCGTCGTGGCCATCGTGGTCCTGTCGATCATCTCCAGGGCCACCCGGTCCACCGAGCTGCGTGTCAGCGCCATCGAGTTCGACGAGCGGGCCGAGCGGCTCATCGACGTCCCGGGGAAGATCCGCATCATCGCGAACGAGCCCGACGCGCGCGACGCGCAGGAGTACGCCGAGAAGGACCACGAGACGCGGCGCAACCACCACCTGCCCGACGACGAGCCCCTGCTGTTCCTGGAGATCACCGTCCAGGACGCGTCGGAGTTCCACTCCGAGCTGTGCGTGCGCGGCGAGGAGCGGTACGGCTACAAGATCCTGCGGGTGGAGGGGTCCACGATCCCCAACGCCATCGCCGCGGTCCTGCTGCACATCCGGGACGAGACGGGCAAGCTCCCGCACGTGTACTTCCACTGGTCGGAGGGCAACCCGATCGCCGCGCTGCTGCGCTATCTGGTCTTCGGCGGGGGCGACGTCGCCCCGCTCACCCGCGAGGTCCTCCGCCAGGCCGAGCCCGACGACACCCGCCGCCCACCGGTCCACGTCGGCTGACCTCTGCCGAGACCGGGTCCGCCATCGTTCGCGCTCCGGCCTGCCTCCGCGACCCGGCGACCGTTCCGCCGCCGGTCCGCGTCGGCCGCGGCCGGTGGTCACGCGGGTCGCCGGTCCCCGGCGGGCGTGGGTGAGCGGTCAGGCGGGGGTGTCGGGTTCCGGGTCCTCGTCGATGGCCTCCGGGGCCGGGGACGGTGGGGTGGGGCGGTCGGGGGGGACGAGGTCGGCCGGGGCGGAGATCTGGAAGCCCCACAGGTCGGTCACCAGTCCGTGGAAGGCGTCCGCGACGGCCAGGGCGGCCGTTCCGGTGTCGAGCAGGGCCTGGTCCCCGGTCAGCGTGACGGTGCCGTCGGCGTCCTCGAAGGGACGCACGTCGACCTTGACCACCCGGGTCGCGTACCCCATGACGGCGCGCACGGCCGGCGGGATGTCGGTCGTGTACGCGGCGGACACGAGGATGTCCGCTCCGCCGTACATCCGGAACTCCTCCTCTTCCAGGTGGATGATCCCGTCGAGGAGTTCGGCGGAGCCGGCCTTCTGCCAGACGTCGGGCATCGACTCGGCGGGCCGCAGGTGCTCCCGCAGCAGCGCGATCATCTCCTCGTGCGGCGGCAGGTCCCCGAGATAGGCGATCGGGCCGGCGTGGTCGTCGTCGGCGGGGTCGCGCATCTCGCCCCGGGTCATCGCCCAGCCGCCGAGACGGTACGCGACGCCCTCGGACGTGCCCTTGTCGAAGCCCTTCATGGGCAGCGGGCCCTCGGCGACCACGCGGTGGGCCCATAGGCGGTCCTCGTCGGGGACCATGAGCTTGCGAAGCTCGGCCTCCGCCAGTTCCAGGCCGCCCTTCACCCTGATCCCGGCGAGGACGACGTCCTCGCCGTCCGCGCGGGCGCCGGGGTCGGCGAGACTGAGGATCTCCAGGAGGGCCGCAGGGCTGGTCTTGGCGGGTGCCAGGACGGTGGGGCCCGTGCGAAGGTGCCCGAGAAGGAGACGATTCGAGAGCCAGCTCATGCGCTTCTCCTCGTGATCGAGACATGACCGACCATAGTCGGAGAATCCAATGGGAGAAGCCCTCTCACTGTCAACCGTGACCGGGTCGATGCCACCCACCCGGACACAACCGCCATCCGGGGACGGCCCCGGGCACACCGGGGCGTGGCCGGGTGGGTCGGCGGTCGCCCGGCGGTGGTGATGGAACGAAGGATGGGGTGCGGGGGTGGGT
>NZ_JANZYP010000020.1 GCF_025506355.1 Sphaerisporangium corydalis
TGGGGTGGGTGGTTCGGGGTCGGGGGTCATGTTTTGATGGGGATCCTTGTGTTGTCGACGGTCAGGCGTGCCGCGGTCCGTTCCGCGGTGCCGCGCGCCCAGCGGCCCGTCGTGATGATACCGAGCAGCAGCACGATCGCCCCGTACCCGGCGATGATCCACCAGCCGGCCAGGCTCGCCTTGGTGAAGCCCTCGCGCAGCGGTCCGGTGATGCCGAACGCGAGCACCGACCCGGCGACCGCCACCCCGAGCGACTGGCCGATCTGCCGGCTGGTCGAGGCGACGGCGGCGGCCACCCCGGCCTGCGCCAGCGGCATCCCCGAGACGGCGGTGTTGGTCACGGGCGCGTTGACCATGGCGAAACCGAACCCGAAGACCGTGTAGCTCACCAGCAGCCAGGCGAGCGGCGTGGTCTCGGTCAGCCGGGTGAGCATGAGCCCGCTCGCGGTGATGGCGACCCCCGCCATGATCAGCGAGGGCCGGGAGCCCCGCTCCCCCACCAGCCGCCCCGACAGCGGCGCGAACACCACCGCCATCGCCGCGATCGGCAGCGTGCTCAGACCCGCGTGGAACGGGGACAGGCCCCGGACGTCCTGGAGGTACAGGGTGTTCAGGAACAGGAACGCGCCGAACCCGGCGAACGCGCTGATCGCGATGGCCGAGGCCCCCGAGAAGGGCGCGCTGTGGAAGAACCGCAGGTCGATCAGGGGTTCCCGGCGCCGGCGCTCGTAGACGATCAGGGCGGCCAGCGCGGCGACGGCGGCGACCGAGAACGCGAGGATCAGCGGCGACCGCCACCCTCTGCTGGGCACCTCGATGATGGCGTACGTGAGCGAGGCCAGGGTGACGATGACCAGCGCCTGCCCGACGGGGTCGATCCGGCGGGGCCGCGGCGCCCGCGACTCGGGCACGAACAGGGCCGTGAGCACCAGGGCGGCGACCGCCACCGGCACGTTGATCCAGAAGATGGCCCGCCACCCGACCGAGTCGACGAGCACCCCGCCGACCACCGGCCCGAGGGCCATGCTGATGCCGACCACGCCTCCCCACAGCCCGATCGCGCGGGCGCGTTCCCGCGCGTCGGTGAAGGTGTTCGTGATGATCGACATGGCGACCGGGTTGAGCATCGAGCCGCCGACCGCCTGCATGACCCGGAAGGCCACCAGCCAGCCGAGGCTCGGCGCCAGTCCGCAGAGCAGGGACCCCGCCGCGAACACCACCAGGCCGACCTGGAACGTCCGGCGGCGCCCGACCCGGTCCGCCGTGGAGCCGGACAACAGCAGAAGGCTCGCGAGCACGAGCGTGTAGGCGTCGATCGTCCACTGCATTCCCGAGACCGGGGCGTGCAAGTCGTGCTCGATCGACGGGAGCGCGACGTTCACGATGGTGTTGTCGAGCCCGACGATGAGCAGGCTCATGCAGCAGATCAACAGGACCAGCATCCGTCTCCGGCGGCTGAGCTGGGTCACGTTGCTCCAAGAGGTTGTAGGACTACAATGTTTACCATAGTACAACCAATCTCCCCCGTGTCCCATTTATGCCCTTGACCTGCGGATATATGACCATAGTTCGGGGCAGGACACAGGTCGTCGCGCTCACGGGAGGTGCCGCAATGGCCGGAAACAAGGCGGTCGCGTACCAGGGACCCGGCCGGGTCGAGGTCGTGGACACCGACTATCCCGAGTTCGAGCTGAAGGACGGCCCGGGGGTCAACCCCGCCAACGTCGGCCGCAAGGTCCCGCACGGCGCCATCGTCAAGGCCGTCGCGACGAACATCTGCGGCAGCGACCAGCACATGGTGCGCGGCCGGACCACCGCCCCCACCGGCCTCATCCTGGGCCACGAGATCACCGGCGAGGTCGTCGAGACCGGGCGGGACGTCGAGTTCATCAAGGTCGGCGACCTGGTGTCCGTCCCGTTCAACATCGCCTGCGGCCGGTGCCGGAACTGCAAGGAAGGCAAGACCGGCGTCTGCGAGAACGTCAACCCCGACCGGCCAGGCTCGGCGTACGGATACGTCGACATGGGCGGCTGGGTCGGCGGGCAGGCCGAGTACGTGCTGGTGCCGTACGCGGACTGGAACCTGCTCCGCTTCCCCGACAAGGACCAGGCGATGGAGAAGATCCTCGACCTGGCCATGCTGGCGGACATCTTCCCCACCGGGCACCACGGGTGCGTCACCGCCGGGGTGGGACCCGGCTCGACGGTCTACATCGCGGGCGCGGGACCGGTCGGGCTGGCCGCGGCGGCGTCGGCGTTCCTGCTCGGCGCCGCGGTGGTGATCGTCGGGGACCTGAACAAGGAACGCCTCGCGCAGGCCAGGAGCTTCGGCTGCGAGACCGCCGACGTCTCCCTCGGCGACCCGAAGGACCAGGTCGAGCAGATCCTCGGCGTCCCCGAGGTGGACTGCTCGGTCGACGCGGTGGGTTTCGAGGCGCGCGGCCACGGCCAGGACGCGGGCACCGAGCGTCCTGCGACCGTGCTCAACTCGCTGATGACGACCACCCGGGCGGGCGGCTCGATCGGCATCCCCGGCCTGTACGTCACGGGCGACCCGGGCGCGGCGGACGACGCCGCCAAGGAGGGGTCGCTGTCGCTCAGGTTCGGCCTGGGGTGGGCGAGATCGCACTCCTTCTTCACCGGCCAGTGCCCGGTCATGCGCTACAACCGGCAGCTGATGATGGCGATCCTCAACGACCGGGTGCACATCGCCAAGGCGGTGAACGCCACGCCCATCCCGCTGGCCCAGGCGGCCAAGGGCTACGCCGACTTCGACAAGGGCGCGGCGTCCAAGTTCGTCCTGGACCCGCACGGGATGCTCGGCTCACGCGCCTAAGCCGTCTCACGCATAAGCCGTCACACGCGAAGGCCGTGCGCGGAGAACAAGAACGGCGCACGCCCGTCGGCCGCGGCGCTCGCCGGCCGCCGCGGTCGCCGGGGATGGGGACGGGCCCCGTCATGGCCGGTGGACGGCTGTGACGGGGCCCGCAGTCGGGGGAAGGGTCAGGAAACGGGCGGGTTGGCGTTCTGCAGGAGCTGGCGGAACTGCGCCGAGAACCAGGCGCCGGAGATCGGCGCGTTGGCCAGGGCACCGCTCATGCTGTTGCCGTTGCGCTCGTTGCCGGTGTAGGTCGGGTCGCACATCCGGTCGAAGCCCTTGCCCTCGTTGTTCGGGATCTCCGAACTGGACCCGTCGGACTCACCCGGAGGCTTGATCCAGACGTAGGCGTCGAGGCCGGTGGCAGGGTTCGCCCTGGGCCGCTCGCCGAGGCCGGCGCCGCTCTGGTTGCACCAGTTGCCGGCGTGGATCCGCCGGTCGACGCGGGACTGGTCCACGAAGGTGTTGACGTCGGTCGACGTGCTCGGTCCGCTCGGACGGGCAGAGCCGCCCCAGCCGTTGCGAGAGGTGTCGATCAGCATGCCGATGTTGGAGCTGAAGCCCTCACTGATGAGCCGGTTGCGGAACGCCTGGGCGTAGGTCAGCTCGTCGACGTAGAAGTTCCAGTCGACCCAGTGGGACTGCCGCACCGACTGGCCGTTCACGCTGGTGTTGATCGTGAAGTACGGCTCGGTCAGCGCCGAGTAGTTGGCGGTGTTGGTGATGAAGCCGTCGACGCTGGCGACACCGGCGGTGGCGCCGCGGGCGGTGCTGGCGAAGAGCTGCGCCGACGGGCCGAAGTTGGTGTCCCAGCCCAGCCAGCCGTGGTGGGCGGCGTCGATGTAGGTGTAGACGTTCGTGATCGCGTGCAGCTTGTTCAGGGCGTACTGGACACCCTGGACGTAGGCGCCGGACGACTGGGCCTCGGCGCACGCCGCCACGTTGGTGTTGGTGATCAGGTTGGGCAGCGAGTCGATCTCGATGATCGTCACGATGCGCAGCGCCGAGTACTTGGACTGGCTCAGGATCGCGGCGATCGGGTCGATGTACTCGGTCTTGTACCGGTTGAGACCGTTCTGAGCGATCTTCAGCTCACCGTTGGAGGCGAGGGCCGAGCAGTCGCGGTTCGGCAGGTTGTAGATGACGAACTGGATGGTCAGCGGGGCGCTGCCGTTGGCGGCGTCCTGGGTCAGCGCCGCGTCCAGGTGGGCGGCGAGGCCCTTGGCGCTCGACGTGCCCGCGATGGCGGCGATGCGGTCCAGCCACACGCCGGTGGAGACGTTGGCCACGGCGGAGCCGCCCGGCTCGGCGGAGGCCTTGCTCGCCCAGTCGGAGTTCACGTAGCCGGTGGCGCCGGCGTACGGGTTGTCCACGTGAGTGCCGCCGTTGCCGCCGCCGGTGTCGTCGTCGGCCTCGGTCGCGGTGACCGCGACGGAGGTCAGGCCGGAGGAGGCCACGGTGATGGTCCGCGAGCCGTTTGTGGTGTCGGTGTCCTGCGCGGCCGACAGCGTCACGTTCTGGGCGGTGTTCCAGTTGGACGTGGTGAACGTCAGGCTGGAACCGCCGGTGACGGTGATGTTGGTGTCACCGCTGCCCGCGGTCGAGGTCACCGACACGTTGCCGCTGGGCTGCCGCGACAGGCGCACGCCGTAGGTGGCGGTCGATCCCTCGGGCACGCTCACGCTGGTCGGCGACACGACGAGGGACTGCGTCCCGGTGCTGGTGTCGTCGTCGGCCTCGGTCGCGGTCACCGCGACGGAGGCGAGACCCGAGGAGGCGACGCTGATGGTCCGCGACCCGTTGGTGGTGTCGGTGTCCTGCGCGGCCGAGACCGTCACGTTCTGCGCGGTGTTCCAGTTGGACGTGGTGAACGTCAGGCTGGAACCGCCGGTGACGGTGACGTCGGAGTCACCGCTGCCCGCGGTCGAGCTCACCGTCACGTTGCCAGTCGGCTGCGCCGCGAGCCGCACGCCGTAGGTGGCCGTGCCGCCCTCGGGTACGGTCACCGAGGTGGGGCTGACCACCAGCGACTGGGTTGTCCCGCCGCCCTGGCCGGTGCACGTCGTGCCGTTGATCGCGAAGCTGCTCGGGTTGGTGTTGGTGCCGGTGAAGGTGCCGTTGAAGCCGATGCTCCACGAGGCGCCGGTGCCCTGGGCACCGTTGTACGACATGTTGGACGCGGTGACGTTGCTGCCGGACTGCGACCAGTTGGCGGTCCAGCCCTGGCTCACCTGCTGGTTACCGGGAAAGGCGAAGGTCAGCGCCCAGCTGGTGAGCGGGTCGCCGAGGTTCTTGATGGTGATGTTGCCGCCGAACCCGGTGCCGCCTTCCCAGGCCTTGGCGTAGGTGACCTCGCAGGCCACGGCGGCGTTGGCCGAGATCGGGCTGGCGACGAGCCCGAGGGCGGCGAGCAGCAACACTGTCACCGCCGTCAGCGCTCTGCGCCAGGAACTCTTGTGGGGTCCCATTGTCTGTTTTTCTCCCTCACGAAACTGATGGGTTCCGCCGTCTTCTTGAGACGGCCAAGCAGCGCCCAGCTCGACAATCCGGCGGTGGGAGCGCTCCCATCGTGTGGTTGTTTCCGGAGGATGTACAGCACATTGCGGACTGCTACCGCCCGGTGAGCGGCCGTTACCGGGAGTACGCCCCCCGCACCCCCATTGGCCTCGGGAAACGCGTACGGCCGCTCAACCGATCATCAGACAGCCCGATGAAACATTCATTCCGGCGGTGGCCGGGCCGCCCGGCCCCGGGGTCAGGCGGCGACCTCGGCGCCGGCGCGCCCGCCGATCGCGAGGCGGTGCCGGGCGAACTCCCCCGCACCCCTCTCCACCTGGGCGAACTCCCCCACGCCCCGTTCCACCTGCGCGGAGCGGCCGATGACAGAACCGTCGACGCCCTGGAGGTCGTTGACCATGGCCGCGTCCAGGACGATGGAGTTCTCGATGCCGCAGCGGGTGATCGCGCAGCCCGCGCCAATCGCGGTGCTCGGGCCGACCCGGCTGTCGACCACGACGCTGCCGGCGCCGACGTACGCGGGGCCGGTGACGCTGGAGCGGACGATGCTGGCACCGGCCTCGATCACGACCCGGCCCGACAGCGTGCTCGCCTCGTCCACCTCGCCGTCGTTCTTCGGGGTCGCGGCGGCCAGCAGCACCCAGTTGGCGTCGAGCAGGTCGTCGATGCGCCCGGTGTCCTTCCAGTAGCCGTCGAACACCTTGCCGCGCACGTCGTGACCGTGCTCGACGAGCCACTGGATCGCGTCGGTGATCTCCAGCTCGCCCCGGGCGCTCGGCGTGACGGCACGAACGGCCTCGTGGACGGCCGGGGTGAACAGGTAGACGCCCATGATCGCCAGGTTGCCGCGCGGGACGGCGGGCCGGTCCACCAGGCGGACCACCCGGCCGTCCCGGTCCAGCTCGGCGATGCCGTGCTCGCCGGGGTCGGCCACCGGCACCAGCTCCACCTGGGCTGCGGGGCGGCGGTTCCTGAAGGACTCGACCATCCGGGCCATGCCCCCGCCGCCGAGCAGGATGTTGTCGCCGAGCACCATCAGGAAGTCGTCGTCGCCCAGGAAGTCGCGCGCGAGGCGCACGCAGTGGGCCGGGCCGAGCGGCTCGGCCTGCGGGATGCGGGTGACGCGCTGCCCGCGCTCGGCGCCGGCGGCGAGCAGCGCGCTGATCTCCGCGCACTGTGCCCCGACGACGATCCCGACGTCGGTGATGCCGAGCCGGAGCAGGTTGTCCAGGCAGTGCTCCAGCACTGTCCGGCCCCCCACGGACACCAGCTGACCGGACATCGAGTAACTGAACGGGCGTGAGCGGCTGCCCGTACCCCCAGAAAGCACGAGAGCCTTCATCGCGTTCCCATCTCGGTCGGTCGGATGAACCTGTACCTGGGTAACCGGAGGGAACGGACTCTCAGTCGAGTGCCGGTGGTGCCGTGGTCGATCGCGCCGCCGAACATGCCTCTGAGCTGGGTCTCTTAGGCACGCCCGAGCGATCCTCGACCGGGCGTGCCTAAGAACTCGGACATGCTTGCTATCGTCGCGCCCGGTCAGGGCGCCCAGACGCCCGGCTTCCTCACCCCGTGGCTGGAGGTCCCGGGAGTACGGCGGCGGCTCGCCGCGTACTCCGAGAGCGCCGGCCTGGATCTGATCACCCTCGGGACCGACGCGGACGCCGAGACGATCCGCGACACCGCGGTCGCCCAGCCGCTGCTGACCGCCGCCGCCCTCGTCGCCGCCGAGGTGATCTTCGGGGACCTCGCCGGGCCCGCGATCCCCGCCGTGGTCGCCGGTCACAGCGTCGGGGAGTTCGCCGCCGCGGCGCTCGCCGGCGTGCTCCGGCCGGAGGAGGCCGTCGCCCTGGTCGCCGAGCGCGGCCGGGCGATGGCCGAGGCCTCCGCCGTCACGCCCACCGGCATGCTCGCCGTCCTCGGCGGCGACCCGGACGAGGTCGCCGCCGCGCTGGAACGCCATGGGCTCGTCGCCGCCAACCACAACGGCGCGGGCCAGGTCATCGCCGGCGGGACGACCGGGCAACTGGACGCGCTCCGCGCCGCGCCCCCCGCCGGGGCCCGCCTCCGGCCGCTCGCGGTGGCCGGCGCCTTCCACACGCCGCACATGGCGCCCGCCGCCGAGCGCCTCGCCGCCGCGGCCCGCGACCTGCGTCCCGAGGACCCGCGTACGCCGCTGCTGTCCAACCACGACGGCACGCTGGTGACCAGCGGGGCGGAGTACCTGCGGCGGCTGGTCGTCCAGGTCACCTCGCCGGTGCGGTGGGACGCCTGCCAGGACACCCTCGCCGGCCTCGGCGTCACCACCCTGGTCGAGCTCCCGCCCGCCGGGACCCTGGTGAACCTGGCCAGGCGCGCCCTGCCCGGCACGACCGGCCACGCGGTCAAGACCCCGGCCGACGCCGGCGCCGTCCGCGAACTCTTCGCGGTGGAGACGGTATGAGCCGGTCCCCTCTTCGTTCAGCACCACCCGCATCCCCTTTAAGGAGACAACGATGACCCAGACCCAGACCGAGCCGGGCGCCCTGGAGACCGTGCGCCGGATAATCTTCACCGTGACCGCCGTTCCGACCGAGCAGGTCTCTCCGGAGAAGCGCTTCCTGGAGGACCTGGACGTCGACTCGCTGTCGGTTGTGGAGATCGCCGTCGCGATCCAGGAGGAGCTCGGCGTCCTCGTCCCGGACGAGGAGCTCGTACAGCTCACGACGGTTCAGGACTTCATCAGCCGCATCGAGACCAGCCGGTGACGATGAGCACCGGCCGGACCCGAGTCGTGGTCACGGGCGCCGGCGCTCTCACCCCTGTGGGCGCCGGCGCCGGGTAGATCACACCGGGGCGACGCCTGCGGGGCGTCGACTCCGGGCCGCCGGCATCCATGATTTGTTAAAGTCCGGTCCTGTACTCGAATTCGCGAGAGAACGGGAAACCGGGGGTCACGTGCCGCTGACGTGGGCAGGGCGGGGCAGGTGGCGAACCGCGCTGGGCGGCGCCGTCCGCCTGGTCGTCTCGGCCGGTGTCGGCGCGGCGACCGGCCTGGTCGTCCACGGCGTCACCCTGGTGAGCGGCAGGAGCCTGTTCCTGGTCACCGGCGGCATCGCCGGGATCGTCACGGCGGCCGTGATGCGCGTGTACCGCCGCAGCGGGCGCCTCACCGAGGTCAAGGTCATCGTCCCCCAGGTCAGCGAGCTCACCTTCCTGGTCAACAACGACAGCAGGCAGGCGGCCTGGCAGTTCTTCGTGGACACGGTCACCCGGATCTCCACCCAGCCACTCCAGGACGACGAGGGCATCGTCCGCGAGGCCATGAACTCGCTGTACGCCCTGTTCCAGAGCACCCGCGAGACCCTGAAAGCGAGCCGTCCCTCGCCGCGCGTCCCCGGCGGGCAGAGCGTCGAGCACCTCGCCGTGCACATGCTCAACGCCGAGCTGCGGCCGTTCCTCGGGCGCTGGCACCCCCGGCTGCGGAGCTTCGAGCAGGAGCACCCGGGCGAGGGGGAGGCGAGCTGGCCGGACAACGCGGAGTGCCGGGCCGAGCTGCGCCGGCTCCAGGGGAACATGTACGAGTACGCGGTCGGTTTCGCCCGGCTGGCCGGGGTATCCGACGCGCGGGCGATGATCCTCGCCGAGCCGCGCACCCCCGCCGAAGGTTCCTGAGGAACTGTCCGGCCACCGCCGGGTGAACGCGAGATGGCGGCCGTCGTAAACTCTGAGGAGTCGTGCGAACGCGCGACGTGACCGGCGGGCCCGTGACCAGCATCCTCGGTACATGAAGACCGAAAGCCACTCGACCCCCCGCCGATCCGGCGTGTTCACATCCGGTTCAACCGCCCTTGCCATGGTGCCTAGGTAGCCGGAGCAAGATCTCTCCGGCGGGATGGAAAGGCAGGACATGGGCCACGGGCACGATCACCCTCACGATCACTCTCATGCGCACCCTCACGACCATTCTCACGGCGACGGGCACGCCCTCGACCAGGGCGAGATGGCCCCGGTCGTGGACCTGTCGGTCCCCGACTCCGAGCTGTCCCCCGGGCAGCTCTCCCGGCGCCAGATGTTCCGGCGCGCCGGGATCCTGGGTGCGGGCCTGACCGCCGCCGGCGTCCTCAGCACGCCCGGCACCGCAGCCGCCGCCACCCCTGAGCGCGTCAGGACCGGCGCCGAGCCGCGCGACGGCTACCTGTGGCTGGCCGGCGACCACCACATCCACACCCAGTACAGCAGCGACGGCTTCTACAAGGTGAGCGACCACGTCAGGCACGCCAACGCGTACGGCCTGGACTGGATGGTCATCACCGACCACGGCAGCGTCGCGCACGCCAAGATCGGTGTGGACAAGGTCAACCCCGACATCGTCGCCGCGCGAAAGATCGTCAAGGACACCCTGGTCTTCCAGGGCCTGGAGTGGAACATCCCGGCCGCCGAGCACGGCACGGTGTTCGTGGCCCCCGGCCGCAACGAGCTGTCCACGCTCAAGGACTTCGAGAACTCCTTCGACGGGTCGGTCAAGAACGCCACGGCCAGCACCCCGCAGAACGAGGCCCTCGCCATCGCCGGGCTCAACTTCCTCGCCGACGCCGTGAAGCGGCGGCGCGTCGAGGACGCGCTGTTCCTCGCCAACCATCCCGCGCGCAAGGGCCTCGACTCCCCGCACGAGATCCGCGGCTGGCGCGACGCCCAACCGGGCATCGCGGTCGGCATGGAGGGCGCGCCCGGCCACCAGGCGGCGGGCATCCCCAAGCCGAACGGCGGCGGCTCCGGGCGCGGCTTCTACGACAACAGCCCGAGCGCCGACTCCTGGCCGTCCTACCCGGCCGAGAGCTACAAGACCTTCGGCGGGTTCGACTGGATGACCTCCACCGTCGGCGGACTGTGGGACAGCCTGCTCGCCGAGGGCAAGAGCTGGTGGATCACCGCCAACTCCGACTCGCACGCGGTGTACGGCGACGCCAGCGACCGGGGCCCCGGCAGCGACTTCGACGCCAACGGCAAGTACAACGACCCCGTGTACAAGGGTGTCCCGAACCTCGCGAACGGCGACTTCTGGCCTGGTTTCTACAGCCGGACGCACGTCGGCGCGAAGGACTTCTCCTACACGGCCGTCATGGACGGCATCCGCCAGGGCCGCGTCTGGGTGGACCACGGCGGGCTCATCAGCGGCCTGGTCGTGCGGGCCCGGCAGTCCGGCACCGGGCAGCGCGGGGTCGCGCTCGGCGACACGCTCCACGTCCGCAAGGGCGCGAAGGTCGAGGTCGCGATCGAGATCACGCTGGCGAACGTGCCGAACTGGGCGCAGTTCATCCCGACGCTCGCCCGCGTGGACGTCATCCAGGGCGACGTCACCGGCCCGGCCGGCGACAAGGACGTCTTCACCACCCCGTCCACCAAGGTCGTCACCTCCTTCGAGGTCGGCAAGAACACCGGCACGGTGACGTTCACCTACAAGGCCGGCGCCATCGACCGGCCGATCTACGTCCGCCTGCGCGGCACCGACGGCAACCGCGGTGCCGCCGGGCTGCTCGGCGCGGCCGTCGACCCGTCGGGACCGCAGATCGACGTCTTCGGGGACGCCGACCCGTGGAAGGACCTCTGGTTCTACAGCAACCCCATCTGGATCGTGCCGCGCGGATGATCCTCGGCCTGGACGCGGGCTCGCGGACGGTCGCGGAGGCCGAGCACCTTCTCCACATCACGGTGAAGGTGCTCGGCCTCCCGGCCGGCACCGTCGGCTGCACGCATTTCGTACGGACCTCCGCGGGTCCGCCGCACGTCGCGTGCTCCCTCACGACCGGGGGCCACCCCGTCGACCTGACGGCTCTCCCCGCCCGGCTGGGTCCGGAGCTGGCCGCCGCGCACCCCGTCCCGGTGGGCGCGGCGCTCAGTGGGGAGACCGGGCCGGCCGGTGCGCGCCGGGCCGGGCCGCACGGCCTCGCCGAGGGGGCCGCGCTCGCGGCGGCCGAGCACGCGGCCAGGACCGGCGGGCGCCTGGTCGTCTTCCCCGGTCACGCCCACCTCACCGGCACGCTCAGCGTCACCGAGGTGCTGGCCCGGTCCGCGATCGACCACGTCGTTGTGCTGGCCGTGCCGGACGGGCCGTCGCCGGACGCGCTCGTCGTGACCAACGACCACGTGCGGCCGCAGTGGCGCGACGGGCGGGTGGCCCTGCTCACCATGCCCGCCTCGGGCGACCGCCTCATGCCCGCCGAGGTCCCGAACCCGACCCCCTGCTGCGCCGACCACGCCTGACCGCCCGCGCCTCCTGGTTCCGGTGGTTCCGGCGGGGCGGGGGTCGTCATCGGGCGAAACCGATGGCGAAGGCGCGTTTCAGGTACTCCCAGACCTCGGTGGTGAGCAGGCCGCGCGTCGCGGCCTCCGGGCCCTTGGCGTCGATCTTCGCGTACATCGCCGACAGGACCGCCGTGTCACCGCCGATCATCCGGTCGACGGCGTCGCTCCAGGCCCTCGCCAGCGCCTGCACATCGGGGTCGGCCGGGTCGGCGCCCTGGCGCATCCGCTCCCCGACCTGACCCGCGATCTCGCCGAGCTCCTGGAACCACGCCGCGAACCCCTGGTCGCCGCCCTCCTGGTGACGATGCTTCAGCCGCGCGAGCTGCTCGGGGGTGAAGTGGGTCGCCTTCATGGTCTCCTCCATCGTCTCGATGAGCCGGTCGATGGACGGCTGCCGCCCGCCCTCCTCCAGAGCGCGCAGGAGGGCGTCGAGCCGCCGCCGTGACCGGCGGTGGGTGGCGACGGCCTGGTCCACGTGCGCGATGTGCGCGCGCAGCACCGTCTCCAGCCGGGCCATGTCGCCGTCCAGCGAGCCCGCGATGCCGGCCAGCGGCATCCCGAGATGGCGAAGGGCCACGACGCGGTACAGCCGCGTGACGTCCTCCGCCGTGTAGAGGCGGTGTCCGGCTGCCGAACGCCCGGCCGGCCGTACCAGCCCGATCTCGTCGAAGTAGTGCAGTGCCCGCACGGTGAGGCCCGTCGCGGTGGCCAGTTCCCCGACCCGCCAGCGCCGTTCGTCCACACGCACGACGCTAATCCCTGACGCCACGTGAGGCACAAGCCCCGAAAGCCCTCTCCAGACCGGCCCCGAGACCGCAGGGCAGGGATACCGGCGAGCGTGAGGGCCGTTCGGCGAAGGTTTTCGGATGAACGGCGTTCAGATGGCATAGGTACGGCTGTTGGGGAAGGGTGCTCTGGGAATGAGGTGATCACTTGCCTTCCCGTGAGCATCCCGAGCAGGATCCGCCGCGTCTGCGGGTCACCGTCGAGACCTCCCCCGCCGCCGTGGTCGTCGGCCTTCGCGGGGAGCTGGACATGGCCACCACACCCCGGCTGGCGGGTGAGCTGGGGGTGGTCTACGAGCTGGACCACCCGCCCCGGCTGATCTTCGACCTGTCGGAGCTGGAGTTCTGCGACTCCTCCGGGCTGGGCGCGCTGGTGCGCGCGTACAAACAGGTGCGTCAGGCGGACGGGCTGCTGGCGTTGGCTGGGGTGCACGGCATGTGCGAACGGGTGCTGCTCAGGACGGGGCTGGTGCGCATCTTCACCTGCTACCCGACGGTGGCCGACGCGATCGCCGGCCTGCCCCCGCCGCCCGCCCCGCCGGAGGCGACCTGACGCCCGTCCCGCCGGGATGGTGCCCTCTACGGCTCGACCGGGACCAGCCGTGGACGCCCGCCGGCCGTCCCGCCGGGATGGTGCGCTCCAATTCTTGGAAATTTGATCATTTGCTGGATTCATCCTCGACGGCAAACCGGCAGCGGCTACTTTCGTCGTGATCAAAAATGCCGGGGCGCGGGGATTAAAACCTGAGGCATGGTCACCTTGCCGGGAGGCCGGCGACCGGCTTCCCGGGGGCCTCCGCAGGTCCACGGTCACGCACCCCGGCTCGTTCCGAATCCGGATCCGTTCGAGGGGAAACGGGGGACGCACGCAGACGTCCCCCGTGGGCAAGGAGCACGAGCGTTGAAGATCAGCATCGGTCAGGAAGCACGATCCAAGCGGGGCGTACGGACGGCCGCGATCATGGCGGCCGCACTGGCACTCGCGGTGACCGGCCCCGCGGCCCAGGCGGACGCCTCGGCCACCACTCACGCCGAAGCGGCCGAGGTGTGGCGTCCCGCACCCGGCACCACCTGGCAGTGGCAGATCACCGAGCAGGTGCGGGCCCCGTTCCAGAACGTCGCCATGTACGACATCGACCTGCAGGACGCCGTACCGTCGGCGCGTACCAAGACCATCCCCGGCTTCGGGAGCGTCACCTGGCCCGCCGGTGACAACGCCGGCATCGTCGACCGCCTGCACGCGGCCGGGAAGATCGCGATCTGCTATCTCGACACCGGCGCCTACGAGGGCTACCGCCCCGACGCGAGCCTCTTCCCGCGCTCGGTCATCGGCAACAACAGCGGCTGGGAGGACGAGAACTGGCTGGACATCCGGCCCGCCTCGCTGAGCTCGTTCGCGCCGATCATGTGGTCGCGGCTCGACCTGGCCAAGGAGATCGGCTGCGACGGCGTCGAGCCCGACCAGAACAACCCGCTGGGCAACAACCCCGGCTTCCCGATCACGAAGGCCAACGAGAAGGCGTGGTACCTGGAGGTCGCCCGCCAGGCGCACGACCGGGGGCTGTCGGTCGGGATGAAGAACGGCGTCGAGGTCGTCGACGCCGACACCGTGGCCGCGTTCGACTGGGCCCTGAACGAGGAGTGCTACTACTACGAGGAGTGCGACACCACCACACCGTTCATCGCCGCGGGCAAGGCGGTCTTCCAGACCGAGTACGTCGACGACTGGAGGGACGACGGCCTGAACACCCCGGCCAAGGTCGCCGCCGAGGTCTGCCCGTCGGCGCGCGCCGACCACTTTTCGACCCTGGTGAAGAACGAGGTGCCGGACACCCTGTTCCTCCCCTGCTGACCTGAACGCCGGTGGGCGTCCTCGGCACGGAGGACGCCCACGACCCTATGACCTTCGCGGTCCCCCGCACGGCGGCCGATAGGGCGTGTCCGGTACGTAGCGGGCCCACTGTTCGGGCGTGATGACGTCACCGATGCTCGCGCAGAGCCGGTCCGGCGTGGTCCGCGGCCGGGTCGTCCACACGTCCAGCGTGTCGCTCGTCGTCGCGAGGAGCGCTCCGTTGGAGCTGTAGGACAGGTCCTGCGGGGAGAGGGTCAGCGCGTAGGCGAAGGCCGCCTGGAAGATGGGGACGCGCGGGTCGCTGACGTCCCACAGCTCGATGTGACCGGGCATGCTCGACGGGAAACCGTTGACGTCCCCCGAACTGGACCACGCGAGCGTGCGGCCGTCGGGACTGAAGGTGACACCGCCGCCGGACCCCACCGTCCGCACCGTGACCGGTTCCTCCTCGAGACGGCCGGCGCCGACCCGCCACAGGCGGGTGGTGTCCTCGCTGTCGGTGACGGCGAGCAGGCGCCCGTCGGGACGGAAGGCCGGCTTGGAGACGACCGACCCGGCGGTGAGCCGCCGGGACGGCAGCGTGACCGGGTGCCCGGGATCGGACACGTCCCACAGCGGCAACATGTCCGCGCCACCGGCGGCCAGCAGGCGGCTGTCCGGGGAGAACGCCAGGTTGAAGGCCTGGCCGATCAGGTTGACGAGCCGCCTCGGGTGGGCGGGGTCCCTGACGTCGTACAACTTCACCGAATCAGGGGCGTGCGCCTGACCGTCGCCGAGGCCGTCCGCCACGGCCAGCGTCCGGCCGTCGGGACTGTAGGCCAGGGCCCGCGCCGCGATGTCCAGATCGCGGATGGTCGCCACCGGGGGCGCGCCGGGCCGTACCGTGCTCCGCAACCGGACGACGAAACGGTCGCCGGGGTCCATCTCGCTGGTGGCCAGGACGAGACCGTCGGGGCTGAACGCGGCGCCGGAGATGGCAGGGTGGCCGCTTCCGGGCAGGTTCGCCACCTTGCCCGGCGCCGTCGGACCGCCGAAGTCCCACAGCGCCCCGTCGGTCGAGCCCTCCGTCACCAGCATCCGCCGAGGCCCTGGACTGAACGCGGTGGTCACCGAGAAACCCGCGGGCGCCGAGCCCAGGCTGGCCAGCGCGCCGACCCGGTACGGGTTGCCGACGTCCCACTCGCGCACGCCCCTGTCGGTGGCGTGCCGCAGCAGGTGTCCCGCCGGGGCGTACACCGCGGGGCCGTCGCCGGGGGCGGGCAGGTCGTTGACGCGGACGATCACGTTGGAGCGAGGGGGGTCGGCGGTCTGCCACAACTGCAGGTCGGTACCGCACACCGTGGCCAGGTCATGCCCGTCCGGGCTGAACGCGACCGAGACGAGCCGGTCGCCGCACGCCCCCGTCCCCCTCCGCAGGTCGTCCGCCGCCGCGAGCCTCGGGTGCGCGAGATCCCGGACGTCCCACCAGCGCAGCCCGCTGGTGTCGCCGTCACCCGGGCCCGCCAGCACGCGGCCGTCGGGGCTGAACGCGAGCCGATGCAGCGGCTCGCGTGCCGGTTCCTCGCTGGTACGGCCGCCGTCGACGGTCGCCGAGGGGGAGGTCCGGCCTGGTTCGGCCAGGTTCCAGAGCCGCACCTTGCCGTCCGTGCCGGAGCCGGCGAGGACGCGGCCGGACGGCGCGAAGGCGAGCGAGCCGACCTGCCCGCCACGCCCGGTCAACCTGGGCAGGGAGCGCACCGTCCCCGAAGGGGGGACCTCCCACAGGCCGACGCCGCCACCGCCGGTGCCGAGGGCGAGCAGCCGCCCGTCGGGGCTGAACGCCAGCGAGGCGGCCACGAGCGGGCCCGCGCCAGGAAGGGCCCGTTCCCGGGGGCGCGCCGGATCGCCCACATCCCACACATGAACCACCGCCGCACCCTGCCCGTCCCCCGCACCCTGCCCGCTTCCCGCGCCCCGCCCGTCCGCCGCACCCTGCCCGCTTCCCGCACCCTGCCCGCTTCCGGCGACCCCTGCCGCCGTCCCGCCGCGCCCGTCTTCTGCCGCCGTCGCGCCTTGCCCTTGTTCCGACGCCGACGCGCCTTGCCCACCCCCTGCCGTCCCTGACGCCGTCCCGCTTCCTGGGGCCGTACCGGCGAGGGTTCGTCCGTCCGGGCTCAGTGCGACCGCGCCCGCCCCGGGCATGGCGATGCGTCCCTTCTCCCGGCCGTCGGCGCTCCACAGGACGAACGCCGATCCGGTGGACAGCGCCAGCGTCCTCCCGTCACGGCTCTGCGCGATGTCGATCACCCGGTCCTGCCCGTCGAACACCCCGGGGGTCTCCTGCGCGGCGAACAGCGAGGCGCCGTTGGCCTGGGGATCCATGCGGTAGGCGACCATGTTGAGCTGCTTGGCCAGGCCCGGCTGGCCACCCCGTACGGCGGCGGCCTCCTCCGCGACCAATCTCGCCACGGCACTGTTGCGCTGCGCCGTCGCCTGCCGCTGGAAGGTGTTCGCCGCCACGGCCGCCACCGACGCGGTGACGGCCAGCACGACCAGCGCGGCCACGGCCGCCCGCGCCAGCCGCCCGCGCCGCGCCGCCGCCTTCCCGGCCTGTTCGGCCGCCCGCGTGGAGGCCGTGAGGAATTCGAGCTCCAGCGGGGTGAGGTCCTGCGGCCGGGCCAGCAGCCTCTCCGCGGCGACCAGCCGCGTCCCCCGGTACAGGGCGCCGGGATCGGACCCGAGCTCCCGCCAGGCAGCGGCCGCCTCGGTGAGCCGGCGCTGCACGTGCAACAGCTCGCGCTCCTCCTCGATCCACACGCGGAACCTCGGCCAGGAGGCGATGAGCGCCTCGTGCGCGATCTCCACGGTGTCCTGGGCGAGCGTCAGCAGCCGGGCGCGGGCCAGGTGGTCCAGCACCAGGGCGGTATCGGGCGAGCCGTGCGGGTCCAGCTCGGCGCGGGCGGCGGGACGCCGGGTGTCCTGCGCCCGGTCACCGGGGCTGACCAGCCGCAACAGGATGCGTCTCGCCTGCTCGGCCTGCGCGGGCGACAGCGCCGTGTAGACCTGCTCGGCGGTGGCGGCGATCGCGCCGTGGACGCCGCCCGCGGCCTGGTAGCCCTCCAGGGTCAGCATCCGTCCCCGGCGTCGCCGCCAGGTCTCCAGCAGCGCGTGCGACATCAACGGCAGGCCGCCGGGCTCGTCCAGGACCTCTTCGATGATCTTCCCGGTGAGCGTGCGCTCGACGATGAACCCCCGCGCCATCGCCGGCTTGACGATCGCCTCGCGCAGCTCCTCCCCGTCCATCGGCCCCACCAGCAGGTTGGCCTCGCGCAGCGCCTCGGTGAGCCCGCGATGCTCGGCGCAGCGTCCGTAGAAGTCCGCACGGACGGCGGCGACCACCCGCGTCCGGCTGCCGGGCTCGCCCGCCGCCAGCAGCAGGTCGATGAACTCGGCCCGCTCGGCCGGGTCACGGCAGAGCGTGAACACCTCCTCGAACTGGTCGACCACGACCAGCGCGCTGTCGGTGGCCGACAACCGGGCGGCGTGGGTACGCGCGGGCCGGTCCCCCGGCGTCAGCACCCGCACGACGCTCAGCGGCTCGCCCAGCCGTCCCTCCCGTACGGCCGGCACCAGACCCGCGCGCAGGAGAGAGGACTTGCCGCTGCCGGAAGGCCCGAACACCGCTGCGAAACGCCGCTTCCTGGTGAGTTCGAGCAGTTCTTCCACCAGCCGCTCCCGGCCGAAGAACCGGTCGCTGTCCCGCGCCTCGTACTGGGCCAGGCCCAGATACGGCGCCTCGCCGTCGTCGTCCTCGCCGGCCGGGCGCAGCAGCGCCTCCCCGGCCACCTCGTGCCAGCGCCGCTCCCATTCGGTGAGGTCGCCGCCGCACGCCCGCACGTAGGCGAGCACGACCGGGAGCGACGCCAGCCGCTCACCCGCCGCGGCCTGCGACAGTGTGGTGACCGCGAACCCCGCCCGCTCGGCCATGTCGCGGTAGGTGAGGCCGCCGGCCTCCTGGCGCAGCGCCCGCAGGTCGTACGCGAAACGCTGGACCGGCCCGGCATCGGCGTCCAGCGGGCTCTCACGACGTCCCATCCGCAGATTGCGTCCCTCAGGCGACCGGACATCCGGCACGAAGCGGCGGCCTCCCCGTCAGGCCCGAAGCCCGTCCAGCGCCACATCACCCGGCGGTCAGCCTTTCAGCCATTCGATCACGCCGGCGGCGCTCGCGACGACCAGTTCCCCCGTTCCGGTATAGAGCGCGGAGGCTACACCGGCCCGCCGCGAGACCGTACGCCCAGCCTGGTCGACGATCTCCATGATCCCGGCGCCGGTCAGGGCGAAACGCCGGCCCGAAGGGTTGGCCGCCACCTCGACCTCCGCCGGGACCTCGCGGGCCCACACCTGGCGACCCGCCGGATCCACGCCGCGCAGGTCCGTGTGCGGCGTGCCGTCCCCGTCCAGCCGACGAGCCAGCAACACGGCGCCGTACCTGCCCGCCACACACTCCCCCACCTGCGGAAGCCCGGTAACAAGCGGCACCGACCGCCCACCCCCCAGCAGGCCCGACCTCTCACCGCCCAGCAGGCCCTCCCTCCCACCGCCCAGCAGGGCCCCCCGCCCATCACCCAGCAGGCCCTCCTTCCCACCGCCCAGCAAGGCCCCCCTGCCACCGCTCAGCAGGACCGCCCTCGGCCCCGCCAGCACGGCCGGTCCCCCCTCGCCCCCGTCGCAGGCCCCCCAGACACCGTCCACCCGCACACCGCGGCCGTCCGGACGCCACCCATGGCCGTCCCGCCGGAACCGCAGAACGGTCATGGCGGTGCCGCCATGCCTCCCGTACAGCGCGAGGGCCACCGAACGCGTGAGATCCTCCACCCACAGGACATCGGCGACACTCGGCACCTGAACGCGAAACCCCGCCCCATCGGTCCGCTCCACCCGAACAAGGTCTCCACGCCCATCACGCCCGCCTTCCGCGACGACGGTGTCCGAGGGCCCGCGCATGGCCAGCACCCGCCGTACCGGACCGCCGGTGCCCACCAGAGGCCGGACGCCGCCGCCCGACCGCAGCCACGCGGGCCCGGGCCGGCCGTCCTCGCCCGAGGTGGAGACGACCGCGTCCGGGCACCGGGCCGCGCACGTCACCTCGGCGTCCGTCCGATACGCCTCCCGATCCGCCCAGACCAGGCGTCCCGCCGAGGTGTAACCGCGGTACGACCCGGTGACCGGATCGGCGACGACGGCCCCGCCGGCGGAGGCCGCCAGAATCGTCGGCCGCGACCCGGCGAACAGCGCCGCACCGGCCGCGGCGCCCCCCGAGGACGACCCCGCAACCGGCCCCTCCGGACCACAACCACCCAACCCCAGCACCCCGACAACACACACCCCGAACACGACAACACGCGCGAACATCCCGACCCCCAACTACGTCACGACCCCCGCCGGGCCACCCCGCCCGGGCGGGGTGGCGCCGACGGTCGCCGATGATGGTCAGATGTTCCGGGTGTGCCCGGTGCACCTCGGGTCGGTGCCCGACTTGTCGAAGACGGCCTTGAACTCGGTGTACGCCTTCTTGCTCTTCGGCACGCGCACGCCGCTCGCCGGCACCGGGTTCCCGCCGTTCCTCGTCCCGCTGTTCAGCGTGGAACGCCCCTTGCGGATGTTGTCGGGCGAGATCCAGGTCCAGTAGATCGGGTCGTGCCCCCGCGCGTTGTCGTACTTGACGCGGACCTGGACGTTGTTCTTGTTGTGCACGCCGCTGCCCGCGATCGTCCAGGCGAACGACGTGAACACGTGGTACCTGCTGCTGTTGTGGTAGTACGCCGAGAAGTTGATCGAGGCGCCCCCCTTGCTGCAGGACCCGGACGACGACGACGCCCGCAGGGCCGCCGCGCTCCCCGGAAGCGCGGCGGCCCCCGCCGCCGGCATCCCCATCCCGACCAGACCGGCCAGCAGCCCCGCCGTCACCGCCACACCCGTACGCCGGATGATCGTGCCCGTCGATGTCGCCATCGTGGTCTCCTCGTCTCGTTCCCCCGATCCATCACCGGGGGTCTGCAACCAGGTCTAAAGCCCGAACCATTTGTTCAGCACCCCCCTCGACCACGCCGAACAATCCCTCACCCACCCGAAGGCCCTCTTGACCCGACCCGGCACGACGGCTCACGATCCCGGGATGCGCCTGCCCAGGCTGAAGCCCGAACACCGGCCCCACCGCTACGACGACGGCACCGTCCGCGTCGGAGAACTGGGTGAGCGGAACTCGACCGCTACAGGAGAAACCACACGTTGACACGGTGACCAGGCTGCCGGTGCGACTCACTCGCGTCCGCCTGCTCGCCGGTGGCAGCGGCAGATGGCAGCCAGCGTCACCTGGTCGAACTGAGGAACGACGCTTCGGGTCCGGTCAGCTGCGCCGACGACGACGTCCGGTCAGGGCTTCCAACTCGGACACGATCGCTTCCGCCTGCCAGCGGAGCAGGCCACGAACGAGAAAGTCACCGGAGGTGGCTGAGAGCCCGATGTCGGCCGTGTTGAGTAAACCCAATCTGCGGTCGTTATAAAGGACGATGTCCAAGATGTCGCGATAAGCAATGGCGGTCTTACTGGAGAACCGGTCCATCGCATCCAGGTCAACTATGTAGATGCGCTGGTCGCCTAGTGCGATGATGGCGGACCCAGGCGTAGATCCCGAAAGACGGCAGGGAGCCAGGCGGATGAAGGCTTCGTCCTCCTCGAACAAGCGCATCACGATCTCGACGAGGTTGTTCTTGTTGCCGAGCACGCGCTGCATGTAGACGAGTTGTACATCGAGCGCGCGGCTGATCAAGGCACGGTCACGCGGGATACCGACCGGGGCGGGGCTGGGGCGTCCATTTCCCGGATCTCCTGCTACCGGCTCAGCGGGCTCGGGTTCGATGGTGGCCCGAAGCGGTGGAGGAGACTGTGTTCCCAACAAACCGACCACCCGGAGATACTCCTGACCGGCGTACGCGGCGAGTTCGAAGAACCACTCTCGATCGTCGGCGACCTCATGCCGTCCGGCGAACAGCAAGCCACCGCCGACCAGGGAGAGTAGCGACTCAATGCGCCATTGATCTCCGCAGCCTTTGCCATCCGCCCATGACTGCCCCACTTCGTGAACGGCCTGGCTGACCGCGCCGTATCCCGTCACCGCGGTACTACCCGCCTCCTCAGGGGTGACGATCGCCCGGATGAGCGCGCTGCGATTCGAGGAGTGCGGCTTGACCTGCTCGACCCACCTGCGTGCCATCGCCAGCAGCAGATGCATCGGATCACGGGCGAGCGGTGCATCGTCGGAGAACCTGCCTAGGTCGATCAGCCGGAACTCTTCCAGGCGGCCGCGGCGAAGCAGGACATTGCCCGTGTTGAGGTCACCGTGAGCACATCCGCGCTGGATATAGAACTCCTTGTCGGCGCCCTTGAAGGACCGATCGGCGGTGAAGGCGAGTGGGTTCGGCAACCAGCTGAACGCGTCGCTATGCACCCAGTCCTCGTCGGGGGTCAGCGCGTTGGCGTCCGCCCATAGTGACAAACCACCCTGAGGAGCAAGCTTGGCGCCGAGCTGCTCGCGGATGTATTGACGGGCCGTTAGCACCCGGGCTGGGCGCTCTGCGCGGGGATTCCACTCCCTTAACACCGACTCGGTTATGACGCGACAGATTACCGCCGTGTCGTCCTCATCCAAGAAGGCGGCCAGCGGCCGCATCGTGAACAGGTCACCGCCGGCGATGTGCTGGCGAAGCATCCACCATCTCCCCACGGGCACGGGGTCACCGACCGGCTCCACGAGGTGGCTACGCCGGAACTCATCCGGCGACAGATTCAGCGCTCGTTTGGTCAGCCGCGCCTCTTGTGGACCATCCGGGAGAAATTTGATGATCAGCTGGCGATCGTCGCTCCCTCGCTCGAACCAGCGGAGTACACCGACGGGTGAACCACTGAGCCCGCCCTCCAGCCACCGCACTAGGGTGATGTCCGCGTCGTGGGAGTCGCACCAGTTGTCGAGTGCGGCGAGCACGTCGGCCGGCAGTTCTCCCCAACCGTTGCCGGACCGGTTACCCACGTTTCCGTCCTAGGGGAGAGAGGGAGATTGATAGCCGACGCAAGACTAATGCCCGACGGTCGTGGGGTGCCGGAAAAGGCCCCAGTCTTTCCCGATTGGTGGTGTTCCGGAATCTCTAGGTGTGCTCGGGACCGTTCCGGCATCGTGCGGGCGTCACCCTGCCACTCGGCGCCGAGACGGGCAACGGCGGTCTTGGCCAGGCGAGTGCGCTATGTCAAGCTGACGTTGCGCTCTATCATTCGACACGAGAGTCGGAGCATCGATGATCGCCGGTATTGTCTCCAGCCTCATCGCGAGCGTGCTAGCCGGGATCGGCGCCCTTGCCTGGCGCAACCGCAACCTCCTCGCCATCCTCACCGTGATCCTGGTGCCGATCGGGACCGTCCGGGTCTCACTGAGCGCCCTGCTACGGATCAAAGAGGGCGACCAATACGTGCTGTTGCACACGCCGTACACGCCGGGTTCGTATGGACCACCTGG
Organism: Sphaerisporangium corydalis; assembly: GCF_025506355.1. Lineage (GTDB taxonomy): Bacteria > Actinomycetota > Actinomycetes > Streptosporangiales > Streptosporangiaceae > Sphaerisporangium > Sphaerisporangium corydalis. The sequence goes on from NZ_JANZYP010000020.1 coordinate 22,866, forward strand.
CGGTGTCTTCAAATTTCACCACTTGGCGCAAGAAGACTTGGATCGTTTCTCATTCCGGGAGGAACGGCGTGCCTCCCACGCTGGCGTTATGCAACATGACCTGCGTGGTTTCATGCCCGCGCGCCGACTCGCGCCCTTCCTGCGCTGGTTCCACGGCGGATCCAACCGGGAATCGGCCATGGAATGCCTACGTCGCGAACTGCGTGAAGAACTCGCGGAGGTAGGCCACCCCGAGGTCGCGACCGGGGTCGAAACCATGGCCTTCCGGTTCGTCCGCAGGCTTTTGGAGCCGCCCCGCAGCGTGCCAGGCACGGACTACCGGCAGGTACGCATATTCGAGGTGTACGACCTGGAAGCCGCAGATGAGTCGGCCTTACGGCTGCGCAGCCGCCTGCTGGAACTCGCACGAACCCCAAGCGACCAACAGGTGATCCTCGCCGCGGGCCAGGACATCATCGGTGGGCGCTACGGCGAACTGTTCATCGGCCCGCAGTCGGCGTTCCTGTTCGGTACACGTCGCTATCGTCAAGACATCCCGCCGCTCACGAGCGCCTGAGTACGCCGGCCACCGAAGAACGGCCCCCTCCACCGTCTGCCCCAAGCTCGCTTGCTTGGTCCGGGAGTTAGGTACTTCGACCCTATCCACCGCTGTTGAGTAGCCTTACTCTCGAAACGAGACGGCATGGCGAGCTCCTAAGGTTCCGCGAGTCCCGGACTTCCAGGTCAGGACCGCCGGTGTCGATGGCGGTCCTGACCTATTTTGTCCACCCCTGGTCCCTTAGCTAGGTTTGACGAGCGAGAAGATTCCTGTCGCTAGGAGAAATTGTCTCCTTGGACGAAGAAGGCAATCCTCTCGCCAGGTCGGCGAGAGATTTCTCTCGAAGGCGAAGAGATATTCTTTCTTCATCACATAGGAGAGCAACAACGGGCGGCTTGTGCCGACTGAGTTCGGCAAATGATGTGCTCGATTACGCGCGTCCCATGGTCAACCTGTGGTTTGGAGCCACGAGACTTGGCAGCTCCGCCATCACCTTGGCCTCTCTCCCGCAGCACGCCTGATTCATCTCACCTGTAATCTTGCCTCTCCAAAAACCCTTCAAGATCCATAAGCGAGCACTCGGCGAGCACGAAAGGCACACCAAAGTGTTCCAGACACACGTCATAGGACCTCTTCGAGGCGGAGAGATCGATCTAGTAACGGGCCGCCGCCCGAGTCCATGGAGAATCTCGCGTCAGAACCGCTCTACACATCGCGACTCGAGGCGATGCGGCCGAAGGACGACGAGACTGAACCGATCCCTGAGGCCATCACAGTGAAGCAACTCATCGACCTGAGACCGTTACTCCTCGCTCGGCCCCGTCACGGAACGGTTGTCGTTCCTCGGACATCCCCCGTCCGTTCAAGTCAGGAAACCTTGGTGGACCGGCGGCAGCGGATTTCGAATGGATACCGGTCGTTCGAGAGAAAGGAGCTTTCCCGACCCACACGGTTTGGGACCGTGAGATCACGCCGAACACCCGGAATCAATCTTCCATAGTTACGTTCCGCCCTATTTCAACATATCTAAAAAGAGGACCTGTGGAGTTCGTCCGGAATGTCTTTGACCGCGTACGGCATGCCGAGGCATGGACCCTGTCCGTCGACGCCTACCAGACCGCGTTCGCCGAGGATTTCGAACGGGCGACCGCCGTGTGGAAACTCGAACGCGCCCAGGAGTTCTACGAACCCGACGTGGCGAGCTGGCGGGCGCTGATGGCCGGCGACTGGGAGGAGTCCCTCGCCCTTCTCGCGGCGACGGGACCGATCCTGGCCGAGTTCTACCGCAACCGGCCCGGGGTCCGCCGGATCCGTATCGTGGACAGTCCTCCGACCGCGTACCTGCAGTGGGAGATGCACGTGCTGGCCGTGCGCGCGGCGGCGGGCGAGCATCCTCGCGTGCTTCCCACCGGCGCCGTACGGGAGTTCGAGCACACCGCGCCGCTTCCCGAGCTCGTCTCGCTCGGCCCCTCGCTGCTCTACGAGGTGCTCTACGACGAGGTCGGCGGCCATCTCGGCGGCCGGCGGATCACCGATCCGGACGTCACCGGCCCCAGCCGGGCCGCGATCCAGGAGCTCTACGACCAGGGTGAGGAGCTGATGTCCTACTTCGACCGGGAAATCGCCCCGCTACCGCCACCGGATATCTCCTCCGCGACCAGCCATCCCCTGCCGGACCATTCCCACCACACAGGGACGTTCCACCCCTGAACGACACGGCCGGCGCACGCTTCACGCGTCTGGAGGTCAGGCAATGAGCGAGAACACGGGACAGGCGCCCACCGGTACCCCCGTCCGCCTGCGTGACCTCGGATTCCGGCAGGACGGGCCGGAGTGGATCGTCGGGCGCGTCGACGGGGAGGAGTTCGTCTCCGTCCCGAACGAGGGCATGCGGGCCATCCGGCTCCTCCAGGACGGCGCCACGGTCGAGGAGGCCGAACGGCGAATGCGCGCGGAGACCGGCGCCGACCTCGACGTCCACGACTTCGTACGGACGCTGGGCGAACTCGGGCTGGTGGACACCGTCGGCGGACGCGCCCTGCCCGGCAGGCCACAGCGGACGCCGACCTTCCCCTGGCTGCGGGCCCGGCACGTGCGATGGACGCTGAGCCCGCTGCTCCACGTGGCGGTCGCCCTGGTGGTCGCGGCTGGGATCGCGATGGCCGTGACGCGGCCGGAGACGGTGCCGGGCTGGCGGGATCTGCTGTGGAGCGAGCACGGCACCCTGGTTCTCCTCTCCCAGGTCGCCGTCGGCTGGACGCTCATCCTCCTGCATGAGCTGGCCCATCTGTCCACGGCCAGGGCCGCAGGCGTGCCGGGCAGGATCCGGCTCGGTACCCGGCTGCAGTTCCTGGCCGTCCAGACCGAGGTGTCCGGCGTGTGGCTGGCCGGACGGCGGATCCGCTGACGGTCTACCTCGCCGGAATGGCCATGGACGCGGTGTCCTGCTCGGCCGCCCTCGTCCTGAGCGCCGTCCTCGGCGGCCACCCCGTGCTGTCCCTGATCGCGCTGACCTCGATCACCATGCTCGCCACCCAGTTCCTGGTGTTCATGCGCACCGACGTCTACTTCCTGCTCCAGGATCTGACCGGCTGCCGCAACATGTACCGCGACGCCTCCGCGTACTTCCGTCACCTGGCGCTCCGGGCACTGGCCCGCCCCTCCCGCGACCCACTCGCCGCGCTGCCCCGCCGCGAACGCCGCAGCCTGCGCGGCTACACGGTGCTCCTGGTCGCGGGTACGACGGCCTGCCTGGGCGTGGCGTTCACGGTGACACTTCCGGCGACGCTCACCCTGCTCGCCCAAGCGACGACCGCACTCACCTCCCCAACGGACCCCCTCGCCACCCTGGACGCCGCCACCGTGATCCTCTCGATCGCGGCCTTCCAGGCCCTGTGGGCCCACACCTGGTGGCGCCGCCACGCCCCCCGGCTCCGGCGGGCCCGCCTTCGTCGGGGAGCAACGCAGAGCGGCCGAAAATGACCGTGGGCACCCTCTGGAATGCCGGCGAGCCCCGACCGCCAAGAGCGCGGCCTCGATGCCGTAATGGTTGAGCTGTACAAGGTCATGACATCAGACTCGGCTGTGAGTCGCGCAAGCTGCCGGACGGCTTCACCATTCATGGAGGGACACGACCGCGCAGCTCAGCGGACACACCTATTTCAAATGGTGGCGATACTAGGAGCGGCTCATGGCGCTTGCGACCCTTGACGACATTCTTGAGGCACGCAGGAGGATCCACGGGATCACGGTGCGTACACCGCTACTGCCCTGTCCGTGGGCCTCGGACGGTGAGCGGTCTCTCTTTCTGAAGCCCGAGAACCTGCAGCTCGCCGGTGCTTTCAAGATCCGCGGTGCCTATAACCGTATGTCTGCTCTGTCGCAACGGGAACGTGCCCGGGGGGTCATCGCCCAGTCCAGCGGCAATCACGGACAGGCGCTGGCCTACGCAGCGCGGATCCTGGGAGTCAAAGCGGTGGTGGTCATGCCGGACACAGCCGCGAGAGTGAAGATCGAGGCCACCCGTGCGCAGGGAGCCGAGGTACTGCTGGTACCGCCTGAAGATCGTGAGAAGGTGACCGGCCGGCTGGCCGAGGAACAGGGGTACGTCGTGGTGTCCCCGTTCGATGATCCCCATATCATCGCAGGTCAGGGTACTGTCGGCCTGGAGATCTGTGAGGACGCGACGGCGCTGGGACTGGAGTTGGACACGGTGCTGGTGCCGGTCAGCGGTGGCGGTTTGATCTCCGGTGTCGCGGCGGCGATGAAGCTCCAGAGGCCTGAGGTCCGGGTCATCGGGGTGGAGCCGGAGTTCGCGGCCGATGCCCGGGAGAGTTTCCACAGCGGACAGCGGGTCAGCTGGCCCGCTGCCGAAACCGGACGGACCATCGCCGATGGCCTGCGTATCAGCTCGGTGGGCGCACTGCCCTTCGAACACATCCAGGCTTATGTGGACGACATCATCACGGTCCGCGAAAGCGACATCCGGGCCACAGTGGCAGTGCTGGCCCGGGAGGGGCACCTGATCGCTGAGCCGTCCGGCGCCGTCGCGACGGCGGCCTACCTGTATCAGCCGGACGCCCTTCCGGCCGGCCGTGTGTACGCCTCCGTGGTCAGTGGCGGCAACATCGATCCCGCAATGCTGGTAGACCTGCTCACACAATGATCCACTCAGCGTGAGGCATCGCATCCGAGGTGAGGTTCGCGCTGGTACGGGCCGCATGGACCTACATCCACGTGTTCAACCGGACGTCCTCGCCGCCTGGCGACCGTGGCAAGCCGACAGGGCCGACAGCGACAAGTGCTGTCGGCCCTGATCAGATATGGTGCGCCGCCAGGGACTCGAACCCCGGACCCGCTGATTAAGAGTCAGCTGCTCTAACCAACTGAGCTAGCGGCGCGGAAGCAGCTCAAGATTAGCGCACCCTGTGGACCACTTCGCACCTATCGGGCACGCTAGACTAGAACAACATTCGGGTTACGGACGGGAGCACCGATGACGTCGTGGTTCACCTCGCCTGCCGATGCCGGGGAGCGGCTCGCGGCCGTGGGCTATCTCGCCGATGACGGCATCGCGACGTCGGTCTTCCTGGCCGCCGCGCTCGGCAAGCCGCTGCTCGCCGAGGGGCCGGCGGGTGTGGGCAAGACCCAGCTCGCCAAGGTCGTCGCGGCGGCGACCGGGGCCGAGCTGATCAGGCTCCAGTGCTACGAAGGGCTCGACGAGGCCCGCGCGCTGTACGAGTGGAACTACAAGAAGCAGCTGCTGCGGATCCAGGCCTCCGGCGACCAGGGGTGGGCCGAGACGCACGACGACATCTTCAGCGAGGAGTTCCTCCTGGAGCGCCCGCTGCTGAAGGCGATCAGGCGGACCGCGCCGACGGTGCTGCTGATCGACGAGATCGACAAGGCGGACGTCGAGGTCGAGGGCCTGCTGCTGGAGATCCTTTCCGACTACCAGGTGACGATCCCCGAGCTCGGCACGATCGTGGCGACGCGCAAGCCGTACGTGGTGCTGACCTCGAACGCGACCCGGGAGCTGTCGGAGGCGCTGAAGAGACGCTGTCTCTATCTCCACCTGGACTACCCGTCGCCGGAGCGGGAGCGGGACATCGTGCTCGCTCAGGTGCCGGGCATCGAGGCGTCGCTGGCCGAGCAGCTCGCCCGTACGGTCGCCACGCTGCGGGCGCTGGAGCTGAAGAAGTCGCCGTCGATCGCCGAGACCATCGACTGGGCCCACACGCTTCTCGCGCTCGGCCGCACCGAACTGGACGAGAGCACCACGACGGGGACGCTCGGGGTGGTGCTCAAGCACGCGTCCGACCAGACCAGGGCCATCAAGGAACTCGGCCTCCCGGCCAGATGACCGAGGGACATGATCCTCCGGCACGGTGACCGAGGAGCGGGGCCCTCCGGCGCGGTGGCCGGTCCCGGGCGGGGTCGGGTAAGTCGGCAGGTACGGAATCCGGGTAGGCCGGGGAGAGGGGGCGGGGGTGTCGTTGGTCGACAGGCATGTGGGGTTCGTGGACGCGCTGCGCAGGGCCGGGTTGCCGGTGTCGCTGGCCGAGGGGCTGGACGCGGCGCGCGCGCTCGCGGTGATCGAGCTGACCGAGCGGGAGACGCTCCGTGAGGCGTACGCGGCCACCATGGTCAAACGCCCGTCGTACCGTCCGGGCTTCGACACGCTCTTCGACCTGTGGTTCCCGCCCGTGACCAGCGCCCTGCGGGCACCCCGCGAGACCGGGACGGACGCGGACGAGCTGGACCTCGGCCAGGCGGACCTCGCCCGGCTGCGCGACCGGCTGGCGGAGCTGCTGCTCGGCGACGCGGGCGCGACGGGTGATCCGGCGTTCGCCGAGTTCGTCCGGGCGATGGTCGAGCGGTTCGGCCGGCAGCCCGCGGGCGCGGGGCGCCAGAACTGGTTCTCCTACTCGGTGATGCGCGCCCTGTCCCCCGGCACGCTGATGGCCAGGATGCTGGACGAGGTGCTGCGCGGCCAGGAGCGCGGCGGGCTGGCGGAGAAGGTGGCCCGCCGCCGGCTGACCGACAACATCACCGGTTTCGAGGACGCCGTGGCCTCGGACGTGCGCAGGAGGATCGCCGAGGACTCCGGCGTGGAGAAGATCGCGAGGTCGGTGGTGAAGCCGCCCGTCGACCAGATCGACTTCCTCCGGGTCACCAAGGCCGACCTCGCGGCGCTGCGGCGCGAGGTGTACCCGCTGGCGCGCCGCCTCGCCGCCCGGTTGACGATCAAGCACAGGCTGGGGCAGCGGGGGCGGCTGGACTTCCGGCGCACGGTCCGGGCCTCGCTGAGCACCGGCGGCGTGCCGATGGTCACGCACATGAGGCCGCGGCGCCCGCACAAGCCAGAACTGGTCGTGCTGTGCGACGCGAGCGACTCGGTGGCCACCTTCTCCCACTTCACGCTGCTGCTGACGTACGCCCTGAGGGAGCAGTTCACCAAGGTGCGGGCGTTCGCCTTCGTCGACACGGTGGACGAGATCACCCGGTTCTTCGCGCCGGGCACCGACGTGGTGGACGCGATCACCACGATGACCCGGGAGGCGGACATATCCCGCTTCGGCCGCAGCGACTACGGGCACTCCTTCGAGGGGTTCGCCGAGAAGTACGGCGACGCGATCGGCCCGAGGACCTCGCTGCTGATCCTCGGGGACGCCCGCTCGAACTACCAGCGTCCCGCGCTGGCCACGCTGAGGCGGCTCGCGGGCGAGGCACGGCACGCGTACTGGCTCAACCCGGAGCCCCACGCGCAGTGGGACACCGGCGACTCGATCGCGACCTCGTACGGCACCGTGGTCGAAATGCACGAATGCCGGAACGTCGCGCAACTGGCCGCCTTCATCGAGGATCTCGCGTAGCCGGTTCGGCCCGGGGCGCGACGCCGTCGAACGTGACGAGCAGGTGCTCGGGGCCGCGCAGGAGCGGGTTGGGGCGGTACGGGGGCGGGTCGGCCACCAGGCGGGGGTTCCGCAGGCGGCGGGCCAGTTCGGGGAGGGCGACCTGGGCCTCCAGCCGGGCCATGGGGGCGCCGAAGCAGTAGTGGATGCCACCGGCGAAGGCGAGGTGCTCGTTGTCCCGCCGCTCGGGGTCGAACCGGTCGGGATCGGGGAACCGGTCGGGGTCGCGGTCGCCGGCGGCCAGGACCAGCGAGATGGAGGCGCCCTCGGGGATCGTGGTGCCGGCGATCTCGATGTCGGCCAGGGCCCGTCGCCGCAGGGCCATGTGCACGGGCGGCTCGTAGCGCAGCAGCTCCTCGACCAGGGGGACGATCAGGCCGGGTTCGCGGCGCAGCCTGTCGAGCGTGGCGGGGTGGCGCAGCAGGGTCAGCACGCCGTTGGCGAGAAGGTTGACGGTGGTCTCGTGCCCGGCGACCAGCAGGAGCGACGCGGTGCCCAGCAGTTCCTCCCGCGACATCCTGCCTTCGGCGCCGTCGTCGGTGACCAGGGCGGACATCAGGTCGTCGCCCGGCCGCCGCAGGCACCGCCCGGCCAGCTCGTTCAGGTAGCCGCCCAGCTCGGTCTGGACGACGGCGCGCTGACGTTCCAGTTCGGCGGGGTTCGCCCTGGCCCTCGGGTCGATCGTCTCGACGAGCGCCGTGGCCCACCCTCGGAAGAGCGGCTCGTCCTCGCGGGGCACGCCCAGCAGCCGGCAGATCACCGTGACCGGGAGCGGGTAGGCGAAGTCCTCGACGATGTCGGCCCGGGTCCTGCCGTCGAAGGCGTCGACCAGCGAGGCGGCGATCTCGGCGACCTCGTCCCGCATGCGGTCGAGCCGGCCGGGCGCGCACGGCGGCCCGAAGTGCCGCATCGCCACCCGCCGCAGCCGGTCGTGCTCGGGCGGGTCGAGGTTGATGAAGGACGGCCGCACGCTCGGCCCGCCGTCCCCGCCCGTCTTGTGGCCGCCGCTCAGCTCTTCGACGCGGTCGGAGCTGACCCGAGGGTCGTGGAGCAGCGCGACGATCTCCCGGTAGGTGCTCACCACGTAGAAGCCGTCCGCGTGCCGCGCCACCGGTGTTTTGCGGAGTTCGGCGTACAGGGGGTAGGGGTCGGCGCGGTTGGCGTGGTCGAGGATCTGGTCGAAGACGCTGGTCGGTGCCATGACGACGCTCCCTGGGCATCGGAGTTCCCGTCGGCCGTGCCGAGGAGGGCACGACCTTTCACTGCGAACGATCACTGACGGCCGGTCGACCGCGGGCGATCACTGAAGGCTGGCCGACCGCGGACGATCATGGCGGGCGGCGTACGAGGGTGGCGCGGCGTTCGCTCGGGTTGTAGCCGGTCACCACGACCGTGGCGCCCTGGGCGGCGTAGACCCGGTCCGGGATCTCGGCCGGCACCGGACGCGCCCCGTCCGCGGGCCCGGCCGCCCCGTCGAGGTCCGGCGGGAACGGCGCGGCCCGTTCGATCAGCCGCTGGTAGAACTCCAGCCACATCCCCTGGTCGAAGGTGACCGCGGCGGTGACGCGTCCCTGGTACCCGTAGACGGCGGTGAAGCGGCGCTCGGCCGGCGAGCCCTGGGTGATCATGACCTGGTCGGCGAACGTCGGGACGCCGACGCACTTGATGTTGACGCCGAACTGGCTGGACCAGAACACCGGCAGCGACAGGTGCGGCCAGCGCCGGGTCTGGTCGCTGACCATGTTGTGCGCGGCGACCTCGGCCTGGGCGACCGCGTTGCCCCAGTGCTCCAGGGCCAGGAACTGGTACGCGTAGACAGGGTGCGGGAAGCGGGTGATGTCCCCGGCGGCGAAGATGTCGTCGGTGACCAGGCCGTTGGCGTCGAACACGCGGCAGCCCGCGTCGCAGGCCACGCCCCACACCCCGGCCGCCAGCCCGGAGTCGTGCAGCCATTCGGCGTTGCGCAGGGTGCCGAGCGCGACCACCGCCGTCTCCACGTCCAGCGTGGTGCCGTCGGACAGGCGCGCGGACCGCAGCCGTCCCCTGTCGTCCCCGACCAGCGCCGTGACCGTGACGCCGCAGCGCAGGTCGACGCCGTGCTCGCGCTGCAGGTCCGCCGTGACCGCGCCGATCACCCCGCCCAGCGCGCCGACCAGCGGCGACCGTCCCCGCACCGCGACCGTCACCGGGTGGCCGAGCTCGCGGCAGGCGGAGGCGACCTCCGATCCGGTGAACCCGGCGCCGATGACCAGCACCCGGCCGGTCCCGGCGGAGAGCCGCCGCCGCAAGCGCGCCGCGTCCTCGATCGTGCGCAGTCCGAGCACCCCGTCCAGGGCGGCCTGTGCCGGGTCCGGCCACGGGCGGGCGCGCACGCCGGTGGCGATGAGCAGGCGGTCGTACCCGATCTCCTGGCCGTCTTCGAGGCGTACCCGCTTGCCGGCCACGTCCAGCCCGGTCGCCTGCCGCCCGCGCAGCCAGGTCGCGTCCAGGTCGTCGAGCCGGGGCAGCGCGGTCTGGTCGGCGGCCACCGTTCCGGCCAGGACCTGTTTGGACAGCGGCGGCCGGTCGTACGGTTCGTGCAGTTCGTCCCCGATCAGGGTGAGGGAGCCGGTGAACCCCTCGGCGCGCAGCACCGCCGCTGCCCGCAGGCCGGCCAGCGAGGCGCCCACGATGACGACGCGCCCGCGATGTCCGGGACCGTCGCCGTTCCCCGGGGGGCGGACCCGCCGCGCGCCGGTGAGGTGGGTGGCGAGCCGGTCGATGTGGATCGCCTGGACGGGGCACGCCGCCGCGGCCCGCAGCACCCGGTCCCGCTGGGCGTCGCCGGGGTCGGGGTCGTACCGCAGCGCCTCCTGGCCGCGCATCTCGAAGACCTGCGGCGCGGCGAAGACGCACTGCGCGTACCCCTGGCACCGGGTGAGATCGACGACGACTCGCACGGGCGCGACCCCCTCACTGAGGGGGAGGGCATGCCGGGTGGTCCCCGGCATACCGGATAGTTACCCGGATCCGCGTGCCCTAGCCCCGGGCACGCCGATCGGTCGGCTCATCCGCCGCAGGCCCGCCGGCTCATCCTCCGCGGGCCACGCTGATTCGTCAGCTCATCCGCCGCAGGATGCGGGCCGCGGTGCGGGAGAGGATCTCGACCTCGTCCTCGTGCAGGTCGGCGTGCTCGTCACCGAGGATCCACCTGGCGGCCCTGCGGGGCAGGAACAGCGTCAGCCCCTGGGCGGACACGGCGGGCGCCGTCACGTGGCCGCCGTGCACGACGAGCAGCGGCGTGATCTCGACGGGGATGCCGGACTCGCGGGACAGCAGCTCGCCCATGGCGGCGGCGGCGTCCACGAGCCCCTTGGCCACCGTCCCGCCGGAGCGCTCGCCGAAGAACAGGTTGCCGCCGTACGCGGCGATGTAGGTGTCGGGGGGCCACGCCTCGTTGTCGACGATCCAGACGCCGCCGGGGCCGATCACCAGGTGGTCGATCGAGGCCTTCCCTGGCACGGCCCGGCCGTCGAGCACGCGGTAGCCGTGCTTGCCGAGCCCTCGGCGCAGCAGCCGGCCGGTCCGTACGGCGCCGCTCCGCTTGCCGCGCCAGACGGCGGTGGCCTCGAACATCCGCCAGGAGATGAACGCGTCCGCGCCCCAGACGGCGCCGCCGCCGAGGAGCCCGATCAGGAAGGGCAGCGGGAAGGACCGGTAGAAGGCGAGGGCGGTGATGAGGACGAAGCCCGCTCCCGCCATGACGTTGCGCCTGCGGCGGCGCTCGGACCTGGTCTCGCGCCAGCGGAGTTCGTACATCACCGATGGCGAGCCCCACTTGAACTTGTCGTCCTGCGGGACGTAGATGGACCCATTGGGCACCGGAAACCCCCACGATTTCGGGCTCAGTCGATTACCTTGTGGGATACCCAACCCGGGGCTCCAACTTTCCTAAGGTTACGGAACTAACGCACCTGCGACACAGCGGCATCGTGCGGGACATGCGCCGCGGGGAGTAAAGAGCACGCTGGAATATGAATGTCACAACCCGTTAACCGACCAGTCGGTATGCTGAGGGGGCATCGACCGATCAGGGGAGGCGTGCGTGATGGCGCGCAGCGGGGTCAGGGAACCGGCCACCACAGGGGAAGAAAGGCCCGGCGGCAGGCCGCCCATGGGCAAGGACGAGCCGGTACGACGGCGGCTGCTGGCCGAGGCGACACGGCTGTTCGCGGAGAAGGGCTTCGAGAGCACCTCCGTGCAGGAGATCGTTGCGGCGGCCGGCGTCACCAAAGGCGCGATGTACCACTATTTCGGCTCAAAGGATGATCTCCTGAGGGAGATCTACGCGCGCGTGCTGCGCATGCAGATCGAGAGGCTCGTCCGGTTCGCGGACGCGCCCGGCCCGATCCCCGACCGCGTGCACGCCGCCGCGGTCGACGTCATCGTCACCACGGTCGACAACCTCGACGACTCCAAGATCTTCTTCCGTTCGATGCACCAGCTCGCGCCGGAGAACCAGAAGGCCGTGCGCGCGGAGCGCCGGCGCTACCACGAGCGCTTCCGTGACCTGCTGGTCGAGGGCCAGCGGGCCGGGGTGTTCCGCGACGACGTACCGGCCGACCTGGTGGTCGACTTCTTCTTCGGCTCGGTCCACCATCTCGGCACGTGGTACCACACCGACGGCCGGCTCTCGGGGACGGAGGTCGGCCGGCACTTCGCCGACCTGCTGCTCGCCTCGCTCCGCCCCTGAGAGCCGAACCCGAAAGCCCGGACCCGCCCGCTCCAGGTGAGTCCGGTGGCGGTCCGGGTGGGTCCGGCGGTGGGCCTAGGCGGGCCCGGCGGTGGGCGGCGGGCCCGGGATGTCGGCCAGGGACGCCAGGGCGTCGCGGTGGTCACCCGGCGTCCCGAGGGCGATCTCGTCGGCCTTGGCGCGCTTCAGATACAGATGCACGGGATGCTCCCAGGTCATCCCGATACCACCGTGGAGCTGCACGCACTCCTCCGCCGCGTGCACGGCGACCGCGCCGCACCACGCCTGCGCCACCGCGACCGCCGTGGCCGCCTCCACCCCCGACGCGAGCGCGTCCGCGGCGTTGCGCGCGGCGGCCCTGGCCTGGACGATCTCCAGCCACAGGTCGGCCATCCGGTGCTTCAGCGCCTGGAACGACCCGACCGGACGGGCGAACTGGTGACGTTCCTTGACATAGGCGACCGTCGTGGTCAGGCACCATTCGGCCACCCCGAGCTGCTCGGAGGCCAGCAGCCCCGCGCCGAACTCCAGGGCCGCGCGCAGCGGCGCCAGGTCGGCCGAGATCTGACGTGCCTCCGCGCCGGCGAACGTCACGGTCGATATCGGACGGGTGACGTCGAGCGAGACGACCGTCTCGACGGTCGCGGCGGCGGCGTCGACGGCGTACAGCGCGCCGGAGGCCGGGACGACGAGCACGTCGGCGGCGTCCGCGCCCGCGACCGAGGTGACCCGCCCGGTCAGCGTCCCGCCCTCGGCGGTCACTCCCCCGGAGCCGCCGCCGGGCGCGTACGGGGAGGTCGCGAACGACACGGCGAGCGCAGCGGTGGTCTCCCCGCTCGCGAGGGCGGTGAGCAGCTCGCGGGCGGCGCCGGTGCCCGCGTCCAGCAGAACACGCGTCGCGAGGACGGCGCTGGTCAGGAACGGCACCGGGGTGACCGCGCGGCCCAGCTCCTCCAGCACGACGGCCGCCTCGCGCGCCGTCGCGTCCGCGCCGCCCAGTTCCTCGGGGATCAGCAGCCCGGCGGCGCCGATGTCCCTGGCCAGCGCCTTCCACAGGTCGGCGTCGTACGGCGAGACGCTCTCGGCCCTCGCGAGCACCGCGGCCGGGGGCAGCCGATCGGCGAGCAGGTCGCGGACCGCCGCCCGCAGTTCCTCCTCGACCTCGGAGTACAGCAGGGTCATCGGTCGCTCACCACTCCTTGTCCACCGCGCGGAGCACTCGCCCCTCGCGCATCACCACACCGGCCGAGGGTCATCGCGGGAGGTCCTTCCAGGGGACGTTCTTGTCGACACGGGGCTCGGAGGGCAGGCCGAGGACGCGCTCGGCGATGATGTTGCGCAGGATCTCGGAGGTCCCGCCCTCGATCGAGTTGCCCTTGGCCCGCAGGTAGCGGTACCCGGGGTCGCGGCCGAAGAAGTCGACGGAGTCGGACCGGCGGAAGGTCCAGTCGTCGTAGGTGAGGCCCTCCTCGCGGCGCATCTCCACGTCGAGGCTGGTCAGCGCCTGGTTGAGGCGGGCGAAGGCCAGCTTCATCCCCGAGCCCTCCGGCCCGGGGGCGCCGACGGCGAGCTGCTGGCGCAGCCGCACCCCGGCGAGGCGGGTGACCTCGGTCTCGACCCAGAGCCGGAGCAGGCGCTGGTGCAGGTCGTGCGTGCGGGCCTCGGGCCGCTGCCGCCAGGTGTCGGCGACCAGGCCGATGACCCCGCCGCCACGCCGTACGGGCGCGCCGCCGATGGCGACCCGCTCGTTCATGAGCGTGGTCTGGGCCACCCGCCAGCCGTCGCCCACCTCGCCGAGCCGCAGCGCGTCCGGCAGCCGCACGCCGGTGAGGAAGACCTCGTTGAACTCGGCCTCACCGGTGATCTGCCGCAGCGGGCGCACCTCGACCCCGGGGGCCGTCATGTCGCAGACGAAGTACGTGAGGCCCCGGTGCTTGGGCACGTCCGGGTCGGTGCGGGCGACGAGGATCGCCCAGCGGGAGTGGTGGGCGCCGGACGTCCACACCTTCTGCCCGTCGACCACCCATTCGTCCCCGTCACGCACGGCCCTGGTGGCGAGCGTGGCGAGGTCGGAACCCGCGCCGGGCTCGCTGAAGAGCTGGCACCAGACCTCCTCCCCCGTCCACAGGGGCCGCAGGAAGCGCTGTTTCTGCTCGTCGGTGCCGAAGATGAGGATGGTGGGCGCCGCCATGCCGAGGCCGATGGTGAGCTTGCCGATCTCGGTCTGCGGCGTGCCGGCGAGTTCCTTCTCCACCACGCTCTGCAGTTCGCGGGGCGCGCCGAGCCCGCCGAGGCCCACGGGGAAGTGCACCCAGGCCAGCCCGGCATCGAAGCGCGCCCGCAGGAAGTCGAGCGGTTCCATGCCCTCCGGGTCGTTCCCGGCGAGGAAAGCGCGGGCGCGCTCCTGCAGCGCCGCCTCATCCACTGTCACGAAAAATCCCTTCAGGTCTGGTCGGATCCCGGCGGTGGGTCAGTTCGGGGGCATGTGCTTCTTGAGCTCGCGATAGGCGAGCGACCGCTTGTGCACCTCGTCCGGCCCGTCGGCGAGCCGCAACGTGCGGGCACCCGCCCACAGACCGGCCAGCGGGAAGTCCTGGCTGACGCCGCCGGCCCCGTGGACCTGGATCGCTTTGTCAAGGATCCACTCCACGTCCCGCGGCGTCGCGATCTTGATGGCCTGGATCTCGGCGTGCGCGCCCCGGTTGCCGACGGTGTCCATCAGCCAGGCGGTCTTGAGCACCAGCAGGCGGAGCTGTTCCACCTTGACGCGCGACTCCGCGATCCAGTCCTGCACGACGCCCTGCTGCGCCACCGGCTTGCCGAACGTGGTCCGCGCGAGCGCGCGCGTGCACATCAACTCGATCGCGCGCTCGGCCATCCCGATCAGCCGCATGCAGTGGTGGATGCGGCCCGGCCCGAGCCGCGCCTGGGCGATGCCGAACCCGCCGCCCTCCTCGCCGATCAGGTTGTCCACCGGGACCCGGACGTCCTCGAACAGCAGCTCGGCGTGGCCGCCGTGGTCCGCGTCGCTGTACCCGAAGACGTGCATGCCCCGCTTGACGGTGAGCCCGGGGGTGTCGCGCGGCACCAGCACCATGCTCTGCTGGCGGTGGGTCGACCCCTCCTGCGAGGTCTTGCCCATCACGATGAAGATCGCGCAGCGCGGGTTCATCGCCCCGGAGGCGAACCACTTGCGGCCGTTGATGACGTACTCGCCACCGTCGCGGACGATCGACGTCGCGATGTTGGTCGCGTCGGAGGAGGCCACGTCCGGCTCGGTCATCGCGAACGCCGACCGGATCTCCCCGTTCAGCAGCGGCTCCAGCCACGTCTTGCGCTGCCACTCGTCGCCGAACATGGACAGCACTTCCATGTTGCCGGTGTCCGGCGCCGCGCAGTTGGTGGCCGTCGGCGCGATGCGCGGGCTGCGCCCCATGATCTCGGCCAGCGGGGCGTACTGCAGGTTCGTCAGCCCGGCGCCGTGCTCGCCCGGCAGGAACAGGTTCCACAGGCCGCGCTTGCGCGCCTCGTCCTTCAGGTCCTCCATCATCGGCGGCGTGCCCCAGCCGCTCTCGCCCGCCTGCCGCTCGAAGGCCTCCTCCGCCGGGTACACGCACTCGTCCATGAACTCGGCCAGCCGCTTGCGCAGTTCCTCGGTTGTGGTGTCGAACGCGAACTCCATCAGCCCTCCAGTGACTCCAGTGCTTGCAGTCCGTGGGTCACGAGCGGCGCGACGTGCTCGCCGATCTCGTCGAAGCCGTCGCCGACGGTCAGACCCTGGGTGTAGCGGAAGTGGATGCCCTCGGAGATCACCGCGAGCTTGAAGCAGGCCAGGCCGACGTACCAGCCCAGCCGGGAGACGTCGAGACCGGCGCCCTTCGCGTACCGCTCGGCGAGCTCGGCGGCCGGGGTGTGCTCGCCCTCGTCCTCCGGCACGCTGATGTCCAGGGCGGCGAAGTCGGCGTACAGCAGGAAAAGCGCCAGGTCGGTGAGCGGGTCGCCGAGCGTGGACATCTCCCAGTCCAGCACGGCGCGCACCTGGCCGCCGGCGATCAGCGTGTTGCCCAGCTTGAAGTCACCGTGCACGATCGCGTGGCGCTGGGTCACGGGCACGGCGCGCGCCAGGCCCGCGTACAGCTCGTCGATGTCGGGCAGCTCACGGCTGCGGGACGCGTCGAGCTGCCGCTTCCACCGCTTGACCTGGCGTTCCAGGAAGCCCTCGGGCCGGCCGAAGTCGGCGAGCCCGAGCGCGGCCGGGTCCAGGGCGTGCAGCCGGGCGAGGATGTCGGTGAGGTCGGCCTCGATGGCGGGCGTCGCCGGCGGCTGCCCGCCCTCGACGTACTCCATCACGTAGAACGGCGCCCCGACGACGTCCGGGTCCTCGCAGAGGTGGTCGGTGCGGGGCACGGGCACGCCGGTGCCGCGCAGCGCCGTCATCACGCGGTACTCCCGGCCCATGTCGTGCGCCGTGGCGAGCACGTGCCCGAGCGGCGGCCTGCGTACGACGAAGCGGTGCCCGCCGTCCTGGACGAGGTAGGTCAGGTTCGACTTGCCGCCGTGGATGATCTCGGCAGACAGGGGGCCCTCGGCGAGGTCGTGCCGCGCCAGGTGGTCCCTCAGGCGGTCGAGATCGAGACCCGGCGGGCTGGTCTCGACATGTGCGGGCATCGCGTTCCCCATTCGTCCCGGTCCCTGGAGCGTACCGACCGGCCGGTATGCCTGTCGACCAGTACTCTGCCGGGTCACGCTCAGCGCCTCCCCGGCTCGGTCTCGTTACCCGATTCTGCCCGTACCCACTCGGGGGTTGGGAGCGTGGACCCCATCTTCTTGATTCCGTTCGGCCATTCCGCGGCGTTCCGCGTGGCCGTCCTGCGGCGTTCCTGCGGCGTTCCGCCTGGCCGTCTTGCGGCGCCCGTTCAGGGGCGGGGGACGGTGAGCATGCCGTGGAGGAGTTCGCGCATGCCGGCGTGGAGCTCCGCGAGGCTCGGCACGGTGCCGGCGCCCGCGACCGCGTCGAAGATCACGCCTTCCCCGAACGCGACGAGCTGCCTGCCGTGCCGCACCGGATCGGGCGAACCGGCCGCGTCGAGCATCGCGATCGCCACCTCACGGAAGCGGCGCCCCGCCTCGTCGTAGACCTTCCTCAGCTCGGGACGGCGGGTGGCCTCCAGGGCCAGCTCGTACCGGGCGAGCGTGGTGCGCCGGCCGCCGGTGAGCTGGCCGTGCAGCAACCGCGCCATCAGCCCGGCCAGTTCGTCCGGCGAGGGGGCGGCGTCGCTCGAGGGCACGGCGGTGAAGTAGCCCTCTTCGAGGGAGGTGAGTCGGGCCAGGGTGAGCGCGAGGAGCGCCGCCCGGGTGCGGGCGAGGTTGGACGTCGAACCGGCGGGCAGGCCGGCCGCCTCGTCCACCGCGCGGTGGGTGAGACCGCGCATACCCCTTTCCACCAGGAGCGTGATGGCCGCCTCCGCGATGACTTCCTCCCTGCGCATGGACCCACACTACATGTGTAGTACGCTAACTACAGATGTAGTGAAGGAGAGGGTCATGTCCCATGCGATCGTGATCGGCGGCGGGATCGGCGGCCTGACGGCGGCGGCGGCGCTGTCGCTCAGGGGCTGGTCGGTGACGGTGCTCGAACGGGCCGCGTCCCTGGACCCCGTCGGTTCCGGCATCGCCATCGCCCCCAACGCGCTGCGGGCGCTCGACACGATCGGCGTCGGCGACGACGTGCGCAAGCTGTCGGCGTTGCAAGGAGCGGCGGGGCTGCGCAGGGTCGACGGGCGGTGGCTGACGCGTACGAGCGCCGAGGCGGCGGCGGCGCGGTACGGCGACCCCACCGTGCTGCTGCTCCGCTCGACCCTGGTGAACCTGCTCGCGGGCCGGCTCGGCCCCGCGGCGCTCCGCCTCGGCACGACCGCGCACGCCGTGGACCCGGAGACCGGCCGGGTCTCCACCGGCGACGGCGACCTGGAAGGCGATCTCGTCGTCGCGGCGGACGGGATCCACTCGGCGGTCCGCCGCGCGTTGTTCCCCGCCCACCCGGAGCCGGTGCACTCAGGGGTGACGAGCTGGCGGATCGTCGTCCCCCGGCCGGAGGGGGACGTGCGGGGCAGCGAGACCTGGGGGCGCGGCCAGGTGTTCGGGATCATGCCCCTGGCCGACGGCCTGGTGTACGCCTACGCCACCGCACCGGCCGACCGGGACGGCCTCGGTTCCGCGACCGGTTCGAATGGCAGGGACGATCCGGACGGCGGTAGGGAGAAGGCCGAGCTGGCGCGGCTGTTCGCGGGGTGGCACGACCCGATCCCCCGGCTGATCGCCTCGGCGGCCGAGGACCGGATCCTCAGGCACGACCTTCTCTTCCTGGATCCTCCCCTGCCCGCCTTCCACGTGGGCCGGGTGGCCCTGCTGGGCGACGCCGCCCACGCGATGACCCCGAACCTCGGCCAGGGCGCCTGCCAGGCGATCGAGGACGCCGTGGTACTCGCCCACGTGACGGGCGGGAGTGGTCACCGGCCCGGAGTGGATCTGGCCGCCTACACGGCCGCGCGGCTGGCCCGGACGGCGAAGATCATGCGCAGGTCGCGGGCCGTCTGCCGGGTGACCCTGTGGTCGAATCCGCTCGCCGTACGCGCCAGGGAGCTCGGGATGTCGCTGGCCGGGCGGCTCGGGGACGACATCGCGTTGCGCCAGTTCGACGACGTCTTCACCTGGCGGCCGCCCGTGTCGTGACGGGGATGGGAATCTCGGGGTGCGGCGGCGACACCGCCTGCGTACTCTCTGGAGTGAGCCGGCTCAGCGTGATCGTCCCGGCGATCAGCACCGCGGCCGAGACCAGGGCCGGGATCGCGTTCCCCATGCCGCTCGGCACCGGCTCGCCCAGCAGGACCGTCCCCGCGAGCACCGAAGTGATGGGGTCCACCACCTGCACCCCGGCGTACGCGATCCCGAAATAGCCGACCGCGTACGACTTCTGCAGGAGCACGACGGCGAAGACCAGCAGCACCGGGATCGCGATCGTGAACCAGTGGAGCAGCCGGGAGAGGTCCCCGCCGAGCCCGCCGCCGACGACCCGGACGAACGTGGACACCGAGGCCGTCACCGACCCCGCGCCGATGGACAGCAGCAGCGCCTTCCCCGCCCCTCGGGCGCGCCGGGAGGCGAGCTGGCAGATCACGACGACCACGCCCACGCAGGCGAGGAAACCCAGCGCCGCGGGGGTGGACAGGACGGGCCGCGTGTTGCTGTGCGGCATCAGCAGCATGAGTCCCAGCAGGCCGGCGGCCACCGCGATCGAGCCGAGCACCTCGGCCTTGTGCGGGCGCCTGCCGTGCAGGACCGCCGCCAGCGGGACGGCGAAGACCAGCGTCGCCACGCTGACCGGCTGGATCAGTACCAGCGGCGCGAAGCTCAGCGCCAGCGCGTGCAGCGAGGCTCCGGCGAAGCCGATGACGCCACCGATCCACCATCGCGGTCGCTTGATCAGTTTGAGGGTGGCACCCCCGCGGACCACCTCGAACTGCTGCAGGGCCGCGCCCCCGGCGTACCCGAGCGCACCGACGAGCGCGATCGACACGCCCAGCCAGATCATGGCCGGCCACCGGACGCGAGCACGAGGGCAGGGGAGGGCGATTGTGAGGTCATCAGAGGGAGCACCCCGCCAGCTTAGGGACAAACATGAGTAGCCAGTTCGCCAATCCCACCATTACGTCTAGATCTGGGGCTGACGCGCTGATGGCACCGTGCGCGGCCAAACGGGATGATTTACCTGATTTGCCGCGCATGGTCGGTACAGCTTCCCTGGGAATGAGAACACAATCAGCGACGTTTCCGAAGGTACCCCCTATGGGTATATTGATCAGGGAGCGAGCATGCGGCACGACCACGGCGAACACCGAGCCCACGACCACCACGAACCTGCGGGTCATGCGGGTCACGGAGATCATGCCGCCCAGTTCAGGGACCGCCTGTGGATCAGTGTGGCGCTCTCCGTACCGGTCGTCTTCTACAGCGAGATGGTCCAGATGTGGCTGGGATTCACCCCGCCACGCTTCCCCGGCTCGGCGTGGGTGGCGCCCGTACTGGGCACGATCGTCTTCCTGTACGGCGGGTGGCCGTTCCTGAGGGGCGGCTTCGACGAGGTCCGTAGCAGGACACCGGGGATGATGTCGCTGATCTCCCTCGCGATCACCGTCGCCTTCGGGGCGAGCGCGGCCACGGCGCTGGGCGTGTTCAAGCTCGACTTCTGGTGGGAACTGGCCCTGCTGATCGACATCATGCTGCTCGGGCACTGGCTGGAGATGCGTGCCCTCGGCCAGGCCTCCAGCGCACTGGACGCCCTGGCCGCCCTCCTCCCCGACGAGGCCGAACGCCTGACCACCCCTTCTCGTCCAACACCCCCCGACGGCACGGAAACGGGCACCTCGCCGACCACACCCACCGACGGCACGGAACTGGTGCCCATAGGTGAGCTTCGGGCGGGAGACGTGGTCCTGATACGTCCCGGTGGCCGGGTGCCGGCCGACGGCACGGTCGTCGAAGGCACGGCCGAACTCGACGAGTCGATGCTGACCGGCGAGTCGCGGCCGGTGCCGAAGGCGTCCGGTGACCGGGTCGTCGCGGGCACGGTCGCGCTCGACTCCGCGCTCCGCGTGAAGGTCGACGCCGTCGGCGAGGCGACGGCGCTCGCGGGCATCCGGCGCCTCGTGGAGCAGGCGCAGTACTCCCGCTCGAAGTCCCAGGCGCTGGCCGACCGTGCCGCCGCCCTGCTCTTCTACGTCGCCACGGCGGCGGGAGCGCTCACCTTCGTGACCTGGCTGGCCCTCGGCGACCCGCGCCAGGCCGTCGAGCGGACGGTGACGGTGCTGGTCATCGCCTGCCCGCACGCCCTCGGCCTGGCCATACCGCTCGTCATCGCGATCTCCACGTCGCTGAGCGCCAGGAACGGCATCCTCATCAAGGATCGGATCGCCCTGGAACGGATGCGGACGGTGGACGTCGTCCTGTTCGACAAGACCGGCACGCTGACCAAGGGCGAACCCGAGGTCACCGGGATCGCCGCCGCCGACGGCGACGAGGACGCCCTGCTGCGGACGGCCGGCGCGGTCGAGTCCGACAGCGAGCACCCACTGGCCCGGGCGATCGTCGCGGCCGCCCGCGCCCGTGGTGAGGTGCCCCGTGCCACCGGCTTCCGCTCCCTGACCGGCCGAGGCGTCCAGGCCGACACCGGCGGCCACACCGTGACGATCGGCGGCCCCGCCCTCCTCCGCGAACTGAACCTCCCCACCCCCTCCGCCCCCGGCGGACGCGGAGTCTCCCCGCTCGGCGGACGCGGAATCTCCACCCCCGGCGCACGCGGAATCTCCCCGCTCGGCGGGCCGGAGTCTCTCGGAGCCGAGATCGACGCGTGGCGGAATCGCGGGGCCGCCGTGCTCCACGTGGTCGTGGACGGCCGGGTGGCCGGCGCCATAGCGCTGGAGGACGCCGTCCGCCCCGAGTCCCGCGCGGCCGTACAAGAACTCCACCGGCTCGGCAAGCAGGTGATCATGATCACCGGGGACGCCTCCCAGGTGGCCCGCGCGGTGGCCGAGGACGTCGGGGTGGACGACCACTTCGCCGAGGTCCTGCCCGAGGACAAGGACGCCAAGGTGGCCGAGCTCCAGGGGCGCGGGCTGAGCGTCGCCATGGTCGGCGACGGGGTGAACGACGCCCCCGCCCTGGCCAGGGCCGACGTGGGGATCGCGATCGGCGCGGGCACCGACGTGGCGATCGAGTCGGCGGGCGTCGTACTCGCCGGCGACGACCCGCGCGCGGTCGTCGGCGTCATCCGGCTGTCACGGGCCACGTACCGCAAGATGCTGCAGAACCTGGCCTGGGCCACCGGCTACAACCTCGTCGCCATCCCCCTCGCCGCGGGCGTCCTCGCCCCGGTGGGCGTCACGCTCTCCCCCGCGGTGGGCGCGATCCTGATGAGCCTGTCCACCATCGTCGTGGCCCTCAACGCCCAGCTCCTCCGCCGCGTGAACCTCCGCCCCACCCCCGGAACCCCCTGACGGATCAGGCCCTCTCCGGACAGACACCGAAGATCAGGTCCTCTCCCGACAGACGCAGAAGATCAGGTCCTCTCCGGGCAGACACAGAAGAGGTGACCCTCGGGGTCGGCGAGCACCGTCCAGCCGTCCCCGGGCTGGAACTCGGGCTTGGTGGCCCCCAGCTCCACGTACTCCGCCACGGCCTTGTCCACGTCCGGCACCCGGAAGTCGAGGTGGAACTGCTTGTCCGGCCCGGGCCACACGGCCGGCTTCCGCTCGGGCACCCGCCCGAAGTAGATGCTCGTCGTCCCGTCCCCGATCCCGGCGTACTCCTCCTCGGCGTACTGCACCTCGAACCCAGTGATCTTCGAATAGAACTCCGCGAGCCTCTTCGGCTCGGCACAGTCAATGGTCACGGCAATGAGCTTCGCCTTCGTTGTCATGACCCCACCCTGCCCCGCATACCTGTCACCCCCCGTCAGGTATGGCAGAGGTGACACGCGGCTCACTCACGGCTGGAGCCCTCGGGCCAGATGACACGCACCTTGATCCCCCGCTCGCGCGCCTCGGCGACGACGTCCGCCGTGCCGCCGTACCCCCGCGCGGGCTTCCCGTCCCAGACGGCGTACAGCTCCTCGGCGAGGTCGAGCATGACCCGGCTGCCCTCCATGTGGGACTCGGAGGACGACTCGGCGTACCGGAGCCGGTGGATCTCCTCGGCGGCGCTCATGAACATGTCGTACTCGTCGTGTGTGTCGACGGGAAGGTCATCGCGATAGCTGGCCGAGCAGACGACGGCCTCCAGGGTGCCCCCGAGGGCCAGCACCACCCGGGCGAAGATCTGATCGGCCCCGTCGGCCAGGCAGGACACCCCTCGCACCTGGGGGGCGTGCTCGGCCAGCGTCCTTCGGAGAGCGTCCTCGACTAGCGTCGCCGTATGCGACGGCAGCCCGCGGTGACCCGAGATGGCGATACGAAGCGGACGGCCCCTGGCCGGCCCCGGCGGGCGGAACGATCCTTCAGCTACGGGAGCCTCGCCAAAGCATGGTCTCACGCGAGATGGCCTCCTCCGACTCGTCAACAAAATGGGCCCACTCGGGCTCGGTGCGAGGCCATTCCGCGCGAGAAACGATGTCCCCGAGCTCCAACGCCGCTATGGAGTACGAGGTCGCCAGTTGCTGGTGTTGCCGGGTCTGCAGCCAGGCGATCCCGGCTGCGGCGATCGCGCCGATGATGCCCGGCAGATCCAGGTTAACCAACTGGGTGGCGTTGAGCACAGCGGCGATCAGGCCCACGGCCTCCATGGCCGCGAACGCGATCGACCACTGCGAGGCCCGGCGCTCGTGGTACCTGGCCTTGGTGACGTACCAGACCCGCTGGTCGTTGATGCGGCCGTTCATGTAGTGCTGCTTGCGCTCGTCCAGCGACAGCGCCCGGATGCTGCGCATGGTCGCGGTGACCTGACACTCCTCCTCGAGCGTGGGGACGGGGGCGAACGAGTGGATCCCGCCGGTGATCTCGGAGAACCTGCGCAACAGCAGAAGGTCGGTGCCCTCCTCATCCTTCACGTCGCAGCCGAACGGCTCCCCGCCGACCAGATAACGCCACGCCAGCGTCTTGGCCGACTCGGCCGCCGCCCTCGCTTCGTACCACTGCCGGTCCGGGCGCACCGTCAGCAGGTACACCTCCGTCACCAGCGCCGTCGCCAGCGCCCCGGCCGCGGCCATCGCCGCCAGGTCCACCCGCCCGGCGTCGATACTGAACGACCCGAAGATCGCGGCGACCACCAACGAGACGAGCCGCACACACGTGGCAGCGAGCAACCGCCGCTGCCCCACGACGGCACCCTGGTCGGCAGCCCGATAGAGCGCCGGAAATCCAGCCTCCGGATTCCCCTCCATGCGTTCACTGGAACGGCTAATTCAAACGCTGTCAAGACGACGGTTGACTTCCATCGCGACATCGGCCATCAGGAAGATCCAGAAAACCATTGCAAGGCCCGGCTCGCGTCTCGCGGTCACGCCCTCATGGCGGATCCGGTGCCTGATCGACATGACCCGTGCCAGGGCCCCTGGTAGGGACCATACGGTCGTCGGCCGGAAACGATCGGCCCGGCACCGGTCTATTTCAAACTTCGGCTGCGGCATTAATCTACCGAGCACGATTCCGGTACACGACATTGCCTACCCGAAGTCACAGGCTTAACCTACCTGTCTACGGTCCGCGACTTCGCAAGATCCACGCGGGGAGGCTCCACACGTGTCAGGCGATTCCGGAGCAGGCCCCTACTTCTTTCTCAGCTATGCGCACACCCCTCGGCATGACTTCGACACCGGATACGATCCGGACCAATGGGTCGAGCGGCTGTTCACCGACCTGTGTCGGCATGTGACGGTGCTGAGCGGCCTCAATCGGAACGCACCGCCGGGATTCATGGATCGGCAGCTCAACTCCGGCAGCGATTGGCCTCGACGGCTGGCCGAGAGCATCTCATCCTGCCGGGTGTTCGTCCCGTTGTACTCCAGGCACTATTTTGACAGCGAGCACTGCGGCAGGGAGTGGACCGCGTTTTCCCAGCGAATTCTACGCCACCACGCACGTGGATCCGCGCGAGTCGACAGAATCGTCCCGGCCCTCTGGGTGCCGGTTCCCCACGACGACCTGCCGGAGGTCGCACGATCCATCCAGTTCGGTCACTCCGGACTTGGAACCTCGTACCTGGAGCATGGATTCTACGGAATCATGAAATTACGGCGCTTTCGTGACGCATACCAGATGGCCGTTTACCGGCTGGCGCGCCGAATCGTCGAGGTAGGGCAGGCCGCCATGCTCACACCGAGCGATCCACCACCCGACTACGAGTCTCTGAGCAATGCCTTCGGACAGCTGGATCCCCACCGTGCCGACGGCCTCAGCATACGAATCTCGGTGATCGCCCCGGATATCTCTCATCTGCCGGAGGACCGCCTTCCCTACCACTACGGGTACACGCCGCTCGAATGGAACCCCTACCGGCCGGTGCTCGGCAGACCCCTCGCCGAACATGTCGCCGAGGTCGTACGGCAGCACGGCTTCAGAGTGGAATTCGGAACATCAGAGGAGGACGCCGGCGACTTCTTCGGCGACGCGGCACGAACGAGTCCCGGGATCGTTCTCGTAGACGCGTGGGCGACGGTTTCGGACAGGTCATTGAAACAGTTACGCCGATTGGGGGAGGCCGGAAGACCGTGGCTGACAGTGCTGGCGCCGTGGAATCCAGATGACGCACAGACCATGGACGCCAGATCCCGGCTGCGGGCGAATCTCATGTCGATCTTGCAGAACAAAGCCGCGGAAGGGCGGCCCACGCAGCTCTCGATCGCCATGGACATCGAGACCCTTCCTCAGCTGACCAAGGCGATCCCGGAAGTGGCACAGACCGCCGTGATCCAGCACCGTCTACGATCCCCGGCGCATCCCCCTCAAGGATTCCCGTCCCTCGAATTTCCCAGACTGCAAGGTGTCCCGTTCCCGTTGGGCGACGACGATACGGAGGCTCGGCGATGAGCGACACTCCCGAGGGCCACATCATCACGTTCTACTCCTACAAGGGAGGAACCGGACGCACGATGGCTCTCGCCAACACGGCGTGGATCCTCGCGAGCAACGGCAAGAGGGTGCTGGCGCTCGACTGGGATCTTGAATCCCCCGGACTGCACAAGTACTTCCATCCCTTCCTCGACGCCAACATCATGAGCTCGACCGGAGGGGTGGTCGACATGATCACCGAGTACGTGATCGCGACGTCTCGTGATCCACGTCCAGGAGACTGGCATGTCGACTACGCCAAAGTGCAGCAGAACGCGGTGTCCGTCGATTGGAGCGATTTTCCGGGCGAGGGAACGGTCGACGTCGTCTTCGCCGGTCGCCAGAGTCGCGACTACACCTCGCTCGTGGCCTCAATGGATTGGGAGGACTTCTATACGCGGCGCCGAGGCGGGCAGTACCTCGACGCGTTGAAAGCCGACATGAAGCGCCATTACGACTACATCCTGATCGACAGCCGGACCGGCCTGAGCGATATCGCCGACATCTGCACCATCCACTTTCCGGACACTCTCGTCACGTGCTTCTCCCTCAACGACCAGAGCATCGAAGGCGCCTCCGCCGTCGCCCGCCACATCGATGGCAGGTACGGCAGCCGGCACATCCGGATCCTTCCGGTTCCCATGCGCGTCGAGGACGGAGAAAAGGTCAAGCTCGACGCCGGGCGCGAACTCGCCAGGCGCCGCTTCGACGGTTTCCCCGTCGGCATGAGCCCGGCTGAGACCCGTGAGTACTGGGGTGCGATTGAGATTCCCTACAAACCCTTCTACGCCTTCGAGGAGACACTGGCCGCGTTCGGGGACGCACCAGGCTCACCGACCTCGCTTCTGGCGGCGTTCGAACGTCTGGTCGGTGTGATCACCTGGGGTGAGGTCACGTCGATGCCGCCGTTCGACGAGAACCGCCGTCTGCGGATTCGAGAGCAGTATGCCCGGAAGTCCGCCACGACCTCCCCGAGAGTGCTCCTCAGCTACGTGCCTGAGGACCGGATGTGGGCGGATTGGATAGCCGCCTTGCTGCGACGTTCGGGCTTCCAGATCCAGCGACAGGACGAGGCATCTCCCACCGCTGGTCCCGGCGCCGGGCCTGACATGATCGTCGCCACCATCGCGCTTCTCTCGATCTCCTATATGCGTTCCCCCCAGGCCCAGGCTCTGTGGGGAACGTTCGAGGCCACGGAGATCCGTTCCCAGCTGGTGCCCGTCCGAGTCGCCGACGTACGACCGCCCGCCGTCCTTGGTGACCGTGTGACCCTTGATCTGATGTTCATGGAGGAGGAGCAGGCCACCGAGACATTGTTGCGAAAACTCGGCAGGCCGCATCACCCGAACCACGACTTGGGTTACCCCCCTGGTGGCCCGCGCTTCCCCGGAACCCGTCCGACGGTGTGGAACGTCCCCAACAGGAACGCCGCTTTCACCGGACGAAACGACGTTCTGGACAAGCTTCGTGACCGGATCATCAGTGGTGGTAAGGCAGTGGTCCGGCCGCAGGCATTGCACGGTCTCGGCGGTGTCGGCAAGACCCAGGTGGCCCTGGAATACGCCCACAGGTTCATGGCCGACTACGACGTCGTCTGGTGGATCGCCGCAGAGCATCTTGACCGTATCAATCCAACGATGGCCGAACTGGCCGGGTCGCTTGGAACGGGGGTCAATGACAGCGTGAGCGAATCGTCCAGGGCCGCGCACGAGGCGCTGCGTCGCGGCGATCCTTTCTCCCGATGGTTGCTCATCTTCGACAACGCGGATGATCCACACGATCTCGAAAGGTTCCTGCCCAGTGGATCCGGACACATCCTGATCACATCGCGCAACCCCGCATGGTCACGCGTCGCCGATCCGCTGGAGGTCGACGTCTTCAACCGTGAAGAGAGCGTGGAGCACCTGCTTCGCCGCGCACCAGGAGTCGATCCAGCGGACGCGGATCGGGTCGCGTCCACCCTCGGAGACCTGCCGCTCGCCATCGAGAACGCCAGTGCCTGGCTGGAGCAGACCGGGATGCCCGCCGGCCAGTACGTCGAGCATCTCCGGACCCAGGTGACCGAGACGCTGTCACTGGGTGAACTGTCGCCAGGCTATCCAACGGCGGTCGCGGCGACGTGGAACCTTTCCATCGAACGGCTCAAAGAGCACTCACCCGCATCGGTACGGATGCTCGAACTGCTGTCCTTCTTCGCGTCGGAGCCGATCTCCCTGGACCTGGTCTACTGCGACGCGATGGTGGGACTCCTCAAGCCGTACGACAGTGCGGTGAACGAGAAGGTCCTGCTCGGTCCTGTCATCCGTCACCTCGGCCGCTACGCCTTGGCCAAAGTGGACCAAGTTGACAGGTCCGTCCAGGTTCATCGTCTCATTCAGGGTGTCGTGAGAGATCGAATGGACCCCGAACGGAGGGACGAGACCGCGCATGACGTGCACCGTATCCTCGTCGCGGCCGCGCCAGAGTTGGGGGCCACCGACGACCCCGGGAACTGGCCACGGTACGACGAGATCTGGCCTCATCTCGGGCCCTCGATGGCGGACCAATGCGGGAAGGAGGACACCCGGAGCCTGCTGATCGATCGAGTGCGCTACCTGTGGAAACGGGGTGATTTCGAGGCGAGCTTGAGTTTCGGTGACCGGCTCGTTCGCGGATGGAACATCAAGCTGGGCGAAGATGACCGGCAAACGACTCATCTGCGCTTCCACATCGCCAACACCTTGCGTTCGATGGGCAGGTACGAGGAAGCGTTCCAGGTCGACACCGAGGTTCTGTCTGCTCAGACTCGCACTCTCGGCGAGTTCCATCCGTTCACTCTGATGACGGCAGGGGGTCTGGCCGCCGATCTGAGAGCCCTCGGCGATTTCGACCAAGCCTTGCGGGTGGACAATCTGACGTACGTACGGGTCAGGGAGTCGTTCGGCGAAGACCATCCACGCACGCTCATGTCGGCACACAATCTGGGTGTCAGCCTGAGGCTGGCGGGCGAGTTCTCGAAGGCGCGAAAACTCGATCTGGAGACCGTCGATCGCCGGCGTCAGATGATCGGCGAGATGCACCCGTACACGCTCTACTCGATAGGTGATCTCGCCCACGATCTCAGGGAACTCGGGCACTTCGCCGAGTCTGTCGAGATGTTACGAGTCAA
Organism: Sphaerisporangium corydalis; assembly: GCF_025506355.1. Lineage (GTDB taxonomy): Bacteria > Actinomycetota > Actinomycetes > Streptosporangiales > Streptosporangiaceae > Sphaerisporangium > Sphaerisporangium corydalis. The sequence continues at coordinate 51,796 of NZ_JANZYP010000020.1, forward strand.
TCTTGAGCACCATCGACGCGTACTCGGTGACGACATGATCGATACCCTCCGGACCGCCACGAGTCTCGCTACATCGCTTCGCAGATCCGGGGCCATGGCGGAGGCGCGTGTCCTGATCGAGGAAACATACGAACGCTACGTCGCCCGCTACGGAACCGGGGCACCGGACTCCCTGTCGTGCCGTCTGGAGCTCACCTCCTGTCTGGCGGCGGCCGGTGAGACTATTCGCGCCCTCGAATTGGCCACCGACGCGATGTCCAGGTTCCAGGAGAGTCTCGGTCGCGATCACCCTCTCGCCCTGGCCACAGCGAACAACGTCGCCATCTATCTCCGGCTGCTCGGCCGCCTCGACGAGGCCAAGGAGCTCACGAAGGCGACTCTGGACGCACTGATCGCCGGGGTCGGCGAAGCACACCCGCTGACGCTGGTCTGCGCGATCAACATGGCGAACTGCCTTGCCTGGTCAGGGCTGCCCGAGGCCGCCGAGTCACTTGAAAGGACCACGCTCACCCGGCTCACGAGGATGCTGGGACCCGGGCATTCCGACACGCTCATCTGTGAGGGCAATCTCGCCGTGTCCCTGAACGCTCTCGGCGAAGCCGAAGAGGCACGTGAACTCCGGGAACGTGTGGTGCGGGCGATGCGCCACACCTTGGGCGACGACCATCCGCACGTCATCGCGCTCGCGGAATGGCACAGGAACGATCGCGACCTGGAACCTCAACCATGGTGACGCTGCTGGTCAGCGAGGATGGCGATTGCGGCGTTTTTGCCGTTTAGGGCTATTACGCTGCCGCCGGGGTGGGTGGCGGCGCCGCAGAGGTAGAGGTGGGGGATGGGGGTGCGGGGGGTTAGGCGGTTGGTCCACATTTGGTTGGGGCGGACTTCGCCCTGGAAGATGTGGCCGCCGGTGAGGCCTACCCGGCGTTCGATGTCGGGGGCGCCGAGTACCTCGTAGCTTTCCAGGCAGTCGGAGAAGCCGGGGGCGAAGCGTTCGATGAGGTCGATGAACTGTTTGGCGACGTCTTCCCTGCGGTTGTCCCAGCCGCCGTTGAGGTCGTAGGAGGCGTACTGCCCGAAGACGCTCATCAGGTGGCGGCCTTCGGGGGCGGGTGAGGGGTCGTGGCCGGTCTGGACGTAGATCTCGCCGAAGCCGACGGCTGGTTCGCCTGTTTCGCAGCGTTCGAAGGCCTTCTGCGCGTCCTCCAAGCCGGTGGTCGTGTTGACCACGCCCCGGGCCATGAACGTCTCGCCGGGGGCCGCCGTCCAGTCGGGGAGCCGGCTGAGCGCGGCGTTGAACTTCACGACGGGGCTGCGGATGTCCCAGTCCTCGATGCGCCGCCGGTAGTCCTGCGGCACGGCGTCGCCGGGGAGCATGGTCATCAGCCGTTTGGGGTCGGCGTTGCTGACGATGGTGGCGGCGGCGATGAACGTGCCGTCCTCCAGCCTGACGCCCTCGCCGGGCAGCACCTCGCCCACCGGGACGCCGGTCGCCAGTACGGCGCCCGCCTCGCGCGCGGCGTCGGCGATGGCGAAGCTGACGACGCCCATGCCGCCGCGCACGTAGCCCCAGACGGCGCCCTCGCCGTTCACCTCGCCGGCGAAGTGCATGAACTTGACGGCGGCGGTGCCCGGGTCCTTCGGGCCCGCGTAGGTGCCGATGATGCCCTGGCCGAAGAGGGCGTCCTTGAGCCGCTGGTCGCCGACGAACTCGTCCAGGACCTCGGCGATCGAGGCGTGGAAGAGCACGTCGGTCATCAGGCGCTCGCCGCCGAGCAGTTCCTCCAGCTCGGCCCTGGACGGGGAGTCGCCCGACCAGGTGTCCCGCGCCCCTTTGCGGAGCCGGATGCGGATCTGGTCGAACAGATCCTCATAAGCGAAATATCCGTCGATGTCCTTCTGAGAGAAGCCGAGGTCCCGCAGCCCCGCAAGCGTCCGGTCGTGGTCCAGCCACTGCGCGAAGGCGGTCCCGTCGTCGAACGGCACCCACAGCTGCGGGTCGGCGAGGTACACCTCCAGCCCGCGCTCGTGCAGCCGCAGGTCGCGGATCACGGTCTCGTCGAGCAGCCCGACGACGTACGCGCACGGGCTGACGACGTACCGGGGATCGGGGAAGGGCCGGTCGAGCGTGGCGGCGCCGCCGAGGCGCTCGCGCGCCTCCAGGACCAGCACCGATTTGCCGGCTCTGGCGAGGTAGGCCGCGCAGGTGAGCCCGTTGTGCCCGCCGCCGACGACTATCACGTCCCAGCGCCGTGCGGCCAGAGACCGCACCGGCTCGGGCAGCCCGACCACGCCCAGCCGCTCAGCGATCTCGTTCATTGCCTGCATATCCCGCATCCCTTCCGCCCATATCCCGCACATCCCGCAGATCCCGGATCCCGGATCTCGCAGATCCCGCTTTCCTTCGGCGGCGACGATCGGACGGGGCGTCCCGCTCATGGTCCGGCCGCCGCGCGGGCCCAGTGTGGTGTCCTTCCATAGACTGACTGGATAGTCAGTCAGGATGCAAGAGGGGCCGACCATCCAGCGCGATCATCCGGCGGCCGGTCATTCGGCGGCGGGCTAATCCGGTGGTCGGTGGGGGTGGCCGGTGGTTAGCCTGGGGCGTATGCGCCGGACTCTGATCACCTCTCCCCCCACCGCCCGATAACGGGCGGTTTCTCTCCATAAATCCGGACCTGGTAGGTCCGGTCGGTGGCGGCTGCCCGTTTCACGGGCCCTTCTTTCCCACCACCTCCATGGAGAGAGTTCATGACGCACGTCTCCGTACGACGGGGCATGCTGTACGTCACCATCGCCGCCACCATCTGGGGCACCGGCGGCCCCGCGGCGGCCCTGCTGTACAAGGTCAGCGGCCTCGGCCCGGTGGCCGTCTCCTTCTGGCGCTTCGTCTTCGGCGCCGCCCTGCTGTTCGCCGCCGCCCACCTCCCGCGCCCCGGCACGACCACCCTCCCGCGCCCCGGCACGCCCGCGCGCGTGGCCGTACCGAGGGCGCGCTGGGGCGGGTTGCTGCTCGTCGGGTCCGGGCTGGCGATCTCCCAGGCCGCCTACTTCGCCGCGGTCGCCGAGACCGGCGTCGCCATGGCGACCGTGATCACGCTGGGCGCGAGCCCGGCGGTGGTCGCCCTCGGGGCGCGGCTGGCCCTGGCGGAGCGGCTCGGCCGCGTCGGGACGTTCAGCATGGGGCTGGCCCTGGCGGGCCTGGTCCTCATGGTCGGCGGCCCGTCCGCCGTCTCGCCCGCCGGCGCCGGCCTGGCCCTGCTGTCGGCGGTCGCCTACGCCGGGGTCACCCTGCATTCCCGCGCCTCGACCCGGCCCGCAGACGTTACGCCGCGTTCCCGCGCCTCGGCCCGCCCCACGGGGCGTACCGAAGGGGACGTGGCGATGGGCCGAGGGGACGCGTACGGGACGGCCATGTGGGGGTTCGCCGTCGGCGGGGTCCTGCTGTTGCCGATCGCGGCCGTCGAGGGCCTGGTGCCGAGCGGGGGCCCGGTGACGACGCTGGCGTTGCTCGGGTACCTCGGCGCCCTGCCCACGGCGCTCGCCTACAGCCTGTTCTTCACCGGGCTCGCGTCCGTACGGGCGACCACCGCCTCGATGGTGGCGCTCCTGGAGCCGGCGGGCGCGACGGCGATCGGCGTCCTGGCGCTGGGCGAGCGGCTCACGCCGGCCTCGGCGGCGGGCGCGGCCGTGCTGCTGGCCTCGGTGGCGTTCCTGACCCTCGGCGAGTCACGCCGCGCCTTGTGAAGCCCTCGTAGCGTGGCAGGGGCGGGCCACCGACCGCCTCGGGGCCGGTGAGCCGGTCGGCGCCGGCCGGTGAACCGGTCGGGGCCTCGTAGTGGGTCATGTCGTGTCTCGGAGGCGGGCAAATACCGGGAGCGGGGGCCCGGTGCCGGGGTCGGACATGCTAGACGTTGTGGACAGGAGGGCAACCGGTGGCCGGACGCGGTACGAAGGTTGTTCTGGTGCGTACGCTGGATAGGATCGTCCAGCCCCATGGGAGAGGTGGCGTTGGATGAGTGCCGATGAGGCGGGGCTGAACCGCCATCAGGTCAATCTGGTGTTCGCCGGGCTCATGGTGGCCCTCCTGCTCGCGGCACTCGACCAGACGATCGTGTCCACCGCCCTGCCGACGATCGTCGGCGACCTGAAGGGCCTGGAGCACATCGGCTGGATCGTCACGGCCTACATCCTGGCCTCGACCATCGGCCTGCCGATCTACGGGAAGCTCGGCGACCTGTTCGGCAGGAAGATCGTCTTCCAGGCCGCCATCGTGATCTTCCTGGTCGGGTCCGTGCTGTGCGGGCTGGCGCGCAACATGCCCGAGCTGATCGGTTTCCGTGCGCTTCAGGGACTCGGCGGCGGCGGGCTGATGATCGGCGTGCAGGCCATCGTGGCCGACCTCGTCTCCCCCAGGGAGCGCGGCAGGTACACCGGCATCATCGGCGCCGTCTGGGGCCTGTCGTCGGTGATCGGGCCGCTGATCGGCGGGTTCTTCACCGACCACGCGAGCTGGCGCTGGTGTTTCTACGTCAATCTGCCGCTCGGCCTGCTGGCCCTGGTCATCACCGTGGTCGGGCTGAAGCTCCCCCGGCCGCAGAAGCACCCGAAGCTGGACATCCTCGGCACCGCCCTGCTGGCCGCCACGTCCACCTGCGTCGTGCTGGTCACGAGCTGGGGCGGCACGGAGTACGCCTGGGGCTCGCCGATGATCATCGCTCTGGCGGCGGGGGCGGTCGTCCTCGCCGTCGGCTTCGTGCTGGCCGAGCGCGCGGCGGAGGAGCCGATCATCCCGCTCCACCTGTTCCGCGCCAACCTGTTCGTGTTCCCTGCCGCGCTCTCGGTGTTCGTCGGCGTCGGCATGTTCGCCTCCATCGCGTACCTGCCGACGTTCCTGCAGATGGTGAACGGCGCGAGCGCCACCCAGTCGGGCCTGCTGATGCTGCCGATGGTCGCCGGGATGACGATCACCTCCATCGGCTCGGGCCGGGTCATCTCGGCGACCGGGCGGTACCGGATCTTCCCGATCCTCGGCATGGGCCTGCTGGCGGCCGGCCTGGTGCTGCTGTCGCGGATGACCGCCGACTCCTCGATGGTGGTCAACAGCTGCTACATGTTCGTCGCCGGCTTCGGGCTCGGGATGGTGCTGCAGACGCTCGTGCTCATCGTGCAGAACTCGGTCGACCACCGCGACGTGGGCGCGGCCACCTCCGCGGTGAACTACTTCCGGCAGACCGGCGCCTCCCTCGGCACCTCGCTGGTCGGCGCGCTGTTCATCAACCGCCTGTCGGACGCCCTGAAGTCGAGCGGCACCCGGCTGCCGGTGAGCAACGTCAACGCGATCACCCCGCAGATGGTCCACCACCTGCCGCCGCCCGTACGAGAGGCCATCGCGCGGGCCTACGCGCACGCGCTGCCGCCGATCTTCCTGTACGTGGCGCCCATCGTGGCCGTCGGGTTCGTGCTCGCGTTCTTCATCAAGGAGATCCCGCTCTCCAACCGCCCCGCCTCGGCCCATCGGGACGTCCCCGCGCACAGCGGCTGACGATCAGGGTCGGGAACGCCGTTAGAATAGGAGGCGTTGGAGGGTACGTGGCCTCGATAACGCAAGTGATCAGAAATCTCCTGGATCGTCCGGGAAGCGCGAACATCAGTCCTTTTCAACGCGTGGCCACGCAGGCGGGCGCCCTTGAGGACCGGGTCGCCGCGCTCACCGACCTTCCCCGCCCGGCCATGGACGACCTGGCCGAGTTCTGCGCCGTCGCCCGCGAGGCCTCCCGCCGCACCCTGGACATGCGTCCCTTCGACGTGCAGCTCGTCGGCGCCCTCGCCCTGCTGTCCGGCCAGGTCGCCGAGATGGCCACCGGCGAGGGCAAGACCCTGTCGGGCGCCATCGCCGCCGCCGGGTTCGCCCTGCGCGGCACGCCCGTCCACGTCATCTCGGTCAACGACTACCTCGCCCGGCGCGACGCCGAGTGGATGGGCCCGCTCTACGAGGCCCTGGGCGTGTCCGTCGGCTGGATCGGCCAGTCCTCGACGCCCGAGGAGCGGCGGGAGGCGTACGCCAAGGACGTGATGTACGCGTCGGTCAGCGAGATCGGCTTCGACGTGCTCCGCGACCGGGTGGCGACCGATCCCGCCGCCGTCATCGTCCCCGAGCCGTCCGTCGCGCTGATCGACGAGGCCGATTCGGTGCTGGTGGACGAGGCCCGCGTCCCGCTCGTGCTCGCGGGCGCGGCCGACCCGGGGGCCGACGCGCCCGAGACCGCGGAGCTGGTCAGGCGACTATCCCGTGGATACCACTACGAGCTCGACGACCAGGCGCTGAACGTCTACCTCACCGCCAAGGGCACCGACGCGGTCGAACGGGCACTGGGCGGCATCAACCTGTATGAGACCCCCGAGGTGCTGACCCGGGTCAACCTCGCCCTGCACGCCCACGCGCTGCTGACCCGCGACGTGGACTACCTCGTGCGTGACGGCCGCATCCAGCTCGTCAGCCAGTCGCGCGGCCGGGTGGCCACCCTCCAGCGCTGGCCGGACGGCCTGCAGGCCGCCGTGGAGGCCAAGGAAGCGCTCCCGGCGAGCGAGACCGGCGAGATCCTCGACTCCATCACCGTCCAGGGCCTGATCCGCAGGTATCCCAAGCTGTGCGGCATGACGGGCACGGCGGTGGCGGTCGAGGAGCAGCTCAGGGAGTTCTACGGCCTGAAGGTCGCCGTCATCCCCCCGAACACGCCGTGCGTGCGCACCGACGAGCCCGACCGCCTGTTCGGCACGGTCGCCGACAAGGAGCGGGCGCTGGCCACCGAGATCGCCGACGTGCACGCGACGGGCCGGCCGATCCTGATCGGCACGCTCGACGTCTCCGAGTCCGAGCGCCTCGCTGACGACCTGCGGGCCAGGGACCTCGACTGCGTGGTGCTGAACGCCAAGAACGACGCCGAGGAGGCCGCGATCATCTCGCGCGCCGGCGAGCGTGCGGTGATCACCGTGTCCACGCAGATGGCCGGGCGCGGCACCGACATCCGGCTCGGCGAGGGGGTCGCCGAGCTGGGCGGCCTGTACGTCATCGGCTCGGGCCGGCACGCGAGCAGCCGCCTGGACGACCAGCTCAGGGGCCGCGCCGGGCGCCAGGGCGACCCCGGCGGCTCGGTGTTCCTGGTGAGCCTCGAAGACGACCTGATCACGCAGTACGCCCCCGGTGAGGCCCTCCCGGCCGCCGGCGACGACGGCGTGGTCCGCCACAAACGCGCCGGGTACGTCGTCGGCCACGCCCAGCGGGTCGCCGAGGGCGCCCACCTGGAGATCCACCGCAACACCTGGCGCTACACCCGCCTGCTGGAGCGGCAGCGCGACCTGGTGCTGGCGCAGCGCGAGAAGGTCCTGCGGGGCGACGCCGCCGGGGAGGCCCTGGCCGCCGCCGCGCCGGAGCGCTGGAGCGAGCTGAGCGACCTCGTGGGCGAGGACGTGCTGCAGGCCGCGGCGCGGGAGATCGTCCTTTTCCATCTCGACCGCTGCTGGACCGAGCATCTGGGCTTCATGTCCGACGTGCGCGAGGGCATCCATTTGCGCGCCCTCGGGCACAAACTCAAGCCGATCGACGAGTTCAACCGCGAGGGCACCGCCGCGTACCGGCACCTGCTGGACGAGGTCGAGCTCCGGTCGGTCGAGACGTTCCGCACGGCGCCGATCACCGCGGACGGGATGGACCCGCTGGAGGCCGGCCTGAAGCGGCCCACGGCCACCTGGACCTACCTGGTGCAGGACAACCCCTTCGGCAGCTCCGTCGACCGCCTGCTGAAACGCCTCAGCCCCCGCACGCGCCGCCGCCAGGACCTCGACTGAGCGCACGGCCCCTCCCGCCGGGCGCGCGCGCGTACGACGGGCTCGCCACCTCCGCCTGTGGCACCGGCGCGCGGCTGTGATTGGGTGCTTGTAACAGGAGCGGCAGCGACGTGCACCTCCGTGACCCTCTTACGGTGACCGCGTATGAACCCTCATGACTTTCTCGAAGTAGACGGCGAGCTGTCCGGCGAGGAGCGGGCGATCCGCGACGCCGTGCGCGACTACTCGGCCGCCGAACTGCTCCCGCATGTGGCCGACTGGTTCGACGCCGGCACGATCCCCGACCCCAAGGGGCTGGCCAAGGGCCTCGGCGAGCTGGGCGTGTTCGGCATGAACCTGTCCGGGTACGGCTGCGCGGACACCAGCGCCGTGAGCTACGGCCTGGCCTGCCGGGAGCTGGAGGCCGTGGACAGCGGGCTGCGCAGCTTCGTCTCGGTCCAGGGGTCGCTCGCGATGACGGCGATCCACAGGTTCGGCACGGACGCGCAGAAGGACGAGTGGCTGCCGCGCATGGTGACCGGCGAAGCGCTCGGCTGCTTCGGCCTGACCGAGCCCGACTCCGGGAGCGACCCCGGTTCGATGCGCACCCGCGCGCGGCGCGACGGCGGCGACTGGGTGCTTGACGGCACCAAGATGTGGATCACGAACGGGTCGGTGGCCGACGTCGCGATCGTCTGGGCGGCGACCGACGAGGGGATCCGCGGCTTCCTCGTCCCCACCTCGGCACCGGGCTTCACCGCCAACGTGATCCACAAGAAGCTGTCGCTGCGCGCGTCGATCACCTCCGAGCTGGTCCTCGACGGCGTACGGCTGCCCGGGGACGCGATCCTGCCGGGCGCGGAAGGGCTCAAGGGGCCGCTCTCGTGCCTGTCGGAGGCGCGGTACGGCATCGTGTGGGGCGTCGCGGGGGCCGCCAGGGCCTGCCTGCTGGCGTCGATCGACTACTCCAAGACCCGCGTGCAGTTCGACCGGCCGATCGGGGCGTTCCAGCTCACCCAGCGCAAGCTCGCGGACATGCTCGTGGACGTCAACCACGCCACGATGACGGCCCTGCGGATCGGGCGGCTGAAGGACGCGGGGCTCGCGCACCATTCGCACGTCAGCTTCGGCAAGCTCGCCAACGTCCGGGCGGCGCAGCGGGTGGCGGCGGCGGCGCGGAGCATCCACGGCGCCAACGGGATCACCCTGGAGTACCCGGTGATGCGGCACATGGTGAACCTGGAGACGGTCGCCACCTACGAGGGCACCGAAGAGGTGCACGCCCTCACCCTCGGCCGCGCCCTCACCGGCCTGGACGCCTTCCGCTGACCCACCGGCCGCCTCGCGCCCGCCTGAGCACCCCGCTCACGGGCGCGAGGAGCGGCCGTACCACTCTTGGCCCCCGCGGATCGGACGCGCCACGCTTCTCGTCCCTCGGGCGCGAGGACCTCCTCCTGCGGCCTCCGCACCGGGCGGATGCGGCCTTCGCACCGGCGGAGTCCGGGTCAGGAGGCTTCGGGTTCGCCGCCGAGCCCGGTGACGAACCAGACGGTCTTGCCGCCGCCGTCCGCGCTGACCACGCCCCAGTCGTCGGCGAGCAGGCTCACGATCAGCAGGCCCCGGCCGCCGGTCGCGTCGTGGTCCCCCGGTGCCTGGCAGGGCAGCCCGTCGCCCGCGTCGAACACCTCGCCGTACACCCAGGAACCGTCGCTGCCGAGCCGGAGCGAGAACGCCGTGCCGCCGTGCCGGATGGCGTTGGTCGCCAGCTCGCTCACGATCAGCGAGCAGTCGTCGACGAGCCTCATGGCGCCCCAGCGCCGCAGCTCCGCGCCGACGAGCGCGCGCGCCGCCTGTGCGCTCCGGGCCTCGGCGGACAGGATCCACTCGGCCGTGCGCAGCGGGAGGCGTTCGAGTACGCCGGGTGCGGACGTGCGGTTCGCGCGGGAGGTGAGGGACACCTGCTCCTCCTTAATGGGAGCGCTCCCATAAGGTTACGGGCGAAAGTCGATGATGTGAACCGCTTGATACATGATTGTTCCCTGCCGCCCACCGAAGACGGCCCAGCCTCCCGCCGTCCCCGCACCACCGGTCCCTCACGCCCCTCCGGTCACGCCCCATCCCTCCCGCACCCTCGATCAGGTGGGAGCGCTCCCAACCCTAGGCCGGTGAGGCGTCGCAGGTCCGGCGTGGCGCGCGCCGGTCGGTGGCGTCGATGTAGTCGTGGAGGACCTGACGCGAGCGGGCGAGGGTGTCGATGTGCTCGTCCAGGCCGCGCAAGCGTGCCCGCAGGACGGCGACGAGCTCGGGGCAGGACTCCAGGTCGGGGGCGGCGCCGGTGGCGCACGGCAGCATGTACCCGATCTCCTGGGTCGAGAGCCCGGCCCGGAGCAGGCTCCTGATCTGGGTGACGGTCAGGACGGCGTCGGCGGGGTAGTCGCGGTAGCCGTTGGCGCCGCGCCGGGGTTCGAGCAGGCCCTGGGTCTCGTAGTAGCGCAACTGGTGCGCGTGGACCCCGGTACGCCGGCTGAGTTCCCCGATGAGCACGCCCGCTCCTTCTCCTTGACCTTCATATCGGTGTGAACGTTGATGATTCTGCCATGACCACCGACCCTGCTTCGAGGGAGCGCACGATGGGGAATCACGATGCCGGCCGTACTCCTGTGACGGTCATCGGCCTGGGCCTGCTGGGCCGGGCACTGGCCGGGGCGTTCGTGGCCGGGGGGCATCCGACGACGGTGTGGAACCGTACGGCGGGGAGGGCCGGCCCGCTCGTGGAGCGGGGCGCGAGGCTCGCCGGGTCGGCGGCGGAGGCCGTCGCGGCCGGTCCGCTGGTGGTCGTCTGCCTCTCGGACTACGAGGCGGTACGGGAGGTGGTCGGCCCGCTGGGTGAGGCGCTGCGCGGCCGGGTCCTGGTGAACCTGACCTCCGGCACCTCGCGGGGGGCGCGTGAGACCGCCGGGTGGGCGGCGGAGCGGGGGGTGGCCTATCTCGACGGCGCGGTCCTGGCGGTCCCCGAGGCCATCGGCACGGCGGACGCCGTCGTCCTGTACAGCGGGCCGCGCGAGGCGTTCGACCCGCACGAGCCGGTGCTGCGGAGCCTGGGCGCGGGAACGACGTACCTGGGCGGTGACCACGGCCTGTCGTCGCTGTACGACGTGGCGGCGCTGAGCGTGATGTGGAACATCCTGAACGGGTTCCTGCACGGTGCCGCCCTGCTCGGCGCCGCCGGTGTGGAGGCGACGTCGTTCGCCCCGGTCGCGAAGACGCTGATCGAGACGGTGGCCGGGTGGGTGCCGGGGTACGCGCGGCAGATCGACGACGGCGAGTACCCGGCGCTCGACTCCACGCTCGGCACTCATCTGGCCGCGATGGAACACCTGGTGCGCGAGAGCGAGTCCCTCGGTGTCAGTACCGAGCTTCCGAGGTTCGTCGAGGCCCTGGCGGGGCGCGCGGTGGCCGGAGGGCGGGGCGGCGAGGGGTACGCGGCGATGGTCGAGCTGTTCCGCCGGCCCTAGGCGGCGGGGCCGGGGCGGCACGCGGCCCGGCTACCGGTGGGGGTAGTCGGGCCGTGGGTGGGGACGGGGCCGGTCGCCGGGGCGGCCGGGGTGGGTCAGCCGCCGCTCTTGCGGCGGAAGGAGCGCTTGCTCGCGGCGGGGCCGTGAGCGCCGTGGATCTTGGACGGATCCTTGCCCCGGCCGGTCTCGTTCGTCTCGGCCTGGGTGGCGCGCTTGCGCTCCAGGGCCTCCCGGAACTTGCGCTTCAACTCGTCGTCCGGGGTTTCGGATTCCGGCTCCGGTGCGTCGGCAGTCATGCGGACCTCCTGGTCTTGGACGGGGCAACCACTCAGCCTCGCACGTGGGCGCGCGTGACCGGCCCGCCTGGCGACGGTGTCCTGCACCCCGCCTCCGATCCCGTCACGCCCAGATGCGGCGAAGCACCAGGACATCATCTCATGCCCGCTCCGAGTGCTTCGTACCCGCGTCCTTGACACCGCCTGACGGCGCTTCGCAAGCGTCCCGGCACCATGCGTGGCCGAAAACCCGGTTCCGGCCGGGTCAGTCCCACCAGAAGGACCACATGTGCTTGCCACGGATCTGCTCGGCGTAGTCGACCAGGGTGCCGGCGCCCTGGATGATCGCGTCGGGGCAGAAGGCCCAGTGCTCGGCGGCGACCCGCAGGGCGTGCCGCGAGGTGACCGGGGGCGCGGCCACGCTGAGGTCGAGGGTGTTGAACCCCAGCCCGACCAGGCGGGCCGCGAAGCGGTCCTCCCAGCTCCGCACCACGGCCGCCAGGGGGACGTTCCACTCGTTGTGGTGCAGGGCGCCCTGCCAGCCCATGACGGCCAGCGCGTCCGCCCCCCGCTCGACGGCGGCCAGCCCCACGGGCGTCCCCTGCGTGGCGAGCATCGTCGCGTACTGGTCGGCCACCGCGCCGGGGTCGGCCTGGATCTCGCCGGGGCCGGCCGGGCCGGGACATTGGGCGCCGAAGGGGTCGAGGATCTCGATCTGCTCCTCTGAGGCCCGTTCGACCCAGTCGGCCCAGACCTCCGCCATGAACGCGTCCACGGTGTAGTTGTCGATCTCGGCGGCGGCGTCGGGGGCGATCTGCCCGACCGACCACGGCTGGACGGAGTCCTCCAGCAGGACCGGCCACAGGCCGGAGTTCGGGTGCTCGGCCCGCAGCCTGGCCCATAAGGACGCGGAGACCGACCCCTGGCTCAGCCAGAAGGCGGGACGACGCCGCGCCTGGAACTGGCCGTAGGTGGGGTCGGGCCACACCACCGCGCCCGCCGGGAGCTCCACCGCGAGGGTGCGTCCCTCGCCGCCGTCGTCGAAGAGGCGGCCCACGGCCGGCGGAAGCGGCCGTCGCTCACAATCGTCCATCTCCACCGTTCCGGTGCCGATCACACCTACAGGATCCCGGTCCGCCGAGATGGTAGTGCGAGAAGGTTCCGCCACGCCTCCCGTCGTACCGCACAATCGCCCGTCCTGTCCCGTGCCCGCGGCCATGATCTCTACCGTACGGAGACTCTGACAGATCGGCATCCTCGGCTACCGTGGTGACATGACGGATGTAACCGGTAATCTGCGCGCTTCGGATGTGGATCGTGAGGCGGTCTCCGAAAGACTGCGGATCGCCGCCGGCGAGGGCCGGATCTCCCTCGAAGAGCTGGACCAGCGCCTCGAACGGGCGTACCAGTCCAAGACCTACGCCGAGCTGGACGTGCTGATCGCCGACCTGCCGACCAACGGCGTCCTGGCCTCCACCGACGAACCGCTGGTGCTCAAGGTGCGGTCGGGCAACGCCCAGCAGGTGGGGCACTGGGTCGTGCCCAGGCACATCACCGCCGACTGCGCGTGGGGCAACATCAAGATCGACTTCACCCAGGCGACCTGCGCCCACTCCGAGGTCACGCTGGCCGCCACGTGTGGAGCGGGGAACATCCTCGTCATCGTGCCGCGCGGGTGGAGCGTGCGGGTCGAGCAGGTGACGACCGGCATGGGAAGCGTCGTCAACAAGGTCACCGACGCGCCGCGCCCCGGGCTGCCGGTCCTCCGTGTCTCCGGCCACGTCGGGATGGGCAACATCAAGTTCAAGCACCCCCGCCGCTGAACCCCTGAGCGCCGAGCCTCGGCATTCGCTTGGACATATACATAACACATTGATATAAGTCCCTTATGGAATTATCCGGGACGACGAGCACGCGTGACCCCTCCGGCGCCGAGGTCACGGCCGCGCTGGAACGGCTCACGCGCCTCGTCCTGCGGCTGAGCACGCGCGGCGACCTGTCGCTCACCTCGGTCGCCACGATGGCCACCCTGGAACGCTCGGGCCCCTGCCGGCTCACCGACCTGGCCGCCCGCGAAGGCGTGACCCAGCCCGCGATGACCCAGCTCGTCTCCCGCCTCCAGGAGTCCGGGTTCGTCGTCCGCGCCGGCGACCCCGAGGACCGGCGGGTCGTCCAGGTGCACATCACCGACGCCGGACGGGCCGCGCTGGCCGGGCGCCGCGAGGCGCGCGCCGCCCAGCTCACCGCGCTGCTGGCCGAGCTCACCGAGGACGAGCGCGCGCTGCTCGTCGCGGCCCTGCCCGCCATCGACCGCCTGACGAGCCTGCTGCCCGAGGACCGTACGGCCGGCGCGGCCGGTACCCCCGCTGCGGCCGGTACGGGCGGTACGGCCGCCCGCCGGGCCATCTGATCCCCCGCGTCCTCTCGAATGGAGCACTGTTGATGAGCGGTCATCCCGGCGGCGCGAGCGTGAGCCCGTTCCGGCAGCCCAAGGCGGTGTTCGCGGTCGCGTTCGCCTGCGTGGTCTCGTTCATGGGCATCGGCCTGGTGGACCCGATCCTGCCCGCGATCTCCAGCGAGCTGAACGCGACCCCGAGCCAGGTCACCCTGCTGTTCACCAGCTACCTGGTCGTGACCGCCGTCGCCATGCTGATCACCGGCTGGGTCTCCAGCCGCGTCGGCGCCAAGCGCACGCTGCTCGGCGGCCTCGGCCTGATCGTCGTGTTCAGCGCGCTGGCCGGCGCCTCCCCCGGCATCGGGTCGATCGTCGGGTTCCGCGCGGGCTGGGGCGTGGGCAACGCCCTGTTCATCGCCACCTCCCTGGCGGTGATCATCGCCTCGGCCAGCGGCGGCTTCGCGGGCGCGATCATCCTGTACGAGGCCGCGCTCGGGCTGGGCATCGCGGTCGGCCCCCTGCTCGGCGGGCTGCTGGGCAATGTGAGCTGGCGCGGCCCGTTCTTCGGGGTCTCGGCCCTGATGGCCATCGCCATGATCGCCACCGCCGTGCTGGTGCGGCCGATGCCGCTGCCCGAACGCAGGATCGGCATCCTGGAGCCGCTGCGCGCCCTGCGGCACCGCGGCCTGCTGACGATGTCGCTGGCCGCGCTCTGCTACAACTGGGCGTTCTTCACCGTACTCGGCTACGCCCCCTTCCCGATGGGGCTCGACGCGATCCGGCTCGGCCTGGTCTTCACCGGCTGGGGGGTCCTGGTCGCGGTGTTCGCCGTCTTCGGGGCGCCCTGGCTGCAGCGCCGCTTCGGCATCGCCCGCACGCTCTACGCCAACCTGGCGCTGTTCGCCGTGACCGTGCTGGTCATCGCCATCTGGACGACGCACCCCGCCGTGCTGGTCGTCGCGGTGATCGTGGCCGGCGTCTTCATCGGCGTGAACAACACGGTCACCACGCAGGCCGTGATGACCGTCTCCCCGGTCGAGCGCCCGATCGCCTCGGCCGCCTACGGGTTCGTCCGGTTCATCGGCGGCGGCCTCGCGCCCTTCGCCGCCGGCAAGCTCGTCGAGCACACCAACGTGCACGTCCCCTTCTACATCGGCGCAGGGACGCTGGTCCTCGGGATCGCGATCCTGTCCACCGCCCACGAGGACCTGGCCCGTTCCGAGCGGGTGCAGGCCGCCGGGACGGAGGCGCGGCCGGAGCCGGCCCTGCCGATCGTCGCCGTGGACACCGCGACCTGACGCCCGGCCCGCCCGTGCCAGGCGGGGGCACGTACGGCCCGCCGCGCGGGTCAGGCCGGTTGGGGCACGTCGCCGCTCCGCTCGGACCGGCGCAGCGCCGTGTCCCTGGTCTCGCGCATCGTCAGGTAGACGACCAGCGACACCGCGGCGCACCCGGCGACGTACCAGAAGAACCCCGACTCGGCCCCGGCGTTCTTGAACCACAGCGCGACGTACTCGGCCGTGCCGCCGAACAGCGCGTTGGCGATCGCGTACGGCAGGGCGACGCCGAGCGCGCGGACGTGCGTCGGGAACAGCTCGGCCTTCACGCACGCGTTGATCGAGGTGTAGCCGGTCACGATGACCAGCGCGGCGACCGACAGCACAAGGGCCTGGCCGACGGTGGTGACGCCGCGCAGGGCCGTCAGGATGGGCACGGTGCCGAGCATCGAGCCGACCCCGAAGGTGACCAGCAGGGGCCGCCGCCCGATGCGGTCCGACAGCGCGCCCGCGAGCGGCTGGAGCACGCAGAAGATGGTCAGGGCGAGGAAGCTGACGAGGGTGGCGTCCGGCTTGGACAGCCCCGCGGTGTTGGACAGGTACTTCGTCAGGTAGGTGGTGTAGGTGTAGTACGCGACCGTGCCGCCCATGGTCAGCGCCACCACCAGCGCGAACTCCCGCTTGTGCGCGAGCAGCCCCCGGATGGTGCCGCGGCTCGCGGCCTCGACGCCCTCGTCCTCCTCGTACGCCTCGGTCTCCAGCAGGCCGCGCCGGATGTAGAAGACCACGGCCGCCCCGGCGGCGCCGACGACGAACGGGATCCGCCATCCCCAGGAGTGCAGGGCCGCGTCGCTCATGGTCTGCTGGAGCACCATCTGCAGGCCGAGGCCGATGAGCTGGCCCACGGTCATGGAGACGTACTGGAAGCTGGAGGAGAACCCCCGGCGGCGCGGGCTGGACGCCTCGGTCAGGTAGGTGGCGCTGGCGGCGTACTCGCCGCCGACCGACAGCGGCCGGGTGCGGGGCGCGGGCCGGTCACTGTCACGGGGACCTCCTCCTGCCGGGGGAACCGGGGGTGCCGGGAGGCGGCCGTGGCTCCGGCCGCCCCCTCCCCGGGATGCCTTCCCGCCTGACGGTGACTCAGCCCGCGAATCTGACTCCTATTTCCGACAGATCGCCAAGATGGCCCTGACAACCGGCCGTCAGGAACCGTCCGGACCGCTGCCCTTCACGGCGGTGAGCCCGCTGGGGAGGCCCGACGTCGTGACCGCGCCGTCCCGGTCGACCGAGACGGCGACCTCGGCGCCCGCGATCCGCAGACCGTCCACCGACAGCGCGCCGAGCGGGGCCCCGGCCATCGGGCGGAGCGCCACGACGCCCGAGGGCACGTCGGGATACACGCCGAGCGCCGCGTGGACGATCGTGACGGCCGCCGCCGCCGACCACGCCTGCGGGCGGCACGCGGCGGGGTAGGGCACCGGCCGCAGGACCGCCTCCCGGTCGTCGCCGGCGAACAGCTCGGGGAGCCGGTAGCCGAACTCCTCCCCCGCCGCCAGCAGGCCCTCGGCCAGCCGCGCCGCCTCGGCCCCGAACCCGGCCCGCGCGAGCCCCGCGACCACGATCGCGGTGTCGTGCGCCCAGATCGAGCCGCAGTGGTACGACAGCGGGCTGAACCCGCCGTCCCGCGACGACATCGTGCGCAGGCCGAAGCCGCCGGCCATGGCGGGCGAGGCCAGCAGCCCGGCGACGGTCGCCGACTCCTCGTCCGACAGCAGGCCGGTGCCGAGCAGGTGGCCGATGTTGCTGGTCAGCGAGTCGACCGGGCGTTTGTCCCTGTCGAGGGCGAGCGCGGGGTGCCGGCCGTACGGGCCGTCGACCCAGAAGCGGGCGCGGAACCGTTCGGCCATCGCGTCGGCGTACTCGTTCCAGCGGTCGGCGCCGGGCCGGCCGAAGGCCGCGAGCAGCGCCGCCGCGTGCCGGGCCGCCTCGTAGGCGTATCCCTGGACCTCGGCCAGGGCGATGGGCGCCTCGGCCCGGCGGCCGTCGCGGAACCGCACCGAGTCGCCGGAGTCCTTCCAGCCCTGGTTGGCCAGGCCGTGCCCGCTGGTGTCGATGTACTCAAGGAAGCCGTCGCGGTCGGCGTCGGCGTCGCCGCCGAGCCAGCCGAGCGCGGCCTCCATGGCGGGCAGGAGCGCGGCGACCTCCCCCTCGGGCATGCCCCAGCGCCAGGCGTCGTGCAGCAGGCTCACCCAAAGTGGGGTGGCGTCGATGGTGCCGTAGTAGGTGGCCGGGAGGTGCAGGCCGTTGCCCTCGACGGTGAACTCGTGCCGCCGCAGCTCGTGCATGATCTTCCCAGGCGCCTCGCCGGACTCGGGGTCGGCACGGACGCCCTGGTGGCGCGCGAGGACGCGGAGGGTGCCCGAGGCCAGGCCGGTGCCGAGCGGCAGCAGCATCCGGGCGGCCCACAGGCTGTCGCGCCCGAACAGCGTGAGGAACCACGGGACGCCCGCGCCGAGGAACGTGTCGCCGGGGGCGCCGGCCTCGGCCAGGCGCAGCGAGCGCAGGTCGTCGAGCGAGCGGTCGAGCAGGCGGACGATGCGGTGGTCGGCGGCCGTGACACGCGGCCGGCCCCACTCGACGGGGCCGGCGGGCGTCGTCACGACGGCCCCCGGGTCGTCCACGGCGGCCTCCCAGCGCAGGGTGACCCGGCCCCGGGGAGCCAGGGCGATCTCCCACCGCAGCCGTGCCCCGTCCCCGGCGGTGTCCTCGGCGTGGGCGTGGTCGCCCGTGACGGTGACGGTGATGCCCTGGGACGCCCAGGTGAGCGTGCCCGGCCCGCCGTCCACGGCCGGCACCGGGTCGCCGCGCCTGCCGGACTTCACCACCTCGATCGGGGCGAGGTCGCACGCCAGTTCCAGGGTGACCGTCGCGGTCACACCCGTGGCCGCCGAGGACACGATGTCGAGGGTCTCGGCCATGCCGCCCGCGGTGACCTCGCGGACGCGGTCGACGCGCACGGTCGGGTCGGGGCCGGGGTCGCCGAGCCACCTGGCCAGCGAGACGAACCGCGCGCCGCCCGGACCGGTGAGGGAATGGGCGATGGGCTCGGGCTCACGTCCGTCGATCAGTAGCCTGACCTGGGACAGCGCCCGCGAGTCCGCGTGGAAGAACCCCTGCGCGCCCGTGGCGCGGATCTGCCCGTCCGCGCCGCTGAGCGCGCTCGTCGGGGCCAGGACGGCGCTGACGAGATCATGCAGCAGGGGCTGGAGCGGAGGTGCGGGATCGGGAGGCGTGGCGGGGGGGTCCCCGAGAGCCGTTTCGAGGTCCGCCACGCACGCGGCGAGGTCCTCGGCTTCGGGCGTTGCACCTTGGTCGAACACCGATGGCCCCCTGGGTCCTGTCGAGCCTGCGCCGCACGGCGGGATGACCTCCGCTTGCAGCTTACGAAACATCGCCTTTACTTGAACGATCCAATCGTGCCATAGTCCGTGTTGAACGATCAAATGCTCGAAAGGTGCCAATGGCTGACAAGGTGACGATCGCCGACGTCGCACGACACGCGAAGGTGTCGCGGCAGACGGTGTCGAACGTGCTGAACTCCCCGGAGGTGGTCCGCGAGGAGACGCGCCTCCGCGTCCAGGAGGCCGTCCAGGCCCTCGGCTACCGGGTCAGCCAGGCCGCCCGCCAGATGCGCACCGGCAGGTCCATGCTGATCGCCTCGCGCATCGAGCCTGCCCAGGACGACGGCATCAACGGCTTCGTCTTCGACCGCTACCTGCACGGGCTCACCGAGTCGGCGGCCCGCGCGGGGTACCGCGTCCTGCTGTACACGGCCGACGACCACGACGCGGAGCTCGCCACCTTCGACGACCTGCTCGGCGTCCACGAGCCCGACGCCTTCGTGCTCACCAGCACCGACTACGGCGACCCCCGCACGACCAGGCTCCTGGAGCTGGGCATCCCGTTCGTCACCTTCGGCCGGCCGTGGGGCGTCCCGCCGGAGCGGCGCTACCCCTGGGTCGACGTCGACGGCGCCGCGGGCACCGCGCTCGCGACCCGCTACCTGCTGGACGCCGGCCACCGGCGCATCGGCTTCCTCGGCTGGCCCGGGGGATCCGGCGTCGGCGACGACCGCCGGGCCGGCTGGGCGCGGGCGCTGGCCGACGCGGGCGCGGGACCCGCGGAGATCGCCGAGCTGGACCACCGCACCGACGACGGCGTCCCCCAGGGGGAGGCCGCCGCGCACGCCCTCATCGACGCCGGCCGCCCGGCGACCGCCCTGGTCTGCGTGAGCGACTCGCTCGCCCTGGGCGCGCTCCAGGCGGGCCGGCGGATCCCGGTCATCGGCTTCGACGACACGCCGGTGGCCCGTGCGGTCGGGCTGACCAGCGTCCGTCAGCCGATCACCGAGGTCGCGGCGAGCTGCGTGTCGATCCTCGTCCGCCTGCTGGACGGGGACGCGCGGGGCCGGGGGGCCGCGGGCCGGGAGCGCGAACAGAACGTCGGGGGACGTCAGGACGCGGGGTCCGGGGGGTCCGCGTCCCCATTACGGGAGGCACCGCCCGAACAGGTACTGCACCAGCCCACGCTGGTGCGCCGCCAGTCGGCGTGACCGGCCCAGGACCTCTTCCACCACCCATCACGAAGATCAGGACAGCGCGATGAAACGCAGTTACCTCCGGACCGCGGCGTTGGCGTCGGCCGCGTGCGGCACACTATTCGCCTCGGCGGCCTGTGGCAGCGGCTTCGACGACACCGCGGGCCAGGGCACCACCACGCAGAGCAGCGGGCCGGCCTCGCTGCAGATCCTCATCGGCTCCTCCGGCGCGGCCGAGACCTCGGCCGTGCAGAAGGCGGCGGCCGCCTGGGCCACCGCCAGCGGCAACAAGGCGACCGTGACCCCCGCGCAGGACCTCACGCAGCAGCTCGGCCAGGCCTTCGCCGGGGACAGCCCGCCGGACGTCTTCTACGTGGACGCCGCCCGCTTCGCCGACTACGCCTCCGTCGGGGCGCTGGAGCCGTACGGGGACAAGATCTCCGACCCGGACGACTTCTACGAGAGCCTGCGCACCACGTTCACGCGGGACGGGAAGTTCTACTGCGTGCCGAAGGACTTCTCCACGCTGGCGCTGATCGTCAACAAGGACCTGTGGAAGAAGGCCGGGCTCGGCGACTCCGACGTCCCCACCACCTGGGAGCAGCTCACCTCGGTCGCCGGGAAGATCAAGGCCAAGGGCATGGTGCCGCTGGCGCTGGGCGACACCCGCGACCGCATCGGCGCCTTCATGGTCGAGGCGGGCGGCTGGATCACCAGCCCGGACGGCAAGCAGGCGACGGCCGACAGCCCCGAGAACGTCAAGGCCCTGGACTACGTCCAGTCGCTGCTGAAGGGCGGGCTGGCCAAGTTCCCGAAGAAGCTGGACTCCGGCTGGGCCGGTGAGGCGTTCGGCAAGGCCAAGGCCGTGATGACCATCGAGGGCAACTGGATCAAGGGCGCCATGAAGGCGGACTACCCCGACGTCGGCTACGCCGCGTACCAGCTTCCCGCCGGTCCCAAGGGCAAGGGCACGCTCTCGTTCACCAACTGCTGGGGCGTCGCGGCCAAGAGCAGGCACAAGGAGCAGGCGATCAGCTTCGTCGAGGCGATGACGAAGACCGGCCAGCAGATGGAGTTCGCCCGCGCGTTCGGCGTGATGCCCTCCCGCGAGTCGGCCAAGGACCAGTTCGTCAAGGAGTTCCCCGAGGACGCCGCGTTCGCCGACGGCGCGGGCTACGCCCAGGGGCCGGTGAACGCGCCCAAGATGGACAGCGTGCTGGCGGACTTCGACGCCGGCCTCCAGCAGCTCGACACGACCGCGCCCAAGACGATCCTCGCCCGCCTGCAGAAGAACGCCCAGAGCGCTCTCGGGAACTGAGCGGCCTCCCGGCCCCGGCCGCCCCCCACGGGCGGGCGGCCGTCCCGGGAGGGCCCCGCGGGAAGGAGAGGAAATGGTGGACGCCGCGTCCGCGATCGACCGCCGCCGCCTCGGCAGAGGCTCGGCCACCAGGCAGAACCTGGCGGGCTGGCTGTTCCTGGCGCCCGTCGTGGTCATCCTCGGCGTGTTCATGCTGCTGCCGATCCTGATGGCGATGTGGGTGAGCCTGACCTCCTGGAACGGGCAGGGCAGCCCGTTCACCGGCCGGGCGCCGTTCGTGGGCCTCGGCAACTACGTCCGGCTGTTCACCCAGGACGACCTGGCCCGCCAGGACTTCATGACGAGCATCCGCAACAACGTGTACTACGTCGCGATCGTGGTGCCGGTGCAGACCGCCCTGGCGCTCGGCCTCGCGCTGGTGGTGAACGGGCGGATGCTCAAGGGGAAGACGTTCTTCCGCAGCGCGTTCTTCTTCCCGTCGGTGACCAGCTCGGTGGCCGTCAGCGTGGTGTTCCTGTTCATCTTCGCCAACTCCGGCGCGGTGGGCAGCCTGCTGAGCATGTTCGGGATCAGCGGCCCCGAGTGGTTCTCCGACTCGCGGGGCGTGCTCCACCTGCTGCTCGGCGGGCTCGGCCTGGTCGACGGCGCCGCTCCCCCGGCGGCGCTGACCGGCGGGGGCCCGTTCGGGCTGACGTGGTGGGACTGGCTGTCGGGGCCGAGCGTCGCCATGTGCACGATCATCATCCTCGTCGTCTGGACGACCTCGGGCACGTTCATGCTGATGTTCCTGGCCGCGCTCCAGGACATCCCGGTCACGCTGGAGGAGGCGAGCCTGATCGACGGGGCCGGCGCCTGGCAGCGGTTCCGGCACGTGACCCTGCCGATGCTGCGGCCCACGCTGTTCCTGGTGCTGACCCTCGGGCTGATCGGCACCTGGCAGGTGTTCGACCAGGTGTACGTGATGAGCCAGGGCAACCCGGCGAAGACCACGCTGACGCCCGCGTACCTGTCGTACCGGACGGCGTTCCGCGACTTCGACTACGGGTCAGGGACGGCGATCTCGTTCGTCCTGTTCCTCATCATCGTGGTGATGACGCTGGTCCAGCGGTGGGTGATGCGCGACCGGGTCGCGGACGCCGGCGCCGGCCCGCGCAAGCAAGGGAGCTCCTGACATGTCCCGGAGAACCGGCCGGCGCACGGCACAGGCGATCACCCACCGGCCGGGGGACGGCCGGAGCATGGTCTCCACCTTCACCGGGTACGCGGTCCTGGTCTTCTTCTCGCTGGTCTTCCTGTACCCGTTCGTCATCCAGATCGCGAACTCGCTGAAGACCGAGGCCGACGCGGCGGCGAACCCGCTGTCGCCGATCCCCTCGCCGCTGTCACTGGCCGGCTACGAACGGGTCTTCTTCGGGACCGACCTGCCGCTGTGGCTGGGCAACTCGATCCTGGTGACGGTGATCGTGACCGTGGGGCGGGTCTTCCTGGACTCGCTCGCCGGGTACGCGCTCGCGCGGCTCCGCTTCCGGGGCCGCAGGACCATGTTCGCCGCCATCGTCGCGATCATCGCGGTGCCCGGCGTGGTGCTGTTCATCCCGAAGTTCCTGGTGCTCAACCAGCTCGGGCTGTACAACAGCTATTCGGCCCTGATCCTGCCGGTGATCGCGGACGCGGCCGGCGTCTTCATCATGAAACAGTTCTTCGAGTCGATCCCGGTGAGCGTCGAGGAGGCCGCGCGCATCGACGGCGCGGGGGTGTTCCGCACGTTCTGGTCGGTCGTCCTGCCGATGGCGCGCCCGGCGCTGATCACGCTGACGATCATCTCCTTCCAGGGGACGTGGAACGAGTTCCCGCACAGCCTGGTGTCGGTGCAGAGCCCGAGCCTGTTCACGTTGCCGCGCGGGCTGGCCGACCTGGTCAGCGGCTCGCTCGGCGTCGGGACGCAGTACCCGCTCAAGCTCGGCGCGGCGGTGCTGGCGACGATCCCGGTGGCGGTCATCTTCGTGATCTTCCAGCGCTACTTCATCCGTGGCGCCAACGAGGGCGCCGACAAGGGCTGAACCGCCCACTGCATCCGACATCCCGACAAACTTCATATTTCACCACAAACATGCGTTTACCTGCGTAAATACCGGCAAGGGCCCAGAGGAAGGAGTAGAGCCGCCACCGGCATTGGGAGGCAGGCCATGGCGAACGTGTTCGAAGTTCTGCGCCGCGACCATGACGAGGTCAGGCATCTTCTGGCCGAGATCGAGGCAGGGGCCCCCTTGGTGGGCGTCAGCGAGTCCGAGCGGCTGGTCGTGCGCAAGCGGCAGGTGGACCGCCTGATCACCGAGGAGTCCAAGCACGAGGCGCTGGAGGAGGAGTACTTCTGGCCGGCCGTCCGCGAACTGGTCTCCGGCGGCCGGGAGCTGGCCGACAAGGCGATCAGGCAGGAACGGCGGGCCAAGTTCCTGCTGGAGGACCTGATCGGCTACGACCCCTCCAAGCTCAGGTACGAGGAGATGCTCGACTGCTTCATCGACGAGGCCCGCGAGCACTTCGCGTTCGAGGAGGAGCAGGTCTGGCCGGAACTGCGCCTGGTCCTCACCCCGGAGCGGGCCGAGGAGCTCGGCACCAAGATCGACCGAGCCCGGCGGATGGCACCGACCCGCCCGCACCCGCACACACCACCGCACCCCGGGCTGCTCAAGGCGACCAGCCCCTTCGTCGGCACCGCCGACCGGATCCGCGACCTGGTCTCCGGCCGGGGCCGCCACTGACCCCTCAGCGGCCGGGTTCGGCGAGGCGCTCCGCCAGCAGGTCGCGGACGCGCGTGACGGCGGCGACCCGCTCGTCCAGGACCGCGAGCCGCCGCCGCGCCGTCTCCAGCGCGACGGCGCATCCGGTGCCTCCGGGCCCGGCGAAGCGGTCGGGCACCCGCAGGTCGAGCAGATCGGCGAACGCGCGCACGTCCTCGATCGTGAAGCCGAGCGCGAGCAGCTCGCGGATGTTGCGCACCCGGAGCACCGCCCCGGGGTCGTACTCCCGGTAGCCGGCCGAGGTGCGGGAAGGGGACAGCAGCCCCTCCTTCTCGTACCAGCGAAGCGCCCGGGGGGTGGTGCCCGCGGCGCGGGCCACGTCGGATATCCGCATGGACGCCATGGTCACACGCGGCCCGGCCCGCCGCCCACCCGCCTCCAACGGACCCGCGTGCCCGCCCGCGTCGGACCGCCGCCCGCACGCCACGGTCACAGGCGGATCAGGGTGACGCCCACCGCCTCGGCGGCGGGCAGGCCGAGCAGGGCACCGGGAGCGCCGGCCAGCCCGTCGACGACGGTGTGCGGCAACGCCAGCCGGCCCTCCCGCCGCCACCGTTCCGCGTCCCTGATCCAGGCCGCGCGCGACTCCGGGTGGTCGGACGCCGTGAAGCCCCGCAGCGTCACCCTGCGGCCGATCAGCGTCATCAGGTCCAGCCCGGTCTCGGCGCGCGCGCCGCCCAGCTGGTGGGCGAGTGCCCCGCACAGGGCGACACGGGCGCCGGGCCGGGCCGCGCCGACGGCCGCGCGCAGATGCTCGCCGCCCACGGTGTCGAAGACCACGTCCACCCCGCCGGGAGCGGCCTGCCGGAGCAGGGCGGCCACCGGCCCGTCGTGCCGGTCGAAGGCCGCGTCGAAGCCGAGCGCGGCGGTCAGCTCGCGCGCCCTGGCCGCCGAACCGGCACCGCCGACGACGCGGCCCGCGCCGAGCAGCCGGGCGATCAGCCCGGCCGCGCTCCCGGCGGCCCCGGCGGCCCCCGTCACGAACACGGTGTCCCCCGGCCGCACGGCGGCGACGTCCCGCAGCCCGACGTAGGCGGTCAGCCCCTGCCCCAGGTGGACGGCCGCGTCGGACGAGGTCGTGACCGGGCCGATCCGGCGGAACAGCCCCGCCTCGCCCACGGCGTGCTCGCGCCAGCCCAGGCCGTGCGACACGTGGTCGCCCGGGGACAGGTCCGGGTCGCCCGACGCCAGCACCTCGCCGATGGCCGGGCCGTGCAGGACCCGGCCCACCTCGTACGGCGGCATCGGCCCGGCGCCGGTGACCAGGGAGAGCATGACGGCGGACACGGGCATCCAGCGGTTGCGCACCAGGACCTCACCCGGGCCGGGACGGGGCACCGCCACCTCGGCGACGGCGAAGTGCTCCGGGCCGGGCGCGCCCGGCGGCCGGGCGGCGAGACGGACCTCATGGGAACGAAAGGCTGACATCACGGACCTTCCACGAACGCCGGCCGGCGGCCGGACCTGTGGCCCGATCCTGGACGTTGACGCGTACGTCAACGTCAAGACCTTCGTGCCCGGTGGTGTGGCAGGTGACCGGTTCTTCCTGAATTCCCCATCGTGGGCGCGTCTTGCTGGACCGATGGCGTCACGTAGTGACATGACTCGAATAAGTAGTCATTTCGGGGCCGTCGAACCGGCGGCGGCACATGACGGGAAGAGGTGTCACCATGCGCACATCCATCACCGCCACCGCGTCCCTCACCGTGGCGTCACTGGCCGGGTCGGTGCTCACCGCGGCGGCCGGTCACGCCGCCGCGCGCGTGCCGGGCGACCGCACCGTCACCGTGAACACCGTGACGGGCGAGCACGTCAACGTGCGGGCCGAGCCGTCCGCGACGAGCAAGGTCGTGGGCAGGCGGCGGGACGGCCAGCGGGTCACGATCGTCTGCCACAAGGTGGGGGACGAGGTCACCGGCACGTACGGGACCAGCAAGGTGTGGGACATGCTCCCGGGCGGCGGCTACGTGGCCGAGGCCTACCTGGACACCGGGCGCGGCGACCCGGTCGTCCCGGAGTGCGGCCGGGCCGTGCACGAGCCGCGCCACCGGGCACTGGCCCCGAGGATCCACGCCGGCTTCACCTCCTACCACTGGTGAACTCCCTGGCCTACGGCTTGTGAAGGCCCTGGCCGGTGAAGGCCTCGACGGCCTGCGGGAGGCGGTCGAAGGCGTCGGCGAGCGCGACGTGGTGGTGGTAGTCCCGTGACGCCACGATCCGCCCGTCGCGGACCCTGAGCACCTGGATGTTGGGCACCGTGAACTCCCGCCCGGTCGAGGCAACCCGCCCGTCGTAGACGAACTCGGCGACGATCACCTCGGGGTCGGTGGTCTCGTACACCACGACGTCGCGCACCTGGATCGTCAGGTCGGCGCCGGGCCCGTTGTCGAAGTGCGCGCGGACCGCGTCGCGGCCCTCGATCCGTGTCGGGGCCGGCAGGGCGAACGGGATCTCGATCACGACGTCCTCCGCGTACAGGTCGGCGAGCCCGTGCCAGGCACGGGCCGAGATCCCGGCGATCAGCCGTTCGAAGACCTCGCGCGGCGCGGCGGGGGCGGGCGTCTCGGACATGGGTCGCTCCTTGGCAGGTCGGATGAAGCGGAGTCGAAACTCCGCTTATATGATGCGGATCGATCACTCCGGTTGTCAATCCCGAGCCGCCAACGGCGACGGGCCGCCGCCCCGCGCAGGCGGGACGGCGGCCCGAAGCGGACCTCGGCGCCGTAGGGGACGGCGCCCTGGGCGGACCTCAGCGCCGGCCGGGCCGGCGCGGGCGGGTCAGCAGGTGCCGAGCATGGTGGACAGCGCCGACTTCTCGGCGCTCTGGACGGTCAGGCCCCACTCGTACTTCACGTCGATGTACGCGCGGGCGTAGGTGCACCAGAACGAGGTGAGCGACGGCTTCCAGCTCGCCGGGTCGGAGTCGCCCTTGGACTGGTTCACGTTGTCGGTCACCGCCCACAACTGGGCGTTGGTGAGGTCGTTGGCGAACGACTGGCGCTTGGAGGTGGTCCACGCGTACGCCCCGGAGCGCCAGGCCTCGGCCAGGGGGACCATGTGGTCGATGTCCACGTCGGAGGCGGCGGTCCAGGTGGCGCCGTCGTACGGCGAGGTCCACCTGCCCGAGGTCGCGGCACAGCTGGAGTTGGTCACCACACTGGTCCCGTCGCGCTTGAGCACGGTCTCCCGGGTGTTGCAGGCGCCCGAGATGGTGATCCAGTGCGGGAACAGGTCGCGGTCGTAGGTGCCCGCGTTCCTCTCGACGTCGACGGTGAGGGCGGCGAGCTCCGAGCTCGCCGTACTCGCGGAGGGGATGTTCGGCGGGGTGAGGGCGTTGGCGGCGGGGCTGGTCGTCACGGTGGTGACGGTGAACATCACGGCGGTGGCCGTTGCGAGGATCGCGACTCGTCTCACGAGTCTCTCCTTCTGTCTCCGGACCCGGCCCAGAGGGAGAGTTCCGGGTCCACGGGGGGTTGATGAGACAGAACGGACAATTCCACCGCAAGGAATGTCAGGAAATATCAGGCTTTGATGACACGAATCGGTCAGATTGGTCAGGAGATGCCGCTGGCCTTTGGCCGCACGCCACCGACCAGCGCGGACGGCCCCCCCGCGCCCGCCACCCCGGCCGGCGCAGAGTCAGAACAAAGTACGAATTTCCGGTAAACAGCCCTATTTCCAGGAGCTACTCCGCGAATCGGGTGCCCCGAAAAGACCGGAGGCCCGGCCGGCGGGTACCGGTCGGGCCTCCAGGACGGGCGGGCCTGGGCGTAGGTCAGTCGACGTCGACCCAGTTCATCGTGCGCTCCACGGCCTTCTTCCAGCCCGCGTACCCCTCGGCGCGCTGCTCGTCCGACCACGTCGGCAGCCAGCGCTTGTCCTCGTTCCAGTTCCTCTTGAGCTCCTCGGTGGAGTTCCAGAAGCCCAGCGCGAGCCCGGCCGCGTACGCCGCGCCGAGCGCCGTCGTCTCGGCGACCACGGGCTTGGACACCGGCACACCCAGGATGTCGGCCTGGATCTGCATGCACAGGTCGTTCGCCGTCACCCCGCCGTCCACCCGCAGCACGTCGAGGTGGACGCCCGAGTCGTTCTCCATGGCCTCCATGACGTCGCGGGACTGGTAGCAGATCGCCTCCAGCGTGGCCCGCGCGATGTGGGCGTTGGTGTTGAACCGGGACAGCCCGACGATCGCGCCGCGCGCGTCGGACCGCCAGTACGGCGCGAACAGCCCCGAGAACGCGGGCACGAAGTACACGCCCCCGTTGTCCTCGACCTGCCGGGCGAGCCCCTCGCTCTGCGCGGCGCCCGAGATGATACCGAGCTGGTCGCGCAGCCACTGGACCGCCGAGCCGGTCACCGCGATCGAGCCCTCCA
The DNA here is from genome assembly GCF_025506355.1 of Sphaerisporangium corydalis. Taxonomy (GTDB): domain Bacteria; phylum Actinomycetota; class Actinomycetes; order Streptosporangiales; family Streptosporangiaceae; genus Sphaerisporangium; species Sphaerisporangium corydalis. The sequence continues at coordinate 80,175 of NZ_JANZYP010000020.1, forward strand.
GCGCGTACACGGCCTTCTCCGCGCCGAACTGGTAGCAGACCGTGGTCAGCAGGCCGTGCTTGGAGCGGACCAGCTCGTTGCCGGTGTTGAGCAGCAGGAAGTTGCCGGTGCCGTAGGTGTTCTTGGCCTCGCCGATCCCGAAGCAGACCTGGCCGACGGTCGCCGCCTGCTGGTCGCCGAGGTCGCCCGCCAGCGGCACCTCGCCGCGCAGCGGGCCGTCGGCGCGGGTGACGCCGTACAGGTCGGGGTTGGAGGACGGCCGGATCTCCGGCAGCATCGCGCGGGGGACGCCGAAGAACGACAGCAGCTCGTCGTCCCAGTCGAGGGTCTCCAGGTTCATCAGCATCGTGCGGCTGGCGTTGGTCGGGTCGGTGACGTGGACGCCGCCGTCGGTGCCGCCGGTGAGGTTCCACAGCAGCCACGTGTCGGTGTTGCCGAAGATCGCCTCCCCCGCCTCGGCCGCCGCGCGCACGCCGTCGACGTTGTCGAGGATCCACTTGATCTTCCCGCCGGAGAAGTACGTCGCCGGGGGCAGCCCGGCCTTGCGGCGGATGACCTCGCCCTTGCCCTCGCGCTCCAGCGCGCTGGCGATGCGGTCGGTGCGGGTGTCCTGCCAGACGATGGCGTTGTAGTACGGCCGGCCGGTCCTGCGGTTCCACACCACCGTCGTCTCGCGCTGGTTGGTGATGCCGAGCGCCACCAGGTCGGACGCCGAGAGGTTCGCCTTGCCGAGCGCGGTCTCGGCGACGGCGCGGGTGCGCTCCCAGATCTCCACGGGGTTGTGCTCGACCCACCCGGCCTGCGGGAGGATCTGCTCGTGTTCGAGCTGGTGGCGCGCGACCTCGTTGCCACCGTGGTCGAAGATCATGAAGCGGGTGCTCGTCGTACCCTGGTCGACTGCTCCTACGAACTCAGGCATGTGATGTTGCCTCCTTTGTGGCCGGGTGGGGCATCTCGCGCCTCAGACGGCTTCCCTCTCGGTGGGGACGGTACCCGGCTCGGGCTCCAGCGTCGTGGGCAGATAGCGGGCCACGAGCGTCTGGTAGAGGCCGGCCCCGATCACCGCCCCGATGACCGGCGCCACGATGGGCACCCAGAAGTAGAGGTTCCCGTACTGATCTCGCCACGCCGTCCCGTACCCAGTGAGGAAGGACGCGAGGCGGGGACCGAAGTCGCGGGCCGGGTTGATGGCGTAGCCGGCGTTGGTGCCCCATGCCATGCCGATGGCGACGACGATCAGGCCGACGACGAACGGGGCGAGGTTGGCGGCCGGGGAGCTGTTGGACAGGTCGGTGACGGCCAGGATGAGGAACAGCAGGATCGCGGTGCCGATGACCTGGTCGCGGAAGGCCCCCCACTCGTGCACGGGCAGGGTGCCGTTGCCGGGGAGGGTGGAGAAGACGCCCTGGGTCTTGATGGTGTGACCCGGGTCGACCATGGAGAGCACTTCGCTGAAGTTCCACCGGACCAGGAGCGCGGCGACGAAGGCCCCCGCGGTCTGCGCCAGCGAGTAGGGGAGCACCTTGCGCCATTCGAAGCCCTTGAAGACCGCGAGCGCGATGGTGACGGCCGGGTTGAGATGGGCGCCGCTGATCCGGCCCGCGGTGTAGACGCCGAGTGTGACCCCGAGCCCCCAGGCCCAGGCGATGCTGTCGTGGTCTCCGATGCCGCCCGCGACCACCTGGGCCACCACGGCCGTACCGAACAGGATGAGGATCAGCGTGCCCGCGAACTCCGCGGCCAGTTCACCGATCAGGCCGGGGGCTTCCCTCGGTTTGGCCATGTCGTCTCCTTACTTGTCACCGTACGACTCGCCGTTGTCCGTAGACCGCCTTGGCGGCGAAGATCGGTCGTCGTCGGCCACACCGCGGGGCCCCACACCCCGTCGACCCTGTGACCTGCAGAAACACACTGCACCTCTGGTCGAGAAAGTCACGTTCACGAGAAGGTCAAAAAAGCTTTGCCGACATGTCCTGACTCAGCCGCCTTCATCTAGCACTGGTTACGGTCTCCGCACCGATCACGCTTCTTGATTATGAATAGTTGCCGTGAAAATTCCACAACAGGCCGCGATCTCGTCGAAGCCTGGGCACCGGCACAACCGGCGCGGCCCGCCGCCCGGCGGGCGTACCGCGATCGCGGTAGGGCCGGATTCTCCCCACGGACGAGGAAAACGGGGCAGGTCAGCCCTAACGTAGTGGCGTGAGTCGTCTCATCGCGCTGCGGAACGCCATTCGCGCCCGCCCCTACCTGGTGGACCTGGTGATCGCCGCGCTGACCTTCGCGGTGACCGCCACCGGCCCCCAGGCGGGCCACCCCAAGTACGCCCTGCCGCTGACCACGGCCACGGTCGTGCTGGGCGGGGTGATGTGCGGCGCCCTGGTGTTCCGCCGGATCTGGCCGCGCACCGTCCTCGCCGTGACCGTGGGCGCGCTCGCCGTCCACCTGGCCGTCAACGGCGCGCGCAGCGCCCTGGACCTGGTGCCCGCCGTCGCGATGGCCACCCTGGCCACCCACAATCCCCGCCGCGTCGCCTGGATCGCGGGCGCGATCTCCGCGCTGGTCCTCGCCGTGGTGCGCCTGATCTTCACCGACGTCTCCTGGTTCGGGCCCGAGCTGGCCGGGCAGCTCGCGTGGATCGCCATGGCGACGGCCGCCGGGGACTCGGTGCGCAGCCGCCGGGCCTACGTCGCCGCCGTCGAGGAACGCGCGCTCAGGGCCGAGCAGACCCGCGAGGAGGAGGCCGAGCGGCGGGTGATGGAGGAACGGCTGCGCATCGCCAGGGAGCTGCACGACGTGCTCGCCCACCACATCGCGCTCATCAACGTGCAGGCCCAGGTCGCCTCGCACGTGCTCGACGACGAGCCGGCGCAGGCCCGCGTCGCGCTCGGCCACGTCCGCCAGGCCGGTCGCGCCGCGCTCGACGAGCTGCGCACCACGGTCGGGCTGCTGCGGCGGCCCGGCAGCACCGAGGAGCTGCCCACCGAGCCCGCCCCTGGCCTGGACCGCCTCCCGGAGCTGATCAGCTCGTTCACGACGGCCGGCCTGAAGGTGGACTGCCACCTGCAGGGCACCCCCCGGCCGCTCCCCTCGCCGGTGGAGCTGACCGCGTTCCGCGTCGTGCAGGAGGCGCTGACCAACGTGAGCAAGCACGCGGGCGCGGCGAGCACGCGGGTGCTCATCACCTACGGGCAGCGGGACCTGACCGTCGACGTCAGCGACGACGGCCGGGGCGGGAAGGACCACGCCCTCCCCGGCCAGGACCACGCCGTGACCACCAGCGGCCACGGGCTGCTCGGGATGCGCGAGCGGGCGCTGTCGGTGGGCGGGACGTTCAGCGTCGGGCCGTCCCTGGGACGCGGCTTCCGCGTCCACGCCGTCCTGCCCGCCCCCCGGACGAGCGCCCTGTGACCGCCCACGCGCCGCGGGCGAACGCCGTGACGCGGGCGGGCGCCCGGTGACCGACCTCGCGCCCATTCGTGTGCTGCTGGCCGACGACCAGGCTCTGGTACGGGCCGGGTTCCGCGTCCTGGTCGACTCCGCGCCCGACCTGGAGGTGGTCGGCGAGGCGCACACCGGCCACGAGGCGGTGCGGCTGGCGCGCGCCACCCGGGCCGACGTCGTCCTGATGGACATCCGCATGCCGGAGATGGACGGCCTGGCCGCCACCCAGGCGATCACCTCCGACGCCGACCTCGCCGCGGTGCGCGTCCTGGTGCTGACGACCTTCGAGATCGACGAGTACCTGTTCGCCGCCCTCCGCGCCGGGGCGAGCGGCTTCCTCGGCAAGGGCGTCGAGGCCGGCGAGCTGCAGGACGCGATCCGCGTCGTGGCGCGCGGCGACGCCCTGCTGTCGCCGGTCGCCACCAAGGGCCTGATCGCCCGTTTCCTGTCGGCGCCGGGCGCCAGGGCCGACCACGCGCCGGACGACCTCGCGGTGCTGACCGACCGCGAGCGCGAGGTGATGACGCTGGTGGCGTACGGTCTGACCAACGACGAGATCGCCGACCGGCTCGGGATCAGCCGCATGACCGCCAAGACCCACGCCAACCGTGCGATGATCAAACTCGGCGCGCACGACCGGGCACAGCTCGTCGTGATCGCCTACGAGACCGGCCTGGTGCGTCCGCGGGCGGGATGACGCGGTACCGGCGGGCGTGGTAGACACCCCCATCGCCTACGGCGTTCGCGGTAGGCCAAGACCCTCCCAACGGTGGACGTCCACACCTCCGGCGGCGATGAGCCTAGGAGTACGGGCCGGGACACCCCGGCCGCGAGCCGTCACCCCCCTCTCCCCCGGACGGCCCGCCGTCCTCGCCGAACCGACAAGAAGTGGACCGATGTCCTTACTCGCCAGACTGAGCCTCGCCAACCGCGGGCTCGTCGCACTCATCACGATCGTGGTGGCCGCCTTCGGCGTGTACACGATCCCGGCGCTCAAACAGCAGCTCCTGCCCTCGCTGTCCTTCCCCGCCGTGTCGGTCGTCGCCACCTACCCCGGGGCCGCCCCGCAGATCGTCGAGGACCACGTCACCCGGCCGCTGGAGGACAGCGTCCGCGGCATCACCGGCGTCACCGGTGTGAACTCCACCTCCCGCGAGTCCAGCTCGACGGTCCAGGTGCAGTTCGACTACGGGACCGACATCGACGCGGCGCAGGGCCAGATCCAGCAGGCGATCAGCCGGGTGCAGGCGCAGCTTCCCGACGGCGTGGACCCGCAGGCGGTCGCGGGCAGCACCGACGACATCCCGGTGCTCCAGCTCGCCGCCGCCTCGACCCAGGACCAGCAGCGGCTCGCCGACAAGCTGAACGACCAGGTGGTCCCCGCGCTCAGCGGCGTGGCCGGCGTCAGGGACGTCACGGTCAGCGGCACCCGCGCCCAGGTCGTCACCATCACGCCGGACGATGACGAGCTGGCCAAGCACGGGCTGACCGCCTCGGCGATCGCCACCGCGATCCAGTCGGCGGGCACACCGGTGCCCGCGGGCACGCTCACCAAGGCGGGCCAGTCGCTCAGCGTCCAGGTCGGCACGACACTCGGCTCGGTCAAGGACATCCGCGACCTCTACCTGCCCCCCGCCGCCACCGGCCAGGCCCAGGGCCAGGCTCAGGCGCAGGGCCAGGGGCAAGGGCAGGCGCAGCGGCGTCCCGCCGGGCAGGCCGGGGCCGGCGGCCAGGGCCAGGTGGCGCCGGTCCGCCCGGTCGCCGCCCCCAAGCCCGTGCGGCTCGGCAGCGTGGCCACCGTGAAGCTGGCACTCGCCGACGCGACGACGCTGACCCGCACGAACGGCAAGCCCAGCCTCGGCGTCTCGGTCACCATGAAGCCCGACGGCAACGCGGTGGCGATCTCGCACGACGTGCGTGCCAAGCTCCCGGCGCTGGCCAAGGGCCTCGGCGACGACGTCCGGTTCACCGTGATCTTCGACCAGGCGCCGTCGGTCGAGCAGGCCATCGAGAGCCTCACCACCGAAGGCCTGCTGGGCCTCGCCATGGCCGTGCTGATCATCCTGCTGTTCCTGTTCTCGCTGCGCTCCACCATCGTGACGGCGGTGTCGATCCCGCTGTCGGTGCTGATCGCGCTGATCGCCCTGTGGACGCAGGACTTCTCGCTGAACATGCTGACCCTGGGCGCGCTCACGATCGCGATCGGGCGGGTGGTGGACGACTCGATCGTCGTCCTGGAGAACATCAAGCGCCACCTGTCGTACGGCGAGGACAAGCGCGACGCCGTCGAGAACGGCGTGCGCGAGGTCGCGGGCGCGGTCACCGCCTCCACGCTGACCACGGTCGCGGTCTTCCTGCCCATCGCCTTCGTCGGCGGCCTGGTCGGCGAGCTGTTCAGCCCGTTCGCGATCACCGTCACGGTCGCGCTGCTCGCCTCGCTGCTGGTCTCGCTGACCGTCGTGCCGGTGCTCAGCTACTGGTTCATGAAGCGGCCCAAGGCCGGCGACACCGAGGCCATCCGGCGGGCGGCCGACGAGAAGGAGCGCCGCAGCCCGCTCCAGCGGTTGTACGTCCCGGTGATCCGCTTCGCCACCCGGCACCGGATCACCACGGTCGCCGTCGCCCTGGTGATCTTCGTGGTCACCCTGGGCCTGGTGCCGATGCTCAAGACCAGCTTCATCGACAACTCCGGGCAGAACACCATCAGCGTCCGGCAGACCCTGCCGGTCAGCACGTCCCTCGCGGCGGCCGACACCATGGCCAAGAAGGTCGAGGAGGTCGTCACCTCCACCAGCGAGGTCGAGTCGTACCAGGTCACCGTGGGCGGTGGCGGCGGCGGGGTGTTCGGCGGCGCGGCCGGTCGAGGCGGGGGTGGCGGCACCGCGCGGGCGAGCTACTCCCTGACGCTCCGCGACGGCACCGACGCCGGGGCGGTCGAGAAGAAGCTGACCGACCGGCTCGGCGCGCTCAAGGACGCCGGCGAGATCACCGTGGGACAGGCCGGCGGCTTCGGCGGCAACTCCCTGGCGGTCGTCGTGCGGGCGGCCCAGCTCGACACCCTGCGCACCGCCACCCAGGCCGTGCAGGGGGCCATGCAGGGCGTCCCCGACGTCACCGAAGTGACCAGCAGCGTGGCCGACACCGCCCCGCGCGTCGACGTCACCGTGGACCGCAGGAAGGCGGCCGCCAAGGGGCTCAGCGAGATCGCCGTCGGCCAGGCCGTCTCGCAGGCGTTCCGTGGCACGACCGTCACCCAGCTCGCCATGGACGGGACCACGGCCGACGTCATCCTGCGCGGCGGCGACACGCCCGCCTCGCTGGGCGACCTGCGCGACCTGAAGATCGTCGGGAAGGTCACCGTCGGGGACGTGGCGACGGTCAGGCAGGTGAACGGGCCGGTCGTGGTCACGCGCATCGACGGCGACCGCAGCGCCACCGTCTCGGCCAAGGCGACCGGCGCGAACCTCGGCGCCACCAACACCGAGCTGCGGACCAAGCTGGCGGCCCTCTCGCTCCCGGCCGGGGCGACCTACGAGATCGGCGGCGTGAGCGCCGACCAGGCGGAGGCGTTCGGCAGCCTCGGGCTGGCGCTGGTCGCGGCCATCGCCCTGGTGTTCTTCGTCATGGTGGCGACGTTCCGCAGCCTCATCCAGCCGCTGGTGCTGCTGGTGTCGATCCCGTTCGCCGCGACCGGGGCCATCGGCCTGCTCCTGGCGACGGGCACCTCGCTGGGCCTGGCCGCGATGATCGGCATGCTGATGCTCGTCGGCATCGTGGTCACCAACGCCATCGTCCTGCTCGACCTGATCAACCAGTACCGCGAACAGGGCATGCCCCTGCACGAGGCGGTCGTCGAGGGCGGCAGGCGGCGGCTCCGGCCGATCCTGATGACGGCCCTGGCCACCATCTTCGCGCTGCTGCCCATGGCGCTGGGCATCACCGGCGGGGGCGGGTTCATCTCCAAGCCGCTGGCCATCGTCGTCATCGGCGGCCTGATCAGCTCGACCCTGCTCACGCTGGTGCTGGTCCCGACCCTGTACACCATGGTCGAGAACCGCAAGGAGAAGAGCCGGGCCCGGCGGACGGCACGCCGGGCGGCCAGGCCGTCAGTGCCGCCCATCGAGGAGGCGCCGAGCGAGCCCGCCGGTGCCGTCTCGGGCCGGTCGTAGCACCCGGCAGGTCGGAGCGCCGGGTCGTAGCACCCGGCAGGTCGGAGCGCCCCGCGAGGAGGGCGGTCCTGTCGTAGCGAGTGGTGGGGAGGCCGGGCCGGTCTCCCCACCTCACCGCAGCAGGCGGCGCGGGTGCCGGCCGTCCACGTAGCCGATGAACGGCGGGCAGATGTTGTAGCCGAGCAGTTCCTGGAGGCGCTCGGGCAGCCCGCGCACGACGTCCCTCGGGACGGCGAGCAGGTGGTTCTCCTGGGGCCGCAGCCAGGCGGCCGCGTAGTGCATGACGACCCCGAGGCGCGGCCGGTCGGTGCGGTTGGCGCCGCCGCCGTGCCACAGGGTGCCGAGGTAGATCAGCGCGGAGCCGGCCGGCATCTCGGCGCTGATCACCGGCGCGCCGGGCTCCGGGCGCTCGTCCCCCCAGCGGTGGCTGCCCGGGACGATGCGGGTGGCCCCGTTGGCCTCGGTGAACGCGTCCAGCGGCCACATCACGTTGATCACGAGCTGGCGGTGCGGCCGGGGGATCGGGTAGACGCCGTCGTCGGGGTGCAGCGGCTGCGCCACCTCGCCCGGCCCGATCTCTATGCCGGTGGGCGCGCTGAGCTGGTAGTCGTACAGGTAGTGGTCCAGGACCGAGAGCACCAGCGGGTGGGTCGCCGGGCCGTCCAGCAGCCGGGTCTTGGCGAAGATCGCGTAGATCCGCCGGGTGCGGTGCCCCTCGAAGTCGTCGCGGCCGGTCGGGGTCGCCGCCAGCAGGGTCTGGAGCCCGGCGCGGATCCCGGCGACCTCGTCCCCGGCCAGCACGTCCGGCACGATCACGTAGCCGTCGCGGTCGAGGGCCTCGATCACGGACGCGGTCTCGGGTCGGGTCACACGACCGAGGCTAATCCGCCGGAACAACGTTCGGTAGGGTCGTTCTCGCGGACGGGCCAGGCAACTTTCCCGTTGTCATTCCATAAGCAGCGTTTTAACGTTTTACCGGATCAAATCGGAGATGCGGATGGCGCACCCGCGCCGGCACTCCGCCACGTGAGCCAGGAGGATCCGACCCCCATGGTGAAGCCGCTGGGCGTGCAACTCTACACAGTGCGTGATCACATGAAGGCCGACCGCGACGACGTGTTACGGCGGATCGCGGAGATCGGCTACGGCGCCGTGGAGTCGTTCGCGCCGACCGACGACCCCAAGGGCTTCCGGCAGGTGACGGACGACCTCGGGCTCACCGTCTCCAGCACGCACGCCCACGCGCTGCTCACCGAAAACCCGAACCTCGTCCTCGACGCCGTCGCCGTCATCGGGACCGACCTCGTGATCGTCCCCGCAGGAATCCCTGAGCAGGAGTTCACCACCCGCGACGGCGTCGCGCGCACCGCCGAGTTGCTCAACGGCCTGGCGGAGCGTGCGGCCGGGTACGGCATGCGGCTCGGATACCACAACCACTGGTGGGAGATCGAGCCGAAGATCGACGGGAGGCACGCCATCGAGGTGCTCGCCGGCGAGCTCGACCCCGCGGTCTTCCTGGAGATCGACACCTACTGGGCCGCCGTGGGCGGCGCCGACGTGCCCGAGCTGCTCGGACGCCTCGGCGACCGCGTCCTGGCCCTGCACGTCAAGGACGGCCCGGTCGTCAAGGGGGAACCGCACACGGCCGTCGGCGACGGCGTCATGCCGGTGCCCGACATCCTGGCCGCCGCCCCCGACGCGTGGCGGATCGTCGAGCTCGACAGCTGCGCCACCGACATCATCGACGCCCTGGCCCAGAGCCACGCGTACCTGACGACCGGGCTGGGGCGCGCATGAGCACCGGACCCGTGGGCGTCGCCGTCGTCGGCGCGGGCGCGATCAGCGAGGCGTACCTGCGCAACCTCACCTCCTTCCCCGACGTCCGTGTCGTCGGGGTCGCCGACATCGACGCCGAGCGCGCCGAGGCCAAGGCCCGCGCCCACGACGTCCCCGCCTGGGGCGACGTCGGCACCATCCTGGCGATCCCCGAGGCCGAGATCATCGTCAACCTGACGGTCCCCGCCGCGCACTCGGCCGTCGCGACCGCCGCCCTGCGCGCCGGCAAGCACGTGTACGGGGAGAAGCCGCTGGTGCTCGACCCCGGAGAGGGCGAGAAACTCCTCGCCGAGGCGGCCTCGCGCGGGCTGCTCGTCGGCAACGCCCCCGACACCTTCCTCGGCGCGGGGCTGCAGTCGGCCAAGCGCGCCCTGGCGTCCGGCCTGATCGGCACGCCGATCGCCGCCAACGCCGTGATGCAGAGCCCCGGGCCCGAGCCGTGGCACCCGAACCCCGAGTTCTTCTACCAGCCGGGCGCCGGGCCGGTGTTCGACATGGGCCCGTACTACCTCACCACGCTGGTCGCCATGCTCGGCCCGGTGTCCAAGGTGGTGGCCACCGCCCGGCAGGCCCGTACGACACGGGTGATCGGATCGGGGCCGAAGCTCGGCACGAGCTTCGGCGTCGAGGTGCCGACGCACGTCATGGCGCTGCTCGACTTCACGGGCGGCGCGAGCGCCTCGGCGACGTTCAGCTTCGACTCCCCGGCCAGCGTGACGATGATCCAGATCATCGGCACCGAGGGGATGCTGTCGCTGCCCGACCCGAACACCTTCGTGGGACCGCTCAAGGTGCGGGCCACCGGGGACTCCGAGTGGCGCGAGCTGCCCATTTCCGGGACCACGACCGGGCGGGGCCTCGGCGTCGTCGACATGGCACGCGCCCTGCGCGGCGGCCCGCCCCACCGCGCGTCCGGCACGCTGGCCCTGCACGTGCTGGAGGCCATGACGGCGCTCATCGAGTCGGCCGGCCTCGGCGGGTTCCGGCACCTGTCGACCACGACGGCCGAACCGGAACCGCTCCCGGCCGGCTGGGACCCCCACGCCGCCACCCTCGCCTGACCCGCGCGGCCCCGCCCTCGCCTGACCCGCGCGGCCCCGCCCTCGGCCTGGACACCGGGGACGGGGCCGTCACAGGGCCATGGCGACCGTCAGCAGGACGGCCGAGTCCTCCAGTGCCTCCATGTGGTGCCGGACGTCGGGCACGATGAGCAGGTCCCCGGCCTGCGCGTCCCACGAGACCTCCCCGGCCACCACGCGCACCCGCCCCCACAGCACGTACAGCGTCGCCTCGCCCCGGACCTCGTGCTCGCCCTGGACGGTGCCTCCCGTGAGGCCGATCACCGTGTGCCGCAGGATGTGCTCGTGCCCGCCGACGACCGTGTCCGCCGCGTGCCCGGCGGTCGACGTCGCCGCCCGTTCCAGTTGCTGGCGGGCCACGGCCACGAGAGAGAACTTGTTCATCGCAGACTTCCCCTTGTGCTCGGCACGGCCGTTCCGCCGTGCGCCGCCCTGGCTTCCGGGTACGCCGGACCGGCCGGGTCGTGCGAGGCGACGAGGCCTCACCCCCATGCCTACCCCGTTGCGCCCTCCCACCCCCGCGCCGGGGCCACCGAGAGCGGCCCGCCCGCACCCGGCCCCCGCCCACCACGTCCGGCCCCACGGCTCACCGTGCCAGGGCCGCCGTCACAGCTTCTTGCGGGTCTCCTCGGCGTGGCGGCGTGCGTCGGCGGCGCGGCGGGCGGCCCGGTTCCGTTCGCGCTCGGCCCCGCTCACCCGCTTGGTGAGCACCTCCTGGCGGTCGAGTACGGCCTTGAGCTCCCGCCGCAGCCGCTCCTCCTCGGCCGTGAGCTCCGCCCGGGCCCGCCCGGCCCGCTCGACCTCCTCATCCCACTCGGCGAGCGCCTGCTCGGCCTCCCGCGCCTCCGCCGCCGCGGCGTCGGCCTGCTCGGTCAGCCGCCTGCGCCGTTCCTCCTCCGCACGCCGCCGCGCGTCCTCCTCCGCCTGGGGATCGCGTTTCGTGCCCGCCCGCCGTTCGCCCGCAGCCTTGGCCGGCCGCTTCACGGCGGGCCCCGCCGATCCCGCACCCGGCGGGGCGGGCTCGCCGACCGGAACGAACCCGGCGTAACTCCGCGGCTGGGACAGCCATCCGGCGCGTACCTCGTCGGCCACCGCCGGATCCATCGTCGCGGCGTGCAGGGTGTCCTCGACCTCCCGTACGGCGGGCTCGCGCAGCGGGCGCCCGGCCTCGGACGCCAGGGTCACCGCCATGCGGACCAGTCCGGCGACCAGCTCGCCCCTGCGCTGGTCCAGCTCGCCGACATGCCCGCCCGCCGCCCACGCCGACCGCAGCTCGGCGCCGAGGTCGAGCAGGCGGGCGAGCTCGCCGGTCTCCGCGCGGGCCAGCCGGTTGACCGCCCAGGCCGACACGGTCGGGCGCCGCAGCTCGCCGACCCGCTTGGCCAGGGCGGCGTCCCCGGCCTTCTTGGCCTCGGCGGCGGCCTGTTTGCGCCTGTCCACGAAATCCTCGGGCGCGCCCTCGTACAGCTCGTCCGCCACGACAGAAAGCTCCACACCAACTCCTTACCCCCCTCCTTTACCCCGCGCAACCGGCGAGCCGCGCGCATGCCACATAGTGGCCGGGTTCCACCTCCAGGAGCCCGCCGGTGCCCGCCTTGTCGTGGTAAAGGCAGGATTCGATGGGTTCGGCCTCCTGCCAGGGCTCGCGCAGCCGGGGCACGGCGGCGAGCAGTTCCCGGGTGTAGGGGTGCTTCGGCCCGGTGAACACCGTCTCGGTCGGCCCCATCTCGGCGACGGTGCCGCGCCGCAGGACGATCGTGCGCTCGGCCAGGTAGGTGCCCAGCGAGAGGTCGTGGGTGATGTACAGCACCCCGAGCCCGCGCCCCTTGAGCTCGGCGAGCAGGTTCAGCACGTCGATCCGGGTCGAGGCGTCGAGCATGCTGGTGATCTCGTCGGCCACCAGCAGCTTGATGTCCAGCAGCAGGGCCCGCGCGATGAGCAGGCGCTGGAGCTGGCCGCCGCTGAGCTGGTGGGGGAACTTCCCGAGGATCTGCGCGGGGTTGAGCCGTACGTCCGCGAGTGAGGCCCGTACCCGTTCCGCCCATTCGGCCGGCGGCACCTCGGGGAAGTACACCTCCTTGATCATCCGGAACACGCGGTCGGCCTTGAAGACGGGGTTGAAGGTGCTGAACGGGTCCTGGAAGACGCCCTGGACCTCGCGGTAGTAGGACTTCGCCGGGCGGACGGCGGTCCCGTTCCAGGTGATGGACCCGCTGGTCACCGGCGTGAGGCCGAGGATCATCCGGCCGAGCGTGCTCTTGCCGCTGCCGCTCTCGCCGATCAGCGAGACGACCTCGCCGGGACCGACCTCGAAGCTCACCCCGCCCACGGCGGTCGTGCTGCCGCCGCCGAACGCGCCGGTCCGGTAGACCTTGGTGACGTTGTCGAGTTTCAGCATCATGCCTTCCAGCAGGCGACGACGTGGCCGGGCTCGATCTCCGCCGCCGGGGGCTCCTGCGCGCACTTGTCGAAGGCCAGCGGGCAGCGGTCCCTGAACCGGCAGCCGGTCGGCGGGTCGAGCAGGGATGGGGGGCCGCCGGGGATGCCGGACAGCCGCCGGTCGGCGTACCGCACGCCCACCTCGGGCAGCGAGTCGATCAGCAGCTTCGTGTACGGATGGCGAGGCGCCTCGACGATCACCTTGGCGGGCGCCCGCTCGACCACCTTGCCCGCGTACATGATCATGATCTTGTCGGCGATCTGGTAGGTGAGCGAGATGTCGTGGGTGATGAAGATCATGCTGTTCACCACCCCGTTGTCGCGGAAGCCGGCCAGCGCCGTGGCCACGCCCTTCTGGGTGGACACGTCCAGCGCGGAGGTGACCTCGTCGGCGATGAGCAGCGAGGGGTCGAGCAGCGTGGAGATGACCATCACCATGCGCTGCTTCATGCCGCCCGACAGCTCGATCGGGTAGCGGCCGAGCACCTCCGGCGAGAGTCCCACCAGGTCGAGGCGGGCGGCGAGCTTCTCGGCGTCCAGCGGCACCCCACGGGACCTGAGCAGCTCCCCCACCATCCTGCCGATCTTGCGGGTGGGGTTCATGGCGCTCATGGAGTACTGCGGGACCAGCGAGACCTTGTGGAAGCGGAAGGGGTTCATCCGCCGGTCGTCCCCGACCGGCAGCTCCTCCCCGTCGAGCTCCACCCGGCCCCCGATGTGGCGCATGCGGCCGTCCATCCGGATCAGGCTCTTGCCCAGGGTCGTCTTCCCGCAGCCCGACTCCCCCGCCAGCCCGAGGATCTCGCCGTCCCCCACCTCGAACGAGACCCCGTCGAGCGCGCGCACCTCGCCCTTCAGGGTCTGGTAGTGGACCTTCAGATCGGTGACCCGCAGGCTCATGTCTCCCTCAGCTTCGGGTTGAAGACCTCGTCGAGGCCCACGTTGGCCACGTACAGGGCGCCGACGACCGCCGTGATCCCCGCGCCGGGCGGCACGAACCACCACCACAGCCCGAGCTGCATCGCGCTCCACTGGCTCGCGTTCTGCAGCATCAGCCCGAGGGACACGCCCTCGGTGGGCCCGAGCCCGATGAAGTCCAGGGACGAGGCGATGAGGATCGAACCGCCGAACAGCAGGATGAACGTCATGAACAGGTAGGAGCTCATGTTCGGCGCGATCTCCCGGACGATGATCTTCCGGGTGGTCGCCCCGCTGAGCCTGGCCAGGTCCACGAAGTCCCGGGAGCGCAGCGAGAAGGTCTGCGCCCTGATCGCCCGCGCCGCCCACGGCCAGGACGTCAGCCCGATGAACACCGCCTGCGCGCCGACGCTGCGGATGCCGAGGTAGGCGTTGACGATCAGCAGGACGGCCAGGGCGGGCAGGACCAGGATGACGTTGGTCAGCATGTTCAGGACCTCGTCGACCAGGCCGCCCCGGTAGCCGGCGACGAAGCCCACCACCATGCCCACGACGGCCGCGATGCCGCCGCCGAGCACCCCGACCAGGAACGTCGTGCGCAGCCCGTACACGAACTGGACGAAGACATCCTGGCCGAACGTCGTGGTGCCGAACCAGTACTCTCCCGACGGCGACTGCATCGGCGGGCCGACGTACTCGTTGGGCGGCGCGCCCGCCAGCAGGGGGCCGAGCAGCCCCAGCGCGAGCAGCGCCAGCACGATGCCGAGCCCGATCACCAGCTTGGCGTTGCGCACCGCGAAGTGCAGGGCCTCCCGCCAGGCGCCCGGCGGCGTGGCGGGGACCTCGCGGGTCTGGACCTCCTGAAGGGCCGTCATGCCGTCACTTCCTGAAGGGCCGTCATGCCGTCGCGCCTGCCATTCCCGCCCTCGTACGCGGATCGACCACGACGTAGACGATGTCGATCACGAAGTTGGCGACCAGGACGCCGAGCACGATGAACAGGAACGTGCCCTGCAGCAGGAAGAAGTCCTGGTTCTGGATGGCCTTGAGTATCAGGCTGCCCAGGCCCGGATAGGAGAAGACGATCTCGGTGACCAGGGCGCCGGCCACCAGCACGCCGAGTTGCAGCGCCAGTCCGGTGATCTGCGGCAGCACCGCGTTCCTGAAGGCGTATCTCCTGATCAGCCGCTGCGGTGCGCCGAGCGCCGACAGGTAGTTGGCGTAGTCCGACTCCAGCTCGTAGATGATCATGTTGCGCATGCCGATCGCCCAGCCGCCCAGCGCCACCAGGAACAGCGACGCGAACGGCAGCGCCCAGTGGTGCAGCAGGTCCAGGACGAAGTCGAGCGACCAGTTGGGCCGCGTGGAGAAGCTGTAGCCTCCCGCGACGGGGAACCAGCCGAGGATCACGCCGAACCCCCAGGCCAGCAGGACCGCCAGCCACATGTACGGCGTGGCGGTCAGCACGTAGCCGACGGGCAGCACGGTGTTGTCCAGGAGTTTGCGCCGGGCCGCGTACGCGCCGAGCCGGTTGCCCACCACCCAGCTCAGCAGCACCGAGGGGATCATCAGCGCCAGCGTGTACGGCACGGCGCCCATGATGACGGTGCTCACCGGCGTGGGGAACACCCAGATGCTGATGCCGAAGTCGCCCCGGAGCAGCGCGCCCCAGAAGCCGAGGTACTGCTGCCACACGGGCTGGTCGAAGCCGAACAGGCTGGTGTAGTAGGCGCGCATCGCCTCCACGGCCTCCGGCTGCGACACCCTGGCCCGCGCCAGCATGCTCGCGACCGGGTCACCGGGCATGAAGCGCGGGATCATCCAGTTGATCGTGACGGCGACGACGAACGTCAGCCCGTAGATGAGCAGTTTCCGACCGAAATATCGGCGCACGAAGGCCTCCGGGAAAGGCCCCCTCCGCCGCGCGCGGCGGGAGGGGGCGGCATCAGACGGTCAGGAGGCCGCGGGCTGGAGCTGGGTGAGCGCCTCGAACCCGCCCATCTCCAGCCAGTTGCGCCACATGGCGGGCGCGAACTTGGGCGCGCCCTGGGCGGAGGAGGGCCAGTTCTTCCACGTGCTGGTGCTCGACTGGGCCCACAGGCCGTTGTACCAGAGGGGGATGACCGGCAGCTCGTCCAGATGGATCTTCTCCAGCTTCGACACCGCCGCCTTCATCCCCTCGATGTCGTCGGTCTTGACCTTGTCCAGGTCGTGCACCAGGTCCCAGGCCTTCTTGTTCTCGTACCGCCCGAAGTTCACGGTGTTCTGCACCTTCTGCACCGGGAGCTGGAAGAGGTACTGGTAGTAAGTGAACGGCGTGTTGGAGAGCTGGCGCTCGTTGTTGATCACCAGGTCGAAGTCGCCCTTGCCGCGCTTCTCCACCAGGGCGTTGTAGTCGGGGAAATCG
Source organism: Sphaerisporangium corydalis (assembly GCF_025506355.1). Classification (GTDB taxonomy): domain Bacteria; phylum Actinomycetota; class Actinomycetes; order Streptosporangiales; family Streptosporangiaceae; genus Sphaerisporangium; species Sphaerisporangium corydalis. The sequence continues at coordinate 96,467 of NZ_JANZYP010000020.1, forward strand.
GGGGTGATGTCGATGCCCGCCTCCTTGCCGCTGGCCGCGATGGAGCGCGCCGCCTCCATCCAGTCGGTCCAGCCGGACGGCACGATGAGGCTCAAGCTGAGCTTGGAGCCGTCCTTGTTCTCCACCAGCCCGTCCCCGTTGGTGTCCTTGTAGCCGGCGGCGGCGAGCATCTGCTTGGCCTTGGCCTTGTCGAAGGAGAAGCCGCTCTGGCTCACCACGCCCTGGTCGACGAACTGGTCCCACTGCGGCAGCAGGCCGCTGGGGCTGGCCGCCTTGACCAGGTTCCCGTAGACGCCCTCGACGATCTTCTTGACGTCGACCGAGGTGGCCAGCGCCTTGCGGAAGGCCACGTCGTCCATGGGCTTCTTGGTGGTGTTGGGCACGAGCCAGGCGGTGTTGGCCGACAGCATGTACGGGGGGTCCTTGTAGAACGTGGTCAGGCCGAAGTTGCCCTTGACCAGGTTCGCGACGCCGGGCAGGAAGTTGTTGCTGAGGTCCAGGCCCTTCTGCAGGAGCAGGCCCATCGACACCTCGTTGCTCGGGGTGGCGACGTCGACGATGTACTTCGGCTTGGGCTCCATGTTGAGCGCCGTCTTGCCCCACCAGTCGTCGCGCCTGCGGAGCACGGCGCGGTCCTGGTCGTGGCTGCTGAACTTGTAGGCGCCGGTGCCGACGGGGTTCTCGTTCACCCCGTTGAGCACGTCCTCCTCCGAGAGCTTGCTCCACAGGTGCTCGGGCACGATGGCCCGGTTGTAGAGGTTGAAGTCCCATTCCTGGTAGTTGGCCGTGCTGAAGGTGAACTTCACCGTCTGGTCGTCGACGGCCTGGACGTCCTTCAGCCACTCCCACAACTGGTGGTACGGGATGGTCTCCATCTTGCCGAGCCCGAAGGTGAAGGCGACGTCCTTGGCGGTGAACGGCTGCCCGTCCGACCACTTGACGCCTGGACGGATCTTGACCTCGTAGGTCGTGTCGTCGGTCCAGGATCCGCTCTGGGCCAGCCACGGGGTGAGCTTGCCGGCGTTCGGGTCGAAGTGGAACAGCGTCTCGTAGACCAGGCCCTTCGTGCCGGTCGCCGAGTCCCACTCGCGGAGCGGGTTGAAGTTCGCCGGCGGACCCCACTGCGTGCCGCTGGTGTAGAGCGTCTCGTTGCGTGGCAGGTCGTTGGGGTTGGCCTGGTCGGCCGCCGGCGCGCTCGCCGCTCCCGAGCCCTGAGGGGCCGGCGTCGATCCACCGCCCGTACAGCCGACGGCGAGCATGCCGGCCGCCAGTAACGGGACCATGATCCGCACCCGCTGTCGCATCTGTCTCTCCTTCCCCCGCCTCGCGGCGGAGGTCCGCGTGTGTGCCAAGCCCCGATGTGGCCTCGTGAGAGCGCTCCCACAAGCGACCCGCGCCTATTTGCTGAACCGGATAAGTACCGAGAACGTAAATACGGCGTGTCCGCTCTGTCAATAGCCGTAACGCGTTCGAGGCGTACGCAAGCGAGGAGGACGGCCCGGGCGGCGGCGAACGCGGGCCCGGACATGAACCGATTCAGTCATGCCCGCCGCAGGTCGTCAGGGTGCGGGCGCGGGCCCTCAGAGCGAGGGCAGCGCGAGGAACACCAGGACCACGTTCAGTGCCACGATGACGGCGGTGGCGCACCCGGCGGCCACCGTGGTCGCCCGCCGGTTCACCCAGTCGCCCATCACGTCGGCGCGGCGGGTGAGCAGCAGGAGCGGGATCAGGGCGAAGGGGATGCCGAACGAGAGCACGACCTGGCTCAGCACCAGGGCGTGGGTCGGGTCCACGCCGAACGCCAGCACCGCCAGCGCGGGCACCACGGCCACCAGCCGGCGCACCGGCAGGGGGATGCGGCGGCGGAGGAAGCCCTGCATCACGACCTGCCCCGCGTACACGCCGACGCTGGAGGAGGCCAGCCCCGAGGCCAGCAGGGCGATCGCGAACAGCATCGCGGTGAGCGCGCCCGAGACCTGCGTGAACTCGGCGTACGCCCCGTGCAGCGTCGGCTCCACGCCGGGCCGCCGCAACATCGAGGCCGCGGACACCAGCATCGCCATGTTGACCAGACCGGCCACGCCCATCGCCAGCACCACGTCCATCCGCTGCACGCGGATCAGGGTGTCGCGGTGCAGGCCGTGGTCCCCCTCGAACCGTTCCTGGGTGAGCGCCGAGTGCAGGTACACGGCGTGCGGCATCACGGTGGCCCCGACGATGCCGGCCGCCAGCAGGAGGCTCGCCGACCCGTCGAACCGGGGGACGAGCCCGGCCGCCAGGCCACCGAGGGGGATGTCGGCGTTCAGCGTCGCGTACAGGAAGGCCCCGACGACGATGGCGAGCAGCGCGGTGACGGCCGCCTCGAACCGCCGGTGGCGTGCCGTGCGGATCGCGAGGACGACGAAGGAGGCGACCGCGATCAGGATGCCGCCCTGGAACATGGGCATGCCGAACAGCAGGTTGAGCGCGACCGCGCCGCCGATGAACTCGGCCAGATCCGTCATGATCACGACGATCTCGGCCTGGAACCACAGCGCCCACACGACCGGGCGGGGGTAGTGGTCGCGGCACAACTCGGGCAGGCTGCGCCCGGTCGCGATACCGAGCTTGGCCGACAGGTACTGCAGCAGCATCGCGACGACGTTCGCCGAAAGGACCACCCACAGCAGCAGGAACCCGAACCTCGCGCCGCTCTCCACGTTGGTGGCGAAGTTCCCCGGGTCCACGTAGGCGACGGCCGCCACGAAGGCGGGCCCCATGAGACCGACCATGCGCTGCCGCATCCGCCCCAGCGGACGGACCGGAAGCGAACCGGAGCGAGTGACCTCGTCAGAGGCCACGGGCTCCGGCCTCGAACCACGTGGAACAGGATTCACGGTACCTGCCTTCAGCGTTCGAGATCGTTTCGGACTTTCAACATCGATTCCGGAACTTCAAGCCCCATCCAGACTTCAAGCCCCCATCCGGACTTCAAGCCCCCATCCGGACTTCAAGACCCGCTCGGACCTCGAAACCCATCTGGACCTCGAAACCCATTCGGACTTCAAGACCCGTCCGGACCTCGAAACCGCTCGGACCTCGAACCCCGTCCAGACTTCGAGATCCGTTCGGACTTCGAAACCCGTCCAGACTTCAAGGCCCATCCGGACCTCGCGGCCGGCGCGGACCCAGACTCGAGGACACCACCGCCGGCGTGCCCCATCCCCCTGTTTGTACTGCCTGAATACGCTTACGTAACTAGTCGGCCACGCTACGTGATCCTAACCCCCCAAAGATCAATCCCCCTGCCGCCACACGTCCCCCACCTCCACACCACCGTCCCCCGGCTTTCCCACCCCCAGAATCGTCACCCCTCGCTTCACACGAACCCCACCCCCGGGGAATCCCACACCACTTTTCACGGCTGACAATGGGGAGTGCCGTTCACCGTGAGCCATGCCGTCGTCGCCCTCCCGCTGGCCCGATGGCTGCCGGCGTCCGCGGTGGCGACCGGGGCGATGATCCCCGACCTGCCGTACTACGTGCCGCTGCCCTTCTCCTCGCAGGTGACGCACAGCTGGTGGGGCGCCGTCCTGGTGGACCTGCCCACCGGACTCGCCGCCCTGGTCCTCTTCCACCTGGTCCTGCGGGCCCCGCTGACCGCCCTGACCCCCGCGAACCTCCGCGCCCGCCTCCCCGACCACCAAGGCACGCACCCCCGTCCAGTCACCACACCACTGAACGACCGGTGGAAGGCGGTGGTGGCCGCGCTGCTGACCGGCGCGGCGACTCACCTGCTCTGGGATGGTTTCACGCACTTCGACGGGTTCGCCGTCACCCGATGGGCGGCGCTGCGCGAGCCGGTCGTCGGAGTACATCGCGTGTTCAATGTGGTGATGTACGCCAGCTCCCTCGGCGGCATCGCCACCCTGGCAATCTGGTTCACCACCTGGTACCGCCGCACCCCACTCCACCCGCACCCCCCGGCCGGAACAGCGGCCCGGCCACGCGTACTGGTCCTCGCGGTCGCATCGGCGGCGGCCATCGCGGGCGCCGCTCTCCGAGTCTTCGACGACAGCGCGACGGCGAGCCTCTACGACCTGGTACGCGGCGCCCTCCTAGGAGCGACCACCGGCTTCACCGCCGCCATGGCCGCCTACATCGCCATCTGGCACACCCACAAAGCCACCCGCCGCCGACTCCCCCCACCCCCGGAAACAACAACCGGACAGAAAGGCGCACGCCCCCACCCACCCGCCTGACCCCTGAAATGGCGCCTCAGCGCGGGGCTCAATCGAGGGCTTTCTCCAGTTGGGCCTTGGTCATGCTGGAGCGGCCCTTGATGTTGCGACGCTTGGCTTCGGCGTAGAGCTGTTCCTTGGTGCGCCCGCCCGCCCCAGAATGCGAGCGAAGCCCCCCGCGCCGGGAGGACGAGATGTCCTGGATCGAGGTACGGCTGGCGGTGCGCGACTCCCCCGCGCGGGCCCGCTCCTTGTTCACCGTACGGGCCGCGATCTCCGCGGCCAGCTCGTCGCTCTTCCCGCGCTGCTTGACGCTTTCCTTGATGTGCTCGTACTGCCGTTCCCGCTTAGGACTGGAACCCCGCGGCATGCCCGCCACCTCCCGATCTCCACACCCTTCCACGCACACCGCTACCCCCACCACCCCACCTCACACACCCCTCCCGAACCGTCAACCCCCCGCGAGGCGGTCAGCGGGGGCGGTAGCAGCAGTGGGTGCCGGTTTCTATGGTGGCTTGGAGTTCGTGGCCGATGGTGGGGTCGAGTTTGGTGATGCGGTCGAGGGCGCGGCGGATGGCCTTGCCGACGGAGGTGCGGGCGCGTTCCTGGCTGACGGTGGAGGGGCGTGGCCGGTCGGCCAGGCCGGTGGCGCCGGCCAGTTCGTCGACGAGGCGGTCGCGCTCGGCGCGCACGGCGGACGCGCGCTCGGGGTCGTCCGACGCCTCGCGCTCATCGATCTCGTCCTGAAGCGCTGAGAGCCGCCGCTTGTAGTCGGTCATGGCCCGCTCGTCCAAGGGCGGCCGGTCAGGTCCGTCGCCGTGGGCGGCACCGACCGTCAGAAGGCCCGCCGCGAGGTCGATGACGGAGATCTCGTGGCCGGGGTTCGCGAGCAGGCAGGCCAGGTGGCCCATCCCCACGCTGTCGCCGACGCGGACCGCCCGGCCGCTCATTTCGAGCTGCCATTCCCCGCCCCGGCGATGGGCCACCACCGGAGTGATCCAGCCGCCGTCGTCGGGAAGCGGTTTCCTGACCGGCATAGCCATGCCCAGCGCCAGCGCCTCGCCCGCCGCGAGCCCGAGCTCCCGGCGCGACGTCTCGTCGGCCGGGCCGTCACGGAGCGCCAGCGCCTCCCCCAGGCGCGCGCGGGAGAGGACCACGGCCGGCCAGTGCCCGAGCGCCATGTTGTCGTGTACGGCGGCCCGCAGGTGTTCCACGGCCTTGTCCGCGTTTCCGCAGTTCAGCGCGGCCATGCCCAGGGAGTGGTGTACCGACCCCAGGCAGGTGACCCCCACGCTGGCGATCATGGGGAGGTGCGCGTACGGGGTCAGCAGGGTGTACACCTTGGCCGAGGTCTCGGTGTCGTCGAGGGAGTACGCGGCCTCGGCGACGCCGTACATCGTCACGAGCCAGCAGGACGAGCGCGGCACCTCCGCCAGGTCGCTGCCGCACAGCCGGGCCAGCATGCTCTCCGCCAGGCGCCGTTCCCCGGCCGCCGCGGCCGCCGCCGCCAGGATCGCGAAGAAGGAATTGTCCCGCGCGCCGAGCAACGGCGAGTTGACCGCCTCGGACAGTGCCGGGAGCATCTCGGCGAGACGCCCCTGGTACCAGCGGATCGTCCCTATCTGACCGATGTGCCGCGCCTTGGCCGTGGGGTCGTCGGCCGCCGCCCCGCGTTCGGCGCAGGCGGTGGCCAGGGCCTCGGCCTGCTCCAACCGGCCGGTCCTGATGCCGAGCATCGCCTCGATCCCGCTGACGACGTACCCGACCGCGAGGTTCTCGTCGCGGTCGACCCGGGCGCGCAGTTCCTCCAGCGCGCGCTCTGCTTGGGGGTCGGCCCGCAGGAACAGGTCGACGGTCCGCGACATCAGCCCCATCAGCAGGTCGCTGCGCCGCCCGGTGCGGGGCGCCTCGCCGATCATCTCCTCGGCCAGTTCCGCCCGCAGTGCCGCGTGCTGGGGTCCGAGCAGGCAGTGGTGGGCCATCCTCAGGATCTCGACCAGCGCCACCGCGTCGCCCGAGCTCCTCGCCTCGGCGACCATGGAGAGGATCCCCTCGTGGGCGCCCGTGAGGAAGACCTCCTCGGCGGCCAGCCTGGCCCGCAGCCGCAACGCCAGCGTGCTCCGCGGGTCGATCAGCGACAGGGCGCGCCGCTGCCTGGCGCGCACCTGGGCGGTGTCCACGGCCGTCCGGTGCTCGTGCACCCACAGCCCGCTGAGGCCCAGGACGGCGTACGCCATCGCCACCGCGTCGTTCCGTCGCTCGGCCTCGCGGTAGGCGACGTCGAACCACTTGCGTCCGGTACCGAGGTCACCCTGCGCGTACAGCGCGCGTTCCCCCGCCAGGAGCGACAACTGGATGTCGTCCTGACCGGCGTCCGCCTCCAGTCCCGTGGTCATAGGCGTCCTTTCCTGGCTGCCTGGGAGACCCCGAACCCATACTTAAGCGTCAGCTCCCCCCACTTCCACGTCGAATTGCACATTCGATAAACAACCGCGACCAGCCGGTGCCCGAACGCCACGCGCCGGTCGGTACCACCTGCACGCGGGCCCTGACCGCGCGTGCCCGGGGGTCAGCTTGACTGGCGGGGGAGGCCGGGGGGGTTGATCTGGGAGGTGGGGATCGCTTCGTTGGACAGGCCCCAGCGGGCGAGGACCTCCTGGTACTTTCCGGTCTTGATGACCGTGTTGAGGGCCTCGTTGAGGGGTTTGACCAGGCCGTTGTCCTTCTTGGTCATCGCGGCGATGAGGCCCTGGAGGTCGGGGCCCGCGCCCGAGGCGGTGCCGACGATACGGGAGTCGCCGCTCACCGCGATGTTGTAGGCGATGGTCGGGTTCGGCCCGAAGTAGGCCTGGATGCGGCCCGACTTCAGTGCGAGCAGGGCGTCGCCGTACTTGGTGTAGTACTGGATCTCGGCCGGTGCGAGACCGGCCTCCTTGTTCTGTTCGTCCCAGTCGAGCAGGACCTTCTCCTGGTTGGTGCCCGACCCCACGGAGACGCGCAGCCCGGCGATGTCGGCGGGCTTGGTGATCGCCTTGATGGGACTGTTCGCCGGGACCTGCCAGGCGAGCTGGTCCACGCGGTAGGTGGCGAAGTCGTAGAGGTCCTTGCGCTCTTCGGTGACGGTGACGTTGTTGAAGACGGCCTCCAGCTTCCCGGACTTCGCACCGAGAAAGAGGTTCTCCCAGGAGCTGATCTCCGGTTTCAGTTCCAGGCCGAGGACGTCGGCCACGAGCTGGGCGATGTCGGTCTCCACGCCGATGAACGTCGTGTCGTCGTCGGCGAGGAAGTTCAGCGGCGGGGCGCCCTCGCCGCTGTAGCCGACGACGAGCTTGCCGTCCGCCGCGACGGCGGGGGGCACCTTCGCGGCGATGGCGTCGACCTTCTCCGCGCGTACGCGGTTCTGGTCGGGGCCGGTGTTGATCTTTTTGCCCGCCACGTTCGCGGCGTTCGTGGCGGCGTTCGTCCCGGCGGCCTTGGGCGGGACCGCCGGCTCGGTGCCGCACGCGGCGACGGCGAGGGCCAGGAGGAGTGCGGGCATGACGGAGGCCCGCCTGGGAGAGAGGCGCATGAGGGTTCCTAGGGTCAGAGGACTTTGCCGATGAAGGCGCGGGTGCGTTCGTGGCGGGGACCGTCGAGGACCTGGGACGGCGGCCCCTGTTCGAGGATCAGGCCGGCGTCCATGAAGACGACGGTGTCGGCCACCTCGCGGGCGAAGCCGATCTCGTGGGTGACGACGAGCATGGTCGTGCCGCTGCGGGCCAGGTCCTTCATCACTTCCAGGACCTCGCCGACGAGTTCGGGGTCGAGCGCCGAGGTCGGCTCGTCGAACAGCAGGACCTTGGGCTCCAGTGCCAGCGCCCGGGCGATGGCCACCCGCTGCTGCTGGCCACCCGACAGGGTGCGCGGGTAGGCGCCGGCCTTCTCCGCCAGGCCCACGCGGTCGAGCAGCCGGGTCACCAGGGCGTCGACCTCGGCCCGTGGCCGCCTCTGGGCCGAGAGCGGCGCCTCGGCCACGTTCTGCCGCACGGTGAGGTGCGGGAAGAGGTTGAAGTTCTGGAAGACGAACCCGATCTTCGTACGCTGCCGGAGGATCTCCCGCTCGTGCAGTTCGTGCAGCCGGTCGCCCGACCGCCGGTAGCCGAGCAGCTCGCCCTCGATCTCGACGGTGCCCGACTCCACCTTCTCCAGATGGTTGATCGTGCGGAGCAACGTCGACTTACCCGATCCGGACGGGCCGAGGATCACGGCCACCTCGCCCTGCCGCACGCTCAGGCTCACTCCGCGCAGCACGTGCAGCGGGCCGAAACTCTTGTGCACGTCGCGCAGCTCCACCATCGCCGTCACGAGCGTCCCCTGCCGTAGTGGCGCTCGACGTAAAACTGCGCGGCCGACAGCGCCGTGGTCAGGGCCAGGTACCAGACGGCCGCCACCAGGAGCAGGGCCATCACCCTGCCGTTGCGCATGTAGATCACCTGCACCTGGTAGAACAGCTCGGGCAGCGCCATGATGTAGACGACGGACGTGCCCTTGACCAGGCCGATGATCTCGTTGCCCGCGTTCGGCACGATGGTCCGCATCGCCTGCGGCAGGATGATCCGGAACAGCCGCCGCACGCGCGGGATGCCCAGCGCCGCCGCGGCCTCCCGCTGGCCCGGGTCCACCGACAGCAGCCCGCCCCGCACGATCTCGGCGGCGTACGCGGCCTGGTGCAGCGCCAGGCCGAGGGCCGCGGCGGTCAGCGGGCCGATGAGGTCCATGGTGCCGACGTCGAAGAAGGCGGGCCCGAAGGGGACCCCGAACGACAGCCGCGGGTACAGCAGCGCCAGGTTGTACCAGAACAGCAGTTGCAGGATCAACGGGACGGACCGGAAGAGCCAGACGTACCCCCAGGCCACCGACGACAGCAGCCGGTTGGGCGACAGGCGCATGAGGGCCAGCACGGTGCCCAGGGCGAACCCGAGGACGATGCCGAGCGCGGTCAGCTCAAGGGTGAGCACCACCGAGCGCAGGACCGAGGGGGCGAACAGGTACTCCCCGACGACCTCCCACTCCCACGCGGGGTTGGTGAAGAGCGAGTTGGCCGCCATCGCGAACAGCAGCAGGGCGAGGGCGCTCGCCGCCCAGCGCAGCGGATGGCGGGTCGGGACGACCCTGAGCGAGATCTCGTCCCGCCGGGCGGCCGGCGCCGCCTGGGTGCCGGAGAGCGTCATGATCCCACCGAGCCGGGTACGGCCGCCCTGTCGCGGTCCCGTCCGGCGACCCCCTCCCGGACCAGGGGGATCACCGTGAAGGCGTGGTGCTTCTGGTCGAGTGTGGCGGACGTCTTGAGGGCGCGGCGGAGCGTGTACTGCTTGTCGAACGAGGGACCGGAGCACGGCGAGGTTTCGGAGCCGTCGTCGGTCCCGCCGATGCCGAGGAACTCGACGGGCATGAGGGGCCGCCTTTCTGGGGCGATGTACACGCTCACCTCAACACAACCCGCACATTCCCGTCAAGACCTACTTGTTTAGTAGGTTTTTACGCGATCAGCCCGGCAGGACGTACTCAACGATCGCCGGTGAAGAGCTGCCGACGAACGCGGCCGTGCCGACATAGACGGCCTTGATCCGATGGATCCCGGCGGGAAGCGTGGCGATGTTCAGGACCGCGCGCCCCGTACCGTCGAGAGCGACGGCGCCGAGGATGGTCTTCTGGCCGTCGGTGAACACCACCAGGCCCGTCGGGATCGCCGTGCCGGTCGTGGTCTTCACCGTGGCGACGATGCTGACACGCTGGCTCACCGGTGTGGGGTTCGCAGAAGACGTCAGCGTGATGGCGGTGCTGGTGGCCGACTCGCCGCAGCTCGGGCGGGTGATCGTGTCAGTGTCCAGTGTCACCGCGGCTGTGCGTGCCAGGGCCCGGCCTTCCACGATGACGCCGGTCGTGACGGTGATCGAAGCCTGGGCCAGGATGTTCCCTCGCAGGGTGGAGTTGGTGCCGAGCGTGGCGGAGCTGCCGACCAGCCAGAACACGTTGCACGCCTGCGCGCCGTTGACGAGGGTCACGTCGCTCGCCGACGCCGTGATCAGTGTGGACGCGGCCTTGAAGATGAACACGGCGTTCGGGTCGCCCTGGGCGTCGAGGGTCAGCGTTCCGGTGATCCCGAACGTGCCCGCGGGAGAGTCGTACACGCCTGGTGTCTTGGTGCCGCCGCCGAGTTCCACCGGGACGGTCGCGGTGACCGGGCGCGCGGTGGCGTCGTCGAACGCGGTGGAGAGGTCGTTCTTGGCCTGCAGCGCGACGGCGTCGGCCACGTGTGCGGCTCCGCTGACATGCCCGGGGGGAAAGCCGGTCACCGAGGTGCCCGGGCTCAGCCCGAGATCACCGTTGACCGTGGTGGGGCCGGTGTTGGTGACCGTCGACCCGGCGAGGACCGCGAAGGCGGCGGCGGCCCCCAGCGGTACGGGCGGCGGCGTGGCCGCTCTCGCGCCGACGGGCCCGGCCACACCGAACAGGACACTGGTCGCACAGGTCAGAACCAAGGCGCGTACCAGCCGGGATGGTGAGGTGACCCCGCGGACGGCGCCTGTGAGACCTCTTGTCGCCATGGGCTTCCTTTCGTGAACGCCGGCTTCGGGTGCACCGCCGGCCGGAGGCGCGTCCAAGCTCTCGTCGGTCCGGCCGGCCTGCGCCGACCGGCGCGTGAGCGCGCAGAACCGATCTTCGAGACCGCGCGGTCAGGGGTCTGCCCGAGACGACACCAAAACGATCTTTAAGAGCCGCAAAGAATCACGTGGACCGTGCACCACTGGCGAAACGTCGTGGCGATTCGACCAGGGAGCGGTATGGAGTGAACCTGGTCGGCATCTGGTGATGTTGCCGTTGATCAGGTGCAATGTTGGCTCACGGTCGTGGCGTTGCTGTTTTTCCTGGGGGGCGCCGCGCGTCAAACTGGGGGGCAGTTGGACATCACACGATCGGGGGATGTGGTGGGACGTCTTTTGGTGCGGGTGGCCTGTCTCGTCGCGGGCTCTGCCGCGGCGGCCGGGTTCGGCCTGCCGGCCGCGAACGCCGGATCCGGCACTGAGCCGCCGCCAAGTGGCTCTGCCGCCAAGCCGGGCGCGCCGGCGCCGGCGCCGCAGGCCAGGGCGTTGGTACTCGTGGTCGGCCAGGGTCCGATTCTGGTGCCGCCGTCGCGGTCCGTGGTTCTGCAGTGCTCACCGCGAGGAGGGGGGACACACCCGCGAACGCAGGAGGCATGCTCGCTGCTGCAACCGGTGTCCGGTGATCTGCAGAGGATCAAACCTCCGAGGCTCCTGGTGTGTTCCGCGGAGTACCAACCGGTGACGGTCTCGTCGGTGGGCGTCTGGGACGACCACTTCGTCCTGTCGCTGCGGACCTTCACCAACAACTGCGAGCTGACGAAGACCCTGGGTGCGGTGACGGCCTTCTGATGTCTCGCCCGGAGGATCGGGCCGGTGGTCAGCCGCCGCCGGCCGGTGCGGATGCCGCGCCGGCCGGCGGCGGATCGGCCGTGGTGACCAGGGTCAGGTCGTAGGCGGCGAGGATCGGGCCGATCGGCTGGAAGTACGTGGTGCCGACCGAGCCGCAGTCCCCGAAACCGCCGGAGGCGACGCCCTGGGCCTGGTCGAGGGAGATGAACGAACCGCCGGAGTCGCCGCGTTCGGCGCAGACGCTGGTGCGGGTCATCCCGAAGACGTTCCCCTGGGCGTAGGTGATGGTGGCGTCGCGTTGCTGGATGAGGCCGCAGTGCCAGTCGCTGGTGGAGCCGGACCTGCAGACCGAGGCGCCCTCGATGGCCACCTTGGCACCGGCGACGGGCACGGTGCCGCCCGACCCGTCGTCCACCGCCGGGCGGGGCTTCCAGTTGGCGTTCACCAGGACCCAGGCGTAGTCGGCGATCGGGAAGGTGGAGGCCTGGAAGACGCCTTGGGCGACCCGGTTGAATCCGGTGGTGGTCTGGCCCGCCTTGCCGCAGTGCCCGGCGCTGATGAAACCGTTCTGGGTCCCGTGCCGCACCGGGAAACCGACCGAGCAGCGGTCGGTGATGCCGATGTAGAACGCGGTGCCGCCCACCAGGTCGTCCAGCGGCCGGGGCTGTTCGGTGGACGGCAGCACCACCACCGCGGACTTGTCCACACCCGTACCCTCGATGAGGGTGTCGACGGCCTCGGGCTTCTGGGCGAGGATCACGACCTTGTTCGTCTTGGCGTCCACGTAACGCACGCTCGCCACCGGCGGCTTCACGGGGAGAGCCTGGTCGAGCTTGTGCTTGATCTTGGTGAGCTGATCCAGCGACTTGGTGACGACCTCGGCCTGGGCGCCCGCGGCGATGATCCGCGGGATGTCGGCGGGGCTGGTGGTGGCCACCACCAGGGTCTGCGCGGTGGTCCCCCGCAGCCACGCGCCGCCGAAGCGGTCACCGAGCTCGCGGCGGAACCGCGCTTCCATCGGGGTCAGGCGAACCTCGTTGATCAGGCGGGCCTGGGCCTGCTTCATGCTGAGCCCCAGGTCACGCTGCAGTGCCTCCAGCATGCCCGGCGGTGGCGGAGGGGGAGGCACCGTGGCCCGGAGGCCCGCTCCCCGGCCGTCCGCCCCGGCCGGGACGGCGCTCAGGGCGACCGCGGTGATCATTAGGACGCACCCGGTGGTGGCATGTCTGTGGGACATGGGCTTCTCCTGGACCTCGGCTATCACAGCAAGGGGGAGATCGACCTGCACCACCGGTGATCACGTGTCGTGGGCACTGCCACCCTAAGCCAGGTCACCCCGCGAACGCCGGACGGCACGCGGACCATCAGCGCGACCGTCGGCGTGAGCCGCGTGAGACCCGCCCCTCTCACGTCGCACGATCCCGGGCCCTGCTAGCGTCCAGTGATCGGATTCGACGACTCGTGGAAGGCGGCCGCGTGCCACGCGTAGACACCCAGATCCCCACACCCGATGGCCACAGCGACGCGACCCTGCACCTCCCCGACGGGGACGGCCCCTGGCCTGGCGTGCTGGTCTTCCCCGACGCGGGCGGAACGCGGGAGACCTTCCTGCGGATGGGTGACCGGCTGGCCGGCATGGGCTATGTCGCACTCATCCCCGACACCTACTACCGGGCGGGGCAGTGGGCGCCGTTCGACGTGGCCACCCTGTTCACCGACGATCAGGAGCGGGCCCGGATGGGCAAGCTGGCCGGTGTGCTGACCAACGATCGGATCGTCAGCGACTCCGGCGCCTACGCCGACTTCCTGCTGGCCCGACCGGAGGTGTCCGGGACCGCGATCGGCACCACCGGCTACTGCCTGGGCGGGCGCATGTCCCTGATCGCCGCGACCGGCCTCGGCGACAGGATCGCGGCCGCGGCGTCCTTCCACGGCGGCAGGCTCGCCGTCGCCGACGACCCCTCCAGCCCGCACCTGGCGGCCGGCCGCATCACCGCCACCGTCTACGTGGCCGGTGCCGAGAACGACGGTTCCTTCACCACCGAACAGGCCGGCCTGCTGCGCGATGCGCTGGGCGGCGCCGGGGTCGACCACACTGTGGAGATCTACCCAGCCGGTCACGGCTTCGCCGTACCGGACAACCCCACCTACGACGAGGCGGCCGCCACCCGGCACTGGGCCGCACTCGACCGGCTCTACGGGACCTCTCTGTCCGGATGACCGAGCATTGAACGGCGGCGGCACGAGCACGGGGCTCGCGGCGGGCGGTCATGACCGGCCGGCCGTATCGTCCGCACGGTTTCATCCTGGGATGATCTCGTGGAACAGCCGCGCGCTCTGCTCCCGGTAACCGAGGGCGTCGGGGGCGGCGTTGGCGAGGGTGGCGAGGGTGCGGGCCTCGCCCAGGCGGTGGCCGGTGCGGCGGTGGACGTCCAGAGCGAGCCGCGCCTGCCGGACCGCCTCGACCGGGTCTCCGCCGGTCAGGGCGATGTCGGCGAGGGCGGTACGGGCCAGCCCCTCCATGATGCGGAAGGACCGCTCGCGGGCGATCCGAAAAGCCTGCTCGGCGTGGGACGCGGCGTCGGCCCTGCCGAGGCCGCGGGCCGCGTTCGCCAGCCCGATGAGGCCGGCCGTCCTGACGAGCCAGTGGACCTCGCCGGCCAGTTCCGTCGCGCGGCGGTGGTGGTCGACGGCCTGGGCGTGGCGGCCGGTGCGCTCGTGGAGCCTGCCCAGAGCGTTGTGGGCCATCGCCTCGGCGAGGCGGTCGTCGCTGTCGCGGCCGCGGTCCAGCGCCTGTCGCGCGAGGGCCGTCGCCGCGTCGTATCGGCCGAGGTCGCAGTGGACTTCGGCGAGGACGACCAGGCAGGGGAGCTCGACGGCCTGGGATCCCGCCTCCACGCAGCGGGCATGCGCCCGGGTGAGGTGTTCGAGCGCCTCGTCGAGCCTTCCCTGCAGATGGCAGACCTCGCCGAGGTTGAGCGCGATCATGCCGTCGGGGTCGGAGTGGAGTTCAAGGGCCTGGGTGAGGTGGCGGTACGCGGCGTCCAGAAGGCCCAGCGGGGCGTACACCGCGGCGAGGTTGACGTGCTTGACGCCCAGCCAGGCTGACCGCCCGTCCTCTTCGTCAAGCTTGATGCCTTCGCGCAGGCTTCTGGCGGCGTCGTCCAGTTGCCCGGCGCGCAGGTAGTGGCCGGCCAGGTTGTTCCGGATGGAGGACATGCCCTCCTTCCACTCGCCCTGGTCGGCGAGCGCGAGGGCCTGGGTGTACAACGGGAGCGCGTCATCTCGTTCCAGGAACACGTGCGCGTTCGCCAGGGCCAGTGTGGCCGAGGCCATTCCCGGTACGTCCCCCTCCTCGCGGGCGGCC
This sequence comes from Sphaerisporangium corydalis, assembly GCF_025506355.1. GTDB lineage: Bacteria > Actinomycetota > Actinomycetes > Streptosporangiales > Streptosporangiaceae > Sphaerisporangium > Sphaerisporangium corydalis. The sequence continues at coordinate 111,487 of NZ_JANZYP010000020.1, forward strand.
GTCGCGGCCGTCTGCGCGCACGAGAGCCAGTCGCTCGTGTTGCCGCTCGCCCAGAAATGGCTGCGCATCGCGTCGACGAGCAGCCACGCCGAGCGCCGTGGACCGGTTCTGGCCGCCTGGTGGACGGCGGCGACGAGGTTGTGATGCTCGGCGGCGAGCCATGCCGCCGCCGAGGCGAGATCGGCGAACGCGACGGCCGTCACGGCCTCGGACGGCACGTCCCCCGCCGTCACGCCCTCGGACCTCGCGACCACCCCCTCGGGCGTCGTGGCCAGCGGGAGTCTGGCCCAGTGGGGGTGGCTCCGCTCGACGGCGGCCCGGACGTTCAGCAGGTACCAGTCGTACAGGCGCCGCCCGGCCGCCGCCAGGTCCTCGGGCGTCTCCTCGTCGCGGGCACGTTCGGCGGCGTACAACCGCAGCAGGTCGTGAAAGCGGTAACGGCCGGGCGCGTACCGGTCGAGCAGGTGGGCGGCCGCCAGCCTGCCGACCTCCTGCCTGGCCTGTGTCGCGGTGAGACCGCTGAGCGCGGCGGCAGCGCCGAGGGTGAAGTCGGTGCCGGGCACCAGGCCGAGCAATCGGAACAGCCGGGCCGCGCGCGGCGGCAGCGCCGCGTAGGAGAGGGCGAACGCCGTCTCCACCGCCGTGTTCCTGGTGTCGCCGATCGCCAGTTCGGCGAGCCGGTCGCCCTCGCGGAGGGCGGTGACGTAGTCCTCGACCGTGCCGTAGGCGCCCCGGCTGATGTTCGCCGCCGCGATACGCAGGGCGAGCGGCAGGTGCGCGCACAGCCGGGCCAGGTCGCGGATCATTTCGGGAGACGTCCCGCCGGCGCGCGCGCCGACCACCTTCGTCAGCAGGGCGACGGCCTCCTCGTCGGTGAGCACGTCCGGGTGCACGATCAGCGCGTCGTCGTACACCGTGAGGCCGGACAGGTCGTTGCGGCTGGTGACGACGACCGCGCTGTGGGGGCTCGCCGGGATGAGCGGACGGACCTGCTCGGGGCTGGTCGCGTTGTCGAGCACCAGCAGCATCCGGCGGTTCGCCGTCATCGACCGGAACAGCGAGACCCGAGCGTCGACATCGAACGGGACGGCCGCCGGCGCCACCCCGAGGGCGAGCAGGAAGCCGGTCAGCGCGTCCGCGGCCGTCTTGGCGGCGTTGTCGGAATAGCCGTGCAGGTTGTAGAAGAGCTGTCCGTCGGTGAAGCGGTGACGCACGTGATGGGACCAGTGCACGGCGAGTGCCGTCTTGCCCACCCCGGCCATGCCGCTGATCACCGACACCTTGGCCGCCGCCGGATGCCCGTCCACGGCGGCGAGATAGGCGTCCAGCTCGCCGATCTGACGCTCGCGGCCGGTGAACGTGGCGATGTCCGGCGGAAGCCCGGCCGGAACATGATCCGCTTCACGGCCGGACGCCGGAGAGGCGGGCGTCGCAGGGGTGTGCGTTGGAGGGGCGGGCGTCGGCGCGGCGGGCCCGGCTCCGTTGTGGAGGGTCCTGAGGTAGGCGTCCCGCAGTTCGGGGCCCGGCTCGATGCCGAGGTCGTCCCTGAGCCGGCGCCGAAGGTCCTGGAACAGCCGCAGCGCAGCGGCCCGTTGCCCGGACCCGGCCAGCGCGAGCACGATCAGCGCGTTCAGGCCCTCGTGCAGCGGTTCGGCGTGGACGATCTCCCGCAGCCGGGTCAGCGCGGCCTGGTGGTGCCCGAGGTCCAGGGCCAGGCCGGCGTACTCCAGGACCGCGGTGAGACGTCGCTGGGACAGCGCGACGACGTCCGGGTGGTGCGGCGCGAGCGGCGCGAGGTCGGCCAGCGCCTGCCCTCGCCACAGCGACAGCGCCGTACCGTAGGCGTCCTCCGCCTGCTCGGGCTCCCCCGCGACGCGGTGGGCCGAGGCCCTGTCCACCAGGTCGGCGAACGTCAGCGCGTCGCTCTGCCCGGTCGCCAGGGTGAGGCGGTAGCCGGCGCCGGTGCGGCTGATCAGCTCCTCCCCCGCGCCGATTCCGTCGAAGAACCGCCGCAGACGCGACACGTAGGTGTGCACCAGGTTCAGGTAGGTGCCGGGGATCTCCTCTGCCCAGAGGAAGTCGACGATCTCGGCGTGTGTGACGACGCGATTGGCCTGGAGCGCGAGCAGGCCGAGGAGACGGCGCTGCATGGAAGGCTTCAGGTCGACGTCGCGCCCGTGCGCGCGGATCGTCAGCGGCCCCAGGAGGTCGACGCGGAGAACCGCTTCCCTGGTCGGCCGCGTCGGAGGCGGGCCGGCCGCCTGGAGCATGTCGAGTTCGGCGGCGGACAGACCGACCGCCTCTGCCAGTTTGCGTCCGGATCGGGTGTGAAGGCGCCGGGCCACGCCCTGCTCGATGTCGCGCAGCGTGCGGACGCTGATGCCGGCCTGGTCGGCGAGCTCCCGCTGGGTGATGCCCGCTCGCTCGCGATGCGCGAGCAGGAACTCGCCCAACGTCATGGAGCCTCCCGCCGGCACCTCGGCGCCGTCGTCGAGCGTCCGATCGTCGCACCACCGCCTGCCTGAGACGAGTCTAGGTGATCATGAAGGGCTTCGCCCGGGGTTTTCCGGCCGGGAAGGTGCCTCCCGGTTCGCGGGAGCGGCCGATCCGGAACGCGCGACGCGCCGGCTCGTGACCGGAGACAGCCCTCTCGATCCCGTCGTCCGTGACCCCTGGTTCTGCCGGTGGCGGCGACTTTTGCCGGTGGGCCGCGATCGACGGGCATCGTCCGAGGTCAGCGGGCCGGCTCGTGGAGGCGTGCGGAAGCAGGGGCTCCAGGTGCGGTACAGCGACCGGCCACCCGGCCTTCCTAGGCTCAGCGGAGCGATCGTGCGGGGGCGTCGATTTCGCGCGTTCACCGTACGGAACCGACTCCACGTGAGAGGAACCACCGGTGACCGGAATCACGCAGCTGCGGCGGTCCGACGTCGGCCGATGCCACCCGGAGAAGAGACATCGCCCGCCGAACCGCCCGTCCGCCGCCGCTTCGGGCGGCCCCTTCCGCGTGGTCGTCTTCGCCACCGAGGGGGTGAGCTCGTTCGCGCTAGGCGCGGTGAGCCAGGTCTTCGCCGACCGGTCCCACCTGGGGTTACCCCGCTTCTCCCTCACCGTTTGCGCCGGCGAGGGCGGCGCCCTGCGCACCGATCTCGGCCTGCTCCTCTCGGTGGAACACGGTCCCGAGGCGATGCGCACCGCCGACCTGATCATCATGCTCCCCACCGAAGCCAGGCCGCTGACCGTGCGCCGACCGGTCGTCGACGCGATCGGCGACGCCTTCCGCCGGGGAACCATCGTCGCCGCCTACGGCACGGGGTCGTTCCTGCTGGCCGAGACCGGCCTGCTCGACGGCCGCCGTGCCGCCACCGACTGGGCCCTCGCCGGTCGGCTGGCCGAGAGACATCCGAGGATCACCGTGGATCCGGTGGCCCTGTACGTCGATGAGGGGCGCATCGTGACCGGGGCCGGAGCGGCGGCGGGCATCGACATGTGCCTGCATCTGCTGCGCCGCGAACTCGGTCCTGCCGTGTCCGACGCCGTCGCCAGGGAGGCGATGGTCGCGGCGCGGCGCGCGAGCGGGCAGGTCCAGTACGTCCCCGCTCCGTGGAGCGTCGGGGGCGCCCGGCGGGCGGGGTTCCGCGACCCGCGCCTGGACGAGGTCCTGCTGTGGGCACGGACCCGGCTCCGGGAGGCCATGTCGGTGGACGATCTGGCCAGGCGCGCGTTGATGAGCCCGCGCACCTTCGCCCGCCGCTTCCGGGAGGCCACCGGCACCACGCCCCGCACCTGGCTGCGCGACCAGCGGCTTGATCGGGCCGAGGAGTTGCTGGAGACCACCGACCTGCCGATCCAGAAGATCGCCGACCTGGTCGGGATGGGTTCCGACGGCGTCCTGCGCGACCATTTCGTCAAACGGCACGGGATCCCGCCGCGCGACTGGCGGCGCGATTCGACCAGGCGATGAGAATGTCGATTCGGTGCGGCTCCGGAGGTCTCCGGCCGCCAAATATCGCCGTGTTCCTGCCAATCCTGGGCTCCGGCGGTTCGCCCGCCATCAGCCCATTCCGGGGCCTGCGGACCGGGAGTAGCCGTTCACCCAGCGGAATTCGTCGGCGGCGGCCGTCTCCACCGTGACCGCGGGACGACAAGAACGATATTCGGCCCGGCCTGGCACCGATCTTGTGACTGCTAACGTGCCTGCTGTTTGATCCGTGAAAGAAATGAGGATTCATAGTGAGAATCGCGATCTGGGCGACGGTCACGGCCCTGGCGGCGACTTTGGGTTTCGCACCGTCCGCGTCGGCGAGCGCGAAGGTCCAGGAGGACGACCTTCTCGCCTCCGGTTCGAGCCTGCGGGCCGACGAGTTCGTCACCTCAGACAATGGCAAATTCCGGCTGTACCAGCAGAAGGACGGCAACGTCGTGCTGCGTCGCGGCACGACCGCCGTCTGGTCGACCGGCACCTCGGGCAAGGGCGTCTTCACCACGATGCAGCGTGACGGCAACCTCGTCGTCCGCGACGCCTCCGACAAGGCGCTGTGGACGTCCAACACCGGCTCCAACGGTGCCGTGCTGGCGGTCCAGGACGACGGGAACATCGTCATCTACAGCAAGACCGGCAAGGCGCTCTGGGACCGGCGAACCCACATCGAGGGGCTCATGTCCGGACAGAGCCTGAAGACCGATGAGTACGTCAGGTCCCGCAACGGCCAGTACCGCCTGTACCAGCAGAAGGACGGCAACGTCGTGCTGCGCCACGGTACGACCGCCGTCTGGTCGACCGGCACCTCGGGCAAGGGCGTCTTCACCACGATGCAGCGCGACGGCAACCTCGTCGTCCGCGACGCCTCCGGGGAGCCGCTGTGGAGCACCGGGACCTCGTCGCCCGGCGCCCTGCTGTCGGTCCAGGACGACGGCAATGTCGTCATCTACGGCAAGGCCGGCCAGGCCGTGTGGGACCGCGACTGAGCCGTTGCCCGGCGCGGTTTCATCTGAGGTGATCCGCGGATATCCGGCCCCTGGGGAATTCCGGTTCCCAGGGGCCGCTCGCGTTCCGATTTCAGCGGGCGAAGACCGGGGGAAAGCCGCCAGAAAACGTAGCCCTTCCGCCACTCCTCCGCACAAGGTTGCCAAGATCAAGGCCCGCACGTCACAGTGATCTCGGTTATCCATTCTGTGAGTTGTCGTCAATACCTGAACCGGGTGACGAATATTCGATCAGCCCAGGGCGATCGCCTCTCTCACCGGTTCTCAGAAAGTAGAACTCGAATGCCTTCTCTTCGGCTTCGTACCATGCTCGCCTCGGCCGCCGCGCTGGCGGCCGTCACGATGGTCACCACCAGCGCGTACGCCGACCCCGGCCACGACAGGCCCGGCTCCCCCTCCCCTGCGGCGCCCGGAACGACGGACGCCCGCGAACTGCCGGCCAAGGCCGGCAGCCCGGAAACGAACCTGGCCGCCTACCCGAAGCTGACCGACGAGCAGATCGCCGAGAAGGTCGCCGCGGAACGCGCGGAGAGGGCCAAGACCCCGGTGGACACGACCCCCATCGTGGACGTGACCGCCACGGAGTCGCTTCCCGACGGGACCGTGCGGGTGGACACCTACACGCCCGCGCAGGGCATGGCCCCCGAGAAGCTCGCCGCCTCGCTGCGCAAGGAGGGGAAGCAGAACGTCAAGGTGACCTCGCACGCCCCTGAGTCCCACACGAAGTCCGACGTCGGGACCGCGGGGGCCGACGACTGCTCCTACGGCCAGGCGCGGACGGTAACCTGCCCGGTCTCCTACTGGCGGAACCTGGGCCGGGGAAACCCGGTGGTGATGTTCAGCGACTACTCGAGCGCGGCCTGGCCGACGGACGCCGCCGTCTACAAGTGGAACGTCGTTCCCAACATCGACAGCTGGTACCGCTACGGCGGCCACTGCGACGTGCTCAACGACGCCTTCTGCGTCAACGTGTACTCGGCCGACTACGGCGACAACGGCTGGTGGGGACGCACCACCCACTACTACATCCCGCCGTACTACGGAGCCATCATCAAGGCGGAAGTAGAGCTCAACGACCACCCCAACCTGACGGCCGCACAGCACAACAGCACCGTCATCCACGAACTGGGCCACGTACTCGGCCTGGGCCACAACATGTGGAGCGGCGACGTCATGTACGCGTACACGCCCTACAGGCAGGACATCGGCGGCGAGAACTCGGCGATGCTCGCGTCGATCTACTCCGTCTACCGCTAAAGCCCACCAAGCCGAAACGACCTGGGCACCCTCCACAACATGGAGGGTGCCCAGGTCGTCGGTGTTACGGCGAAGGCCATGGAAGCGGCGAAGAGCCTGGATGTGCAGAAGAAGCCTCGGCCTCGCCATTCGTTCACGCCGGAGTTGCTCAACCGAATGAAAGAGCACTCTATATCAGAATCCTGACGTCCGAATCACTCAGATGATCGATGTTCAGCATTCGCCGCTGGTCTGGCCTGCCAAAGTACGCGCTTAGTGAGTCCACGATCCCGTAGTTGAGAGCGAGTCGACTGCTCGGATCCTTCTCGTGGGACACCGAGACCCTCATCATCGGCCTGTATCCATCGATTCGAAACTCGATATCTGTAGCATTCGGAGAGGATAGAAATATCCGACTCAAATCGCCTGTCCAAGTCCGCCCATAGATGGTCCAGGGTCAGCGCCAAAGGCAACCATCTTCGTGATCCACGCGTGTTTGGTCAAACGTGAGCCAGTTGGATCAGGTATTCCAAATGTTTCATCGTCGGGTGGCGCCGAACGGGCGGGGAGGCCTTTTGCGACCAGCGCGCCGCGAAGGGCCTCCCTTTGGAACTCGTCGTAACCTACTTCGATGTCGACGACATCGTCAGACTGCATCACCGTCAGTGTCGCCACATGCGGGCGAAGGCCGACGGAAATGATGCCCATCCCGGTTTCGGCATTGGCTCGTTGCAATGCCGCCACCTCGTACACCAGTCGCATGCAATTCACGACTTCGGGAGCATCATCTCGCGTGTCGTCGATTCTCATCGCTACCTCTTGACGATTCCTGCCAGTCGGGGGCCTCGGAATAACGGGGGTCACTATGGTCCCCTCCGACCCACGATGGACACCAGACCCTTCGATAAGCCGGCTCGCGCGGGAGTGGCACCAATGCCCCGGCACCCAGCCCCGATCCCGGAAGGGACGTGATGGCCCCGCTCCCGCTCTCGGCCGGTCGCGACCAACGAGTTCACACGACCCACACAGGGCCGGAAATGACTGTGGGCACCCTCCACGATGTGGAGAGTGCCCAGGTCATCGGCCTTGGCCGTGGTGCGCCGCCAGGGACTCGAACCCCGGACCCGCTGATTAAGAGTCAGCTGCTCTAACCAACTGAGCTAGCGGCGCCTGAC
>NZ_JANZYP010000021.1 GCF_025506355.1 Sphaerisporangium corydalis
TCGCCGCTCGAGTACCCCGAAGGGCCTTTCCGCTCGACTTGCATGTGTTAAGCACGCCGCCAGCGTTCGTCCTGAGCCAGGATCAAACTCTCCAAACAATGCCTGAAGAAATCCCGGCGAACACCACGCATCACCTGCGCGATGTCAACCAAAGGAACCACCCCCCACACACCGAAGCGTGTGAAGGACGGAGAAAATGCATAATCATGCACTGGCTTTTAACACACTGTTGAGTTCTCAAGAAACGGACGCGTACACCGTTCGCGATCGAAGCCGGAGTGGCTACGATCCCGCCAGGGGCGGACATCTCGTTGATCAATTTTAGCTGGTCTCGACAACCCTTGTCAAATCATCCGACCTGAGTTGTGGCTGTCTCAACCGTCCATCTAATGCCACCCCGTCGCCAGGGCAACCCGTGTAACTTACCCCGTTGCCAACGCGCTGTCACATCGAACCATCGAAAAGTTCGAACCGATCTCGCGTGGACAACACTTCGAGGCCGGATCCTCCATCGGAGACGGTGAATCCGAGAGTGTGTACTCGGGATGCCCGGGAGCCAGGCGCCTGTGCGGCGGCCCGTCGTTTCCCTGGGGCGAACAGAACACTAAGCCGCCTCAGGAGCTTCGTCAAATCGCTCTGGGCAAGGTCTCCCAGCTCAATCCTCCGATGACACAAAGTCTCACCCGCCCGCTACAGGACTGTTGCCGAAGAGCGAACGTCTTCCTTCTTCGGCAGTGGATGGCGATGGCAGTCGACTGGGACGGTCGCGGGTCGGCGAAGGGACCAGGCCAGGTGTACTGGATGGCCGGTCTGGCGCCGGGTGGCCGGTCTGGCGCCGTATGGGGCGCCGGGAACACCGACCACCGTCCCGCCGCCTCGGCGCCGAAGAGGAGGAGCAGCAGCGGTGGGAGTGAGGACGGGCGAGGGTGGGATCCCAGGGGGGATCCCAGGGGGGATCCCAGGGGGGATCCCAGGGGGGATCCCAGGGGGGATCCCAGGGGGGATCCCGAGGGGTGTGAACCCGCAGGGTGGGATCCCGCGCGGGATGTGAGTGCGGGAGTGCGATCCCGCGCGGGAGTGGGAACCCGCGCGGGGGTGGGAACCCGCGCGGGGGTGGGAACCCGCGCGGGGGTGGGAACCCGCGCGGGGGTGGGTTAGTTGGGGGGGGTTTCGATGCCGGCTACGGAGCGTTTGCCTCGGCGGAGGACCAGGTAGCGGCCGTGGAGGAGATCGGCGGTGGTGGGGATGAGGGTCTCGTCGGTGACCTTGGTGTTGTTGAGGTAGGCGCCGCCCTCCTTGACGGCGCGGCGGGCCGCCGACTTGCTCTCCACCAGGCCGCTCTCGGCGAGCAGGTCGACGTAGGAGGCTCCGAGGGCGGGGACGGTGGCCCGGGGTACCTCGGCCAGCGCGGACGCGAGCGTGCGCTCAGGGAGCTCCTGGAGGGAGCCCTGGCCGAAGAGGGCGCCCGATGCGGCGATCACCGCGGCGCACTCGTCGGCGCCGTGGAGCAGCGTCGTGAACTCCTCCGCGAGGGCCCGCTGCGCCTCTCGTGCCGCAGGGCGCTCCGAGGCGCTCTTCTCCAGCGCCTCGATCTCGTCCCTGGTCCGGAAGCTGAAGATCTTCAGGAACTTCACGACGTCGCGGTCATCGGAGTTCAGCCAGAACTGGTAGAACGCGTACGGCGAGGTCAGCTCGGGGTCCAGCCAGACGGCGCCGCCGGCGGTCTTGCCGAACTTGGTGCCGTCGGCCTTGGTGATGAGCGGGACGGTCAGCGCGTGCACGTGGCCGCCCTCGACCCGGCGGATCAGGTCGCAGCCTGCCGTGATGTTGCCCCACTGGTCGCTGCCGCCGATCTGCAGCGTGCAGCCGTGGCGCCGGTGGAGTTCGAGGTAGTCGTTGGCCTGGAGGATCTGGTAGCTGAACTCGGTGTAGCTCAGCCCCTCCCCCGCCAGGCGAGAGGACACCGACTCGCGGGCGAGCATCCGGTTCACGGGGAAGTGCTTGCCGACGTCGCGCAGGAAGTCGATCGCCGACAGCCCGGCGGTCCAGTCGAGGTTGCTCACCAGGATGGAGCCGGAGGCGTCGGAGAGGTCGATGAACTTCTCGACCTGGACACGGATGCGGCTCACCCACTCCTCGACGACCTCGGTCGAGTTGAGCGAACGCTCCTCGCTCTTGCCGCTGGGGTCGCCGATCAGACCGGTGGCGCCGCCGACCAGGCCGATGGCGCGGTGGCCCGCGCGCTGGATGCGTGTCAGCGCGAGGAGCGGGACGAGGTTGCCGACGTGCAGCGAGGGCGCCGTCGGGTCGAATCCGCAATAGACCGTGATCGGACCTTCGTCCATCGCCACCCGGAGGGCGTCGATATCGGTGGACTGCGCGATCAGGCCGCGCCAAGCAAGGTCATCGAGGATGTCGGTCACGATCCCGGCCTTCATTGTTCGTTCGACGGATGGGTGTACGGCTTTCGCCCTGTCTTACAGCCTGCCCGATCATCGCACCACTCCGCCACTTGAAAGACGTACCGCGCGGTCGCGATGGAGGGCCGGCCGTGCCTGGGTATGACCAAGAGCCGACTCGGCCCGGGAGGACCGAGGGTCAGCTCGGCCTAGTCCGACCAGAAGCGGACTTGGCCCGGCACGACCGAGGGTGGATCGGTTCGGCACGACCGAGGTCAGGTCCATCCGCCGCGAGCAAGGGCGGGTGCGGCCCGTCACGACCGAGGTTCAGGCCGGTCTGGCATGTCCAAGGTGAGGCCCATCCGCCGCGAGCGAGGGCCGGTCCGGCCTGTGTGGACGAGGGTCAGGCCGGTCTGGTCTTTGGGACGTGCTTGCGGTACGGGGAGACGGTGGGGTCGCCGTCGATCCAGAAGCGCCAGGGGGTGGTGGCGCCGGTGGACACGCCGGTTCGCGGTCCGGAGCGGATCAGCGCCGGGTCGGCGGGCTCTCCCACCAGCACCTGAAGCTCCGCCGAACTCCAGCCGGCGTCGCTCTCGCGTGAGAGGTCGGCGCCGGACTCCGCGCCAGGGACGGGGGAAGTAGAGGGCCTGGATCCCGCGTGACCGCTTGGCTCGGCGTCGCTGTTCCGCTCCGCGTAAGCGCTGGAGTCCGGGCGACCGCTCCGCTCCAAATGACCGCTGAGGTCCGGGCGGGCGGGCCGTTCTGTGGGTGGGGGGGTGCAGCAGTCGAGGCCGTTGTGGGCGCGGGTCAGGGCCAGGGCGACGGCCAGGCGGGCTGGGCCTCGGGCCAGGTCGCGGGTGGGTGGGGTGCGGTCTCGGCCGGTGAGCGCGGGGGACGTGCTCGGGCGGTGGCGGCGGGTGCGGGCTAGGTCGGCGCCCTCGATGATCTCGCCGGCGCGTAGCAGCACCCCCGACCCCATCCCCTCGGGCAGGCAGACGAGGTTGGCGCAGTAGTGCATGCCGTAGGTGAAGTAGACGTACAGGTGCCCCGGGGGGCCGAACATGACGGAGTTGCGCGGGGTCCGCCCCCGGTAGGTGTGGGACGCGGGGTCCTCGCCGGGCGGGCCGTAGGCCTCGACCTCGGTGAGGCGTACCGCGACCGGCCCGTGCCGAAGGACGCGCCCGAGCAGGTCGGGCGCCACCTCGTGCGCGGGCCGGTCGAAGAACTCCCGATCCAGGATCCGGTCGCCCACCTAGAAGAACTCCCGATCTAGGATGCGGTGGCCCACCTCGAAGGACTCCCGATCCACGATCCGGTCCCCCACCTCGAAGGACTCCCGGTCCACGATCCGGTCCCCCACCTCGAAGATGTCCCGGTCTACGATCCGGTCGCCCACGCGGCCTGGCCGTCGACGATCTCGCGGAGGGCGGTGAGCTGGTCGCGGACCCGGTCGGGCGCGGTCCCCCCGTGCGCCTTGCGTGAGGCGAGGGCGCCCTGGACGTTCAGTACGTCGAGCGTGCCGGGCACGCCGCCACGGTCGCCGGGGACGGCCGCCCCGCCGGGGGTCTCCACGAAGTGCGGGGAGATCTTGGCGAGGTCCTGCTCGGTCAGCTTTTCGAAGGTGGTGTCGTTGACCTGGCACCACACCACGAGGTGGCCGACGGCCTCGTGGGCGTCGCGGAACGGCACTCCCCTGCGGACCAGCAGCTCGGCCAGGTCGGTGGCGAGCGCGAAGCCGTCGGGCGCCGAGGACTCCAGGCGGGCGGTGTTGACCCGCATGGTGGAGACCAGGCCGGAGACCGCGGGCAGCACGAGCAGCAGCGTGTCGACGGCGTCGAACACCGGCTCCTTGTCCTCCTGCAGGTCACGGTTGTAGGTGAGCGGCAGGCCCTTGAGGGTGGTCAGCAGGGACACCAGGTTGCCGATGAGCCGGCCGGACTTGCCGCGCGCCAGCTCGGCGACGTCGGGGTTCTTCTTCTGCGGCATGATCGACGAGCCCGTGGAGTAGGCGTCGTCCATCTCGATCCAGTGGAACTCCTGGGAGGCCCACAGGACGATCTCCTCGCCCAGCCGCGACAGGTGGACGCCGATCAGCGCCGCGCAGAACAGGAACTCGGCGGCGAAGTCGCGGTCGGCGACGGCGTCCATGGAGTTCGGCGCCGCGGAGTCGAAGCCGAGCTCCTCGGCCACCGCCTGCGGGTCCAGGGGCAGCGACGACCCGGCGAGGGCGCCGGCGCCCAGCGGGGAGACGGCCGCGCGCCGGTCCCAGTCGCGCAGCCGGTCGACGTCGCGGGCGATCGGGTGGACGTGCGCCAAAAGCTGGTGCCCGAACGACACCGGCTGGGCGTGCTGGAGGTGGGTCATGCCGGGGGCCGCGGTCGCGGCGTGCTCCTCGGCCTGGCTCATCAGGGCCGTCTCCAGCTCGACGAGCCGCGACACGATGGAGCGGACGTGGTCGCGGAGGTAGAGCCGCAGGTCGGTGGCCACCTGGTCGTTGCGGCTGCGGCCGGCGCGCAGTTTGCCGCCGAGTGAGCCGAGACGCTCCAGGAGTCCTCGTTCCAGCGCGGTGTGCACGTCCTCGTCGGCGACGACGGGGCGGAAGTCGCCGGACTTGCAGGCGAGTTCGAGGTCGTCCAGGGCCGCGAGCATGCGTTCGAGCTCCGCCTCGCTCAGCAGCCCCGCGCGGTGGAGGACCCGGGCGTGCGCCCGTGACGCCAGCAGGTCGTACGGCGCGAGCCTCCAGTCGAACTGCACGCTGACCGAGAGCCGCGTCAGCGCGTCCGCCGGTCCGCCTTCGAACCTGCCACCCCAGAGCCGCATGGGCTTGCCACCCTCAGCCACCGTTCTCCTCTTCTCCCAGATCCAATGCTCAATCCGCGACCCTAGCCCAAACGGGGCCCGTCAGCCGAGACGACCGTCCCGGGCGGCGGCGATCTTCGAGGGAAGGCTCCAGAGCTGGACGAATCCCTTGGCCAGGGACTGGTCGAAGGCGTCGCCGGTGTCGTAGGTGGCCAGCGAGAAGTCGTACAGGGACGTCTCGGAGCGCCGGCCGGTCACCACGGCGCGCCCGGCGTGCATGGTCATGCGGATGTCGCCGGTGACGTGCTTCTGGGCGTCGGCGATGAAGGTGTCGAGCGCGTTCTTCAGGGGCGAGAACCACAGGCCGTCGTAGACCAGTTCGCCCCACCGCTGGTCGACCGAGCGCTTGAAGCGGGCGAGGTCGCGTTCGACGGTGACGTTCTCCAGCTCCATGTGGGCGGTGATCAGGGCGATGGCGCCCGGCGCCTCGTACACCTCGCGGGACTTGATGCCGACGAGCCGGTCCTCGACCATGTCGAGCCGCCCGACGCCCTGGGCGCCGGCGCGCTGGTTGAGCTCGGCGATGATCTGGAACGGGGTGAGGGCGCGGCCGTCCAGTGCGGTCGGCACGCCCGCCTGGAAGGTGACCACGACCTCGTCGGGCTCACGCGGCTGGGCGGGGTCGGCGGTGTAGGAGTAGACGTCCTCGATGGGGCCGTTCCAGATGTCCTCCAGGAAGCCGGTCTCGACGGCCCTGCCCCAGATGTTCTGGTCGATGGAGTAGGGCGACTTCTTGGTGACGTCGATCGGCAGGCCCTTCTCCTCGGCGAAGGCGATGGCCTTGTCGCGGGTCCAGGCGTAGTCGCGGGCGGGCGCGATGACCTTCAGGGCGGGGTTGAGCGCGGAGAGGCCGGCCTCGAACCGGACCTGGTCGTTGCCCTTGCCGGTGCAGCCGTGGGAGACGTGGGTGCCGTTGAACGCCTTGGCGGCGGTGGCCAGGTGCTTGACGATCAGCGGCCGGGACAGGGCGGACACCAGCGGGTAGCGGTCCATGTAGAGGGCGTTGGCCTGGAGCGCGGGCACGCAGAAGTCGGCGGCGAACTCCTCGCGGGCGTCCACCACGACCGACTCGGCGGCGCCGCAGTCGAGGGCGCGCTGCCGGATGACCTCCATGTCCTCGCCGCCCTGGCCGACGTCGACGGCCACGGCGATGACCTCGGCGCCGGTCTGGTCGGCGAGGAAGGGGATGGCCACGGACGTGTCCAGGCCGCCGGAGTAGGCGAGTACCACCCTGTCAGTCATTGCTCTGCTCTCCCAGGAAAGAATTCTTGTATGGCTTGTTCGGGTAACACCCGGGCGGTCGGCCCGGCCGGCGCGAGCCGGTGGTGGGCGCCCGTTCCTCCGGGCCTGTCGCTGATGCCCGCCTCGCGCGGGCCGGCGATGCCCGCCTCACGCGGGCTGACTACGTCGGGCCGTCAGCCTGAGCAGTGAGTCCGCGAGGAGGGTGCCGCCCACCGGATCGCGGCTGATCACCAGGATCGTGTCGTCGCCGGCGACCGTGCCGAGGATCGACTCCCAGTCGGCGTGGTCCAGGGCGGAGGCGAGGAACTGGGCGGCGCCGGGGGGCGTCCGGACGATCACGAGGTTGGCCGAGGCGTCGGCCGAGACCAGCAGCTCCTCGGCCACCCGCCGCAGCCGGGCCGCCGGGCTCTCGCCCGCGCCCATGCGGGTCAGCGGTATGCGGGCCCCGCCCTCGCCGGGCAGCGCGTACACCAGGGAGCCGTCGTCGCCCCTGAGCTTCAGCGCGCCCAGTTCGTCGAGGTCACGCGAGAGGGTGGCCTGGGTGACCTCCACCCCGCTCTCGGCGAGCAGCCTGGCCAGCTCCGGCTGGGACTTGACGCGGTGGCGGTTGACCAGCTCGGCGATCTTCGCGAGCCGACCGGCCTTGGTCAGCGGGATGGTCATCGCGCCACCAGCCAGTGGAGCAGGGCCTTCTGGGCGTGCAGGCGGTTCTCCGCCTGGTCCCACACTACGCTGCGGGGGCCGTCGATCAGCTCGGCGGTGATCTCCAGGCCCCGGTAGGCGGGCAGGCAGTGCAGGACGATGACGTCGGGGGCGGCCAGGCCGGCCAGTTCGGAGTTGACCTGGTAGGGCATGAGCGCGGCGGCCCGCTCGTCCTTGCCGTCCTGTCCCATGGACACCCAGGTGTCGGTGGCCAGGACGTGGGTGCCCGCCGCGGCGGCGGCGGGGTCGGTGAGCACGGTGACCGATCCGCCGGTGGTGGCGGCGATCTCGGCGGCGCGGTTCAGGATGAGGGCGTCGGGCTGGTAGGCGGCCGGCGCGGCGACGCGGACGTGCATCCCGGCGGTGGCGCCGCCGAGCAGGTAGGAGTGGGCCATGTTGTTGGCGCCGTCGCCGAGGTAGGTGAGCGTCTGCCCGGCGAGGGTGCCCCGCCGCTCGCGGACGGTCAGCAGGTCGGCGAGGATCTGGCAGGGGTGGAACTCGTCGGTCAGCGCGTTGACGACGGGCACGGCCGACGCCGAGGCCATGGCCTCGATGCGGTCCTGGCCGAAGGTGCGCCACACGATCGCGGCGACCTGGCGGGACAGGACGCGGGCGGTGTCCTCGACCGGTTCCCCCCGGCCCATCTGGGAGCCGCCCGCGTCGATGATCAGCGGCTGGCCGCCCAGCTCGGCGATGCCGACCGCGAAGGAGACGCGGGTGCGGGTGGAGTGCTTGTCGAACAGGACCGCGACGGTCTTCGGGCCCTCGAACGGCCGGTGGGCGAACCGGTCCTTCTTCATCGTCTCGGCCAGGTCGAGCACCTCGGCCTGCTCGGCGGGCGTCAGGTCGTCGTCCCGCAGGAAGTGCCGGACGGCGCTCATGGGGCCACCTCGGCGAGGATGGCGGGAAGGGCGGCGACGAAGGTGCCGGCCTGCTCGGCGGTGATCACCAGCGGGGGCGCGATGCGCACGGCGTCGGGCTGGACGGCGTTGACCAGGAAGCCGGCGCGCTGGGCGGCGGCCTGGACGTCGGCGGCGCGGCCGTCGGTGAGCACGGCGGCCAGCCACAGGCCCCGCCCGCGCACCCCGGAGAGCAGCGGGTGGCCGATGGCGGCGATGCCCTGCTTGAGCCGTTCGCCGATGGTGCGGACGTGGGCGAGTAGCCCGTCGCGTTCGATGGTGGTGAGCACCGCGAGCGCGGCGGCGCTGGACACCGGGTTGCCGCCGAAGGTGGAGCCGTGGTCGCCCTTGGCGAAGATCGTGCCGGCGTCGCCGAGGCCGACGCAGGCGCCGATCGGCATCCCGCCGCCGAGGCCCTTGGCCAGGGTGAGCACGTCGGGGACGATGCCGTCGTGCTGGTGGGCGAACCAGTGGCCGGTGCGGCCGATCGCCGACTGGATCTCGTCGAGCACCAGCAGCGCGCCGGTGGCGTCGCAGATCTCCCTGGCGGTGGTGAAGTAGCCGTCGGGCGGCGGCACGACGCCGGCCTCGCCCTGGGTGGGCTCAAGGAAGACCGCCGCGCAGTCCTCGGTGACGGCCTGCTTGAGCGCGTCGGCGTCACCGTAGGGGACGAAGCGGACGTCGATCGGGAACGGGCCGAACTGGTCGCGGATGGACGCCTTGCCGGTCAGCGCGAGCGCCCCGAGGGTGCGGCCGTGGAAGCCGTTCTCGGCGGCGACGAAGTACCGCCTGCCGGTGGTCCTGCCGTGCTTGATGGCGAGCTTGAGCGCGCACTCGTTGGCCTCGGTGCCGGAGTTGGCGAGGAAGACCCTCCCCGGGGCCTCCAGCAGGTGGAGCAGGCGCTCGGCGAGCAGCACCTCCGGCTCGTTGACGAACAGGTTGGAGGTGTGGGCGATCGCCGCCACCTGCCGGGACACGGCCTCCACCAGCGCGGGGTGGGCGTGGCCGAGCGAGCTGACCGCGATGCCGGCGATCAGGTCGAGGTGGCGCACCCCGTCGGCGTCCCAGACGTAGCAGCCCTCGCCGCGGACCGGGACCAGGGGAGGGACCCCGTAGTTCGGCATGAACGCGGCCTCGAAGCGTTCCCTGAGCGCCTGGGCGCCGGTGCCTTTCACGATCCCGCCTCGGGCACGACCATGGTTCCGATCCCCTCGTCCGTGAAGATTTCGAGCAGTACCGAATGCGGCACCCTGCCGTCGAGCACGTGGGCCTGGGGGACGCCGCCGGTGACGGCCGTCAGGCAGGCCTCCATCTTGGGCACCATGCCGCTGGACAGCCCCGGCAGGAGCTTGGCCAGTTCGGGTGCGGTCAACCGGCTGATCACCTCGGCGGCCGTGCCCTCCCCCGCGGCCGGCCAGTCGGCGTACAGGCCCTCGACGTCGGTGAGGACGACGAGCTTGCCGGCGCCCAGCGCCACCGCGAGCGCCGCGGCGGCGGTGTCGGCGTTGACGTTGTAGATCTCGCCGTCCTCGCCGCGCGCGATCGAGGACACCACCGGGATGCGCCCGTCGTCGAGCAGGGCACGCACGGCGCCCGCCTCGACCCGGACGATCTCGCCGACCTGGCCGATGTCGACCTTCTCGCCGTTCACCTCGGCGTGCTTGCGCTCGGCGGTGAACAGGTGGGCGTCCTCGCCCGACATGCCGATCGCGAACGGGCCGTGCCGGTTGATCATGCCGACGACGTCGCGGTTGACCTGGCCGACCAGCACCATGCGCACGACCTGCATGGCCTCGGGGGTGGTCACGCGCAGCCCGGCGGTGAAGCTGCTGGCGATGCCGAGCCGGTCGAGGTGGGCGTTGATCTGGGGTCCGCCGCCGTGCACGACGACGGGCCTGAGCCCGGCGTGCAGCAGGAACACCATGTCGTCGGCGAAGCTCGCGCGCAGGGTCTCGTCGGCCATGGCGTGCCCGCCGTACTTCACGACGACGGTCGCGCCGCGGAAGCGCCGCAGCCAGGGCAGGGCCTCGATGAGGACGGCGGCCTTGGCGTGCGCCTGGTCCCCGCCGCCCAGGTCCGGCCCGCCGATCGCGCTCATGTCGAGTACGCCGAGTTCTCGTGGACGTAGTCGGCGGTGAGGTCGGTGGTGTGCACGGTGGCGCTGTGCGGCCCGGCCGACAGGTCGATGGTGATCGTCACGTCGCGGGGGCGCAGGTCGACCTTGGCGCGGTCGTCGCCGGTGGCGCCGCCCCGGCAGATCCAGATGCCGTTGATGGCGACGTTGACCCGGTCGGGCTCGAAGACCGCGTCGGTGGTGCCGACGGCCGACAGGACGCGGCCCCAGTTGGGGTCCTCGCCGTGGAGGGCGCACTTGAGCAGGTTGGACCTGGCCACGGCCCTGCCGACGTCCACGGCGTCGTCCTCGTGGGCGGCGCCGACGACCTCGATGGCGATGGCCTTGGTGGCGCCTTCGGCGTCGACCAGGAGCTGCCTCGCGAGGTCGGCGCAGACCTCGGTGACCTTCTTCTCGAACTCGGCGGGGTGGGGGGTGACGCCGGAGGCGCCGCTGGCGAGCAGCAGCACGGTGTCGTTGGTGGACATGCACCCGTCGGTGTCCAGCCGGTCGAAGGTGACCGAGACGGCCTTGCGCAGGACCCGGTCGAGCTCCTCGGAGGTCAGGTCCGCGTCGGTGGTGATCACGCTGATCATGGTGGCCATGGCGGGGGCGAGCATGCCCGCGCCCTTGGCCATGCCGCCCACCATGTAGCCCTCTCCCCGGCGGAAGGAGATCTTGGTGACGGTGTCGGTGGTGCGGATCGCGTCGGCGGCGGCCAGGCCGCCGTCCCTGGCGAGCTGGGCGTGCGCGGAGGCGACGCCGGGCAGCAGGGCGTCCATGGGCAGCCGCTCGCCGATCAGCCCCGTGGAGCAGACCGCGATCTCGCCGGCCGAGTCGCCGAGGAGTTCGGCGGTCGTCTCGGCGGTGGCGTGGGTGTCCTGGAAGCCGGCCGGGCCGGTGCAGGCGTTCGCCCCGCCGGAGTTGAGGACGACCGCGACCACCCGGCCGCCGGCGAGCACCTGCTGGGACCACAGGACCGGGGCGGCCTTGAAGCGGTTGCGGGTGAAGACCCCGGCCGCGGCCCGCGAGGGGCCGTCGTTGACGACCAGGGCGACGTCGCGGGCGCCGCCGGACTTCAGGCCCGCGGGGACTCCGGCGGCGCGGAAGCCGAGGGGGGCGGTGACGCTCATGCCCGCCCCCCGGGGGCCGGGGCGGGGATCATCTCGCTGCGCTCGCTCACGGGGCGACTCCATTGAGGGGAAGGCCGAGTTCTTCTGCCAGGCCGAGGGCGAGGTTGGCGCTCTGGATCGCCCCGCCCGCGGTGCCCTTGGTCAGGTTGTCGATGGCCACCACGGCGACGACGCGCCCGGCCCGCTCGTCCAGGGTCACCTGGAGCGCGGCGGTGTTGGCGCCGAGGGTCATGGCGGTGGAGGGCCAGGTGCCTTCGGGCAGCAGGCGCAGGAAGGGCTCATGCTCGGTCGCCGCCGCGTACGCCTCGCGCAGCGCCGTCTGGGTCAGCCCGGGGACGGCGAGGGCGGTGCAGGTGGCGAGGATGCCCCGGCTCATCGGGGCGAGCATCGGGGTGAAGGACACCCTCACCGGCCGGCCGGCGACCTTGGAGAGGTTCTGCGCCATCTCCGGGGTGTGGCGGTGGGCGCCACCGACGCCGTAGGCGCTGACCGCGCCCATGACCTCGCTGCCCAGCAGGCTGGTCTTGGGCGAGCGCCCGGCGCCGGAGGTGCCGCTGGCCGCGACGACCACGACGTCGGGCTCGGCCAGCCCGGCGGCGAAGGCGGGGAACAGGGCGAGGGTGGCCGAGGTCGGGTAGCAGCCGGGCACCGCGACGCGCCGGGCGGTCCGCAGGACCTCGCGCTGGCCGGGCAGCTCGGGCAGCCCGTACGGCCAGGTGCCGGCGTGCTCCCCGCCGTAGAAGCGGGTCCATTCGTCGGGGTCGTCGAGGCGGAAGTCGGCGCCGCAGTCGACGACCAAAGTGTCGTCGCCGAGCTGCCCGGCGATGGCGGCGGACCGGCCGTGCGGGAGGGCGAGGAAGACGACGTCGTGGCCCTTGAGCGCCTCGGCGGTGGTGTCCTGGAGCACCGTGCCCGCCAGGGCGGGGAGGTGCGGCTGGTGCTCGCCCAGCGTGCCTCCTGCGCTGGCGCCCGCCGTCAGCGCGCCGATCTCCAGGGCGGGGTGGGTCAGGAGCAGGCGCAGCAGCTCGCCTCCGGCGTATCCGCTGGCTCCGGCGACCGCGGCCTTCATCGCTCCCCCTCGCATGAACATGCACCCGACCTCATGACTTCTATACGGGAAAAGTATGCACGGCCCAGCATCTTCATGCAACCCGGCCCACCGGGACACGTCACTGACCCGAACCTCTGTTGTCCGTACCTACCGGTCGGTATCCTCGACTTCTCAGGAGACGGCACCTACTCATCCCCGGGAGTCACCGCGCATGACTGTCACCCACGACCAGGTCCAGGCCCAGCTCACCGGACCGGGCCAGCTCTTCGAGATGGACGAGGTCGAGGTCCTCGGGGCCAAGGTCCGCACCTGGAAGCACGCCCCCACGACCTTCCGCGCCCTCCTGGAGAACAGCCGCTTCCACGGCGACAAGGTCTTCCTCGCCTACGAGGACGAGCGGATCACCTACGAGGAGCACTTCCGGCGGGCGGCGACGCTGGCCCGGCGGCTCGCGGAGGACTTCGGCGTCACCAAGGGCGACCGGGTCGCCATCGCCATGCGCAACTACCCCGAGTGGGTCGTCTCGTTCTCGGCCATCCTGGCGCTCGGAGCGGTGGCGGTGCCGCTCAACGCCTGGTGGACCACCCCTGAGCTGGAGTACGGGGTGACCGACTCCGGGGCCAAGGTCGTCATCGTCGACGGCGAGCGGGCCGAGCGGCTGCGGGACACCGCGGCACCGATGATCGTCACCCGGTCGGCCGGCGGGCTTCCCCCCGGCGCGCGTGAGTTCGCCGAGGTCCTCGGCGAGGTGGACCCCGGCGCGACGCTCCCGGAGGTCGACCTCGGCCCCGAGGACCCCGCGACGATCTTCTACACCTCCGGGACCACCGGGCGCCCCAAGGGCGCGCTCGGCAGCCACCGCAACCTCGGCCAGTCGCCGATGACCGTCGCCTACGCCCTGCTGCGCAGCGTGGCCCTGGCCGGCAAGGACCCCGCCACGGCGGCGAGCGCGCGGCGGATCACCCTGCTCACCGTGCCGCTGTTCCACGTCACCGGGTGCTTCGCGGTGATGACCGCGACCATGTTCACCGGCGGCGGCCTGGTCCTGATGTACAAGTGGGACCCCGGACTGGCGCTCCAGCTCATCGAGCGGGAGAAGGTCACGATCATGACCGGCGTCCCCACGAACGCCTGGCAGCTGCTGTCCCACCCCGACTTCGGCAAGTACGACATCTCCAGCCTCGGCGGGGTGAGCTACGGCGGCGCCCCGGCCCCGCCCAAGCTGCTGGAGCGCATCAACGACCAGCTCCCGCAGCGCCAGGCCTCCAACGGGTACGGCATGACCGAGACGACCGCGCTCGCGATCTACAACAGCGGGCCCGCGTACCTGGCCAAGCCCGACAGCATCGGCCTGCCCGTGGCCGTGTGCGACGTGCGCGTCTCCGACCCCCTCGGCCGGGAGCTGCCGGTGGGCGAGGTCGGCGAGCTGTGCATGCGCGGCCCCAACGTGATCAGCGGCTACTGGAACCGCCCGGACGCGACGGCGGAGACGTTCGTTCAGGGATGGCTGCACACCGGCGACCTGGCCAGGGTCGACGAGGAGGGCTACGTCTTCATCGTCGACCGGGCCAAGGACATGGTCATCAGGGGCGGCGAGAACGTCTACTGCGCCGAGGTCGAGGCGGCCCTGTTCGAGCATCCCGCCATCGACGACGCCGCCGTCATCGGCATCCCCGACGACGAGCTGGGCGAGCAGGTCGGCGCCGTCGTGCGGCTGAAGCCGGGCACGCGGGCGACCGCCGAGGAGCTGCGCGGGTTCCTGGCCGGCGTGCTGGCCCCGTTCAAGATCCCGGTCCGGTTCTGGTTCCGCGACGCCGAGCTTCCGCGCAACCCCGGCGGCAAGATCCTCAAGACCCATCTGCGCAAGGAGACCCTCGGCCTGTGAGACCGCCGCGCGGCCCGGCGCCTCGGCCGAGGCGCCGGGCCCGCGGGAGGCGGACGGGAGCGGCGGCCCGTTCGCGGGCATCATGAACGCATGGCGGCGGGAGGCGGGATGGTCGGCGCATCGTCGGTCCGGTTCTACAGGGACAACGGGTACCTGCTGGTCAAAGGGCTGCTCAGCAGGTCGGAGGCCCTGGCCTACCGGGAGGAGAGCCACGCGGTGCTCGCGCGGCTGCGCGGGACGGACCCGACGTGGGGCAGCGCCCGTGAGCTGGCGGCCGGCCCGACCGAGCTGCGGCACTGCCACGACGCGCAGTTCTACTCGGCCGCGTTCGCGCGGCTCATGGTCGACCCGCGTTTCACCGACGTGGCGGCGGCCGTGATGGGCACCGGCAACGTCCAGCTCCACCACACCAAGA
Organism: Sphaerisporangium corydalis; assembly: GCF_025506355.1. Lineage (GTDB taxonomy): Bacteria > Actinomycetota > Actinomycetes > Streptosporangiales > Streptosporangiaceae > Sphaerisporangium > Sphaerisporangium corydalis. Next base: position 14,699 of record NZ_JANZYP010000021.1, read on the forward strand.
TCTTCGTGAAGCCGGCGGAGAAGGGGTCGCCCTTCCCGATGCACCAGGACGCCCCGCACCTCCCCCACACCAGGCACACCGTGGGCGCCGCCATCTTCCACTTCGACGACGCGCCGGAGGAGAAGGGATGCGTGCGCGTCGTGCCGGGCAGCCACAAGAACGGGCCGCTCCCGCACATCGAGGAGGGCGGCTGGCATCTGCCGCCGTCACAGTGGCCGCTGGAGGCCGCCGTGCCCATCGAGGCCGAGGCGGGGGACGTGCTGTTCCTCAGCTACCTCACCGTGCACGGGTCCGGCGTCAACACCGCGCCCGAGGCGCGCACGACCCTGCTGATCCAGTTCCGCGATCCCGAGGACTCCCCCGCCGACGACGTCCACCACTCCAGGGGCCAGGGCATGATGCTGCGCGGCGTCGACCCGACCGTGCGGACGACCTGACCCCTCCCGGCGCCGGCGTGCTCACCGGCCGCGCGCCGAACGGCCGAGGACGGGGATGAGCACCGCGGCGACCACCAGGTGCATGCCGGCCAGGGTCACCGTGCTCGCCGTGCCGACGGCGCTACCGAGCGGCCCGGCCAGCGACAGCACGAGCACCACGACCGCGATGATCGTCCAGGCGCGCCCCGGCCGCGAGGTGACCCGCTCCAGCAGCGCGAGCAGCCCCCACGCGGCCAGCCCGGCGAGAACGCTCGTCACGGCCACCGAGGCCGGCCCGACGGGCTGCTCGGCACCGCCCGTCCGGACGGTCAGGTCGACTCCGGCCACCGGGCCGGCCAGCGCCCAGAGGGCGAGCGCCGCGGCCGCCGCGCCGGCCACCGCCAGCGCGCGCCGGGTGGCGCTCCTCGAAGCGGGACGGGTGGGCATGGTTTCGTGGGACACGTGTTTCCCCTTTGCGGGACGGGAGGAGCGGGCCGTACCACGGCAGGTCCGCTTGGTTCAGGTCCACAGCGTCGCCGTCGCGGCGCGGCCGCCGCCACGGGCGGGCGGCCATGCCGGGTCCGTCCGCGGTAGGTCAAGGCATCGACTTTGGTAGGTGCCGCCGCCGCGACACCCGGAACTACTGTTTGCCGGGTGAACGACGACAGCTACCGCGACGCCGAGGCCGAGGCCGACTGCCGCAGTGCCCCCGGGCCCGTCACCGTCACCACCGTGATAGCGGGGGTGGGGGTGATGGTCGCGCTGACGATCTGGGCCCGGCTCGGCGCGCGACCGGCCGAACCGTTCCTCGGTCTCGACATCGCGGCCGGGGTGCTGAGCTGGGCGCTCGCGCCCGTCGTGTTGTGGCGGCCGGTCCCCGCCGCGCTGGGACTCACCCTGCTGGCGCTGGTGTCGCCGGCCGCCACCCCGGCCGCCACGCTGGCCGCCCTGCTGGTCGCCCAACGGCGCGGTTTCCGCGTGGCGGTCGCGGTGGGCGCGGCGGGGATCGCGGCGCACGCGGTGCGCGGCGTGTGGCGGCCGATCGGAGGGATCTCCTACGCCTGGTGGCTGGTCCTGATCGTCGCCGGGTACGGCGCGCTGGTCGGCTGGGGCGCCCTGGCCCAGGCGCGCCGCGCGCTCGTCAGGTCGCTGCGCGAGCGCGCCCGCCGCGCCGAGGCCGAGCAGGGCCGGCGGGTGGCCGAGGCCCGGATGCTCGAACGGACCAGGATCGCCCGGGAGATGCACGACGTGCTGGCCCATCGGCTGTCCCTGCTGGCCACCTACGCGGGCGCGCTGGAGTACCGCCCTGACTCCCCGCCCGAACAGCTCTCCCGCGCCGCCGGGGTGGTCCGCGCCGGAGTGCACCAGGCGCTCGACGAGCTCCGCGAAGTGATCAGCGTGCTGCGCGACGAGGACACCGCCGACGACCAGGACCCCGAGGGATGGCCACAGCGCGCGCTGGCCGACCTTCCCCGGCTGGTCGACGAGTCCCGTGACGCGGGAGGGCAGGTGCGGTTGCGCGACGAGGTGGTCGATCCGGACGCCCTGCCCCCGGCCGCCGCGCGCACCGCCTACCGGGTCGTGCGGGAGGGGCTGACCAATGCCAGGAAGCACGCGGCGAGCCAGCCCGTCGAGGTGGTCCTGGAGGGCCGGCCCGGCGCCCGGTTCGTGATCGACATCCGCAACCCGCTGCGCGAGGGCGGCGCCGCCGCGCCGATCACCCCCGGCACCGGGACGGGCCTGGTCGGGCTGACCGAGCGGGTGCAGCTCGCGGGCGGGCGGCTCGACCACGAGGTGACCGCCGGCGAGTTCCGCCTGCACGCCTGGCTGCCGTGGCCGGCGTGAACCGCCCGCTGCGCGTGCTCGTCGTGGACGACGACGCCCTCGTGCGCGCCGGGCTGTCGATGATGCTCGACGGCATCCACGGCATCGCCGTGGTGGGCGAGGCCGCCGACGGCGACGAGGTGCTCGCGGCCGCAGACGCGCACGCGCCCGACGTCGTGCTGATGGACCTGCGGATGCCGCGCGTTGACGGCATCACCGCCACCCGCAGGCTGCGGAGCAGGCGGAACCCGCCGGAGGTGATCATGCTGACCACGTTCGACACCGACGAGAACATCGTGTACGCGCTGCGCGCCGGGGCCAGCGGCTTCCTGCTCAAGGACACCCCGCCCGCGCAGATCGTCGAAGCGGTCCGCAAGGTCGCGGCCGGGGACCCGATCCTGTCCCCCCGGATCACCCGCAGGCTCATGGACCGCACGGCCACACAGGCGGGCGCCTACCAGCGGGCCCGCGCGGCGCTGGCCACCCTCAGCCCGCGCGAGAACGAGGTGGTCCTCGCCGTGGCGCACGGCCGGGCCAACGCCGAGATCGCCGCGGAACTGTTCATGAGCGTGGCCACCGTCAAGGCGCACGTCTCCAACGTGCTCGGCAAACTGGGCCTCGACAACCGCACCCAGATCGCCCTCCTCGCGCACGACGCCGGCCTCACCTGACCCGGGGCGCGCGCGCCCGGGACGGCGGGCCACCTCGGAAAATGAATTGCTCCGCGACGGCGCCGGCCTCCAGAATTGCCGTCTGTGCCCACCAGCCCGCCACGATCGCTCAGAACGCTGCTGCTCCGCCTGCGCATGGACGTGAGCCCGATCCGCGAGTCCCGCGACTTCCGGCTCCTGCTCGGCTCGGGTGTGGTGAGCATGTTCGGCAGCGTGCTGACCATGGTGGCCGTGCCGTTCCAGATGAAGCAGCTCACCGGCTCCTACGTCGCGGTCGGCCTGGTCAGCCTCGCGGAGTTCGGGCCGATGGTGGTGTGCGGGCTGTGGGGCGGGGCCATCGCCGACGCCCTCGACCGGCGCAAGATCGTCGTGCTGTCCGAGGTCGGCCTGTGCGTCACCTCGGTGCTGCTCATGGCGAGCGCCCTGTGGCTGCCGCCGCAGGCGCAGATCCCGGTGCTGTACGTGGTGGCGGGGCTCTCGGCTGGCCTGTCCAGCCTGCGCGGCCCCAGCGAACAGGCGATCATCAACCGGGTGCTGAGGCTCGACCAGATGGGCGCGGCGTTCGCCATCCAGGGCCTGACCCGCAACGCGGGCATGATCGTGGGCCCGGCCGTCGGCGGGGTCATCGTGGTCGCCTTCGGGCCCGCGACCTCCTACGGCATCGACATCGTGACCTTCCTGCTGTCGCTGATCCTGCTCGTCCGGGTCAGGCCGGTGTCGCTGGCGGCCGAGGCCGCCCCCGCCTCGCTGAGCTCACTGGTGGAAGGGGTCAGGTACGCCCTCAGGCGCCCCGATCTGATGGGCACCTACCTGGTCGACATCGCGGCCATGGTGTTCGCGTTCTCCAACGCCCTGTTCCCCTTCCTCGCCGAGGACCTGCACGCCACCCCGGCCCTCGGCGTGCTGTACGCGGCGGGAGGCGTCGGTTCGGTGATCGCCTCCGCCACCTCCGGCTGGACCGCGCACGTCCACCGCCACGGCCGGGCCGTCATCGTGTCGGCCACCCTGTGGGGCGCGGGCGTGCTCGTGGCCTCGGTCATGCCGAACATCTGGCTGATGGCGGTGTTCCTGGCCCTGGCCGGCGGCGCCGACATGATCAGCGGGTTGTTCCGCGGCATCATCTGGAACCAGACGATCCCCGACGAGTACCGGGGCCGGCTCGCCGGCATCGAGCTGCTGTCGTACTCCACCGGCCCCATGCTCGGCGACGCCCGCGCCGGTTTCCTGGCCCAGGCGGGCGGCCCCCGCTTCTCCCTGGGCCTGGGCGGCCTGCTGTGCATGGGCGCGGTCGCCGCCATGGCCGCCGCGCTGCCGAGGTTCCGCGCCTACGACGCCCGCACCGACGAACACGCCCTGGCCGAACGCGCCCGCCGCGAAACACCCGTCTCCCCCTGACCCCTGGCGGGGGCGCCGCCCTTCGGGATGGAAAGGGGGCGCGATTATCACAGCGGCCATTGATCCGATGTGGGGGCGAGCGTATGTTCCTCGCAGACACCCGAGTCCACCTCATGTTTTGGGGGTTCTCCACATGCCCGCACGTCTCCGGCGGACGATCACGGCGGCCTCGGCCCTGGTGATCCTCGCGCTGGCATCCCCCGTCGTGCCCGCCTCCGCGGCCGTCTACACCGCCGACGACTACTGTCTCGGCCAGTGCGCGGACGTGCTGCCGCCAGGCCAGAACGGCAACGCGACCCTCGTCGAGATCCTCGCCAACCAGTCGCTCGGCACGATGCCCCGGCACAGCGACGACCAGCTCGGCAAGTACGCCGGCCTCATCTCCGGGTACACCGGGCTGACCGACGACCAGATCAGCGCCTTCTTCAACGACGGCTCGTTCGGCGTGCCCGCCGGGCAGGCCGAGAGCACCACCAGCCCACGGGCGGACGTGACCATCGTCCGCGACCGGGCCACCGGCGTGCCGCACATCACCGGGACCACCCGCGAGGGCACGATGTTCGGCGCCGGCTACGCGGGCGCGCAGGACCGCCTGTGGGTCATGGACCTGATGCGGCACGTCGGCCGGGGCGAGCTGACCCCGTTCGCCGGCGGCGCGCCCGGCAACCGCGCGCTGGAACAGAGCGTCTGGCGCAACTCCCCCTACACCGAGGCCGACCTGCAGGCCCAGATCACCAGGCTCGGCGCCGCCGGCCCCCGGGGCGCCCAGCTCTACGCCGACGTGCAGAACTACGTCAGCGGGATCAACGCCTACATCGACCACTGCATGGCCGGGCGCAACTGCCCCGGCGAGTACGTGCTGACCGGCCACCTCGACGCGATCACCAACGAGGGCGGGCCCCAGGACTTCACCATGACCGACCTGGTCGCGGTGTCCGGCGTGATCGGCGGTCTGTTCGGCGGCGGTGGCGGGGCCGAGATGCAGTCCGCGCTCGTGCGGGTCGCCGCCCGCGCCAAGTACGGCACCGTCGCCGGCGACCAGGCCTGGTCGGCGTTCCGGGCGCGCAACGACCCCGAGGCCACGCTCACCCTGCACGACGGGCAGAGCTTCCCCTCGGGCGACGCCCCCGGCGCCACCGGGGCCGTGCTCCCCGACCCCTCGACCGTCCCGGTGGACATCACCGAACGCGAGAGCGGGTCGGCCACCACCGCGACCTCCGCCTCCCGGGGCGCGCTGGACGGGCTCCTGGTCGACAACTCCAAGCCCGGCATGTCCAACGCCGTGGTGGTGTCGGCCGCGAAGTCCGCCTCCGGCCACCCGATCGCCGTCTTCGGCCCGCAGACCGGGTACTTCGCCCCCCAGCTCCTCATGCTGGAGGAACTGTCGGGGCCCGGCATCCGGGCACGCGGCGCCGCCTTCTCCGGGCTGAACTTCTACGTCCTGCTCGGCCGGGGCACCGACTACGCGTGGAGCGCGACCTCCTCCGGCCAGGACATCACCGACACCTACGCCCTGCGGCTCTGCGAGCCCGGCGGCGGCACGGCGACCACGGCGTCGGACCACTACCTGTACCACGGCACCTGCACGGCCATGGAGACGCTGAAGAAGACCAACTCCTGGAAGCCCACGGTCGCCGACACCACGGCCGCCGGGTCCTACGACCTGGTGATGAAACGCACCAAGTACGGCCTGGTGACCTGGCGCGGCACCGTCGGCGGGCAGCCCACCGCGTTCGCCTCCCTGCGGTCGACCTACCAGCACGAGGCCGACTCGGCGATCGGGTTCCAGATGTTCAACGACCCGGCCCAGATGGGCGACGCCGCCGCGTTCGCCAACTCCGCCTCGGCGATCGGCTTCGCGTTCAACTGGTTCTACGTCAACTCCACCGACGCGGCGTACTTCATGTCGGGCAACACCCCGGTCAGGTCAGCCGCCTCCGACCCGAACCTGCCGATGCCGGCCGACACCGCGCACGAATGGGCCGGCTTCGATCCCACCGCCAACACCGCCACCTACACCGCCCCGGCCACCCACCCGCAGACCGCGGGCCAGGACTACCTGGTGAGCTGGAACAACAAGCAGGCCAAGGACTACGGCGCGGCGGACGGCAACTTCAGTTTCGGCCCCGTGCACCGGGCCGACCTGCTGGACGCCCCGGTCAAGGCGGCGCTGTCCGGCGCGGGCAAGCTGGACCGGGCCGGCACCGTGAAGATCGTCGCCGACGCCGCCGTCACCGACCTGCGCGGCAAGAAGGTGCTCCCCGACCTGCTGCGGGTGATCAACAGCGCGGCCGTGACCGACCCGGCGCTCGCCTCGGCGGTGGCACGGCTCTCGGCGTGGGCCTCCTCGGGCGCCCGCAGGCTGGAGACCTCACCGGGCAGCCGGGCCTACGCCGACGCCGACGCCATCCGGGTGTTCGACGCCTGGTGGCCGAAGCTGGTGCGGGCCGAGTTCAAACCCGCCCTGGGCGACGGGCTCTACCAGTCGCTGGTCAACGCCCTGCAGATCAACGAGTCCCCCTCGGGCCACCAGCAAGGAGACGTCTCCAGCCTGCCCGGCTCGGCCAACGAGGCCCAGACCCACAAGGGGTCCTCGTTCCAGTACGGGTGGTGGGGCCTGGTCGGCAAGGACGTCCGGTCGGTGCTCGGCGACCCCGTCGCCGGCCCGCTGGCCGCCAGGTACTGCGGCGGCGGCACGGTGGCGGGCTGCCGCACGGCCCTGCTCTCCAGCCTGTCGGCGGCGCTCGCCGAACCCGCCACCACCACCTACCCGGCCGACGACGCGTGCGCGGCGGGCGACCAGTGGTGCGCCGACTCCATCCGCCAGTCACCGCTCGGCGGCATCAAACAGCAGCTGATCGCCTGGCAGAACCGGCCAACGTACCAGCAGGTCGTGTCGTTCCCCGCCCACCGGGGCGACGCGATCGCCAACCTGTCGATCGGCGGGTCGGCCACCGCGTCCAGCAGCCAGTTCATCCTGCTCTACCCGGCGGGCAAGGCCATCGACGGCGACCCCTCCACCCGGTGGTCCAGCGCGTCCAGCGACGACCAGTGGCTCCGGGTCGACCTCGGCTCCACCAAGACCGTGGCCCGGGTGGTGCTCCGCTGGGAGGCCGCCTACGGGTCGGCGTACGCGATCCAGACCTCCACCGACGGCTCGGCCTGGACCACCGTCCACTCCACCGCCACCGGGAACGGCGGCGTGGACAACGTCACGTTCGCCCCGGTCACCGCGCGCTACGTGCGCATGAAGGGCGTCACCCGCGGCACCTCCTACGGGTACTCCCTCTACGAGATGGAGGTATACCCCCGCTGACCGCGCGGCACGGACGGCGGCGGACCGGGTCCGCCGCCGTCCCCGCGGCTAGGCCCCGCGCATCTGGGCGCCGGTGCGCTCGGACGCGGACGCCACCGCGGCGTCCCTGGCGGCCGTGGTCTCCTCGACCGTCAGCGTGCGGTCCGGAGCCCGGAAGCGCAGGGTGTAGGCCAGCGACTTCCTGCCCTCGCCCACCTGCGCGCCGGTGTACAGGTCGAACAGCCGGATCGACTCCAGCAGCGGCCCCGAGCCCGCGCGCAGCGCCGCCTCGACCTCGCTCACCGGGACCTCGGCCGGGACGACCAGCGCGACGTCCTGCGTGGCCACCGGGTAGGACGAGACCGGCTCGGCCTTCACCGGGCCGGGCAGCAACGCCTCAAGGACGCTCAGCTCCAACTCCATCGCGCAGGTGCGCGCCGGCAGCCCGTACGCCTCGGCGACGCGCGGGTGCAGCTCGCCGGCGTGCCCGAGCAGCGTCTCCCCCGCGTACAGCGCGGCGCACCGGCCGGGGTGCCACGGCTCGTGGCGGTCGGCCCGCACGCTCACCTCGACCCCGGCCTCACGCGCCACCACGCGCGCGGCCTCGACGGCGTCGGCCCAGGTCGCGTTGCGGCCCTCGCCCCACCAGCCGGACCGGTCGTGCTCACCGGCCAGCACCACGGCCAGCCGGAGCGGCTGGCGCGGCAGGGCGGCCGCGATGGAGGCCAGCTCCTCCTCGGTCGGCCTGCGGTCGACCCCGAGCACCGGGGCGGTGGCCGGGGCGCCAGGCTCGGGCCGGTAGACCAGGCCGGACTCGAACAGCGCCAGGTCGCCGAACCCCCGGCCCACGTTGCGCACCAGGGTCTTCAGCAGCCCCGGCAGCAAGGTCGTGCGCATCAGCGGCTCGTCCTCGCTGATCGGGTTGGCCAGGCGCAGGGCACGGCGCCGCGCGTCCTCTGCGGGAAGCTGCAGGCCGTCCAGGTCGCGCTCGCCCATGAACGGGTAGGAGAGCGTCTCGACGTACCCGGCGGAGGCGATCGCCCGGCCCACGCGGCGGCGCAGGCGCTGCGCCTCGGTGAGACCCGCCCCCGCCGGGGCGGCCGGCAGCACCGACGGCAGCTTCTCGTACCCTTCGAGGCGGATGACCTCCTCGGCGAGGTCGTTGGGGTCGGTCAGGTCGGGACGCCACGACGGCGCGGTCACCGTGAGCAGCTCGGCCGGGTCCGGCGGCACCGGGCCCTCCAGCACGTCGGCCGGCGGCGCCTCGGCCCCGGCGCCCTGGCTGACCACGGTGCAGCCGACCTGCTCCAGGCGGCGCACCACCGTGTCGCGGCCGTAGACGACGCCGGCCACCCGGTCGGGGTGGTCGGCCGGGATGGTGATCGTCGCGGGCTCGGTGTCCACCCAGGCGTGGGTGACGCCCGTGTCCGCGGTGCCGCCGCCGTAGGCGACCAAGAGCTGGACCGCGCGCCAGGAGGCGTACAGGGGAAGCTCGCGGTCGACGCCGCGCTCGAACCGGCGCGACGCCTCGCTGACCAGGTTGTGGCGCCGCGACATGCGGCTGGTGCCGGTGGCGGAGAAGTGCGCCGCCTCGATCACCAGGTCGGTGGACGCGTCGGAGATCTCGGTGTCCAGCCCGCCCATCGTGCCGGCCATCGAGATCGCGCCGGAGGAGTCGGTGATCAGGATGTCCTCGGGGTGCAGCTCGCGCACCACGTGGTCCAGCGTCTCCAGGGTCTCGCCCGGCCCGGCCCTGCGGACCACGACGGGCCCGCTCAGCCGGGAGCGGTCGAAGGCGTGCAGCGGCTGGCCCAGCTCGATCATCAGGTAGTTGGTGACGTCGACGGCCAGGGACACCGGCCGCATCCCCGCGCGGGCCAGGCGCACCTGCATCCACATCGGGGTCTCGGCGGCCGGGTCGACCCCCGACACCGAGCGCAGCACGAAGCGGTCGCACGCCGAGGGGTCGGCGATCGACGCCGGGTGGGACTCGCCGGCGGGCGCGGGCGGCTCCACGTCGGCCGGGTCGCGCCACGGCACCCCGAAGGCCGTGGCGGCCTCGCGGGCCACGCCGCGGATCGACAGCGCGTACCCCCGGTCGGGGGCGATCTCCAGCTCGATGACGTCGTCGCGCAGGCCGAGCAGCTCGACCACGTCGGCGCCGAGGTGGGTGTCGGCGGGCAGGATCAGGATGCCGCTGTGGTCCTCGCCGATGCCCAGCTCGCGCGCCGAGCAGATCATGCCGTCGGACACGTGGCCGTAGGTCTTGCGGGAACCGACCTCGAACCCGCCCGGCAGCACCGCGCCGGGAAGGGCCACCGCCACCCGGTCGCCGACCGCGAAGTTGACGGCGCCGCAGATGACCCAGCGCGGCGCCGCCTCCCCGACCTCGACCGAGCAGTAGCGGATGGGCTTCTTGAAGCCGGCCAGTTCCTCGACGGAGAGCACCTCGCCGACGACGACGTTCTTGATGTCGCCGCCGACGGACTCGATCGACTCCAGCTTGAGTCCGGCCGCCGTGAGCTTCTCGGCGACCTCTTGGGCGGTGGCGGCGGGCAGGTCGACGTACTCCCGCAGCCAGGAGAGCGGGAACTTCATCAGGCCTCCATACCGAACGGGAGTGTGAAGCGCACATCTCCCTCGACCATGTCTCGCATGTCCTCGGCGTCGTGGCGGAACATCAGCGTCCGCTCGACGCCCATGCCGAAGGCGAACCCGCTGTACCGTGCGGGATCGACGCCGCAGGCCACCAGCACGCGCGGGTTGACCATGCCGCAGCCGCCCCACTCGATCCAGCCCTCGGACTTGCAGGTGCGGCACGGCGGGTTGCCCGGGACGGCCGAGGCGCCCCGGCAGACGAAGCAGCGCAGGTCCATCTCGGCCGACGGCTCGGTGAACGGGAAGTAGTGGGGGCGGAAACGGGTGCCGATGCCCTCGCCGAACATGACCTCGGCGAACCGGTCGAGCGTCCCCTTCAGGTGGGCCATGGTCAGGCCCTCGTCGATCGCCAGCCCCTCGACCTGGTGGAAGACCGGGGTGTGGGTGGCGTCGAGCTCGTCGGTGCGGAAGGTCTTGCCGGGCGAGATCACGTACACCGGCAGCTCGCGCGACAGCAGCGCGCGGACCTGCACCGGGGAGGTCTGGGTGCGCAGCACCATGCCCGAGTCCGCTGACTCGACGAAGAACGTGTCGTGCTCGGAGCGGACCGGGTCGTCGGGCGCGATGTTGAGGGCGTCGAAGTTGTACCACTCGCCCTCCAGCTCGGGCCCCTCGGCCACCTCGTAGCCCATGGCGACGAAGGCGTCGGCGATGCGCTCCTGCAGGGTCGTGAGGGGGTGCCTGGCCCCGCGCGGCGCGCGGTCCCAGGGCAGCGTGACGTCGACGGTCTCCTCGATCAGGACGCGTTCGTCACGTTCGGCCGCCAGCGCGGCCTGCCGGGCGGCGACGGCCTCGCCGATCGCCTTGCGCGCCCCGCCGATGCGCTTGCCGGCCTCGGCCCGGGCCTGCGGCGGCAGCGCGCCGATCTCGCGGTTGGCGAGCGCGATCGGGGACCGGTCCCCCGCGTGGGCCAGCCGCGCCTGCTTGAGTTCGTCGAGGTCGGCGGCGGCGCCGATGGCGGCCACGGCTTCGGCCTCCATGCGCGCCACCTCGTCGGCGTGCAACGGCGTCACCTCGACCGGGTCATAGGTGTTCGACAAGAGAGAGCTCCGTATCCAGGGCTTGAGCGGGCACGAGTCTAGTCCGTCCCGAGTGGCGAGCCGATCGCGCGCGGGCCCGCCGGGGCCGGCGCGACTCGGCCGGGGCCGGCGGATGCCGGCGTGGTGTGGCCCACCGGCCGTCCCGGGCGACGCCTCAGGCGAAGTCGGGGGTGCCGGCGGGCATGGTAAATCGGAACTCGGCGCCGCCGCCGGGCGCCCGCTGCACGCTGATCGTGCCGCCGTGCGCCTCCACGAGGCCCTTGACGATGAACAGGCCGAGGCCCGTGCCACCGCGGCGCCGCCCGTTGCCCCGCCAGAACTGGCGGAAGACGCGCGAGGCCAGCTCGGGTGCGACACCCTCGCCCTGGTCACGCACGGACACGGCGACTCCCCATTCGACAGGCTCTACCACTATGGTGACGGTACCTCGGCCATGGCGCACCGCGTTTTCCAGCAAGTTTCCGAGGATCTGGTCGACCTTGTCCTGATCGAGCCACATCTCGGGTAGATCTCCGGGCACTTCCAGCAGGAAACGATCATCCCGCTCGCCCGCGGCCACCCGACCCGCGATGATCTTACGTGCCCTGGCGGGGACGTCGACAACCTGGCGGTGGATCTGCAGGCGGCCCGACTCTATGCGGGACACGTCGAGCAGCTCGGTGATCAGGCGGGTGACCCGGTCGGCGTCGGCGTTGACCGTCTCCAGCATCACGCGCTTCTGGTCGTCGGTGAACCTGCCCCACTTGGCCAGCAGTGTGGCGGTGAAGCCCTTGACGCTGGTCAGCGGGGAACGCAGCTCGTGGGCCACCGTGGAGACCAGGTCGGCCCGGCTGCGCTCCAGGCGGGCGCGCGCCGCGGCGTCGCGCAGGGTGACCACGACCCGGGCCACGTCGCCGCTCCGCTCGGGACTGCGCACGAAACGGGCGGCCACCAGCAGCTCGTTGCCGCCGGGCAGGTAGAGCGAGCACTCGGGCTGGCGGCTGCGGGTGCGCAGCCCGCCGTAGGCGTCGAGCCACTTCCACCAGTCGCGCCCGTCGTCGTCGCGGAAGGGCAGGACGTCGGGGAAGGTCTTGCCGACGACGGCGTCCGGCTCGATGCCGGTCAGGCGGGACGCGGCCCGGTTGAAGGCGGTCACCCTGCCGCGGTCGTCGGTCACGATGACGCCGTCGGGCAGGTCGTCGACCTCGATCGAGCATGCGTCATCGGCGTCCCGTTGATGGGTTCGTCCGCCGCGCACTATCGCCTCCTCGACCCTACAGGGCCGACAATAGCGGGTTTCCCGTGCCGGACGGCAGCCCCACGCTCCGGGCGGGACGCCCCCGGCGGGCCCGGAACGCCTCCCCCGAGGACAAATGCGGGCGGTGGCCGGACGTCCCGCGGGCGGCCCGCGGGACGCCTAGGCCGAGCGCTGCGCCCGCGCCGAGGCATAGAGGCAGACACCGGCGGCCATCGCCAGGTTGAGGCTCTCGGCCCGTCCGTAGATGGGCACCCGTACGGCCTCGTCGGCCATGGCGAGGATCTCCTCGGGCAGCCCCCAGGCCTCGTTGCCGAAGATCCACGCCGTCGGGCCGCTCAGGTCCACGTCGTCGAGCGTCCGCTCCCCCGCGCCGTCGGCGGCGAGCACGCGCAGCCCCTTGTCCTTCAGATGGCGCACGGCCCCGGCCACGGGGGCCGAGGTGACGACGGGGAGGTGGAACAGGCTCCCGGCGCTGGCCCTGACGCACTTGCCGTTGTAGGGGTCCACCGAGGCGTCGGTGAACACCACCGCGTCGGCCCCCGCCGCGTCCGCCGTGCGCAGGACCGTGCCGGCGTTGCCGGGGTCGCGCACGTGGGCGAGGACGGCGACCAGCCTGGCGTCCCCGGTGACGCCCTCGGCCAGCGGGACGTGCACGAACCGGCAGACCGCCAGCAGCCCCTGCGGGGTCACGGTCTGGGCCAGCTCGGCCATGACCTCGCCGCTCGCTCCGTGCACCGGGATCCCGGCCAGCCGGGCGGCGGTCACGATGTCGGCGTGCCTGGTCTCGGCCTCGGCGGTGGTGAACAGCTCGCTGGCGACGCCCGGGAGGGCGAGCGCCTCCCGCACCGCCTGCGGCCCCTCGGCCAGGAAGGCGCGGTCCCTGTCCCTGAACGCGCGCTTGGTCAGGCGTTTGGCCGCCTTGACGCGCGGCGACCTGATGTTGGTCAGCTCGGACCCTGCCACGTACCCCCCTGGTAGAACCCTGGACCGTCGCGGCGCCCCTGTGAGCGGTCCGCGGGGGCCCGGGAGGGCGTCCCGGGGACCCGGGAGAGCGCCGGTGAAATGAGTGAACGACCCGCTCCGCGACAGAACGAGTCGTTCACTGGGTCGTACGTCGGATCAGCTCGCGACCGGCGCGTTCACGTCCGACGGCAGTGCCTTCCTTGCGGTCTCGGCCAGCGCCGCGAAGGTCGGGGCGTCGTTGACCGCGAGGTCGGCGAGGATCTTACGGTCCACCTCGACACCAGCGGCCTTCAGGCCCTGGATGAACCGGTTGTAGGTGATGCCGTTCGCGCGCGCCGCCGCGTTGATGCGCTGGATCCAAAGGCGCCGGAAGGTGCCCTTCTTGTCCTTGCGATCACGGTAGGCATAGGTCAGTGAGTGGAGCATCTGCTCCTTGGCCTTGCGGTACAGCCTCGACCGCTGACCCCGGTAACCACTCGCCCGCTCGAGGACGACGCGGCGCTTCTTCTTGGCGTTGAGCGCCCGCTTTACGCGTGCCATTGTTCTATCTCCCCGGGGGTTCGGTTACTTGCCGAGCAGCTTTTTGATCTTCTTGGTGTCGGCGTCGGACATGACGACCTCAGGCTTGAGACGACGCGTCACCGTGGACGCCTTGTGCTCGTTGTAGTGAGCACGGTTCGCACGACGGCGAATGATCTTGCCGCTTCCGCTGAGGCGGAAACGCTTCTTCGCACCACTGTGCGTCTTCATCTTCGGCATGTCAGCCGTCTCTCCCTCGTTCATCCGTGCCGATTTCCCGGGTCAAGGTACCCCAGCCAAACGTCTGCCTGGCCGTGAACCTGACCCGGTCTTCGGTGTCTTGTCCACATCCCGCCGCGATGTCAGGCGGGGAGCGTCACTCCTGCGGTTCCGCCGACGCCATTTCCGGATCGAGGCCCATGTCGCCCTCCGCCGGATCGCCGGAGGTCCTCGCACGAGCCGCGGCCCGCTCGGCCTTGGCTTCCGCCTTCTTCTTGTGCGGCCCGATCACCATGATCATGTTTCGGCCGTCCTGCTTGGGCTGCGACTCGACGAAACCGAGTTCGGTGACGTCCTCCGCCAGCCTCTGCAGGAGCCGGAAACCCAGCTCGGGCCGCGACTGCTCGCGACCGCGGAACATGATCGTGACCTTGACCTTGTCCCCCGCCTTGAGGAACCTCACGACGTGACCCTTCTTGGTCTCGTAGTCGTGCGGGTCGATCTTCGGCCGGAGCTTGATCTCCTTGATGATCGTGTGCGCCTGGTTGCGGCGCGCCTCGCGTGCCTTCATGGCGGACTCGTACTTGAACTTGCCGTAGTCCATGAGCTTGCACACGGGCGGACGAGCCGTGGCCGCGACCTCGACGAGGTCGAGGTCGGACTCCTGGGCCAGCTTCAGGGCATCGCCGATGGAGACGATACCGACCTGCTCGCCGTTCGGGCCAACGAGGCGGACCTCGGGCACGCGAATACGCTCGTTGATGCGGGGCTCAGTGCTGATGGGACCTCCTAGGTACCTGGCATTTATCCGCGTCGGTGCTTGACCGTGCCGGGGAGTCTCGCGAAATGCGAAAAGCCCCACACGTCGCGCATGCGGGGCCACTGAGCTCTCGGAGCACATGTCCTGGAGCTCGCCGGAGAAAGTCCGGTGGTGATCCTTGACCCGCCGGCCTTCCGGTCGAACAGGTGGGAGGAGGACCTCCGCTTGCGCGTCCAGCAGCCATGCCGGACCGATCAAGCAACAACGTTACCACAACACCCGACCCCCACCGAATAGTCCCCGCCCCCCACCACGGGCCATCACGATCCGTGAACCATCGGGCACGTAGCGTCGGAGTGCGGGCGGTCAACCCGTTCGAGCCGCTCGTTCGAGGAGTTCGGTCTCGCCGGCGGCGCGTACGGTTTCCAGGGGGACGTGGGCGTGGCCCGTGTACAGCTCCACCTGGCGGATCGCCTGGTGGAGGAGCATGGCGAAGCCGCTGACGATGGTGCCGCCCGCGGCGTGCACGGCTCGGGCCAGGGGCGTCGGCCACGGTGAGTAGACCACGTCGAACACCACCGGCACCGCGGCGAGCGTCTTGGCGTACGCGTCGGCCGCGCCCGAGGGCAGGGTGGAGATCACCAGGTCCACGTCGAGCACGGTGTCGATCTTGTCGAAGGTCTGCACCGCGAGGGTGAGGCCGAGCCGTTCTGCGACCTCCGCCGTCTCCCTCGCCCGCGCCGGGTCGCGGGCCACCAGCGTCGCCTCGCGCAGGCCGAGCTCGCGCAGCGCGGCGAGCGAGGAGGCCGCGGTGGCGCCGCCGCCGATGACGGCCGCGGCCCGGGGCGCCGGGGCGCCCGACTCGGCCAGGGCCTGGACGACGCCGTGCACGTCGGTGTTCTCGCCGTGTCTTCCGCCCTCGCGGAACACCACGGTGTTGGCCCCGCCGACCTCGACCGCGAGGCCGGAGACCGTGTCGAGCAGCGGCATCACGGCCCGTTTGAGCGGCATCGTCAGCGACAGGCCAGCCCATTCGGGGCCCATCGCCGACAGCAGCCCCGGCAGGCCGTCCTCGTCGCACTCGATCGCGTCGTAGCTCCAGCCGCGCAGCCCGAGCGCCTCGAAGGCGGCGCGGTGCAGGACCGGCGAGAGGGAGTGGGCGATCGGCGAGCCGAGGACGGCGGCACGCCGATCCATCAGCCCGCCCCGTGGTTCTTGTTGAACTCCTCGGCCAGCTTGAAGAACTCCGCCTCGGAGTCGGTGAACTTGGTGATGTGCCGCTTGGGGTCGGTGGTCACGAAGAACAGCCAGGTGCCGTCGGCCGGCTCCAGCGCGGCCTTGATGGCGTGGTCGCCCGGGTTGCCGATCGGCCCGGGCGGCAGGCCGAGGCGCGCGTAGGTGTTGTAGGGCGACTTGCTCTTGAGCTCTTCGTGGGTCGCGGCGATGCCGAACTTGCCCAGGCCGTACATGACGGTGCTGTCCATCTGCAGCCGCATCTGCGGCGTGCGGTTCAGCCGGTTGTAGATCACCCGGGACACCTTGGG
This sequence comes from Sphaerisporangium corydalis, assembly GCF_025506355.1. GTDB lineage: Bacteria > Actinomycetota > Actinomycetes > Streptosporangiales > Streptosporangiaceae > Sphaerisporangium > Sphaerisporangium corydalis. The sequence continues at coordinate 31,240 of NZ_JANZYP010000021.1, forward strand.
CATGTCCTGCTCGCTGCCCGACTCCGCCTGCACGATGCTGGCGATGGTCATGACCTCGAGGGGCGTGCGTCCCACCCGCTTGGCCTTCGCGACCAGGTCGGCGTCGGCGGCGGCGCGCTTGTAGCGGGTCACCATCGCGGCCAGGACGTCGTCGGGGCTGGACTTGGGCGAGACCTCGTAGGTGGCGGGGAAGGCGAAGCCCTCCAGCCGCCTGGCGTACGCGGGGAGGCCGAGCGCCTCGCGGTCCCTGGCGGCCTTGCGGAAGTCCTCGACGGGCCGGCCCGTGGCGGTCGAGAGCTGTTCCAGCACCTGCGAGAGCCGCAGTCCCTCGCGCACGGTCACCGTGGTCTGCAGCCGGCGCTTGGGGTCCAGGAGCGGGACGGCGCTGCTCGCGGCCATGCCCTTGCGCAGTTTGTACTCGCCGGGCTGCAGCGAGGCGCTCTTGCCCGCCGCGCCGATGGCGTTGACGAACGCCCGCTCGCTGGCCACCACGCCCTGCTCGACGAGGGTCTGCGCCACTTCGGTGGCGCTCTGGCCCGCCTTGATCTCCACGAGCACCTCGCCGGAGCCCTGCCCGGTGAAGTCCTTGGGGACCGCGACGTCGCGGATCCAGTTGTAGCCGTAGTACCCGCCGACGCCCAGCACGCCCGCGATGATGATCACCGCGACGAAGAAGGCGAGGAAGCCCTTGCGTTTCTGGCGCCGCTGGCGTCGCCTGCTGCGGCTTCGCGAGGATCGGGAGGAAACGCGAGACCGGCGCCGGGGACCCTCGTCGTCCTCGGCACCCAGCAGACTATCGAGGTCCAGATCGTTCATAGGTGCGCTCGCCAATCTCCCGGTAGGACCGCCCCGGCGTCAAGCGGGTACCCCGAATTGGGGGGAGATACCACGCAAGTCACTCCCGCGCCGGGGGCCGCGCCGGCCCGGGTGACCGGGCGTCCGCGGGGGGCGGTGGGGGTCCCGCCGGGCATCAGTGCTGCCCGAGACGGTGGTTCAGCTCTTCTCGGAGTTTCACGAACTCACTCTCTTTGTCAGTGAATTTCGTGATTCTACGCGCTGGGTCGATCGTGACAAACCAGTACCAATCACCCTTAGCCGGACGAAGCGCCGCCAGGAGCGCCGCCTCGCCGGGATTGCTGATCGGGCCAGGAGGCAGCCCGGGATGCATATACGTGTTGTAAGGAGTGTCCCGCTTGATCTCGGCGTGCGAGGCCACGATGCCGTGCTTGCCCAGGCCGTACATCACCGTGCTGTCCATCTCCAGCTTGGCTCTGGACGCGAGGCGATTGTAGATCACCCTTGCGATCTTCGGATAGTCGCCGTCCCTGCCTCCCTCCGCCTGCACGATGCTCGCCACGACCACCACCTCACGCGGCGTCAGCCGGTTCGCCGCGGCGCCCGCCTCCAGGTTCACGTGGGCGGCGGCGCGCCTGAACCGGCGCACCATGGACCGCAGCAGATCGCGCGGCGTGGTCCCCGGCTCGACGTCGTAGGTCGCCGGGAACAGGAACCCCTCGACGGTCCCCTTGGCGTACGCGGGCAGCGCCAGCTCGGCCGGGCGGGCGGCCACCGCCCCCAGCCCGGCCGCGGGCATTCCCGCCCCGCGCGCCAGGCGCGCGACGGTCTCGGCCGCGCGCAGCCCCTCGGGGATCGTCACCCGTTTGCGGATCCTGGACTCGCGGGCCAGCAGCAGGTCGACCGCGGAGGAGGCGGCCATCCGCCGGCGCAGGCGGTAGCGGCCCGGCCGCAGGCTGCCGGCCTTGCCGCGCCGCTCGACCGCGTTGACGAACGAGCGCGAACTCGCCACCACCTCGGCGCGGACCAGGATCTCGCCGATCTGCGCGGCGCTCGCGCCCGGGACGATCTCGACGACGACCGGGCCAGAGCCCGCGCCGTCGAAGTCCTCCGGCGCCATGATCGGGCCGAACAGCGCCAGCGCGCCGGCGAGGCCTACGGCCACCACCGCCACGACCCCGCCGCCGGCCAGCAGGAGCAGCTTGCGACGGCCGCGGGCCGCGCGCTCGGCCGGCGGCTCGGGCGCGCGTTCCTCGGTGAACGAGAACAGGTCGTCGGAACCGTCGCCGCCCTCGCCGGGGCCGGCGGGCCGGGTCACCTGGCCGGCCCGGCGCTCGATTCCCCGCCGGGGCGCTGCCCCGGCGGCTCGACGGGTCTGCCCGGGGGCGCGCCGCTCGACCTCTCGGCGTCCAGGGCGGCCTGCAGCAGCACCACGGCCGCGGCCTGGTCGACCACTCCCCGCTGGTCCCTGGCCTTCACACCGCTGGCCCGCAGGCCCTGCTGCGCCGTGACCGTGGTCAGGCGTTCGTCGTACAGGCGGACGGGCGTCGGCGCGAGCCGCGCGGCGAGCCGGACGGCGAAGCCCCGCGCGGCGGCGGCGGCGTGGCTCTCCCGGCCCGACAGCGAGGTGGGCAGGCCCACCACCAGCTCGACGGCCTCGTGCTCCGCGGCGATCGCGGCGATGCGGTCGAGGTCGCCCCTGCCCCGGCGCACGGTCTCCACCGGTGTGGCCAGCAGGCCCGAGGGGTCGCTGCGGGCCACGCCGATGCGGACCGACCCGACGTCCACGCCGATGCGGACGCCGCGCCTCACGGCGGGCTCGTCGCGCGAGACCGCGCGTGCCGGGCGTCCATGGTCAGGACAGGGTCTCCTGGATCGCGTGCTCGACGGCGCCGAGCGCGTCGCCGATCGCCTCGGGACGGGTCCCCCCGCCCTGCGCGACGTCATCCTTGCCGCCACCGCCACCCCCAAGAGCCTTGGCGGCGACGCCGACCAGTCGCCCGGCCTTCAGTCCCCGGGTGCGCCCCGCATCGTTCACAGCGGCGACCACGACCGGCCGGTCCGCGGGCACACCGGCGATCACGATCATCGCGGCGCGGTCACCGGGAAACCGGCCGCGCACGTCTAGGGCGAGTTTACGCAGGTCATCGGCCGAAGTGCCGTCAGGCGCGCGGTGGGTCACGACCGAGACGCCGCCGATGTCGCGGGCGGAGGCGGCCAGCTCGCCCGCGGCGGCGAGCACCTGGGCCGAGCGGAGCCGCTCCAGCTCCCGCTCGGCGGCGCGCAGGCGGGTGACGATGCCCTCCACGCGCTCGGGCAGCTCCTCGCGTCGCGCCTTGAGCTGCTCGCTGATCTGGGCCACCAGCACGCTCTCGCGGGCCAGGAAGCGGAAGGCGTCGATGCCGACCAGGGCCTCGACGCGCCGCACGCCGGCGCCGATCGACGCCTCGCCGAGCACCTTGACCAGGCCGAGCTGGCCCGAGCTGGCCACGTGGGTGCCCCCGCACAGCTCGCGGGAGTAGTCGCCCACCTCGACGATGCGGACCTCGTCGCCGTACTTCTCGCCGAACAGCGCGAGGGCGCCCATGGAACGGGCCTCGGCCAGCGAGGTGTGGTAGGCGTTGACCTTGAGGTCGTTGATCAGGATGGCGTTGACCTCGTCCTCGACGTCGCGCAGCACGGTGGGCGGCACGGCCCCGGCGGCGGTGAAGTCGAAGCGGAAGCGCCCCGGAGAGTTCTCCGAGCCCGCCTGGGCCGCGCTCTCGCCGAGCGCGTTGCGGAAGCCGCGGTGGACCAGGTGGGTCGCGGTGTGGCTGCGCGAGATGGCGCGGCGGCGCTCGACGTCGATCTCGGCCTGGGCCTGGTCGCCCACGCGGATCTCGCCGTCGCGGACCTTGCCGCGGTGCACCACCAGGCCCGCGAACGGGGACTGGGCGTCGGTGACGTCGACGTGCGCGCCGCTCGTGCGGATGAGGCCCTGGTCGGAGAGCTGGCCGCCGCCCTCGGCGTAGAAGGGGGTGCGGTCAAGGACGACCTCGACGGTGGTGCCGGCGCCCGCGGCCGGGACCGGCGCCCCGTCGACGAGCAGGCCGATGACGTTGACCTCGGCCGTGGTGTGGTCGTAGCCGAGGAAGTCGACCTTGCCCGCGCGGTCGAGCATCTCGCCGAGCGCCGACAGGTCGGCGTTGCCGGTCTTCTTGGCCGCCGAGTCGGCCTTGGCGCGGTCGCGCTGCTCGGTCATCAGGCGGCGGAAGCCGTCCTCGTCGACGACCAGGCCCTGCTCGGCCGCCATCTCCAGCGTCAGGTCGATCGGGAACCCGTAGGTGTCGTGGAGCTGGAACGCCTGGTCGCCGGCCAGGGTCGCCGCGCCCTTGCGCTTGGTCTCCTCCACCGCCGCGTCGAAGATGGCGGTGCCCGTGCGGAGGGTGCCGAGGAAGGAGATCTCCTCGGCGTCGATCACCGGGTGGATGCGGGCCGCCTCGCCCTTGAGCTCGGGGTACTGGTCGCCCATCGCCTCGATGGTGGTGGCGGCCAGTTCGTGCATGTAGCGCTCCTCGCCCGCGCCGAGCAGGCGCAGGTTGCGGATCGCGCGGCGCAGCATGCGGCGCAGGACGTAGCCCCGGCCCTCGTTGGAGGGCAGGACGCCGTCGCCCACCAGCATGACCCCGGCCCTGAGGTGGTCGGCGACCACGCGCAGCGAGACGTCGGCGCGCGCGTTCCTGCCGTAGCGCGTCTTGGTGAGCTCGGCGGCCCTGTCGAGGATCTTGTAGGTGGTGTCGATCTCGTAGATGTTGTCGACGCCCTGCAGGATCGCCGCCATGCGCTCCAGGCCCATGCCGGTGTCGACGCTCTTGGCGGGCAGGTCGCCGAGGATCGGGAAGCCGTCCTTGCCGCCGCCCGCGCCGCGCTCGAACTGCATGAAGACGTTGTTCCACACCTCGAGGTAGCGGGTCTCGTCGGCGACGGGCCCGCCGTCGCGGCCGTACTCGGGGCCGCGGTCGTAGTAGATCTCCGAGCACGGCCCGCAGGGGCCGGGGACGCCCATCGACCAGAAGTTGTCGGCCATGCCCCGGCGCTGGATACGCTCGGCCGGGACGCCCACCTTGTCGTGCCAGATGCCGTGGGCCTCGTCGTCGTCGTGGTAGACGGTGACCCAGAGGCGCTCCTCGGAGAACCCGAAGCCGCCCTGCGACTCGGGCCGGGTCAGCAGATCCCAGGCGTACGGGAGGGCCTGCTCCTTGAAGTAGTCGCCGAAGGAGAAGTTGCCGAGCATCTGGAAGAAGCTGGCGTGCCGCGTGGTCTTGCCCACCTCGTCGATGTCGAGGGTGCGGATGACCTTCTGGGCGCTGGCGGCCCGGGGGTAGGGCGGCTTCTTCTGGCCGAGGAAGTACGGCTTGAAGGGCACCATGCCCGCGTTGACCAGCAGCAGCGTCGGGTCCTCTGCGACCAGGCTGGCCGAGGGCACGACGGTGTGTCCGCGCTCCTCGAAGAAACGCAGGAAGCGGCGGGCGATCTCTGCCGACTCCATCTCAGCGGCCGTCCTTTACGTCGTGGTGGATTTCTCTGACACTGTCAAGCCCGTAGAGCGCCCGCAACTCGTGTTCCCTGCCGGCCGCCAGGCGGCGCACCTCGGTGGCGAACACGCGCGCCTCGGCCGCGGCGTAGGAGGCCCGGCCGGCGACGCGGCGGGCGACGTGGTCGGGCTTGAGCGCCTGCAGCCTGCGCGACACCCACAGCGCGATGTACGCGCCGAGGGCCATGTAGAACAGCCGCCGGATCATGCCCGCCGCCTCCCGCCGGGCGGTCCCTGGATCGGGCGGCGGCGCCGGGCGGCGGCCGCGCGCAGTCCGTGGACCAGTGAGGAGGCCTTGATCAGCGGCTTGGCGAAGATCGTCGACGCGACGCCGGTGACCTGCATCATGTTGCCGCTGACCTCCTTCATGTTGCCCGCGATGGCCTCGACGGTGATGAGCTGGCGGTTGGTCTCGGCGACGGTGGCGCTGACCTCGTCGAGCAGCGGGACCACCCGCTCGCTCAGCTCGGCGACCATCTTGGTGGTCTCGGTGAGCAGCCGGGCCAGCCTCACCAGCACCACTGCAAGAAAACAGACCAGTATCGCCCAGAACATCGCGACGATGAGGCCCGCTACCTCTCCGGCGGTAAGCATGTCGATGCGTCCCCTCGTAGGTGGCCTACGGAATGTCGGGCCCGGCTAGGGCGGTGGAATGGGGAAGACCCTATCGCGCCCGGGGCCGGTGCCCGTGCTCAGCTCGCCCTGCCCGCCACGCCGGGATGGTCACGGCCGTCCGCGCAGGAATTCGCGGATCTTGGCCCACCGGTCGGCGAAGTGGGCCTCGGCGCCGTGCCGGGTCGGCTCGTAGTAGCGCCGGTCGCGGATCTCCTCGGGCGCGTACTCCTGCCTGACCAGGCCGTGCTCGAAGTCGTGGGGGTACTCGTAGCCCTTGCCGTGGCCCAGTTTGGCCGCGCCTGGGTAGTGCGCGTCGCGCAGGTGGCCGGGGATCTGCCCGATCAGGCCGCGCCGGACGTCGTCGGAGGCGGCGCCGATGGCCTTGATGACGGCGTTGGACTTCGGGGCCAGGGCGCAGTGGATGACCGCCTGGGCGAGGTTGAGGCGGCCTTCGGGCAGGCCGATCATCTGCACGGCCTGCGCGGCGGCCACGGCGACCTGCAGGCAGGTGGGGTCGGCCATGCCGACGTCCTCGGAGGCGAAGATCATGATGCGGCGGGCCAGGAACCGGGGGTCCTCCCCCGCCTCGATCATGCGGGCCAGGTAGTGCAGCGCCGCGTCGGCGTCGGAGCCGCGCATGCTCTTGATGAACGCGCTGATGACGTCGTAGTGCTGGTCGCCCTGCCGGTCGTAGCGCACGGCGGCCTTGTCGGCCGCCTTCTCCACGGTCTCGACCGTGATCTCGCCGTCGGGGATCAGCAGCGCCGCCGCCTCGAGGTAGGTCAGCGAGCGGCGGGCGTCCCCTCCGGCCAGGCGGGCCAGGTGGTCCTTGGCCTCGGGCGCGAGGCTCACCCGGCCGCCGAGGCCGCGCGGGTCGGTCACCGCGCGGTCGAGCACGGCCTTGACGTCGGTCTCCGTGAGCGACTCCAGCGTCAGCAGCAGCGACCGCGACAGCAGCGGGGAGATGACCGAGAAGTAGGGGTTCTCGGTGGTGGCGCCGATGAAGGTCACCCAGCGGTTCTCCACCGCGGGCAGCAGCGCGTCCTGCTGTGCCTTGTTGAAGCGGTGGACCTCGTCGATGAACAGGACGGTCTGGCGGCCGGTCATGCCGAGGTCGCTCTTGGCCTGGTCGATGGCCGCCCTGACCTCCTTGACCCCCGCCGACACGGCGGACACCTCGACGAAGCGCCGTTTGGTGACCCCCGCGACGACGTAGGCGAGCGTGGTCTTGCCGGTGCCGGGAGGGCCCCACAGGAACAGCGACATGGGGGCCTCGCTCTCGACCAGGCGGCGCAGGGGGGTGCCCTGGCCGAGCAGGTGGCGCTGGCCGATCACCTCGTCGAGGGTGCGCGGCCGCATGCGCACGGCCAGCGGCTCCTGGCTCTTGCGGGCTTCCTCCGCCGCCGAGTCGAACAAACTCTCCACGCGCCGACACTACCGCCGATACCGCAGGTCGACCGTGTCGTGGTGGGGCCCCCAGGTCAGCTCGAACGTCCAGCAGCCGGGCGTGGGCACGTCGGTGACGCTGGGGTAGATCTCGCCGGGGCCCGAATTGGCGGCGAAGGACGTGTGGACGACGGGGCGGTCCTTGCCGCGCGGGTGGGCGGTGACGCGCAGGTCGAAGGTCCCGCGCGGGTGCCGTACGTACCAGAGGATCTTGTTGGCCGGGTCCGTCGGCGCGCCGGCGCGCAGCGGCTCGGCGAACAGGAAGCCGACCGTGTCGCCCTGGTCGCCGAGGACGTAGTGGATGTCGGGGGCGTTCGGCGCGGCCCACACCGGCGCGTTCCCCGAGCGGACCGGGTTGTCCCCGCAGCCGCCCGCGACCGTGGCGGACGGTGAGGGCGCCAGGGCGGGCGGTGTGGCCTCTGGTGAGGGCGCCACGGCGGCCGGGGAGGTGGCGGTGGCCGTGGGCGGGGCCTCACCGGTGGCGGCGGGTGAGGTGGTGCACGCGGCGGCCGCCAGGCAGGCCACCACGATCGTTGTGCGTTTCATGCCCCTTGTACCGCCTCCGGGCCGGGGAGGTTCCCGGCCCGGAGCGGGCGTCCGCGCCTACTTCGCCCAGACGGCGATGGCCCCGGTGTGACCGGCCTGCAGGACGTAGAACCCGGCGACCAGCGCGAGCACCACGGTCACGGCCGACAGCACCCCGGTCGTCACCTTGCCGAGCTTGAGCGAGGAGTAGACCAGCAGGAGCGCCGCGACGCCGAGGCCGATGACGCTCAGCAGCAGGGGGGTGGCGTAGCTCTGGTGGTCGCTGACGCGCTGGCCGAACGTGCTCTTGGGGAAGGTGCCCCCGAACTGGCGGTCGGCGAACGCCTGACCGCTGGCCCTGGCGGCGAAGGCGCTCACGGGGGCGACGATGGCCAGCAGGACCACCGCCCACGATAGGCGCGGGCGCACCCGGGGGACCACGCCGTACACGATGGAGCCGAGGGCGAGCAGGGGGATGAAGATCACCGCGGCATGGATGATCAGGGGGTGGGCCGGCAGGCCGAGGATCTCGTCGAACATGTGTTGGCTCCTGTGAAGTGGCTCGTCACTTATACGGATCCGGCGCCCCGGAGGTTCGCCCGGGGCTCCAGGTCACGCGAGCGACCCCCTTCGCCCCGTGTGGCCCGATGGTCCCGGTAGGAGCGTCAAGCCACCGTAAGAAATTCCCCAAGGCAACATTCCGCTGGGCAACCATAGCGCCCGGGGTCAAGAAGGATCTCCCGACGGGCGCTGACTGGGCGTTTTATACGGGTCCAACGTAAAGGCCGGTACGATTCCCGAGCACATAAAGTCATCTATCGGCAATTGGAAGGCATACCGTGACCGACGTGGATCGCCAGACCCAGCTGGCACGGGAGCACCGCGAGCGGCAGGCACAGCGCGACGGCCAGGACGGCGGCAAGGGCAGGTCCAAGCGCAACACGATCATCGGCGCCATCGTCGGCGTCGTGGTCGTCGTCGGCGGAATCGTGGCCGCCACCACGCTCATGGGGGGCAAGGACGACGCGAAGCCGCCGGTCGCGGAGGCCAGCCCTTCCGCCTCCGCCTCCACCGGCGCCTCGGCCCCGGCGGCGCTGCCCAGCTCGTCGGCGGAACCGGGCAAGGCCGGGGCCGTGACCTGCACCTACCGCGACGACACCGGCGGGGGCCCGGCCAAGAAGGTGGGCAGGCCGCCGGCGAAGCCGGATATGAAGGCCAAGAACATGACGATCACCACCAGCCAGGGCACGATCGTCATCGAGCTGGCGACCGCACAGGCGCCCTGCACGGTCAACTCCTTCGAGTTCCTCGCCAAGAAGAACTTCTTCGACAACACCCACTGCCACCGCCTGGCGACGCCGGAGACCACGGGCCTCGGCATGCTGCAGTGCGGCGACCCGCTGGCCAAGGGCGACGGCAAGACCAAGGCCGACGGCACCGGCGGCCCGGGGTACATGTTCGACGACGAGAACCTCGGCGGCATCCCGCTCGGCCGCGGCACGGTCGCCATGTCACAGGCGTCGGAGGACGCCAACTCCAACGGCAGCCAGTTCTGGATCTCCTTCTCCGACGAGAACACCCAGCTCTCGTCCCAGGGGGCCGCCTTCACGCCGTTCGGCGTGGTGGTCAAGGGAATGGACGTCATCGACAAGATCGCCAAGGGTGGCATCATCCCGTTCAACAACGACCCGATGGCCGACGTCAGGGGCGAGGGCTCCAACGCGCCGAAGCTGCCGGTCGTGATCAAGGACATGAAGATCACCCGCTAGCCGCGGGACCCATGCGAAGAGCCCCCGGCGCCGGACGGCGCCGGGGGCTCACGCGTATGACCGCCGCGCCGGCCCGGACGGGCGCGGCGGAGGATCAGGCGCGGCGGACGATCAGCCCGCCAGCCGCCCGGCCAGCGTCCCGACCAGCTCGCCGAGCGGGACCGCGGTCTGCTCGCCGCTCTCCATGTGCTTGACCTGGGCCGACCCGGCGGCGAGGTCGCGCTCGCCCAGGATCACCGCGTAGACGGCCCCCGAGCGGTCGGCGCCCTTCATCGCGCCCTTGAGCCCCTTGCCGTCGAAGGCCATGTCCGCGGCCACGCCGGCGGCCCGCAGCTCGTGGACCAGCTTGAACAGGCGCCGCGCCGCCTCCTCGCCGAGCGGCACGCCGTACACCGCGACGCGGGGCGGCACCTCGCGGGCCAGGTCCTCGGCCTCCACGGCGAGGATGATGCGGTCCACGCCCACGGCGAACCCGACGCCGGGCAGCGACGGGCCGCCGATGTCCTCGGAGAGCCCGTCGTAGCGCCCGCCGCCGCCGATGCCCGACTGGGCGCCGAGCAGGGGGTGGTCGAACTCGTAGGTCGTGCGGGTGTAGTAGTCGAGGCCGCGCACGAGCCTCGGGGTGTCCTCCCAGGGCACGCCGAGGTCCTCCAGCAGGGTGCGGACCCGGTCGTGGTGGGCCTTGCAGGACGCGCACAGGTGGTCGGTGATCAGCGGGGCGTCCGCCACCTGGGCCTGAACCTCGGGACGCTTGTCGTCCAGCACCCGCAGCGGGTTGATCTCGATGCGCGCGCGGGTGGCCTCGTCCAGGTCCAGCGCGCGCAGGAAGTCCTGCAGGGCGGCGCGGTAGGCCGGGCGGCACTGCTTGCACCCGAGGGTGTTCAGCAGCAGGCGCACCCGGGTCAGCCCGAGGGCCTGGTAGCCCGACCAGGCGATCGCGATGGTCTCGGCGTCCACCGCGGGGTCCTCGGTGCCGATGGCCTCGACGTTGAACTGCTGGAGCTGGCGGTAGCGGCCCGCCTGCGGGCGCTCGTAGCGGAACGCGGGGCCGGTGGTCCACAGCTTGACCGGCAACTGGCCGTTGTGCAGGCCGTGCTCCAGCGTGGAGCGCATCACGCCGGCGGTGAACTCCGGCCGCAGCGTCATCGAGCGGCCGCCCCTGTCGGCGAAGGTGTACATCTCCTTGGTCACCACGTCGGTCGACTCGCCGACGCCGCGCGCGTACAGCTCGGTGTCCTCGAAGACCGGCACCTCGATGTAGGAGTAGCCGGAGTTCAGCGCCATGGTGGCGAAGGCCGTGCGGACCGCGAGGAAGGTCGCGGAACGCGGCGGCAGGTATTCGGGTACGCCCTTGGGCGCCTGAAAGGTCATCACAGTCCCCTGGTTGGGCCCGCGAACGGAGCCGCCTCCGCGAGATACGGGTTCGTGGCGCGTTCGCGGCCGATCGTCGTTTGTGGTCCGTGACCGGGCAGCACCGTCGTGTCGTCCGGCAGCGTCAGGCAGACGCCGCCCAGACTGCGCAGGATGGTCTGGTAGTCACCGCCCGGCAGATCGCTGCGGCCGATGGAGCCGGCGAACAGCAGGTCGCCCGAGAACATGACGCGCTCCTCGGGCAGCCTGAAGGTCACCGACCCCCGGGTATGGCCGGGGGCGTGGTCGACGGTGACGTCCATGCCGGCGAGCCGCAGGACCGCGCCGTCCGACAGCTCGCGCACGTCGTCGGGCTCGGTGAACGTCAGCCCGCCGAAGAACTGCTGGCGGGCCATCAGGGACAGGCCCTTGCCGGGATCGGACAGCAGATCGCGGTCCTCGGGGTGGATCCAGGCGGGCACGTCACGCGCTCCGCACACCGGGGCGACCGACCACATGTGATCGATGTGACCGTGCGTCAGCAGCACGGCGACCGGCTTGAGCCGATGCTCGCGCAGCAGGTCGTCCAGGGCCGGGACCGCGTCCTGACCTGGGTCGACGATCACGCACTCCTCGCCCGCGGCGGGAGAGACGACGTAGCAGTTGGCCTGGAATGATCCGGCGGGAAAGCCGTCGATGAGCACGGAAACGGTCCTCGGTGTGATCGATCTCGTCAAGGAAAGCGGATGGGAATGTAACCGAAGGGTACCGGTGCGGGTCGCCGGGCTGCGAACCATCGCCCGTTGGCCGATACGATTCGCCCACTCCATAAAGGTGGCGGTCGTCCAGCGAGGCGGCCATACACGATCAACTCGGACAGTCGGGAGGGCTCAGCGGTGGCGACCGGCAAGGACCGTCAAAAGCAGCTCGCACGAGAGCATTACGAACGTCAGCAGCAGGCTCGCGCCCAGCGGCAGCTTCGCGCGAAGCGCATGGCGATCATCGGCACGAGCGTGGGCGTGGTGATCGTGGTGGGCGCCATCTTCTCGGCGGTCGCGCTCCTAGGCGGCGGTGACACCAAGAGCGAGGCCGCCTCGGCGACGCCGTCGGCCTCCGCGCCCCCCTCGGCGCCCCCGTCCGCGGGACCCCAGCCCAAGCCGTACGACGCGGCGACCGACACGTGCGACTTCGTCGCCGACAGCGCCGGCGGCCCGGCCAAGGACGTGGGCCTGCCCCCGGCCAAGGCCGACACCGCGGCCAAGACGATGACGATCGCGACCAACCACGGCGACATCGTGGTGAGCCTCGCCACCGGCAAGGCGCCCTGCGCGGTCAGCTCGTTCGCCTATCTGGCCAAGAAGAAGTACTTCGACGGGTCCAAGTGTCACCGTCTGGGCCCGGCGAGCTTCCCCATGCTGCAGTGCGGCGACCCGCTGGCCAAGGCCGACGGCAAGAACCCCACCGACGGCCAGGGCGGCCCCGGGTACCGCTTCGCCGACGAGAACCTCAGCGGCGCCAAGTACACCCGCGGGGTGGTCGCGATGGCCAACAGCGGGGCCAACACCAATGGAAGCCAATTCTTCATCATCTTCGGTGACCTCCAACTGGCCCCGAACTACACGCCGTTCGGTACCGTCACAAAGGGGCTCAAAATCCTCGACGCTGTGAGCAAGAAGGGCGTCCTGCCCGGCGGGATGGGCGACGGCTCGGGTGCTCCCAAGGATCCGGTCGAAATCAAAAACGTGACAATCTCTGGCAAGAGCTGACGTAATACAACCAAGGACGTACAGCGTCCTGGAGGCTGATTCGAGTGCGGGAGGACACGGTGAGCACCGACCCGTGGGGCCGGGTAGACGACGACGGCACCGTCTACGTTCGTACGGCCGAGGGAGAACGGGCCGTCGGGTCCTGGCAGGCCGGTGAACCGGAAGAGGCCCTCGCCTACTTCCATCGCAAGTACGACGAGCTGGCGACCCAGGTGGAACTGCTGGAACAGCGGGTCCGGGGCACCGACCTGCCACCCGCACAGGCCGAGGCGACGATCGTCAAACTGCGGGAGTCCATCGCCGAGGCGCACGCCGTCGGCGACCTCGCGGCCCTGGAAGGCCGCCTCGAGGCGCTCACCGACCTGGTCGGCAAGCGCCGTGAGGAGGTACGGGCCGCCCGGGACCAGGCACGCGCCCAGTCCCGGGAGATCAAGGAACGCATCGTCGCCGAGGCCGAGCGCATCGCCGAGGACACCACCCACTGGAAGTCCGGCGGCGAGCGGCTGCGGCAGCTCGTCGAGGAGTGGAAGGCCGCCGAGCGCATCGACCGGGTCACCGAGGCGGCCCTGTGGAAGCGTCTCTCGGCCGCCCGCACGGCCTTCGCCAAGCGGCGCAAGTCCTACTTCGCCGGGCTGGACGAGCAGCGCGAGTCGGTGCGCAGCATCAAGGAGCGCATCGTCAGCGAGGCCGAGGCGCTGTCCGGTTCGAGCGACTGGGGCGAGACCGCCTCGGCCTACCGCGAGCTGATGCGGCGCTGGAAGACCGCCGGCCGGGCCTCCCGCGAGGCCGAGGACGACCTGTGGAACCGCTTCAAGGCCGCCCAGGACCAGTTCTTCCAGGCCCGCTCGGCGGTGTTCGCCGAGCGCGACGCCTCGCTGCGGGAGAACGCCGAGGCCAAGGAGGCCATCCTCGCCGACGCCGAGCGCATCATGCCGGTCACCGACGCGCGCGCCGCGCGGGCGGCCCTGCGGAGCGTGCTGGAGCGGTGGGAGTCGGTGGGCGCGGTGCCGCGCGAGATGCGCGACAAGCTGGAGGGCGGCCTGCGCCGGATCGACGAGGCCGTGCGCAAGGCCGAGGAGACCGAGTGGAAGCGGTCCAACCCCGAGGCACGCGCCCGGGCGCAGAACACCGTCGACCAGCTGCGCAGGTCCATCGAGCAGCTGGAGGGCCGCATGGCCAAGGCGACGGCCGCCGGCAAGGACAAGGACGTCAAGGAGGCCGAGGAGGCCATCGCCGCCCGCCGGTCGTGGCTGGAGGAGGCCGAGCGCACCCTGGCCGAGTTCTCCTGACCGGCCCGCGCCACGAGCGCCCTGCCGCGCGGGGGCGCGGCACGGGCGAACGCCCCCCGTCCCCGCGCCCCGGCCGATTCCGTGGTCCTGAGGACGGCCGATCCATGACGCGGCGGACGTCCAAGGCGCCCTGGATGTCTCGGGCGGTCGTCAGTTCGTGACGCGGTAGACGTCGTAGACGCCCTGAATGTTGCGGACGGCCTTCAGCACGTGGCCCAGGTGCTTGGGATCGCCCATCTCGAAGGTGAACTTGCTGACCGCCGTGCGGTCGCGTGAGGTGGTCACCGAGGCGGACAGGATGTTCACGTGCTGGTCGGACAGCATGCGCGTGACGTCCGACAGCAGGCGTGGCCGGTCGAGCGCCTCCACCTGGATGGCCACCAGGAACACCGAGTCGTCGCTCGGCGACCAGCTCACCTCGACCAGGCGGTCGGGCTCGGTCCTGAGCTGCTCGATGTTCGGGCAGTTGAGGCGGTGCACCGAGACGCCGTGGCCCCGGGTCACGAAGCCCACGATGTCGTCGCCGGGCACCGGCGTGCAGCAGCGCGACAGCCGCACCCACACGTCGGAGTCGCCCGCCACGATCACACCGGCGTTGGTGCCGGTGCGCGGCCGGCCGCGCAGCTTGGTGGGCACCGCCGCCTCGGCGATGTCCTCCTCGGCGCCCTCGACCCCCCCGAGCGACTGCACGAGCCGCTGCACGACCGCCTGAGCGGCCGTGTGACCCTCTCCGACGGCCGCGTACAGGGCGCTGACGTCGGGATAGCGCAGGTCCCTGGCGAGGGCCAGGAGGCTCTCTCCGGACATCAGGCGCTGCAGCGGGAGGCCCTGCTTGCGCATGGCCCGCCCGATGGCCTCCTTGCCGGCCTCGATCGCGGTCTCGCGGCGCTCCTTGGAGAACCACTGGCGGATCTTGTTGCGCGCCCGGCCGCTCTTGACGAACTTCAGCCAGTCACGCGAGGGCCCGGCGTCGGGCGACTTGGAGGTGAAGATCTCGACCGCGTCGCCGTTGCTCAGCCGCGACTCCAGCGGCACCAGGCGCCCGTTCACCCGGGCCCCGATGCACCGGTGGCCGACCTCGGTGTGCACGGCGTAGGCGAAGTCGACCGGGGTGGCGCCCTCGGGCAGCGCGATCACCTGGCCGCGCGGCGTGAAGACGAACACCTCCGACACCGACAGGTCGAAGCGGAGCGACTCCAGGAACTCGCCCGGGTCGGCGGTCTCCTTCTGCCAGTCCAGGAGCTGGCGCAGCCAGGCCATGTCGCCCGCCGACTTCACGCGGGCGCCGGCCGGGCCGGAGACGCCGATCTCCTCCTTGTACTTCCAGTGGGCCGCGACCCCGTACTCCGCGCGGTGGTGCATGGCGCGGGTGCGGATCTGCAGCTCCACCGGCTTGCCCTCGGGCCCGATCACCGTGGTGTGCAGCGACTGGTACATGTTGAACTTGGGCATCGCGATGTAGTCTTTGAACCGGCCGGGAACGGGGTTCCACCTGGCATGGATCGTTCCGAGCGCCGCATAGCAGTCGCGCACCGTGTCGACGAGCACCCGGATGCCCACCAGGTCGTAGATGTCGTCGAACGCCACCTCGCGCGCGATCATCTTCTGGTAGATCGAGTAGTAGTGCTTGGGCCTGCCCTTGACCGCCGCGCGGATCTTGGCCTCGCGCAGGTCGGCGGAGACCTTCTCGATGACCTCCTGCAGGAACAGGTCGCGGCGCGGGGCCCGCTCGGACACCATCCGGGCGATCTCGTCGTAGCGCTTGGGGTAGAGCATCCCGAACGCGAGATCCTCCAGCTCCCACTTGATGGTGTTCATGCCGAGCCGGTGGGCCAGCGGCGCGAAGATCTCCAGCGTCTCGCGGGCCTTCTGCTCCTGCTTGTGCCGGGGCAGGTAACGCAGGGTGCGCATGTTGTGCAGGCGGTCGGCGAGCTTGATGACCAGCACCCGGATGTCGCGGGACATGGCCACGACCATCTTGCGCACGGTCTCGGCCTGCGCGGCGTCCCCGAACTTGACCTTGTCGAGCTTGGTCACCCCGTCGACCAGCAGGGCGATGTTCTCCCCGAAGTCGGCGCTCAGCTCGTCCAGGCCGTAGGCGGTGTCCTCCACGGTGTCGTGCAGGAGGGCGGCGCACAGGGTCTCGTCGTCGGTGCCGAGCTCGGCCAGGATCGTCGCCACCGCGAGCGGGTGGGTGATGTAGGGGTCGCCGCTCTTCCGCTTCTGGTCGCGGTGATGGTAGGCCGCCACATCGTAGGCGCGCTCGATCACGCGCAGATCCGCCTTCGGGTGGGTGGCCCGGACCGTCTTGAACAGCGGTTCCAGAACCGGATTCATCGCGCCACCCCACTGCCCCCCGAACCGGGAAAGCCTGCGACGTGCGGCAGGCGCCGGTTTCTCGTCCGTGCCGGCGGACATGGCTAAACCCGTTTCGTCCGCGGGCGCGGAAACCGGCTCAGGGGTGTCGGTCACGTCGGGCAAGGCCACATCACGGGGCACTCAGACTCCTCACGTCGAGTCCAGATCCTCCAGTGTATCCACGCTGGGGACACCGACCTCGCGGGGAGTGGATCAGATGACCACCAGGGCACGCACATCGACGCCGTTCAGGCGGTTCCTGCCCTTGAGGAAGGCGAGCTCCATCAGCACGGAGACGCCGACGACGTCGGCACCGGCCCGGCTGACCAGTTCCACCGCCGCCTGGGCCGTGCCGCCCGTGGCGAGCACGTCGTCGACGATGAGCACGCGGTCGCCCGGAGCGAAGGCGTCGCGGTGAACTTCGATGACGGCGGAACCGTACTCCAGATCGTAGGACGCTTCGAGCGCCTCGGCAGGGAGTTTGCCCTTTTTACGGACGGGCACGAACCCGGCGCCCGACCGGTAGGCCACCGGGGCCGCCAGGATGAAGCCGCGCGCCTCAATGCCGACGATCTTGTCGACGTCCAGGTCCTCGGCGAGCGCGTCGATCACCGCGCGGAACGCGGCGGGATCCCCGAGCAGCGGGGTGATGTCCTTGAAGACGACACCCGGCCGGGGATAGTCGGGGACGTCCCTGATCCGGCCGAGGATCGTGGTGGTGAGGTCGGTCATGCGGGGGGGTCCCTTCCGGACGGCAGCGAAGCGCCCCCGTGATACCAGTGAGATCACAGGGGCGCCGCGCCGGATGCCTTGCTAGCGCTTCTTTCGCTTGCCTCCGGCCACCGCGCCGTTCGACGAGGCGGTGGCACCCGGGGAGGCGCCGGCGGAACCGGCCGCCGCCGGCTCCTTGCCCTTGCCGCCGGAACGGGGGGCGTCCTCGACCGCGGCCGTCTTCTTGTTGGTGGCGAGGCGCTTGGCGAGCGCGATGTACTTCGGCTCGCGCTCCTTGAGGCGCACGAGCAGCGGGGTCGCCACGCACAACGAGGAGTACGTGCCGACGATCATGCCGACGAACAGGGCGAGCGACAGGTCCTTCAGCGTGCCCGCGCCGAACAGCGTGGTGCCGATGAACAGGATCGCCGCCACGGGCAGGATCGCGACCAGCGAGGTGTTGAGCGATCGGATCAGGGTGTGGTTCAGGGCGTTGTTGGCGGCCTGCGTGTAGGTCATCTTGGCGGTCGTGCCGAGCTTGGCGGTGACCTCCTTGATCATGTCGAACACGACGACCGCGTCGTACAGCGAGTAGCCGAGGATCGTGAGGAAGCCCAGCATGGTCGCGGGCGTCACCTCGAAGCCCGACCAGGCGTACACGCCCGCGGTGATGACCAGGTCGTGGATCAGCGCGACCACCGCCGCCAGCGCCATCTTCCACTCGAAGGCCAGCGTGAGGTACAGGATGATCGCGATCATGAAGACGATCAGGCCGATGACGGCCTTGTTGAGGACCTCACCGCCCCAGGTGGCGCCGATGATCTGCTTGCTGACCTGGTCGCCAGGGACCTTGTACTTGTCGGAGATGACCTTCTGGACCCGGCTGACCTCGCTGACCGGCAGGCTCTCGGTCGTCACCCGCCAGCGCGGGCCGGCCTCCTGGACGATCACCTGGTGGACGCCGGCGCCCTCGACCGTGGACCGCACGTCCTGGATGGTGGAGGAGGTGGGCTTGCTGAAGCTGAAGACCGAGCCGCCCTTGAACTCGACGCCCAGGTTGAGGCCCTGGAACACCAGGCCCGCGATCGAGATCACCAGGAGAAAGCCGGACAGGCCGTACCAGAGCCTGTAGCGGCCGACGAAGTCGATGTCGACCTCGCCGCGGTACAGACGGCGCCCGATCACGCCGATGCGCGACATCAGCCCTCCTGCGTAATGGTCGTGCGGACGTCGGCCGGCTCACGGCTCATGCGCTCGGCGTCCAGGCCGGAGAGCTTGTGGCCCTTGGCGAAGAACGGCACCTTGGCCAGCGCGGCGACGAACGGCTTGGTGAACAGGAACACCACCATGATGTCGATCAGGGTGGTGAGCCCCATGGCGAACGCGAACCCGGCCACGCCGCCGACGGCCAGGAAGTACAGCACCAGCGCGGCGATGAACATGACCGCGTCCGCGATCAGGATCGTGCGCCGGGCCCGCACCCAGGCGACCTCGACGGCCACCCGCAGGGATCGCCTGCCTTCCTTCATCTCGTCGCGCATTCGCTCGAAGTAGACGATGAAGGAGTCGGCGGTGATGCCGATCGAGACGATCAGGCCGATGATGTGCGGCAGCGACAGGCGGAAGTTGGCGTTGTGACCCAGCAGCACGACGGCCTGGTAGGTCAGGATCGTCGCCACCCCGAGGCTCGCCACCGCCACCAGGCCGAGGCCGCGGTAGTACAGCAGGCTGTAGAACACCACGAGGATGAGGCCGATGCCGCCCGCGAGCAGGCCGCCCCTGAGCTGGTCGGCGCCCAGCGTGCCGGACACCTCCTCGATCGAGCTCTGCACGAACTTCAGCGGCAGCGCGCCGAACTTGAGCTCGTTCGCCAGGTCGGTGGAGGTCTTCTGGGTGAAGCTGCCGGAGATGCGGGCCTGGCCGCCGGGGATGGGCTCCTCGATCACGGGAGCGGAGATGACCACCCCGTCCAGCACCATGGCGAGCTGGTTGCGCGGCTGCGGCGCGCTGGTGATCTGCCCGGTGATCTTCGCGAACTGGCTGGCGCCCTGGCTCTTGAAGTTGACCGAGACGATCCACTCGCCGGTGGTGGAGTCGACGCCGGAGGTGGCACCGGAGACCTCGGTGCCCTTGACCGCGGCCTTCTCCAGCACGTACTTGGCGCCACCGTCGTCGCTGCAGGCGACGATCTGCTTGCCGGGGTCGTCCTGGACGCCGCGGCCCGGGTCCTTCTTGGTGCAGTCGAGGTTCTGGAACTGCGTGGCCACCGCGGGGTCGACGCCCGTGAGGTCGACTCCGGCGAGGGGGTCCTCGGCGGTGGGGGCGGACGGCTGCCCGCTCGGCTGGCCCGAGGGCGCCGAGGCGCTCGGCTCGGGGGTGGCGGCCTTGCCGCTCGGCTTGGCCGAGGCGCCCGAGGCCGACGCGGAGGGCGCCGGGGTCGGGGCGGTCAGCGCCGAGGACAGCGCCCGCCCGGCGGGCGTGCCGCTGGGCGCGGGCTTGGCCGTCGACGACGGTTCGGCGGTCGGCTTGGCGGAGCCCTTGCCCGTGGGCGACGGGCTCCCTGACGGCACGGGGGTGGCCGGGGCGGTCGGCAGCTTGCCCGGCGTGGCGTTGGCGGCGGCCACCGCGAGCACTTGACGGAACCGCAGCTCGGCCGTGGTACCGACGCTCTTGACGACCTCGTCGGTGCCAGCTCCGCCGACCGAGATGACGATGTTGTCACCGGACTTGGCGACGTCGGCGTCGGCCAGGCCGTGGCCGTTCACCCGTTCACGGATGATGTTGACGGCCAGGTCGAGGCTCTCCTGGGAGGGAGCGGCCCCGCTCTGCGTGACCGGTGACAGCGTCACCGTGGTGCCGCCGGCGAGGTCGAGCGCGTACTTCGGGACGAATGCCTTTTGCAGGAGCATCGTCGCGCCCATGGCGAGGATGAGCGCCAGGAGCGCCAGGAGCACGCGTCCCGGTCTGCTCTGGCTACTGGTCGATGGGGCCACTGGTGGTCAGTTCTTTCGTCAAGGGGTTTGCGGTGAGCCTACTCAGGACTTCGGATTGGTCGAGCCCTCGTCTCCCCTGCGCTCAGGGGCGTCTACCACCGTCTCGTCGGCGAGGGTCTCCCGCTCGACCTCTTCATTGTCCACCGTCTCGTCCTCGACCGGAGTCAGCACACGGCCGATCGCGGCCTTGGTCCACCGGGTCTGCACGCCGGGCGCGATCTCCAGGATGACGTCGTCGTCCTGGAGGGCGGCCACGGTCGCGAAAAGGCCGGTGGTGGTCATCACGCTGGTACCAGGCGTGAGATTGCTCTGCATCTGCGCCTGCTCCTGCTGCCGCTTGCGCTGCGGGCGGATGAGCAGGAAATAAAAGACCACGACCAGCAAGATCAGTGGCACGAACGATCCAAGGCCCTGCACGGGGCTTCCTTCCGGTAAGTACTGACCGGCCTGGCGCCGGATGTCTGGCGACGATCGGCACGGCCACACTCTGATCATGTCAGCGTACACAGCCAGCCAAGCCACGGAGTTTAGGCGAGCTTGTCAAAGCCCGGCAACGAACCCACGCTCCGGCACGCAGGAAAGTTCCCGTTGTCACCGATCTGTGACCAGCCGATACAGCAGGCTTGAAACTTTCGGACGTCGCGCTCCCCCGGGCCGGGCGCCCGCCGCCGGAGCAGGGCATACGGCCGCCCGAGTGGCCCGGACCAGGGACGACCGGGGGCCGTCGCGCGGAGGGTCCGGCGCGGTTCCCTGTCAAGGGTTCCTGTCAGAACCGCACCGGCGCCACCTGCCGGACGGGTTACCGGCGCCGACCGGGGCGATTTAGAAATTTCAGTGAATTGTCCGGATTTCCCGCCCGTGCCCGCCGGAACGGGCCGGGCGCCCGCCGCCGGTGCCCTCCCGATCTCACCCCGGCGGGACAATCCCGTTTGCCGCCTCAGGAGACAGGGTCCCGTCCGTGGGCTCAGGCGAAGTCGTCCTTCGTCGCCTCATGCCGGGGTCGTCGTCCGACGCCTCGGGCGCGGTCGTCGTCCGGCGCCTCAGGGGGCGGGGTCGTCGAACAGGGCAGGGTGGGTGATCGCGCCGAACGCCTGCGGCGGCGGGGTCAGCCCGAGGTGCAGCCAGGCGGACGCCGTCGCCACCCGCCCCCTCGGGGTGCGGGCCAGCAGGCCCTGGCGGACCAGGAACGGCTCGGCGACGACCTCGACGGTCTCGGGCTCCTCCCCCACGGCCACCGCCAGGGTGGACAACCCGACCGGGCCGCCGCCGAACTTGCGCAGCAGGGCGCCCAGCACGGCGCGGTCGAGCCGGTCGAGCCCCTCGGCGTCGACCTCGTACAGGTTGAGCGCGGCGGAGGCGATGTCGCGGGTGATGACGCCGTCGGTGCGGACCTCGGCGAAGTCGCGGACCCGCCTGAGCAGGCGGTTGGCGATGCGGGGCGTGCCGCGCGACCGCCGGGCGATCTCGTGGCCGCCCTCCTCGGGCAGGTCGAGGGACAGCAGCCGCGACGAGCGGCGCAGCACCTGCTCCAGTTCCTCGACGTCGTAGAAGTCCATGTGGGCGACGAAGCCGAACCGGTCGCGCAGCGGCGCGGGCAGCAGGCCCGCGCGGGTCGTGGCCCCCACGAGCGTGAACGGCGCGATCTCCAGCGGGATGGCGGTGGCGCCCGGGCCCTTGCCGACGATGATGTCGACCCGGAAGTCCTCCATGGCCAGGTAGAGCATCTCCTCGGCGGGACGGGCCATGCGGTGGATCTCGTCGATGAACAGGACCTCGCCCTCGGAGAGGGTCGACAGGATCGCCGCCAGGTCCCCCGCCCGTTCCAGGGCGGGCCCGGAGGTCAGCCGGAGCGGCATCGCCAGCTCGGCCGCGATGATCATCGCGAGGGTGGTCTTGCCCAGGCCGGGCGAGCCGCTCATCAGCACGTGGTCCGGCGGCCGGCCCCGGCGGACCGCGCTTTCGAGCACCAGGGAGAGCTGCTCGCGCACCCGGCCCTGGCCGATGAACTCGCTCAGCCGCTTGGGCCGCAGCGCCGACTCGATCGCCTGCTCGTCGCCTTCGGCGTCCGGCGACACCAGATCCCTCTCCACGGCTGGTCAGCGCCCCTATCGCACGCTCAGGGCCCGCAGGGCCGCCTTCAGCAGGGCCGCCACCGCGGGCGTGCGTCCCGCGGCGAGCTCCGCGTCGGCCTCGGGGGAGACGACCGCGATGGCCTCGTCGGCGTCCTTGGCGGAGTATCCGAGGCCGACCAGGCCGGAATGGACCTGTTCGCGCCAGGCCGGCTTCTTGGCCTGCCCGTTGAGCGCGGCGGCCAGGGCCGCGTCGGGCGTGCCGAGCTTGTCCTTCAGCTCCAGGATGATGCGCTGGGCGCCCTTCTGCCCGATGCCGGGGACCAGGGTGAGGGCCTTGACGTCGGCGCTCGCGACCGCGACCCGCAGGGCGTTCGGCGTGTGGACCGCGATCATGGCCAGCGCGAGCCTCGGGCCGACGCCCGAGGCGGTCTGTACCAGCTCGAACACCACGCGCTCGTCGTCGGTGCCGAAGCCGAACAGCGTGAGCGAGTCCTCGCGTACCACAAGGGAGGTGGCCAGCCGGGCGTCCTCGCCGACGCGGAGCGTCGCGAGGGTGCCGGGGGTGCAGTGGACCAGGACGCCGACGCCGCCGACCTCCACCACCGCGGAGTCGGGGGCGATCGCGGCGACGCGCCCGGCGACCGAGGCGATCACAGGCCCGTCCCCCGCACGGTCGCGGCGCGGCCGGTGCCCGGCGGCACGGCGGCGCGGGAGGCGCCCGGCGCACCGCGCGTGCCCGGGACGGCGGGCGGGCGGGCGGCCTTGGCCTTGGCGACGGCCTCGGCGAGGCGGTTCTGCGTGCCGCCGCGCCAGATGTGGCAGATGGCGAGGGCGAGGGCGTCGGCGGCGTCGGCGGGCTTGGGCATGGCGTCGAGCCGGAGCAGGCGGGTCACCATGGCGCCGACCTGGGCCTTGTCGGCGTTGCCGTAACCGGTGATCGCGGCCTTGACCTCGGAGGGGGTGTGCAGGGCGACGGGCAGCCCTCTGCGCGCGGCGCAGACGATCGCGACGGCGGAGGCCTGGGCGGTGCCCATGACGGTGCGCAGGTTGCTCTGGCTGAAGACCCGCTCGACCGCGACGGCGTCGGGCCGGATCTCGTCGAGCCAGGCCTCGATCTCGGCCTCGATCGCGACCAGGCGCGGGCCGATGTCCTCGCCGGCGGGGCTGCGCGCGACGCCCACCTTGACCAGCGAGAGCGCGCCCCCCGCCCGTCCCTCGACGGCACCGAGACCACAGCGGGTCAGCCCGGGGTCGACCCCCATCACCCGCAGCAGCGGTAGCCGCACCGGCACGCCTCCCCAGAACGCCGAACACCTGTTCGGCCCCGAACTCTACCCCGGCCGCCCCGGCGGCGCACCACCAACACGCCACCCGCACCGCCCGGCGCCGTACGCCGTATGGAGATCGCGGCCGGCGCCCCGGGAGGGTCAGAAGTAGTCGAGCATGTAGGGCTTGGCGGCGAAGGCGGCGCCGAGCAGGTCGTCTGTCTCGGGGGCACCGGCCGTGAGCAGGCCCGCGCGCCGCAGGGCGGCCGGCCGGACGCCGGCGAACAGGGCCGACAGGCCGCCGATGGTGAGGCGGGAGGCCTCCTCCCCGGCGGGGACCTCGGCGGGGGCGGCCTCGCCCCGGCCTTCGGAGACGGAAAGGCGCCAGGCGCCGGAGTTGGCGGGACGCTGCGGGTCGTCCACCTCGAGGAGGGTGTCCACCGCGACCCCGGCCGGGTAGCCGCGCCCGCCGATCGCGGAGGGAAGGTCGACCACGCGCAGCATCCAGCTCGACTTGCGCAGCGCGTCGGTGGACCGCTCGCGCAGCAGCCACAGCACCGGGTCGTCGGGTTCGATGGTGGCGGTCACCGTGGTGGCGATGGAGGAGGAGGTGCCGACGAGCGACCACAGCGCCCTGGCGGTCGCCTCGGAGCCGGCCACCAGGTTGTCCACGTCGATGTCGTCGCCGTCCCAGCGGTACATGACGTAGCCGTCGTCGGCGAGGTAGGCGAAGTCGTCCTCGTCGTCGAGCCACAGACGGGTCGTCGGCTCGTCCCACCCCATCGGCCCGGAGGCGCGCGAGGCGGTGTGGACACGCGCGAGGACGGCGCGCAGCTCGGCGGCGTCGCCGGGCCCCATGCGCCGCAGCTTGACCCCGCCGTCGCGGTCGGCGAGCGTGCGCAGGCCCTCGGCGGGCAGCGTGACGCGGTTGCGGGCTCCGGCGTGCTCCCAGCCGAGGCTCCGGTACAGCGGGGTGGTCGCGGGGTACAGCGCCGACAGGGCGTGGCCGAGGCCGGCGCAGCGCTCCAGCACCTCGCGCATGATCAGGCGCCCGAGGCCGCGTCCCCGGTCCTCGGGGGCGACGGTGACGCTGGCGACGCCGCCCATGGACACCGGGCGGCCGTGCCACCACTGCTCGAAGTCGTGGATCCTGGCCGTCGCGACCAGGCGCCCGCCGTCGACGACGCCCAGGTAGCGCCCCTCGGCCATCGCGTGCGTGACCATCGCCCGCCAGGGCTCCACGCTGTCGGCGGGGATGAGGCCGAAGGCACGCTTGCGGCTGTCGAGTACGGCGTCGAGGTCGCCTGTGGTCAGCTCACGGATCTCCACAACCGCCCAACCTATGGCGGCGCCCCGTACCAGGTCGAATCGTTTTCGCCGCGCGCCCGGCCCTTCACCGGGGCCGGGCGGCGGGAGGCGGGACGGCTAGTCGAGCTTGGCCAGGACGTCGTCGGAGACGTCGAAGTTGGCGTAGACGTTCTGGACGTCGTCGCTGTCCTCCAGGGCGTCGATCAGGCGGAACACCTTGCGCGCCGAGTCCTCGTCGAGGGGGACGCTCAGCGTGGGCAGGAAGCCGCTCTCCGCCGAGTCGTAGTCGATGCCGGCGTCCTGCAGGGCCTTGCGCACCGGGACCAGGTCGCCGGCCTCGGAGACGACCTCGAAGGACTCGCCCAGGTCGTTGACCTCCTCGGCGCCGGCGTCCAGGACGGCGGTCAGCACGTCGTCCTCGCCCAGGGCACCCTTGGGGACGATCACGACGCCCTTGCGGTTGAACATGTACGACACCGAGCCGGGGTCGGCCATCGAGCCGCCGTTGCGCGTCATGGCCACGCGCACCTCCGAGGCCGCGCGGTTGCGGTTGTCGGTGAGGCACTCGACCAGGACCGCGACGCCGCCCGGCGCGTAGCCCTCGTACATGATGGTCTGCCAGTCGGCGCCGCCGGCCTCCAGGCCGCCGCCGCGCTTGCGGGCCCGTTCGATGTTGTCGACGGGCACCGAGCTCTTGCGCGCCTTCTGGATGGCGTCGTAGAGGGTGGGGTTGCCGTCGGGGTCAGGACCGCCGGTCCGGGCCGCCACCTCGATGTTCTTGATGAGCTTGGCGAAAAGCTTGCCGCGCTTGGCGTCGACCACGGCCTTCTTGTGCTTCGTCGTCGCCCATTTGGAGTGGCCGGACATCGGCTAGAGCTCCCTCACCATCTCGACAAAATACGAATGAACCCGCGTGTCCCCGGTCAGCTCGGGGTGGAAGGACGTCGCGAGCAGAGGTCCCTGCCGGACCGCGACGATCCTATCTCCCGGCTCGGCCAGTCCCAGCACCTCGACATCCGCGCCGACGGACTCGACCCAGGGGGCCCGGATGAAGACGGCGCGCATGGGACCGCGTCCCGCGAAGTCCAAGGATGCCTCAAAAGAGTCGACCTGGCGGCCGAAGGCGTTGCGGCGCACCACCATGTCGATGCCGCCGAGCGTCTGCTGCCCCTCGACGCCGCCCTCGATGCGGTCGGCCAGCATGATCATCCCGGCGCAGGACCCGTAGGCCGGCATGCCGGACTTCACGCGCATGCGCAGCGGTTCGAGCAGCTCGAAGGCCTCGGCGAGCTTCCAGATGGTGGTCGACTCGCCTCCCGGGACGACCAGCGCGTCCACGGCCTCCAGCTCCGCCGGGCGGCGGACCGTGACCGCGCGAGCGCCGGTGGCCTGGAGGGAGCGGACGTGTTCTCGCACGTCGCCCTGCAGGGCGAGCACGCCGATCGTCGGTGCGGACGTCACCCGGTGTTCCTCTCGATCACTGCTCGGATGCCACGGCGCCACGGCGCGGCGCGGCGCCTCCAGGCCCCCGTGGGCACATACGTGCCAAAAGCCTATGGCCATGGGAACAACGCCCCAAACGACCCTCGGCTTCCCGTGCGGACGGCGCCGGTCAGGTCTTGCGGAGCAGGCCGGGGAGGCGGTCGGCGACGACGAAGGTGGCCGCGGTCAGCACGGGGGCGCCCGGCGTGCTGACGTAGTGCAGGATCTTGAAGCTGGCGGTGAGCGAGGTGGGCTCCACCTTGATCATGAGGTAGCCGCGGCGCCTCAGGTGGAAGCGCAGGTGGGGGTTCTTGGCGATGAGGGAGTCCCTGGCCCGGTCGGCGTCGTGCCCGTTGCCGCCGCTGGAGACCGAGGTGACGGCGAACTCGGTGCCCACCAGGCGCGCGGAGGCGTCGTCGTAGTCCAGGGCGAGGTCGCCGGCCCAGTGGGAGTGCACGTCGCCGGTGAGCACGATGGTGTTGCGCACCCCCGCCTCGACCCAGCCGCGGGTGACCCTGGTCCGCGAGCCGGAGTAGCCGTCCCAGGCGTCCTGCCTGACGACGTTCTCGCCGGGGTGCTTGTCGCGGCGGCCGAAGAAGACCTGCTGGCCGATGATGTCCCACATCGCCTTGGACTCGCGGAACCCGGCCAGCAGCCACCGCTCCTGCTCGGCGCCGGTGATCGACCGGGCCGGGTCCAGGGACTCGGGGCACGCGGAGAAGCCGGCGCCGCAGGTCGCCTGGTCGCGGTACTGCCGGGTGTCCAGCAGGTGCAGGGTCGCGAGGCTCCCCCACCGCAGGCGCCGGAAGAGCCGGATGGCCGGGCCGTTGGGCACGGCGGTACGGCGCAGCGGCATGTGCTCGTAGTAGGCGCGGAACGCGGCCTCGCGCCGGGGGGCGGGCAGCAGGCCCATCCAGTTGTTGCGCACCTCATGGTCGTCCATGATCGGCACCCAGGGCGCGATCGCGTGGGCCGCCCGCAGGTCCGGGTCGGTCTTGTAGAGCGCGTGCCTGCGCCGGTAGCCGGTGAGCGTCGTGGCCTCGGGTCCTTCGTGCTCGCGCACGTTGCCGCCGGGGCACTGCCGCTCGCCCTTGCCGTACTCGTAGATGTAGTCGCCCAGGTGCAGGATCAGGTCGGGGCGTTCCTCGGCCATCCGGGTGTAGGCGGTGAAGTAGCCGTGCTGGTAGTTGGCGCACGAGGTCACGGCGAGGGTGAGCGCCCTGGCCAGGGTGCCGGGCGCGGGGGCGGTCAGCGCCCGCCCGATCGGCGAGACGTACGGGCCGGCCTTGAAGCGGTACCAGTACTCGCGGCCGGGGTCGAGGCCGGCGACCTCGGCGTGCACGCTGTGCGCCCAGTCGCGCACGGCCTCCTCGGTGCCCCGGCGCACGATCTTCGCGCAGGCGGCGTCGGTGGCGATCTCCCAGTAGACGGGCACGGGCGCGGGCGGCATGCCCCCGAAACCGTCCTCGGCGAGGGGCACGGGGGCCAGGCGGGTCCACATGACGAAGCCGTCGGGGGCGGGGTCCCCGCAGGCGACGCCCAGGGTGAAGGGGTCGCCGAAGGGGACACGCAGGGGTGGCACCCCCGATGCCAGCCCCATCACGAGGAACGATCGCCTGTCGAGCACAAGACGATCATCAACTATCCACAGCAAACACCGGGTATAAGGACACCCAGGTCAGAGGGGATATTTCCGGACGATCAGCACCAGGTCCTCCCGATACGCACGGATCGCGGCACCGGGCGGGCGTCCGGACGGCGCCGGGAACGGCACCCGTACGGCACCGCGCCGGGCTACCAGCCCCGGTTGGCCAGGCGCTCGGAGTCGGGCAGGGTGGCGACGTTGATGCCGACCATGGCCTCGCCCAGGCCGCGCGACACCTTGGCGATCACGTCGGGGTCGTCGTAGAAGGTGGTGGCCTTCACGATCGCGGCCGCGCGCTTGGCCGGGTCGCCGGACTTGAAGATGCCGGAGCCGACGAACACGCCCTCGGCGCCGAGCTGCATCATCATCGCGGCGTCGGCCGGGGTGGCGATGCCGCCGGCGGTGAACAGCACGACGGGCAGCTTCCCGGTCTTGGCGATCTCGGCGACCAGCTCGTAGGGGGCCTGCAGCTCCTTGGCGGCGGCGTACAGCTCGGCCTCGTCGAGGGAGGCCAGGCGCTTGATGTCGCCGCGGATCCGCCGCATGTGGCGGGTGGCCTCCACGACGTTGCCGGTGCCGGCCTCGCCCTTGGAGCGGATCATCGCGGCGCCTTCGGTGATGCGGCGCAGGGCCTCGCCGAGGTTGGTCGCCCCGCAGACGAAGGGCACCGTGAAGGCCCATTTGTCGATGTGGTTGGCCTCGTCGGCGGGGGTGAGCACCTCGGACTCGTCGACGTAGTCGACGCCGATGGCCTGGAGCACCTGCGCCTCGACGAGGTGGCCGATGCGGGCCTTGGCCATCACCGGGATCGACACGCCGGCGATGATCCCGTCGATCATGTCGGGGTCGCTCATGCGCGACACGCCGCCCTCGGCGCGGATGTCGGCGGGCACCCGCTCCAGGGCCATGACGGCGACCGCGCCGGCGTCCTCAGCGATCTTGGCCTGCTCGGGGGTGACGACGTCCATGATGACGCCGCCCTTGAGCATCTCGGCCATGCCGCGCTTCACTCGGGCGGTGCCGGTGACGGCGGTGTCGGTGATTTCGGGGGTGCTGGACACGGTCTTTCCTCACGGCGCGACGATGGGTTCGCGTCCCATGTTAGGCGCTGATCAGCATGCCCCGACGGTCCGGATCGTCACATGTTCCCGGGATCTTTGGACATGTTGTACCACCGGAACTCCGGACATGTCCCGCCATCGGCCTCGGAGCCGGGCCCGCTCAGGGCTGGACGGGCTTGGGAGCGGCGAGCACGATCCACACCTGGCCCCTGCTGAAGGTCATCGGCTCGCCGCCGGCGGTGGTGAACTTCGTCCCCGCCTTCTCCGACGGGCGCGACCACTTGGCCTGGTAGGCCCGCCCGTCGCGCAGGACGACGGCCTTGCCCGTGCCGGTGGTCTGGATCAGCGGGGTGTAGCTGCCGGTGAAGTCGTGGAACTCCGAGCGGGTGGTCTTGGCGTACTGGACCACGATGGTGGGGGCGCCGAGCTGGCCGCCCTCGGCCGCCATGTCCTTGGCGCCGTCCTGGGCGATGAGCCAGCGCTTCTGGTCGGCGGACCAGGTGAAGCTGAAACGGGCCGCCGGATATTTTACGTTAAAAGTCTTTTTAACCGTCCCACCTGCGGGAGCGTCCCCGAAGGTGAAACCGATGTCCTTGGCCTTGCTCGCCCTGGACGCCCCGCCCAGCAGTTTGCGGGTGTCGGCGAACAGGTTGTAGGGGGCGACCCGGCCCGGCTGGCGGAAATAGGCGCTCGGCCGCGCGCTGTCGGACACGTCGTACAGCGGCGCCTCCCTGACCAGCGGGACCATCTTGGACTGCACGCCCGAGTACGCCAGGGCGGGCCGGCCGAACATCGGCAGCAGGTGCAGGTCGGAGATGCGGGCGCTGCGCACCGGGCCCACCTTCTCGGGGATCTTGGAGGAGAAGACCGCCATCAGGCGGGTCAGCCCGCCCTCGACCTGCTCGACGAACACCAGGTCGGCGCTGCGCAGCCCGAGCTGCGGCTTGCCCGACGAGGTGTTCTCGATCTTCACGGCGAGCACCGGCTTGCGGCTCGCCACCGGCTGCCCGGTGAAGGGATGCTCGGGCGGCGCCGAGGGGGTCGCGGCGGCCGTGACGACCGGGTCCACCCCCTGGGCCGCCGGCGCGGCCCCGCCGGAGGACGAGCACGCCACGGCGGGCGCCAGAACGGCGGCTCCGGCAACGGCGATGCCAATGACCCGTTTTACCCGCACAGCTCGGCTCCTCCCGATTTATCCTGAAATCGTGATGAGCTTACCGATGGTTGGCCAGCGCTTTCTGCTGGTCCGGCCTAAGTTCCATGGATTCACAGCAACCCGGGAATAAACGCAGGTCAAGATCCCGCACCCGCGCGAGCATCCTCGTCCGGGCGCCCGGCCCACCGCCGGAGACCTCCCCGGAACCGCAGGAATCGGGCCGAACCACCCCTCAGGACTGCTGGGCGAAGGACGCGGGCTCGTCGTCGTCGATCTCGAAGTACGACGGCACCTCGGTGTGCCCCGCGAGCCGCAGCGTGCGGGCCAGCCAGCGGCGCTGGGCCTGCCGGGTCACCCCCACCGCGTTGTTGTAGAAGCGCCGCGAGTAGATGACCTTCGTCACCGCCGTGTCCAGCTCGGCCACCAGGTCGGGCCCCGCCGGGGTCTCGGCCAGGCGTTCGCGGAACCGCTCCTGGTCCATCACCGCGCGAAGGGCCCGCGACAGGTCGCTCTCGGCGTGCTCGCGCTCCTCGGGTCCCGCCGTGCGGGCCTCGTGGGTGGCCGCGGCCAGCAGCAGGCTGGTGGCCGGGTCCAGCGCGCGGGAGGCGGCCAGCTCCATGCACACCGCCGCCCGGCGGACCAGCGCCGCGTCCAGCGCGGCCCGCGCGGTCTCCAGGCGGATGTGCAGGCGGTCCAGCCGCCCCGCCCGCCAGGAGATGTAGACGGCGGCCAGCACGACCAGCACGCCCACCACCAGGATGACCGTGGTCGCCGTCACCGGGCCTCTCCCCCGGTGGCGCGCGCGCCCTCGGGCACCCGGGTCGCCTGCTCCTCCTCCACGCCGCCGGCCGCGACCGCCGTCACCGTCTCGTACACCCGCACGACGTCACGCGCCACCGTCGACCAGTCGTACTTGCGGACGGCCAGGCGCGCCTCGGCCGACAGCGTGGCCCTGCGCGCGGGGTCGTCGATGAGGGCGGCGGCCTCACGGGCGAGCGAGGCCGCGTCGCCCGTCACGAACAGCGCGCCCGCCTTGCCCTCGCCCAGCACCTTGTTGAACGCCGGGATGTCGCTGGCCAGCACCGGGGCGCCGGCGGCCATCGCCTCGGCGAGCACGATGCCGAAGCTCTCCCCGTGGGTGTTCGGGGCGCAGAACACGTCCACGGAGTGGTAGGCGCGGGCCTTGTCCTGCTCGCTGACCATGCCGAGGATGCCGACGCGGTCGCGCAGGGCGGCGGGGACCTTGGCGAGCACGTCGCCCGCGTCGCCGGGCCCGGCGATGAGCAGCCGCAGGCCGGGCCGGTCGGGGGCGATGCGCGTGAACGCGTCCAGCAGGATCGGCAGGCCCTTGCGCGGCTCGTCCATGCGCCCGAGGAACCCGATCACGCCCCCGTCGGGACCCCAGCCGGGCAGCGGCTCGGCGTCGGCGTACCGGCCGACCGTGACGCCGTTGGGGATCAGGACCGCGTCGCCGCCCATGTGCTCCACCAGCGTCTTGCGCGCCGCGTCGGACACGGCGATGCGGCCGGAGATCTTCTCCAGCGCGGTGTGCAGCACCGGCGCCGACACCGACATGGCACGCGAGCGCTGGAAGGAGGCGTGGAAGGTCGCCACGATCGGGCCCCTGGCCGCCCAGCAGGCCAGCAGGCCGACCGAGGGCACAGCCGGCTCGTGCACGTGCAGGACGTCGAACCGGCCCTCCCGCAGCCACTTGCGCACGCGGTTGGCCGACAGGAACCCGAACGCCAGCCGCGCCACCGAGCCGTTGAACGGCACCGGGACCGCGCGGCCGGCCGAGGTCACGTAGAAGGGCAGGGGCGCGTCGTCGGCGGCCGGGGCGATCACCGACACGTGGTGGCCGTCGGCGATGAGCGCCTCGGCCAGGTCGCGGACGTGCGCCATCACCCCGCCGGGGACGTCCCAGGTGTAGGGGCAGACCATACCGACCCTCATGGCGCCCTCACCGTGGCTCCAGGTCGTCCAGCCACAGGCGCTGCAGCATGTGCCAGTCCTCGGGGTGCTCGGCGATGCCCTCCTGGAAGACGCGCGCCATGCTCTGGGTCATGACGGCGGCCTTCTCCTTGCGGGTGCCCTCGGCGGGGACGGGGATCTCCTCGTGGATGCGCACCCCCCAGCCGTCGCCCTCGAACCACAAGGTCGCGGGGTGCAGCGCCGCGCCGGTCTGGATGGCGAGCATCGCGGGGCCGGCGACCATGCGCGTGCGGCCGTCGAAGAAGTCGACCTCGATGCCCGACTCGGTCAGGTCGCGCTCGGCGGGCAGGCAGATCGGGTGGCCGGCGCGCAGCCGCTGGGCCAGGGTGCCGAAGGCGTGGGCCGTGCCGCCCCCCTTGGCGGTGAGCGGCAGCACCTCCATGCCGAGGCTCTGGCGGAACGCGACGAAGCGGTCGTACAGCGACTCGGGCTTGAGCCGCTCCATGACGGTGGTGAACGGGTATCCCCGGTGGATCATCCAGGCGCCGGCCAGGTCCCAGTTGCCCATGTGCGGCAGGGCCAGCACGATGCCCCTGCCGCTGTCGACGGTGGAGAAGATCCTGTCGCCGTCGATGTCGTGCGTGCCGGTGAGGATGCGCTCCTTGCCGATCACCGGCAGGCGCAGCGCCTCCATCCAGTAGCGGAAGTACGAGCGCATGCCCGCCCGGCTGAGGTCGCGGATCGAGGGGTCGGTGACGTCCTTGCCCGTCACGCGGGCGAGATTGGACTCCAGGCGGCGCACGAGCTTGCCGTGCCGCCACCACAGCAGGTCGGCGATGCGTCGGAAGGCCCACACGGCCACCGGCTCGGGAATTCTGGGCACGAGCACCCAGCCGAGGTGGAAAGCCCAGGCAACGAGCCGATCAATCAACGCGAGGTTCACCCCCTGAGATCGATGAGAGGACCTGTCCCGACAAACCAGGTCACATGTTTATGTTGGCACCGTCTGCCGGTAAACGTGGACGATCCGCTGCCCGGCGGTGAAGGCGCTCGCGGCGGCCAGCAGCCACAGCCCCACCGCCAGGATGTACGGCACGCCGAGCCCGCCGAGGCCGGCCGCGACGAGCACCACCAGCAGCCGCTCCGACCGCTCGGCCAGCCCGACGTCGCACGTGAGCCCGAGCCCCTCGGCCCGCGCCTTGGCGTAGGACACCACGGCCCCGGCGACCAGGCAGAACAGCGCCACGGCGGCCAGGACCGTCTCGCCGGTCGACATGAACCACAAGATCAGCCCGGAGAAGATCGCCGCGTCGCCGACGCGGTCGAGGGTGGAGTCCAGGAACGCCCCCCACGTGCTGCCGCCGCCGAGCATCCTGGCCAGGACGCCGTCGAGCAGGTCCGACAGCACGAAAACGGTGATCACCACCGAGCCCAGGAACAACTGCCCGCGCGGGTAGAACACGAGCGCCCCAGCGGCGACGCCGAGCGTGCCGAGGACGGTGATGACGTTCGGGCTGATCCCCCGGCGGGCCAGCGCGCGGCCCAGCGGGGTGAGCACACGGGTGACGGCGGGACGCAGGAGCTTCAACATCGCGCTCCGATCGTAGGCCACGCGGACCCCCTGCTTCGAACGGACTCCCCAAGGCGCGCCACCAGGCACGGGCCGGGTGCGACCAAGGACCGAACGGGGAAGGAAGAGGACGAGAGGGGAACGGACCACGAACGGCCGGACAAGTCCCGGCGTCATTTCGCAAGCACTTTTGCCAGTTCCCTCTTGTGATCCGCGCCACAGAGGTAAATGGTGAATGCACCGCGCTCTCTCGGGCGGCGGGCGCGGCGGCGGACGATGTGGCCGCGTGCGGCGGCCGCATCCCACGGCGAAACGCGGGAGGCGACGTGCCGGACAGAACGACGGGCGGACCATCAGGAGCCGCGGGCAGGGCACCCTCGGCCGACCGGCCGGATGCGGTGCGCAATGTCGCGCTGGTCGGCCATTCCGGATCGGGGAAGACCACGCTGGTGGAGGCCCTGCTGGCCACCACGGGCACCATCCAGCGCACGGGCCGGGTGGAGGACGGCACCACCGTCAGCGACTTCGACGAGGTCGAGGTGCGCCAGCAGCGCTCGGTCAACCTCTCCGTCGCGCCGGTGACCTTCAACGGCATCAAGATCAACCTGATCGACACCCCGGGCTACGCCGACTTCGTCGGCGACCTGCGCGCGGGCCTGCGCGCCTCCGACGCGGCCCTGTTCGTGGTCTCGGCCGCGGAGGGCGTGGACGGGCTGACGCGCATGCTGTGGGACGAGTGCGCCTCGGTCGGCATGCCCAGGGCCGTGGTGATCACCAAGATCGACCACCAGCGGGCCGACTTCGACGACGTGGTGGCCACCTGCCAGGACGTCTTCGGCGACGGAGTGGCCCCGCTGTACCTGCCGGTCGTGACCAACGGCCACGTCAACGGCCTGATCGGGCTGCTCTCGCAGAAGTTCTTCAACTACGCCACCGGCACCCGCACCGAGAACGCCCCCGGCGCGGGCTACCAGGACCAGATCGAGGCCTACCGGGGCACGCTCATCGAGGGGATCATCCAGGAGAGCGAGGACGAGTCCCTCATGGACCGGTACCTCTCCGGCGAGGACATCGACACCAAGGTGCTGATCGACGACCTGGAGAAGGCCGTGGCCCGGGGCGGCTTCTACCCGGTGCTCGCCACCTGCTCGACCCCCGGGAACGGCCCGGTCGTCGGCATGCGGGAGCTGCTGGAGGTGATCACCGCCGGCTTCCCCTCCCCCATGGAGCACCCGCTCCCGGAGATCACCTCGATCACCGGCCGGCCGGTGCCCGCCCTCACCTGCGACCCCGAGGGACCGCTGGTCGCCGAGATCGTCAAGACCACCAGCGACCCGTACGTCGGGCGCATCAGCCTGGTCCGGGTCTTCTCCGGCACGCTCCGCCCCGACATGGTGGTGCACGTCTCGGGCCACGGCCTGGCCGAGCGCGGCCACGAGGACCATGACCTGGACGAGCGCGTCGGCGCCCTGTCCTCGCCCCTCGGCAAGCTCCAGCGCACCACCACCAAGTGCGTGGCCGGCGACATCTGCGCGGTGGCCAAGCTCAGCCGGGCCGAGACGGGCGACACCCTGTCCGACAAGGACGAGCCGCTGCTGGTGACCTCCTGGACGATGCCCGAGCCGCTGCTGCCGGTCGCCATCCGGGCCAGGTCCAAGGCCGACGAGGACAAGCTGTCGCAGGCGCTCGGGCGCCTGGTCGCCGAGGACCCGACGCTGCGCCTGGAGAACAACCCCGAGACCCGCCAGCTCGTGCTGTGGTGCATGGGCGAGGCCCACGCCGACGTGCTCCTCGACCACCTGGCCAAGCGGCACGGCGTCGAGGTCGAGCGGGTGGACCTGCGGGTGCCGCTGCGCGAGACCTTCGGTGGCAAGGCCCAGGGGATGGGACGCAACGTCAAGCAGACCGGCGGGCACGGGCAGTACGCCGTGTGCCACGTCGAGATCGAGCCGCTGGAGTCGGGCGGCGGCTTCCAGTTCGTCGACAAGATCGTCGGCGGCGTGGTGCCCCGCCAGTTCATCCCCTCGGTGGAGAAGGGCGTGCGGGCCCAGATGGAGCGGGGCGTGCTCGCCGGCTACCCCGTCGTGGACATCCGGGTGACCCTGTACGACGGCAAGGCGCACTCGGTCGACTCCTCCGACATGGCGTTCCAGATCGCCGGGCAGCTCGCGCTGAAGGAGGCGGCGGCCAAGGTGCCCGCGTTGCTGCTCGAACCGGTGGACGAGGTCTCGGTGCTCGTCGAGGACGAGCACGTCGGGGCGGTGATGTCGGACCTGTCGTCGCGGCGCGGGCGGGTCCTCGGCACCGAGCCGGTGGGCCTCGGCCGCACCCTGGTGCGGGCCGAGGTGCCCGAGCTGGAGATCACGCGGTACTCCATCGACCTGCGGTCCATGTCGCACGGCACCGGCACCTTCCAGCGGGGCTTCCTGCGGTACGAGCCCCTGCCGGCCCACCTGGCCGACAAGCTCAGGGCGGCCTCGGAGTAGGCGCGGGACGGGCGGCCGGGCGCGTCCGGGGTAAGGCGATTGTCACCCCCGGGAGCGGCCCGGTCCGCCCGGCCCGGCGCCGCGGGGCCGCCGGGGCCGAGGACTCCCAGGTGCCCCCGCGAAAAGCCCGCCCCCGCCGGGGCGGAGATCGTCCCCCCGCGCGGTCCCTGGTCTCCCTCCAGCCCCAGAGGTCACGTTCGCATCACGATACGATTTCTTTTATCAGGCCTTAGCACTTCATTGCCGATGCCAGACTGCTGTCCCATGCGAAACGGACATCGGCCCCTGATCGCCGCGACCACCGTCGCGGCGCTCACCACCGGCGTCGCCTACCTTTTCGGACCGGGCGCCCCACCGGCGGACAGCGAGACCAAGCGCGCGGCCCCCGCCGCCGCGCGGCCCGCCGCCGACGGGGCCTGCAAGGTGAGCGCGGCCTACCCCAAACGGCAGTTGCGGGGTGTGTGGATCGCCACCGTGCACAACGTGGACTGGCCGTCCAAGACGGGGCTCGACCCGGCCCGCCAGCAGGCAGAGTACGTCCGGATCCTCGACAACGCGGTCAAGCGCAACTTCAACGCGGTCTTCGTCCAGGTACGTCCCGCCTCCGACGCGATCTACAAGTCGGCCTACGAGCCCTGGTCGCAGTGGCTGACCGGCACCGCGGGCAAGGACCCCGGCTGGGAGCCGCTGCCCTTCCTGATCGCCGAGGCCCACAAGCGCGGCCTGGAGTTCCACGCGTGGTTCAACCCCTACCGCGCCGCCGACAAGGACAACGTCGCCAAGCTCCCGGCGAACCACCCCGCGCGCCTGCACCCCGCCTGGGTCGTCAAGCACGAGGGCCGGCTCTACTACAACCCCGGGCTGCCGGAGGTGCGCGCCCACACCGTGCAGGTCATCCAGGACGTGGTGACCCGCTACGACGTCGACGGCGTCCACTTCGACGACTACTTCTACCCCTACCCGGGCAACGGGACCACGTTCGCCGACGCCGCCGCCTTTACAAAGTACGGCAAGGGGAAGTCGCTCGCCGCCTGGCGGCGCGACAACGTGAACAAGCTCGTCGCCGAGGTCGGGCAGGCCGTCCACGCCGCCAAGCCGTACGTCAAGTTCGGGATCAGCCCGTTCGGCATCTGGCGCAACAAGTCCAACGACCCGACCGGGTCGGACACCAAGGGCCTGTCGTCCTACGACGCGATCTACTCCGACGCCCGCGCGTGGATCAAGGCCGGCTCGGTGGACTACATCATGCCGCAGCTCTACTGGCCGCGCGGGTTCGCCGCCGCCGACTACGCCAAGCTGGTGCCGTGGTGGGCCGCCGAGGTCAGGGGCACCGGGGTCCACCTGTACATCGGCCAGGCGCTCTACCGGGTCGGCGCCACCGACGTCGCCGCCTGGACCAAGGCCGGCGAGCTGCCCGCCCACCTGACCCTCAACCGCAAGTACCCCGAGGTGCAGGGGGACGTCTACTTCAGCGCGGCCCAGATGGCCAAGAACCCCCTCGGCGTGCTGGACAGGATCGCCAAGGACCACTACTCCCGGCCCGCGCTGCCGCCGCTGATGAAGGCGCGCGGCGGCGGCCCCCCTGCCGCGCCGGCGGCGGTGCGGAACTCCGGCGGGACGCTGGCGTGGCGGTCCTCCCCCGGCGCGAGCGCCTACGCGGTGTACCGGGTGGCGGGCGCAGGACCGGACGCCTGCTCGACCGCCGACGCCCGCAACCTGCTGGCCGTCGTCCCCGCGACCGGCGCGGCGCAGCAGGCGTACGCGGCCTCGGCCGGCGGCGCCTACCTGGTGAGCGCCCTGGACCGGCTCGGCAACGAGAGCGCGCCGGTCACGGCCACCTTGCCCTGATCCGCCCGGTCACGCCCACTCTGCCCTGATCCGCCCCTCCGAGGCCGCGACCGGCCCGATGCGGCCTGATCCGGCCCGCACGCGCGGGCCGGAACCCGGGCGGAGCACTGTGGATCTTGGCTAAAGTGCGTGGTGGACGCGGGAACTCGCGGCCGGCCCCCGGCGGCGGGTACGCTCCGGGCGGCGCCAGGGGCGGTTCGCCGGCCCGGCCGCCGCGGCTCCCGTGCGGTGCCGAGGTTCCACCGGCGGACGGTCAGGGAGGTCAGTGGTGAGGCGGGCGCTGGGCGCGTTGGCCGTGATCGTGCTGGGGCTGGTCCTGGCCCCCGCCGCCGCGTGGGCGGACGACCGCGGACGGGTGGCCCTGATCGGCGTGCCCGGGCTCCACTGGCACGACGTGAACGCCGCCGACACCCCCAACCTGTGGCGGCTGGCGGGGCAGAGCGCGCTCGGCTCGATGTCGGTGCGCTCGGTCGGCCGGATCACCTGCCCCTACGACGGGTGGCTGACCGTCTCCGCGGGGGTCCGGTCCTCGGTCGGCTCGCGCTGCGGCCCCCCGCCCTCGGTGGAACGCCAGGGCGCCGGGGCGGTCGTGCCCGGCTTCGACTGGCTGTGGACCGAGCGCGAGGTCCCGTACGCGGGCACGCTCGGCGCCGCCGCGCACGCCGCCGGCCGGTGCACCTCGGCGGTCGGCCCCGGCGCGGCGCTCGCGCTCGCCGACCGGGCCGGGCGCGTGGACCGCTACGCCGCCTCGCCCGGCGAGGTCACCGACTGGTCCGGGTGCGACGTGACCGCCGTGGACGTCGACGACCTGATCACCCCCTACTTCGACGGCGAGCTGCTGACGGAGGTGCCCGAGAAGCTCTCCGCCGCCGACCGCAGGGCCGCGCTCAGGGCCGCCGACGCCAAGGCCGGCACCGTGCTCGGCCACCTGCCGCCCGGCACCACGGTCCTGCTCGCCGGGCTGGCCGACCACGGCTCGGAACCGCACCTGCGGGTCGCGATGTGGCGCGCGGACGGCGCCCAGGGCCGGTTCGCGGGCGCGATGTCGACCCACCGCGACGACATGGTCATCCTGCCCGACGTCACGGCCACGATGCTCAAGGCCGCCGGGGTCGCCGTGCCCGCGACCGTCATCGGGTCCCCGTGGACCGCCGGCCGCGCGACCGGCCTCGACGACGGCGCGGCGGCGCTCCGGCGGGCCGACGTCGCCGGGCAGACCATCCGCCAGGTGGGCGGGGTGTTCTTCACCACCCTGGCCGCGCTGCAGGTGCTCTTCTACCTGGCCGCGTTCCTGCTGCTGCGCCGCCGCCGCGGCCTCGGCGCGGTACGGGTGGCCGCGCTGGCGCTGGCCTCGCTGCCGGTGTCGACCTATCTGGTCAACCTCACCCCGTGGGACCGGGCCGCCGTGCCGGCCCTCGCGCTGCTGGCCGGGATCGTGGCCTGCGCGGCGGCGCTGACCGGGCTGGCCCTGGCCGCCCCGTCCGCGTGGGCGCGCGTCCGGGGCCGCGAGCGCGCCGGCGACGTGCTCGGGCCGCCCTCGGTCGTGGCGGCCGTCACCGCCGCCGTCCTGGTCGCCGACCTGCTGACCGGGACCACGCTGCAGCTCGACAGCGTCATGGGCTACACCGGCGTCGTCGGCGCCCGCTACTACGGCCTGGGGAACATCCCCTTCGCGCTGCTGGCCACGGCCGTGCTGCTGGTGACGACGGCGGTCGCCGACGGGCTGGTGCGTACGGGCCACCGCCGGGCGGCCGTCACCCTGGTGGCCGGGCTGGGCGGCTTCGCGATGCTCCTCGACGGCTGGCCCGGGGTCGGCAGCGACTTCGGCGGGGTGATCGCGTTCGTGCCGGGCATCGCGGTGACGGCCCTGCTGGTGGCGGGCAGGCGGGTCTCGATACTCAAGCTCGGGGCGTTCTGCGCGGCGGGCGGGGTGCTCGTCATGGGCATCGCCTACCTCGACCACCTGCGCCCCCCGGCCTCGCAGACCCACCTCGGGCGGTTCGCCGGCCAGGTGGCCGACGGGACGTTCCTGCCGGTCATCCTGCGCAAGCTCGGCGCCATGCTCAGCACGCTGCTGTCGCCGAACCTCATGCCGATCGTGATCGCGGCGTTCGCGTTCCTGATCTTCGCGCTGTTCCGCCCGGGGGCCGCCAGCGCCGGGGTGCTGCCGGTGGCGTTCGAACGGGCGCCGATGCTGCGCGCCGGGCTCATCGGGGCCCTGGTCAGCGGGGTGGTCGGCATGCTGGTCAACGACTCGGGCGCGGCCGTGCTGTCCATGGCGCTCGCGCTGGCCGTGCCGCTGGTGCTGTCGGCGGGGATCCGCGCCCTCGCCGACCCCGCGCCGCCGGAGCAGCCCGCCCCCGTGCTGCGCCCCCTGGGCGCGCAGGGCGGGGCGTAGCCCCCGGCGGCGGGCGGGGGCTCGGTAAGGGCCCCGGCGCCGGTCAGGAGTGGGCGGGCCAGGAGTCGGCGAGGATGTCCCGGGTGTCCTGCAGGAGCTGCGGGAGCACCTTGGTGTGGCCCACCACCGGCATGAAGTTGGTGTCGCCGCCCCAGCGGGGCACGACGTGCTGGTGCAGGTGGCCGGCGATCCCGGCGCCGGCGACGTGGCCGAGGTTCATGCCGACGTTGAAGCCCTGCGCCCCGCTGGCCTTGCGCAGCGAGGACATCGCGCG
This sequence comes from Sphaerisporangium corydalis, assembly GCF_025506355.1. GTDB lineage: Bacteria > Actinomycetota > Actinomycetes > Streptosporangiales > Streptosporangiaceae > Sphaerisporangium > Sphaerisporangium corydalis. The sequence continues at coordinate 71,927 of NZ_JANZYP010000021.1, forward strand.
CTTGGTGAAGTCGGCCAGCTCCCCGGTCTCCCCCTCGTCCAGGTCCACGTAGTCGGCCACGTGGCGGTACGGGCAGACCATCATGTGGCCGGAGTTGTAGGGGTAGAGGTTGAGCACGGCGAACACGTAGGACCCCCGCGCGACGACCAGGCCGTCATGGTCGCTCATCGTGGGGATCTCGCAGAAGGGGCAGCCGTCGCCGGGCCCCGTCCCGGTCGGCTTGTTCTCCCCTTTGATGTAGGCCATGCGGTGCGGGGTCCACAGACGCTCGAAGTTGTCGGGCTCTCCCGCACCGGGCTGCGCATTCGGCTCCTGCATGCCTTGCAGCATAGGACGCCGGGACCGGGCCGCACCTGCCGGGCGCGTCCTAACAGGCGTCCTGACGGGTCGGGACGAGCCAGAGTGTTTCCGCCGAATGCCCCACGGGTCGCCTACCGGACCGGTAAGACAGGAAAGTGCCGTCCGGACACCGCCCCCGCTCCCGACACCGGCATCGGGGCCGAACCCGAGGAGCTTCGATGACCGACACCTCCACCGAGGAGCCGACCCCGGCGAGCGACCACCCCGGCCAGGACCAGTACGCGGAGTCCCCGAGGGCGTTCCCGGACGAGGGGTCCGCCGATCCGTTCGGCGAGCCCCTCGCCCCCGAGCCGGGCGGCGCGTCGGCCGGCCTCGGCCGCGCGGCCGCCGACCCCGGCTTCTCTACCGGCGTACGGGGGCGCATCAAGGTCGCCGACGAGGTCGTGGAGAAGGTCGCCGCGCTCGCCGCGCTGGAGATCACCGGCGTCGCCGACCTGGGCGGCGACTTCGAGCGGGCGCTGGAGTCCGTCCGCGACCGCATCGGCGTGGGGTCCAAGCGCGCGGGCCAGGGCGTCAGCGCGCGCATCGACGACGAGCAGGCCACCGTCGCCGTCGACGTCACCATCGTCATCGAGTACGGCCACATCGTCATGGAGGTGGCCGGCGACGTGAAGGCCAACGTGGCGCGCACGGTCAGCCACATGCTCGGGATGCGGGTCGTCGAGGTCAACGTGACCGTGGACGACGTCAGGATCGCCGGGGACGACCGGTCCGCCGAGGCGGGCGGCGAGCACGCCGCGTAACGCGGGACCGCCCCCACGGCGGTGGATCCTCACGCGGGCAGGTCCTCACGCGGGCGCAGGTCCTCGCACGGGCAGGTCCTGACGCGGGCGCAGGTCCTCGCACGGGCAGGTCCTGACGCGGGCGCAGGTCCTCGCACGCGGCCCCGGCCGGCCGCCGGTCTGGCGGCCCGCCGGGTGCGCGGGAGCGGAGGTCAGACCTGGACGCGGCGCTCGACGGCGTCGAGGATCTCGGCGACCGCCTCGTCCACCGGGACGCCGTTCTTCTGCTCGCCGTTGCGGTAGCGGAAGGACACCGCGCCACCGGCCATGTCCTCGTCGCCGGCCAGCAGCATGAAGGGCACCTTGGACTTCTGCGCGTTGCGGATCTTCTTCTGCATGCGGTCGGAGGACGCGTCGACCTCCACGCGGACGCCCTTGGCGCGCAGCCGCTCGGCCACCTCCCCGAGGTAGCCGGCGTGCGCCTCGGCGATCGGGATGCCGATCACCTGGACGGGCGCCAGCCACGGGGGGAACGCGCCGGCGTAGTGCTCGACCAGGACGCCGAAGAACCGCTCGATCGTCCCGAACAGGGCGCGGTGGATCATGACCGGCCGCTGGCGCGACCCGTCGGCCCCCTGGAACTCCAGCTCGAAGCGCTCGGGGAGGTTCAGGTCGACCTGGATGGTGGAGAGCTGCCAGGAGCGGCCGATGGCGTCCCTGGCCTGCACCGAGATCTTCGGCCCGTAGAAGGCCGCGCCGCCCTCGTCCAGGACCAGCTCCAGGCTCTCGGCCCCGGCCGCGGCGCGCAGCGCCTCGGTGGCCTCCTCCCAGACCTCGTCGGTGCCGATGGACTTCTCCGGGTCGCGGGTGGACAGCTCCAGGTAGAACTCGTCCAGGCCGTAGTCGCGCAGCAGGCCGAGCACGAACCGCAGCAGGCTCTTCAGCTCGTCCTGCATCTGCTCGCGGGTGCAGTAGATGTGCGCGTCGTCCTGCGTCATGCCGCGCACGCGGGTGAGGCCGTGCACGACCCCGGACTTCTCGTAGCGGTACACGGCGCCGAACTCGAACAGGCGCAGCGGCAGCTCGCGGTAGGACCGCCCGCGCGCCCTGAAGATCAGGTTGTGCATCGGGCAGTTCATCGGCTTGAGGTAGTAGCGCGCGCCCTCCAGCTCCATGGGCGGGAACATGCCGTCGGCGTACCAGTCGAGGTGGCCGGAGACCTGGTAGAGGTGCTCCTTGGTGATGTGCGGGGTGTTGACGAAGGAGTAGCCGGCCTCCTCGTGGCGGCGCCGGGAGTAGTCCTCCATGATGCGGCGGGTCACCCCGCCCTTGGGGTGGAAGACCGCCAGGCCCGAGCCGAGCTCGGGCGGGAAGGAGAACAGGTCGAGCTCGGCGCCCAGCTTGCGGTGGTCGCGCTTCTCGGCCTCCTCCAGCATGCGCAGGTACTCGTCCTGCCGGTCGCGGGACTCCCACGCGGTGCCGTAGATGCGCTGGAGCTGGGGGTTCTTCTCGCTGCCCCGCCAGTAGGCGCCGCCGGAGCGCATCAGCTTGAACGCCGGGATCACCCGCGTGGTCGGCAGGTGCGGGCCGCGGCACAGGTCCTTCCAGCACGGCTCGCCGGACTTGGGGTCGAGGTTGTCGTAGATGGTGAGCTGGTCCCCGCCCACCTCGACGTTCTCCTCGTCGGCGGCGCCGCCCTTGAGCCCGATCAGCTCCAGCTTGTACGGCTCGGCGGCCAGCTCCTCGCGGGCGGCCTCGTCGGAGACGGCGCGCCTGGCGAAGGTCTGCCCCTGCTTGACGATCTCGCGCATGCGCTTCTCGACGCGCTTGAGGTCGTCGGGGGTGAAGGGGTGCTCGACGTCGAAGTCGTAGTAGAAGCCGTTCTCCACCGGCGGGCCGATGCCGAGCCTGGCGCCGGGGAAGAGCTCCTGGACGGCCTGGGCCATCACGTGGGCGGTGGAGTGGCGCAGGATGGACCGGCCGGTCTCGCTGCCGATCTCGACGGGCTCGACCACGTCGCCGTCGGCGACCTCGGTGGCGAGGTCGCGCGGCTCGCCGTTGACCAGCGCGGCGATCACCGTGCGGCCGTCGGCCTCCAGCGCCTCACCGGCCGTCGTGCCGCCCGCCACCACACGCTCGGCTCCGGCGAGGGTGATGCGTATTTCGAGGGCGGCAGACACGGTTTCTCCTGGAATGTCGTAGGTCGACGTCACATTTATGGTGCCCGATGCTACCGGGAACCGCTCCCGGTTATCGCCGCCGTCTAGGCCCTGCGGTCGCGCGGCAGCGCCTGCAACCCGAGGGCGGTGAGCTGTGCCCGGGTGCCCCGGAAGACGTTGCGGTCGACCGGGCCGTGGGCGTACTGGTGGATGGCCCACCGGTCCCACGGCGGCGGAACGGCCGGATGCCCCTTGGGGTGGCTCGGCGCGGCGATCCACAAAGGATAGTCCTCAAGGCCGTGGCAGTACCCCTTCTTGGCGAACGACAGGAAGGTGTAGACCAGCGGGCGCACGCCGGTGACGCGGGTCACCACGTGGCACCAGCGCCGGGCGAACGCGGCGACCTCGCGGGGCGGCAGGTGCCCGGAGTGCTCCAGGTCCAGCGCGATCAGGTCGCCCCGCCGCAGGCCGCCCGCCGCGTCGACCACGTCGAGGAAGTGGCGCACCTGGTCGTCGGGGTCCCCCTTGGGGTGCCCGAAGTGGTAGGCCCCGCAGACCAGCCAGTTCTCCCGCATCCCCATCCAGTTGCGGGCGAACCACTTGTCGGTGAACCCCGTCCCCTCGGTGGCCTTGGCGAAGCCGAAGTCGACGCCCCGCCCGGCGTACCCCGGCCAGTCGACGGACCCCTGCCAGTTGGACACATCCACCCCGTGCAACATGACGCCTTCCCACACTCCCCCGTGACCTCGCCCCGGGGATTGTAGTCATCCATCACCGTCCGCAACCGCCCGGACACGCCCGAGAAGGGCGGCGGAAACCGGGCCCATGATCGGGTGGCCGGGCCGCCGGTAGGGTTGCGGGATGGAGCCCGACGGAGTGAGCAGGCTGCTGGACGAGGCCGGCGTGGACGCCAGGAGGTTACGCGCGGCGCTGACACTGCTGTGCGACGGGGCCTGGTGGACCCTGGCCGACCTGGTCCGTGAGACGGCGACCTCGCGGCGCGGCGTCGAGGCGCTGCTGCGGGAGGCCGGGCCTGAGCGGTCCGGCGACCGGTTCCGTCTCACGCCCGAGCGGGCCGGCGCCCTGCGCGACCTCCTCGACGACCCCGGGGACCTGCCCGCCGACCCGGTCGCGCATCTGCTGCCGCGGCACGCCGGGGTGGTCGCGGCCATGGAGAAGCTGGTCGCGGGGGGGCCGAGCGGGCGGTACGCGCTCGACCACGTCGCCGCGACGCCCGAGACGGTGGTGCGCAGGGCGCTGCTGCTCGGCGCCCGGTTCTGGCTGCCCGGCTCGCGGCTGCTGTGCGTGGGCGACCACGACCTGACCTCGCTCGCGGTGGCGATGATCCATCCCGGCGTCCAGGTCACCGTGGCCGACATCGACGAGCGCGTCCTGGCCTACATCGACGGCCAGGCCGAGCGCCTGGGCCTTTCCGTGCGCACCCGCTGGGCCGACCTGCGGCTCGGCCTGCCGCCTTCGGCCCGCGACCAGGCCGATCTGGCGATCACCGACCCGCCCTACACCCCCGAGGGCGTCGGCCTGTTCGTGGCCAGGGCCGTGGAGGGGCTGCGCGACCCCGAGCGGGGACGGGTGCTGCTGGCGTACGGGGCGAGCGAACGCACCCCCATGCTCGCCCTCAAGGTGCAGAGCACCCTGCACGACCTGAACCTCGCCCTTGAAGCCATGTATCCCGACTTCAACCGCTATTTCGGCGCGGAGGCCATCGGTTCGGCCGCCGACCTCTACGTGCTGCGCCCCACCACCAAGACCCGCCCCGCCGTCGCGTCCCGGGCCGACCGGTACGGCACCGCCATCTACACCCAGGGCCCCCAGTCGGTCGAGTCCGCGCCCGCGGGCCCGGCGGCCGGCCTCGGCCCGGGGTTCGAGCCGGAGGTGCTGGTCGGCGACTGGCCGAAGGAGGTGTTCCCCCGGGTGCCGAGGGCGAGGCTGTCCACGTGGCTCGCCAAGCCGTACGCCGCCTCCCCCGCGACGGTGGCGATCGCCGTACCGGCCGGGTCGGAGGCGGCGCTGCCCCGGCTGCTGCTCGCCACCCGCGCCCGCCACGTCCGGGTCCTGCTGTCCGGGCCCGCCTCAGGGACGGCCGCCCTGTACGCGCCGCTCGCCCCTCTGTACGCGTTCACCGCGACGGGCACGGTGCTCGACGCGGTGCGGCTGCCGGTCGCGGACGGGGAGGCCGGCCGCCTGCTGCGCGGCATCCTGGACAACGCGCACGGCAAGCTCGCCAACACCTGGCGGGAGGGCCTGACCCGGGCGCACGGTCACCTGACCAAGAGGGAGGCGCGGGCGGTCGTCGACCGCGTGGCGCCCTGGGCCGGCGAGGTCACCCTCGCCGAGCTTCCCGGCCACCGCCTGCGCGACCTGGCCGAGGCGGTGGCCGCCTCGCTGCGCCTCGCCGCCGAGGACAGGGCCGGCCGGCCGCCGACGGCCGACGGCTCCGACGGCTGACGACCGGCGACCGGCGCCGAGCGGCCGGCGACCGGCGACCGGCGACCGGGTGGCTGACGGCTGACGGCCGACGGCGCGACACGCGCCGGTCGGGGGCCGTGGTCCCCTCCGGCGGGGCCTTCGGCGGTTAGCGTCCGATCATGATTCGCGTTTTCCTCGTGGACGACCACGAGGTGGTGCGGCGGGGCGTGGCCTCCCTGCTCTCCGCCGAGGACGACATAGAGATCGTCGGCGAGGCGGGCACCGCCGAGCAGGCCGTGGCCCGCATCCCGGCCCTGCGGCCCGACGTCGCGGTGCTCGACGTCCGCCTGCCCGACGGCAACGGGGTGGAGGTGTGCCGCGAGGTCCGTTCCCGCACGCCGGGCCTGTCGTGTCTCATGCTGACCTCGTTCGCCGACGACGACGCCCTCTTCGACGCCGTCATGGCGGGCGCGGCCGGGTACGTGCTGAAGCAGATCCACGGCTCTGACCTGGTCGGGGCCGTGCGCACGGTCGCCGAGGGCGAGTCGCTGCTCGACCCCCAGACCACCGCGTCGATGCTGCGGCGGCTGCGCGACGAGGCGACCAGGAAGGACCCGCTGGCCGCGCTCACCGGCCAGGAGCGGCACATCCTGGAGCTGATCGGCGAGGGCATGACCAACCGGCAGATCGGCGAGAACCTGTTCCTGGCCGAGAAGACCGTGAAGAACTACGTGTCGAACCTGCTCGCCAAGCTGGACATGCGCCGCCGCACGCAGGCCGCCGCCCTGGCCGCGCAGCTCAAGGCCGGCCGCCGCCACTGACCGCCTGGTCCAGCGGGACGCGCCAGGTCACGCGGGTGCCGCCGGTGGGGGCGTTCTCGGCGGTGAAGGTGCCGCCGAGGCGCAATGCCCGGTCGGCGAGGTTGCGCAGGCCGCTGCGGCGCCCGTCCGGCGGGAGGCCGGCGCCGTCGTCCTCGACGGCGAGCGTGAGCCAGCCGTCCGCGGCCTCCACCATGACGCCGGCCTTGGAGGCACGGGCGTGCCGCACCACGTTGGACAGGGTCTCCCGCAGCACGGCCAGCAGGTTCTCGGCGGGCTCGGGCGGCACCCCGTTGTCCAGCGGCCCCTCCATCCGCAGTCCTGGCATGAAGCCGAGGTGCCCGCGCGCGCCCTCCACCAGTCCGGTGATCTGCCCGCGCAGGCCGGGCGCGGTGCCGTCCCTCGGGGCCTGGAGCGCGAAGATGGTGGACCGGATCTGCCTGATGGTGCCGTCCAGCTCGTCGACGGCGTGCCGCAGCCGCGAGGACGCCTCCGGATGGTCGACCAGGCGGACCGCGCTCATGAGCGTCAGCGCGACCGCGAAGAGGCGCTGGACCACGACGTCGTGCAGGTCCTTGGCGATGCGGTCGCGGTCCTCCAGCAGGCCGAGCCGCTCGGCGTCCTCGCGGGCCTCGGCCAGCTCCAGCGCGATGGAGGCCTGGCCGGCGAAGGAGTGCAGCATGCGCACGTGGGACCGGCTGAACGGGATGCGTCCCGAGCGCTTCCCGAGGGCCAGCACGCCGCGCACGGCCCCGGCCGCGCCCAGCGGCACCGCCACGGCGGGCCCGACCTCCAGCTCGTCGGAGATCACCGCGGGGATCTCGGTCCCGGCCAGGTCGGTGACCGCGACGGGCTCCCCGCCGGTGAACGCGCGCCCCGACAGCGAGCCGGCGACGACCACCTCCACCGCGCCGACCTGGTCGGCCGCCACCCCGTCGGCGATCGTCACCCGCAGCTTCTCGCCGCCGTCGGAGGGCAGCAGCACCACCGCGACGTCGGCCTCGGCCATCTCGCGGGCCCGCCGGGCCATCAGCGTCAGCACCTCGTGGGACCCGGCGCCCGACAGCAGGCTGGTGGTCACGTCCGAGGACGCCTGGAGCCACGCCTCGCGCCTGCGGGTCTCCTCGTACATCCGGGCGTTCTCGATGGCGACGCCCGCGGCCGTGGCCAGGGCCACGACGATGGCCTCGTCGTCCTCCTCGAAGTCGCCGCCGCCGCGCTTCTCGGTCAGGTAGAGGTTGCCGAAGACCTCGTCGCGCACGCGGATCGGCACGCCGAGGAACGAGCCCATCGGCGGGTGGCCGGGCGGGAACCCGTACGACTCGGGGTGCTCGGCGATGCGGTGGAGGCGCAGCGCGCGCGGCTCCTTGATGAGCAGGCCGAGGAGGCCGAGCCCGTGCGGCCAGTGCTCGATCCTGGCGATCTCCTCCTCCGACAGCCCGACGGGGACGAACCGGATGAGCGTGTTCCCCTCGCCGATCAGGCCGACGGCGCCGTAGGTGGCGTCCACCAGCGTCGTCGCGGTCTCCACGATGCGGCGCAGCACGGTCTCCAGGTCCAGGTCGCTGCCCACCGAGACGACCGCGTCGAGCAGGGCGTGCACCCGGTCGCGGGTCGACAGCACGGTCTCCAGCCGGGCCCGCAGTTCCGACAGCAGCTCGTCGAGCCGCATGTGCGGCATGAGCGAGCGCGCTTGGACGTCCGCCATACAGGGAGTGTGCCACCGCGCGGCGCATCTGAATCTTGCCGAACCCGCAGGTCACGACATTTACGCAAAGGTCGTGCAGTCCTTGACCAATCGCCGACCGGGACCGCCCGTTCAGCGCGCGGCGGGCGGGTCGCGCGGGCGGACGATCGCGACGGGGCAGTGGGCGCGGCGCAGGACGCCGTGGCTGACCGAGCCGAGGACGGCGGAACTGAACGCGCCGCGCGCCCGGGACCCGACCACGACGAGGTCGGCGCTGCGTGAGGCGTCCGCCAGGGCGCGGACCGGGTTGCCGCGCACCGCCCAGCCGACCATCCGCACATCGGGGTACCGCTCCCGCCAGGGTTCCAGGCGCCGCTGGACCTCGCGCGACTCCGCCGGCCCGTCCCGCCCGCGCCGTGCGAACGCGCGCCCGCGCCAGGCGTGCAGGACGCGGACCCTGGCGCCCCTGGCCCCGGCCTCCTGCAGGGCGTAGTCCAGGGCGGCCAGCGACGGTTCCGACCCGTCGAAGCCGACCACGATCTCGCCGTGGCGGGTCGGGGCGAACCGGCGCACCACGACCACCGGGCCGGTGGCGTGCCCGGCGACCGCCCGGCCGACCGAGCCGAGCAGCATGCCGGTGAGGCCGCTCGCCCCCCTGCTCCCGAGGATCAGCGCGTCGGCGTCCTCGGACTCCGCGGTCAGCCTCTCCGACACCGCCCCGGTGACCAGCGCGGCGCTCGTCTCGACCGCCGGGGCGTACCCGTGCACGAAGTCCACGGCCCTGGCCAGCACGCCGCGCCAGTACGCAGGGAGCGAGCCGAGGGAGCCGGGCACCGCCTTGAGCGGGAAGTCGTAGGACCAGGGCTCCCACACGTGGACGATGCGCAGCCGCGCGCCCCTGCTCAGGGCGTCGTCGGCGGCCCATTCCACGGCGGCGGCCGCCGACGGGGAGCCGTCGACCCCGACGACGATCAGACCGGCCATGGCCCGCCTCCCCGCCACGACAGGAACAGCGGCGGCACGGTGGCCATGTCGTCGGTCTCGTAGCCGAGCTGGTCGTCGACCTGGATGACCCCGTCGATCGCCAGCACCCCCTCCACCACCTTCACGACCTGCGAGCGCAGCGGGACCTTCCCCTGGAGCGACACCATCCCGTGGTCGACCGTGATCGACAGGGCCTCCGGGTCGACGGTGGCGCGCCACACGGCGTCCTCGACGTCGGCCCGCACGTCCGAGGGCGGGCGCATGAAGATCTTGAGAAGGTCGGACTGGTGGACCGTGCCGACGATCTTCCCGCCCGCGTCGATCACGGGGAGCTGCCGTACGTGGTGGTCGTGCATGATCCGGGCCGCCTCCCTGACCGGGGTCGCCTCGGTCACGGTGATCGCGGGCGTGGTCATGACCTGGCCCGCCGTGCCGCCCTCGGCCTTGGCGCGTTCCCTGCGCCGGCGGGCGCCCTCGAACACCCCACCGTCGCCCGGGGCGGTGATCTCCTTGAGCAGCAGATCGTGCGCGGACACCACGCCCACCGGGCGCCGGTCGGGGTCGATGACCGCGACGGCGCCGACCTTGAAGCGGCGCATCGTCTCGACCAGGTCGGCGAAGGAGGTGTCGAGCTGGACCGCGATGGCCACCTTGCCCATGACCTCCCCGACATTCATCACCATGGCCGCCTCCCTGGTTCCGCCCTGCTTCGAGCATCCCTCGCGGCACGGCCACCCCGTCAGCGGCGAAAGTCCCCGGCGGCGGGGACCTTCGCCTCCGGAGGTCCCCGGACGGCGTCGCGGCCGTCCGGGGAGGTCGGGCCCGCCGTCCGAGGAGGTCGGGCCCGCCGTCCGAGGAGGTCGGGCCCGCCGTCCGGAGCGTCCGGGCGGGGTCAGCGGAGCAGGGCGGCGCCGATCTTGGTGTCGGTGTTGCTCACCAGGAACAGGGCCTTGCCGCTGTAGCGGTAGAGGCAGTTCGTCGGGGTGTAGATCAGCTCCCGGTCGTAGGCCGGGCCCATGGCGCCGCCGCTCCCGTCGGCGAGCTGGAACCGGAACGGCTGCGGGGGCTCCTCGTAGGTCCCGGTCCGCATCGCGATCACCGAACCGCCATCGGCCACGGCCGGGACGATCGTGCTCTTCTTCCCGATGTCCTTGGTCCAGCGCGGCCGGCCGGTGGCCAGGTCGAACGCGACCAGGGAGTTGGAGTCACGAAGGTCGGTGACCCTGGCGGCCTTGGTGGAGGCCACCAGCGTGCCCATGGCCACCACGGCGTGGTAGCGGGGCCGCGCCCCGGCGCTCAGCCCGATGGCCTGCATGTCCAGGGTGCCGTAGGACCCCTTCTCGGCGATGGTGGCGGTGGTCCGGCCGTCGTCCCCGACGACCAGGTACCGCCCGCCGCCGCCGTACACCGGCAGGGCGACGACCAGCGGGTCGGCGGCCACCAGCCACTTGCCGATGCCGGTGTCGTCGCCGGTGTCGGCGGCCGACAGGTCGCTGCGCCAGCGCTGCCGCCCGGTGGCCGGGTCGAACGCCAGCAGGGCGACGGGGTTGGCCCGGTCGCAGGAGGCGAGCGTGACCGCGCCCGCCTTGCCCACCAGCACGTCCCTGAAGATGCAGGAGGTCTCGCCCCCCTTGGCCTTCAGCTCCTTGGCCTCCCAGAGCCTGGCGCCGTCGGTGATCGAGAGCCCGACCGCGCTCCAGTAGGAGACCGCGAACACGGCGCCGTCGGAGATGGCCAGCGGCATGGTGTCCGGCGGTGTGGCGCCGATCCGCTTCAGGGTCGTGGCGGAGTAGGTGTCGGTCAGCTCGGTCTGCCAGCGGGCCTTGCCCGTGGCGAGGTCGACCAGCATGACGCCCAGGCAGTGGACGTTGGTGAGGGTCTTGCTGTAGCGGGAGGCGAACTCGGTGCCGTACGCCACCGCGACGGCGCCGCCGGCGGCCTCCTGGCTCACCCCGCAGAACTTCGCGCCCTGCGGGGGCCGCAGCTCCCACAGGGCCTTGCCGGACACGGAGTCGCGCGCGTACATCGACGCGTTGTCGGCCCGGACGAACGCGCCGGGCGTGACCCAGGAGCCGAGCACGCCGGAGAGGTTCACCCGATTGGCCACCGGGACGGCCGCGACCCGCCACCCGACCTGGCCGGTCAGCTCCCCCGTGGACGAGGCCACGCCGCCGTCCCCGCCCGTGCCTCCGGTGCCGCCGGACGTGCCCGCGTCGGTGCCGCCGTCCTTCAGCAGGCGGAGCCCCAGGAAGGCCGCGACGACCACGACGACCAGGACCACGGCACCGCCCACGAGCAGCCACGCCGTCCGCCCGCCCTTGGCCGGCGGCGGCCCGTACGGCGGCGGGCCCCCGTACCCCTGCGGCGCGCCGTACCCGGGAGGCGTCCCCTGCGGCGCCCCGTACTGCCCCTGAGGCCCGTACGGCGCCTGCGGGCCGGCGTACGGGGCCTGCGGGTTGACGTAAGCGCCCTGCGGGTTGGCGTACGGACCTTGCGGGTTCGCGTAGGGCTGATCTTGCGGGTACCCGTGCGGGCCCTGCGGGTTGACGTAAGGCTGATCTTGCGGGTTCCCGTACCGCCCCTGTGGCGGCGCCTGGTTGCCGTACGGGCCCTGCGGCGGGGCCGGGTATCCGCCCTGCGGACCGTAGGGCCCCTGAGGCGGCGGAGCCTGCCCGTACGGACCCTGCGGGTGGCCCCCCTGAGGCCCGTACGGGCCCTGCGGGGGAGCCGGGTTTCCCTCCGGGTACGGGTACGGCCCCTGGGCCGTGGGTCCGTACGGATCCGGAGGCGAGGCCGGGCTCCCGGGCGGGCCGTAGGACCCCGGCGGCGGGACGGGCCGGTCCTGCGGCCCGCCCGCCTGGCCGGGCGGCGGGTACTGCGGTTCGTGACTATCCCCGTGACTCACACGGTGAATGATATTGAGTGGAATCCTCCCTGTCCGGCGTGCCGGAGAATGCCCGTTCCGGTGCGCCGGGTACGGGTCAGGCCCACGGGCGGAAGACGGGCCGCACGCAGCCGTCCCTCTTGGAGCGGAACATGTCGTACCCCCTCGGGGCCTCGTCGAGGCTCATCGTGTGGGTCGCGAGGTGGGCCGCCCGGAGTTCGCCCTTGGACATGAGGTCCAGCAGCTTGGGAATGTAGCGCTGCCCGTGCTGCTGGCCGCCCCTGAGCGTCAGCCCCTTGTTCATCAGCGCGCCCAGCGGGAACCGGTCGACCGCCCCGGCGAAGAAGCCGAGCACGAACACCGACCCGCCCGTGCGGCAGGCATGGATGGCCTCCCGCACGGCGACCGGCCGGTCCTTGTCCATGTGGAGGCGCCGCCTGGCCTGGCCGTACATCCCCATCGGCCCCGGGCCTTCCGCCTCCAGGCCGACGGCCTCGATGCAGACGTCGGGCCCCCTGCCGCCGGTGCGCTCGCGCAGTTCGGCGACGACGTCGGTACGGGTGTAGTCGATCGTCTCGGCCCCGATGTACCGCTCGGTCATCGTCAGCCGCTCGGGGTGGCGGTCGATGGCGATCACCCGTTCGGCGCCGAGCAGGCAGGCGGCCCGCGCCGCCATCTGGCCGACCGCGCCGCACCCCCAGACCGCGACCACGTCCCCGGGACGCACCCCGCCCATGTCGGCGCCCATCCAGCCGCTCGGCGCCGCGTCCGAGGCGAACAGGGCGTCCAGGTCGTCGACCCCGTCGGGGACCGAGAACGCCCCGTAGTCGATGTACGGGACGCGGACGTACTCGGCGTGGCTGCCCCGGAAGCCGCCCATGGCGTGGGAGTGCCCGAACATCCCCGCCGTGGCGCCGCCCCAGATCATCTCGGTCATCTCCGGCTTGGGGTTGCTGTTCTCGCACTGGGACCACATGTCGTGCTCGCAGTGCCAGCACCGGCCGCAGCCGACGACCGAGCAGACCACCACCCGGTCGCCCACCTTGTGCCTGCGCACCTCGGTGCCGGCCTCGACGATCTCGCCGAGGAACTCGTGGCCGAGGACGTCGCCCGGGCGCATGGCCGGGATGTGGCCGTCCAGGAGGTGCAGGTCCGACCCGCACGGGGTGGTCATCCGCACCTTGACGATCGCGTCCTGGTCGTTGAGCATCCGGGGATCGGGCACGCGGCGCACCATCAGGTCGTTCACGCCCTGCCAGGTGAGCGCCTTCACGGCCGTACCCCCCCGCCCGCGCGGTGCGACGCCAGGTCGGCGAGCGTCCCGCCGGGGACGGGCCGGGTCATGGTGACCTCGTCGCCGCGCAGCACCTCCCCGGTCTCGATCAGGCACTTGGACTCCCGCAGCGCCCGCCGCACCATCTGGCGGGGGTCCTCACCGCCGAGGCGGGCCATCACCTCGTTCATCCCGCCGGCCATCGGCGCGACCGGCCGGGCGCCGAGCTCGGTGCCGCGGTCGCCGGGGGCCTCGCGGACCTGCACCTCGATCGTCTCGCCGAGCCGTGCCAGCGGCTCGGGCAGCCGCCCGTCGGGGACCACCTCCTCCGGCCTGCGGTTGATGGTGACCATCAGCCACCGGCCGGCCTCCCGTTCGGTCCTGACCTTGGTCTGGCGTGACGACAGCCACCGCATGACCCCCACGCCGGCGCCACCCAGCATCGTGGCCCCCAGAACAGCACGTTTCATGCCCTCTCCCCCTTTATGGACCGCTGCTCGAATGGCTACCCATCCGCACCCACGGTCACCTCGGGCCGGGCGGCACTTGAGCAGGAGTTGACGGGGGCCTGACCCCCGCCGATCGGCTCAGGCGGCGCCGATGGCGGAGAAAGACCATCCCGTGGCCTGGGACAGGGGGTCGGGCGGCAACGCGCGCCGTGCGTCGCGCAGGGCCTCGGCCATTCCCAGCCCGGCGCGCAGCCCCTCGTGCAGGGACACCATCAGCGGCACCGCCGCCGCGTCGTCGACCGGGACGACGCTCGCGACGATGCCCGCCGTGCCGAGGGGCAGCAGCGCCGCCGCCAGGCCGAGCAGCTCGTCGGCCCCCACGGGCTCCATGACGCCGGAGTCGCAGCTCGGCAGCACGATGCGGTACGGGGCGCGGCTCAGCCGTTCCACGTCGTGGACGGTGAGCTGGCCGTCGTCCATGCGCAGCGAGGAGAACATGGGGCTGTCGGCGCGGAAGGTCCCGTGCGCGGCGATGTGCGCGAGCAGGCTGCCGTCGATGGCCTTCAGCACGGCCGAGACGGTGGCGGTGCCGTCCTCAAGGACGGCCGCCTCGGGGTACCGCCGCGCCAGGAGCGGCACCTCGGCGCCGCCGGTCGAAAGTCCGGGGCCGCGCACCAGCACGACCCCGGCCTCGCGCGGCGGCGGCAGGTCGCCGGCGCGCAGCCAGGCGCCGGCGGACGGCGAGACGCCGAGCACGCGGTCGCGCAGGCCGGGCAGGGCCGGCCACGGCACCCCGTGCAGCCGTCCCGGCGGGACCATGACCACCGGGCCGTCACCGAGATGGCGCAGGGCGGGCCCGAGCAGCATGTCCTGGAGGCGGTGCGCGCCGGTCGCGAGGAGCCGGAACCGTTCCTCGGCCCCGTCGCCGCCCCGCCGCGCCGCGCCGTACGCGAGCCGCCGCAGGCCCGCGCGGACGTGGTCGATCTCGGCCGCCGCCTGGGCGGCACGGCCCGCCCGGAACCTGCGCACCCTCCCCCCGCCGCAGACCAGGACGTGGATGTCGCCGCCGATGCCGGCGATCTCGACCAGCCGGGCGTCGCCGAGGCGGTCCAGCAGGACCCGGGGGTCGAACGGGCGCCCGCCTGCCGTTCCGGCGCTGCCGGTACGCAGGGCCCGCGCGCGGATCGCCCGCTCGAGCCGCCGCTGCTCGCGTTCCAGCGCGGGGGCCGGGGCCCCCTGCGACCGGGCCGCCTCGGCGCGCCCGGCGATCTCGCGGAAGGCGGTGGTGTCGCGCAGCAGCCCGTGGTCGTCGGGCGGGCGGGTGGGCGGCACGGCGAGCGCGGTCGCCCGCCACCGCTCGCTCCAGACCAGCATGCCCCGGGCGTCGCCCGCCGCGAGGCTCATCTGCTGGGCGAGCGCCGCCAGCTCGGCGCCCTGGGCCGTCGCGCGGGCCCGCAGCTCCGAGGCGCCGAGGACCATGCGGTGCTCGTCGAGCACGTCGAGCCCACGGCGGCAGGCGTGCAGCACTCCCCTGGCGCGCCCGGCGGCCATCGCGCGCAGCGCCTGCGCCAGCCACCCGTCGGCGCGGGCGAGCGCCGGGCCGCGGTGGCGCCCGAGCGCGGCGGCGGCGAGGTGGGCGTCGGCGTCCGCCGCCCAGCCGAGCGTGAGGGCGACGCGCCCCGCGAGCAGGGACGCCTGCACGGTGTCGGGGGATCGGAGTTCGGAAAGGCGGGTGGCGACCGCGGCGATGTCGCGCACCAGGCGCCCGGAGATGCGGCCGGTGGCGACGCGCGACCGGAACAGCACCAGCCGCGCGTGCGCCTCCCCCCACTCGCGGCGCTGGCTCGCGAACAGGCGGATCGCGGCCCAGGCGCGGGTGACGGCGGTGTCGGGGTCGCCCGCGGCGATGGCGGCCTTGGCGGCGGCCAGCAGCAGCTCGGCCCTGGTGGTGCTCTGCCCCCGCATGCGCTCCAGGTGGGCCGTCGCGCCGTCGGCCTCCTGGAGCGCCTCCTCGGCGAGCCCGGCGGCCATGAGCACGTCGCACCGGTCGATGCTCAGGCCGAACGCCGGGGTGCCGAGGGCCTCGAACCGGCGGGCCGCCTCGTCCATGTGGCGCAGGGCGGTGGGCAGGTCGCCGGAGCGGAACGCCGCGCCGCCCCGGTTCCACACGGCCACGGCGCGGTCGTGGTCCTGGTGGGTGCGGTCCCACAGCCGCTCGGCGGCGACGAAGTCCCGGTCGGCCTGGTCGGTGGACCCGGACGCCAGGTGGACCAGGCCGCGCAGGGTCAGGGCCCGCGCGGTCCAGATCGTGTCGCCGGCCTCGCGCAGCACGGGGACGGCCCGCCGCAGGTCGTCGAGCGCCTCGCGGTGGCGTCCGAGCACCCACAGGACGCGGCCCCGCCGGAACAGCACCCGGGCGGCGGTGAGGCCCTCCCCCCGGGCCACGGCCGCGTCCAGGACGCGCAGGCCGCCGGCGGTGCGGCCCGTGTAGACGACCGCGACGCCCAGCGCGGCCAGGGCGTCGGCCTCGCGGCCGGCCGAGCCGGACCGGCGGGCGAGGGAGCGCGCCCGGCGAAGGTGGCCGACCGCGACGGTCAGGTCGCCGAAGTCGCGTTCCCAGATGCCGGTCACCTGGTGGGCGATGGAGGCGTCGTAGGCGGAGGGGGACGCGGCGAGCAAGGCGCGCGCCCCGGCCAGCGCCTCGCTCGGGCGCGCGAAGACCATGGGCAGCAGGTCCAGAGGATCCACCGCGCCTTCTCCGGCATGTGCGCTTCCCCCGGCCACGGATCGATGTTAGACGTGGGGGTTTCGGGGCGTCCACGGTGTATCAGCCGGACGTCATCCGGCTCTCATCCACGACGACCGCTGACACTGGCGCATGAAAAGGAGCCGATGATGGATCCCGACCGCTTCACCGAGCAGCTCGCCCAGATCTCCGAGGTGCTCGCGATTCCCCTGGTGGCCGGACACCGGGAGGACGGCGGCGCCTACATCTACGAACGCGACCACATCCTCGTGCGCCGCGAGGACATGCCCGACGTCTTCCCGGCGATCAACAGCGGCAGGCGCAACTCGATCCCCTTGCCGCACGAGAGCGAGATCAGGGCCGGTCTCTACCGGATCAACGTCGCCGATCCCGACCAGCTGTACGACCAGGACCCCGACGGGGGCGTGTCCAGGTCCCTGCAGGTGATCAAGGAGATTCAGGCGCGGAAAGGGGGCCCCAAGCTGGCCGGCCCCAACCACCTCATCGCCATCACCACCGGCGGGGTGAACTCCTGCCCATCGGACGAGCCCGCGAAGGCCGACGACGCGTTACATCCGGGGATCAGCGCGTCGTCCCTGTCCTCACCGAAGAGCCCGGTCTCCATGGTCGTGGTCGACACGGGCCTGCTGGTGAACCACAGGGACCTGTACCCCTGGATGACCAATGTCGTGCCGACTCCGGGCGAGCCCGTCAAGAAGAACCTCCCCCTGAGGCCGGACGACCCGCCGGGGATCGGGTTCACCCCGGCCGGACACCTTGGGGAACGCCTGTCGGACCCGGTGTACGACCCGCCCGCAGGCGACAAGGAGGTGGACGACCCGCGTGAGGACGTCGTCAGGGAGTACGTGGGGCACGGGACGTTCATCGCCGGGATCATCGCGGCCATCGCCCCGCACGCCGCGGTGCGCGTCTCCGGCAAGCTGAGGAAGGCGGGCGCGCTCGACGAGCACAAGTTCGGCCACGAGATCCTGGAGACCCTCGCCCCGGCGCCCGATGCCATCCAGCTCCTCCCGGCCTCAGGGGAGGCGGGGCACCGGTGGCCCGACATCATCAGCCTCTCCGCCGGGACCACCAGCGAGGACAGCACAGAGCTCCTGGGCCTGCGGGCGTTCATGGAGGAGCTGGCCCGCCATCCCGAGACCCTGCTGGTGGCGGCGGCGGGCAACAACGGGAGCGACGAGCCGTTCTGGCCCGCCGCGTTCGCGGGCGATCCCGCCCACCGCGACGCGGTGCTCTCGGTGGGGGCCCTGAGCATCGACGGCGTGACCGGCGCCTGCTTCTCCGACCACGGCGGCTGGGTGCGGGTGTACGCCCCCGGCGAGCGGCTGGTCGGGGCCTTCGTCGGCACGCCGGGCACGCCGAGGAAGTACCGGTACCAGCACTCGACCTTCGACCACTGCCGCTGGCTGGCGACCGACGAGCACCCCTACGCCTACGACTGCACCTGCGGCTTTCCCCCGCGCGTGGGAGCGGCCTCCACGAGCGTGGAGCGGGCCGACCTGGAGAGCTTCACGGGCAAGGCCGCGTGGAGCGGCACGTCCTTCTCCACGCCCATCGTCGCCGCCATGATCGCCAACGTGATGGCCGACAACCCCGGGCTCTCCTCCCGTAAGGCCGCCGCCCGGCTCCTGGCCGGCCCCGGCGTCCGGGAGGCGACGGTGCGCGGCCGCAAGGTCCCCGCCCTGTGGCCGCCCCAGTGGAAGGACAGGGCCGTGACCCCCTTCCCGCCGCGGCCCTGACCGCGCCGGCTCCCGCGATCCCATCGAGATGTGTGTCATGTCCGCCGGTGGCCTCACCCGTCGTACGATGATGATCCCCGCCCCGAGGGACGTCGCCGTGGACCGTGATTCGATCGCCAGCCTCTTCCTGGCCGCGGCGGAGGGCGACGCCGCGGCCTGGAAGGCGCTCGTCGAGGGGATGACCCCTCTGGTCTGGTCGGTCATCCGCGCCCACCGGCTGTCGGACGCCGACGGCGCCGAGGTGTTCCAGACGACCTGGCTGCGGCTGACGCAGCACCTCGGCCGCATCCGCGAGCCGGAGAAGGTCGGGTCCTGGCTCGCCAGCACGGCCAGGCACGAGTGCCTGAAGGTCATCCACGCGGCGCGCCGTGTCTCCCCCGTCGGCGACCTGGAGATCCTCGACCGGGGCTCCGGCGGGGACACCCCCGAGGACGAGCTGATCCGCTCGGAGGAGGCCGCCGCCGACTCCGAGCGGGTGCGGCAGCTCTGGCAGGCGTTCGAGGAGCTCGGCGAGACCTGCCGGCGGCTCCTGCGCGTGCTCATGGCCTCCCCCCGCCCCCACTACAGCGACGTGTCGTCCGCGCTCGGCATCCCGGTCGGGAGCATCGGGCCGACCCGGCAGCGCTGCCTGAGACGGCTGGGCGCGTTGCTGGCCGAGCGAGGTGTCCGGTGAACGGCCCCCCTCCCGATACGGACGGCCCCGGCGGGTTCCCCGCCGAACCGGACGGCCCAGGTTCGTTCCCCCTCGGGACGGACGGGCGCGGCCGGTTCCCCGGCGATCCGGACGATCCGGACGATCCCGCCGAGGACGACGCGGAGGCGGGCCTGGAGCAGGCCCTGCGGGACGCGGCGGCGCTGCTGGACCCGGTGCCCACCGAGCTGGTCCAGGCGGCGGTGGACGCCTACACGCTGCGCACGCTGGACGCCGAGCTGGCGGACCTGACCTTCGACTCGCTCGCCGAGCCCGTCCTCGTGCGCGGGGGGCGGCAGCCTCGCCTGGCCACCTTCCACGCCCCGGGGGTGACCATCGACGTGGAGATCACCGTCATGGGGGCGATCGGCCGGGTGCTCGGGCAGGTGATCCCCGCCCAGCCGGCCGAGATCGAGGTGCGCGGCCGGCGGCCGGCGGACGTGTCCGCCGACGCCATGGGCCGGTTCGTGTGCGACGAGGTGCCGCCCGGGCCGTTCAGCCTGCGCTGCCGCTTCCCCGCGGCCGTGGTGACCACCGAGTGGATCGTGATCTGACCCGGGCGCGACGGCCGGCCCGGACCCGGGCCGCTTTTCGAGCGTATCCACTCATGAGGGCCGGGAACGGCACCGGTCCTATGGGTTATAGGAGCAAGAAAGCTACGACATACCGCCATAGGTTGCTTACACAAGGTCACAATTGGGCCGCCCGGATTCCCCGCCGGCCCCGGCGCGGGCCGGCGAAAACCCGCACCCCCGGGCATTGACATATCGGGTGCGCGTGCAACGCACGGGATTGGGCGGGTGACGGCCCCGGCGAATCACCGGAGACGGGCGGCGGACTCCCCCGGCGCCCATGATTGTCGTCACCCGGTGAAATGGCCGGACAATCCACGCCGCCGGCGGCCTTTAGATTGCGAGGCGGCCGGGGCGGCGGGCCCTTCGGCCGAAGCCGGGGCACCGGCCGAACCCGGCGGTCTCCGGAGAGCGCACCCGCGTGAGGGCAGAGGATAATGGCGCAGGTTCGCGCGTCCGTCAAGTGGCGGGGACCGGCGACATAATTTTTCGGATTGCGGCCCGCGTCATCTTACGGTTTGGACGGCGGGACGATGTCGGCGCGCGCCGAGGCTCTTGTGAAGCGGCGGCCCGCGGGGTCCCGCATGGGTTATGCGGGGAAAGCCGTGCCCGGCGGCGGTGTGGTGACGGCCACGGTTTTCCCAGAGACTTCACAGGTTCCACGACCAACGCGCCTAACACCTCGGTCCGGTAACCAATGGGACTCATACCGACAAATTCCCTGAAGTCAGCACTACCTCGCCCGAAAGCCGGGCCATGCCACGTTCGCGCCCAGCGGTGACGACTCCGCAGGCCAGGCGCGTGACCCCGCGGACGGGAGGTGGTACCGCGCTCGAGCCGCCCGAGGTACTCGGCGGCCATTGCCCGGTGCGAGCACGGCCGCCACAAAGAGGACCTCGGTGACGATCCGGGCGGCGGATCACGTGCTCGTCGGGCGACTAATGCGGGCGCGACGGGTTAATCAATCACTGTGCGGCTTCGTACTGGGCCACGATGTGCGAGGCGATCCTGCCACGCTCGCTGACGTTCAGCCCGTGTGCCTTGGCCCAAGCCCGGATCTCGGAGCTTTTGTCGCGAGCGGGACGCTGGGGTGCGCCACGCTTGCGGCCCCGGGCCGGCGCGCCCTCGGCTCGACGGGCACTGGAGACGAAAGGCGAAAGGGCCTCACGCAGATTGGTGGCGTTTTTGTCGTTCAGATCGATCTCGTAGCTGGTGCCGTCAATCGCGAAGACCACGGTCTCTTTTGCTTCGCCGCCATCCAGGTCGTCGATGAGAAGCGTCTGGATCTGTGTCGCCATCTCCCACTCCTTTCACAGAGCATAGTTTGACACCTCAAGAATATACCCGGTTTCCGTCGCTTCCCACGCCGAGAACAGCGCGACGCATTGACATCCTGGTGCGTAAGTCAACCGTTTCAGGCGAACGTCCTCTTTATCGGAGCGCCGACCAGCCCATCACCTAACCACCGGGCGTACAACCGCGCCGAAACTGATGTCAGGTCCACATGCGCACGAGGGTGTACATATTGTCGACTACAGGTATTCCCGCCCGGAGAGCCGTCCTGGCCTCACAAAGCGGGCGAAGCCCCATCGGCCGGGGCGCGCTGCCGCGCCCGCCGCGGCCGGGGCGCCCGTACAGTTGCGCCATGGGCATGGTCAAGACGGTAGGGCTGGTGCTGCACCCCCAGCGTGACTCCAAGCAGGCGATCGACACGATCGTGGAGTGGGCCCGCACCCGGGGCGTGACGGTGCTCGGGCTGCCCGACGAGGTCGGCCGCATCGACTGCAGCGCCGTGGCGGTGGACTCCGCCGCCCTGGTCGACCGCTCCGACCTGCTGGTCAGCCTCGGCGGCGACGGCACGATGCTGCGGACCATGCGCCTGGTCACCGGGCGCTCCACGCCCGTGCTCGGCGTCAACCTCGGCAAGCTGGGCTTCCTCGCCGAGATCGACGTCGACGAGCTGCCTCCGGCGCTGTCGGCGATCGACAGCCACGAGTTCACCGTCGAGCCGCGCATGGCGGTGCGGGCGACGCTCCCCGGCGGCCCGACGGTCACCGCCTTCAACGACATCGCCCTGGTGCGTACCCCGGGCGACCGCCTGGCCGCGGTGGCGATCTCCGTGGGCGGCAACCCTTTCGTGCGGTACGCCTCCGACGCGGTGATCGTGGCGACCTCGACGGGTTCGACCGCCTACAACTTCTCCGTCGGGGGGCCGCTGGTCTCCCCGCTGGTCGAGGGGTTCCTCGTGGTGCCCGCGGCGGCGCACTCCTCGTTCAGCCGGGCGCTGGTGCTGTCGGCCGAGGAGGAGGTGACCCTGGAGCTGCTGCCCACCAGCGGGCGGCTCGCCGTCGAGGTGGACGGCACGATCGGCGGGCGCATGTCGCCCGGTGACCAGGTCAGGGTCACGGCCGTCCGCGCCGCCGGCCAGGTCGTGCGCCTGGGCGTGACGACGTTCTACGAGCGCGCCAGGCGCAAGCTGCGGGTCAGCGGCAGCGCCGAGGTCGACTAGGGCACCGGCCCCGGCGCGGCCCCGTAGGCCGCGTGGTCGCTGATGTCGATCTTCGAGCGGTCGGGCAGCAGCAGGGTGGCGGTGAAGCCGACGACCGCTCCGATCATCATGAAGATCGCGATGGCCTGCCACCCGTAGTCGTGCAGCAGCCAGGTCGCGATCAGCGGCGCCGGGCCGCCGGCGATCACCGAGGAGAGCTGGTACCCAAGGCCCGCGCCGCCGTACCGCAGGCCGGTCGGGAAGCTCTCGGCGATCAGGGCCGCCTGCGGGCCGTACTCCATGGAGTGCTGCACCTGCGCCAGGATGATCGTCACCAGCACCACGGCCGTGATGGCGGTGTTGAGCAGGATGAAGTACGGGAAGGCGATCACCGCGAGCAGCACCGCGCCAGCGGCGTACACCTTGCGGCGGCCGATCCGGTCGCTGAGGTGGCCGAACGCGGGGATGGCGGCCAGCTCGACCACGGCGGCGCAGGTCACCGCCGCCAGCACGAAGCTCCGCGACAGGCCGACCTCCTTGACCACGTAGGTCAGCGCGAAGGTGGTGAAGATGTAGAACGGGAGCTGCTCGGAGGCGCGCACCAGGGCGCTCAGCACGACCTCCTTCGGGTGCTTCCTGACCACCTCCACCACGGGCCGCCTGGCCACCTGGCGGCTTCTGAGGACCTCGGCGAACAGCGGGGTCTCCATCACCCGCAGCCGCACCCACAGGCCCACAGCGACCAGCACGACGCTCGCCAGGAACGGCACCCGCCAGCCCCACTCGACGAACGTGTCGCCGCCGGACGTCGCCAGCAGCGACATCATCCCGGTGCCGAGGATGAGGCCGATCGGCACGCCGGTCTGCGGCCAGCTCGCCATCAGCCCGCGCCTGCGCTGGTCGCCCCACTCCATGGACAGCAGCACCGACCCGCTCCACTCGCCGCCGACCGCGATGCCCTGAAGGATCCGCAGCAGGACGAGCAGGATGGGCGCGGCCACGCCGATGGACGCCGTGCCGGGGAGCACGCCGATGAGGGCGCTGGAGACGCCCATGAGCACGAGCGTGACGATGAGGGTGGCCTTGCGGCCGATGCGGTCCCCCCAGTGCCCGAAGATGGCGGCGCCCACGGGCCGCGCGGCGAAGCCCACGGCGTAGGTCGCGAAGGAGGAGAGGGTCCCGGCGTACTCGCTCGACTCGGGGAAGAAGACCTGGGGGAAGACGATCGCCGCCGCCGTCCCGTACAGGAAGAAGTCGTACCACTCGATGGCCGTGCCGACGACGCTCGCGAGGGCGGCCCTGCGGACCTGGGACCGCCGGTCCATTGTGGGGGGTTCGCTGTCGGAGAGCACTTCTCCTCCTGGCGATACGGGGATGGTGACTGCGATCTTCACTCCGGACGACCGGGGATTTCAAGAGGCCGATATGAGGAGTTTCACCATCACCGGATTCTCCCTGTGCGCGCGGACCGGCAAGCGGTCCGCGCGCGCGGGCGCCAGGGTCAGGGCGCGGGCGACCGGAGGATCGGGACGTGGGGGTTCGCGGGGCCGGAGCGCGGGCGCCGTGAGGTCGGAGCGTGGGTGCGGCGGGGTCAGGGCAGCAGCGCGCGGCGCAGGGCCGCCACCCGGCCGGCGGTCGCGCGGCGGCTGACCCCCGCGTCCGGGACCACCATGTCGAAGCCGTGGAAGGCGCCGGGGTAGAGGTGGAACTCGGTGGACACCCCCGCCTGGGCGAGCCGCCGCGCGTAGTCCAGGCACTCGTCGCGGAAGACCTCCAGCTCGCCGACGTCCACGAACGCGGGCGGCAGCCCCGACAGGTCGGCCGCCCTGGCGGGCGCCGCGTACTGCGACACCTCCTCGCCGCCCGCGGCCTCCCCGAGCAGCGCCCCCCACCCGAAGATGTTGGCGCCCCGGTTCCAGGTGATCGCCTCGGTGAACTCCCCGCTGGACGGGGTGGTGTTCCGGTCGTCGAGCATCGGATAGACCAGGAGCTGGTACGCGATGGCGGGGCCGCCGCGGTCGCGGGCCAGCAGGACGGTGCCGGCCGCGAGCCCGCCGCCCGCGCTCGCGCCGCCCACGGCGAGGCGGCCGGCGTCGACGCCCAGTTCCCCGGCGTTCTTGGCCGTCCAGACCAGGCCCGCGTAGCAGTCCTCCACGGGCGCCGGGTGGGGGTGCTCGGGCGCGAGGCGGTAGTCGACCGACACCACCACGCACCCCACCTCCTCGGCGTACCGGGACATGGAGGCGTCGTCCATCTCCACCATCCCGATCACCATGCCGCCGCCGTGGATCCAGTACAGGCAGGGCAGCGGCCCCTCCGCCGCCTCGGGGCGGTACACGCGGACCCGGATGTCGGGATCGCCGTCCGGTCCCGGCACCCACCGGTCCTCGGCCACCACTCCGGGGCGGACCGCGGACGGCATGGCCGCGAACGCCTCGGCCATCGCACGGCGCAGGCCCGCCAGCTCGCCCGGGGGCATGCGGGCCAGGTCGGTGGGCGGCAGGAAGGCGTGCTCCAGCCCGGCGGCGAGTTCGGCGTCGAGGTTTCGGTGAAGCGGCATGATGTCGGTCCCCTCGTGGGCGTGGGCGGGCCGGTGACGGCGCCCGGCCGCCGGCTCGGGACCGTGACCGCCCGGTGCGGGCCCTCGCCCGCGCCGGTCGCCGTCAGTGGCGGCGGCGAGGGCGCCGTTCCATCATGTTCAGCACTCCCGCTCCCGCCATCATCGCCCCGCCCGCGGCGATGATCAATTCCGGGCGGCGCCGGGCGTGCGCCGACATCCGCTCCGCCGCGCCCCGGATCCGCTCAGGGACGGCCCGCCGTTCCATGCCCATGGGGCCGGGGCCCATGCCGGACGAGCCCGTGCGCGTGACGGGCGGACCCGCGTCCATGCGCCCCGGGCGTGCGGCGGCGCCGCGGAGCCGGCCGGCCATAGCGGCGGCCTTGCCCCGGGCGGCGAGCCCGGTCCTGGCCATCCGCCGCCGCGCCCGCGCCTTCACGTCGGCCTTCTGCGCCAGCGCCTCGACCGTGAGGCCGAGGTCCTCCCGGGTCTGGACGATCTCGCCGCGCAGCCGGTCCTCCTCCGAGAGCCTCGGCCGCCTGTGGTGCCGCTCGGGCGGGGCCTCCGGCGCCTCCTGGAGGTCCGGTTCCGACAGCCCCGCCAGAGGATCTCCCCGGCCGTGACTGACGACGGGCTTGACGAACGGCTTGTGCGGCGCGGTGACCTGCGGGACGTTCAGCGAGGGGCCGATGGACTCGGGTGTGGCCGTGCCCGGCTCCTGCCGGCGCAGGCCCACCTCGCCCGCGGTGGGGCGGGGCTCGGGTGTGGGATCGGTTTCCGTCATCGGTGCGCACTCTCCTTGACTACGTCGACGTCGGCCCGCAGGCCGCGCATCGCCTCCTGAGGAAGGGGCGGGGTGGCCTTGGCCACCTGGCTCCGGCCGGCCAGGGCGAGCACGCCCGCGAGGACCAGGAGCGCGACGCCCACGACGGCGGCGGCGATCCAGGGCGAGAGCACGTGGGCGACCAGAAGGATCACCGCGGCGACCAGGGCGGCGCCCCCGTACAGTGCCACGACCCCGGCGCCGCCGAACAGTCCCGCGCCGAGCCCGGCGCGGCGGCCCTTGCGGGTGAGCTCCATGGTGGCCAGGCGGATCTCGTCCCGTACCAGCCGGGACACCTCCTCGGACAGGTGCTTGATCAGCTCGGAGGTCGAGAGGGAGGAGTACGGGTTGGTCATGGCCCGCGATTCCTTCAGTGTGGTCATGGCGTCTTCCCTTCCTTTCCGCGGCGCACCGCCGGCGCGCGCCCCGCGTGAGCCGCTGAGGCGCGCAGCGGGTGCGGCGCGGGCAGGGCGCCACACCCGGAGATCGCTGGGCCACTACTTCATAGGCATCTTCCGGCTGCCCACGGCCATCGCGCCCAGCCCGAGCAGCAGGATGACGATGCCGGTGACGACGTTGTTCCAGATCGATCCGGTCGTGTGCGATCGAATGATCCACGGTGACAGGATCGTCCAGACGCCCAGGATCGGGGCGATCCACGTGAGGCCGTACGTGCGGCCGAACGCGGACGCGAACCCGAGGGCGAGCGCGGCCAGTGCCAGGCCGGTGACCATGTTGCTCACCGACAGCCGGGACAGGCGGTCGAATCCCACCACCCATGGAGAGATCGCGAGGTAGAGCCCCGCGAGAAGGGTCAGTCCATCGATCACCTGCGCCGCCATGCTGGAACTCGCCCGCTCGTACTGGGCTCGCATCGCGACGATGTCAGGATGCGC
This sequence comes from Sphaerisporangium corydalis, assembly GCF_025506355.1. GTDB lineage: Bacteria > Actinomycetota > Actinomycetes > Streptosporangiales > Streptosporangiaceae > Sphaerisporangium > Sphaerisporangium corydalis. The sequence continues at coordinate 98,223 of NZ_JANZYP010000021.1, forward strand.
TTCCAGACCGGTCGGTCTAGTCATGACCTCACCCGCCTTCCGAATCATGACGCAGAACGGATCAATGACGCCATACCCCTGCAAATCGCCCGGTCACGGTGACCAGGGCAAACGTTTCGGCTGGGGATGGCCGATCATTCCATTCCGGGCACGCCTCCGGCCGGGACGGCGCCCGCCCGGCAGGCGGGGCCGCCCCGGCCGGAGTGCCGGCGGGGCCCTCGGTCAGGTCCCGTAGACGCTGAGGTCCCACAGCGAGTAGCCGTACGCGGTCAGCCCCCGCTGGGTGCCGTACACGCGCACGTACCGCCCGGTGCCGGACACGGTGAGGTCGTCGACCCCTCCGTCGCCGCCGGCCGTGGCGTAGACGCTGGTCCACGTCGCGTTGTCCGGCGAGGTCTGGACCTGGTACGCCCGCCCGTAGGCGGCCTCCCAGTTCAGCCTGACCCGGTTGATCGGGTGCGACGCCCCGAGGTCCACGGTGATCCACTGCGGGTCGGCGTACAGGCTCCCCCAGCGGGTCGCCGCGTCGCCGTCCACCGCGTTCGCCCCGACCAGGACGCCGCCGGTCTCCACGCTGGACACCGTGACCGGCCGTCCCCGCGCCAGGTCGCTCGACCCGGCGGGCGGCGTGCCGACCCCGGCGCCGCCGAAGGTGTAGCCGTCGACGTCGTACAGCGCGCCGGTGCCGCCGGTGAACACCAGGTACAGATCGTGCGTCCCGTCGTCCGGCCTGGTGACCGGGGCCGTGAGCTCGACGTAGTTGTCCCACCCGCCGGTGCCGGCGACCGCGACGCGCGCGACCTCGGGGCCGGTCGGTGAGTCGAAGCGGAACGACAGCGTCCCGCCCGCGCTGGCGGAGGACACGCGCGCCTTGACCGAGGTGATCCCCTTCAGGCTGACCGCGTGGTGCCTCACCCACTCGCCGCTCTGGATGTCACCGAGCCTCTTGCCGCCCTCGGCCGCGGCCTGGTCGATCACCTTCGGGCCGTTGAGCTGGGCGTAGTGCTCGGCCTGCCACTGCTTGGGCCACAGGGTGATCTCCCTCTCACCGGTGAGCGGGACCGTGCCGGTCGCCCCCCTGTCGGTGTAGGAGGAGCGCAGGACGAAGAACTGCGTCGCGTCGAGCCCGGCGTGGATCGGACCGGTGTTGACGGTGAAGCCGCAGCCGGTGCCCTGGCCCTCCTCGTGGGCGTGCTCCTGGTGCCCGAGCGCGGCCCTGATGACGACGCTGGCGCACGGGACGGTGCCGTCCTGGGGGTCGGTCGCGCCCGCGGTGGAGGTCAGGTCGTCGCCCCAGCTGTAGGTGCCCCCGGCGGGCAGGCCCGACAGGGTGACCACCGGGCGGTTGTTGCCCACCACGATGGGGAGCAGCACCGTGCCGCTGTGGCCGTTGCCGTCGCTCACGGTGAGCCGCGCCCGCTTGTCCCCGTTGGTGGTGTAGGTGAAGGACGGGTTGGCCGCCGTGGAGTCGGTGGTCCCGTTGTTGTCGAAGTCCCAGGCGTAGGTGATCGGGTCGCCGTCGGGGTCGGAGCTGCCGGCGCTGGAGAAGGCGACGGTGAGCGGCGTCAGCCCGTTGTCCTTGTCGGACCTGGCCACCGCGATCGGCGACCGCCCGCCCTGCACATAGTTGATCTTGTACAGGCCGGCGTCGGCGGCGCCGGAGAAGTAGCCGCTGCCGTACTCCAGCAGGTACAGCGAGCCGTCGGGGCCGAACTCCATGTCGATCGGGTGCACGAGGTTCATGCCCGCGAGCACCGGCTCGATGACCGAGGGGGCGCCGGTGACGGGGTCGCCGTTGCCGAACTGCACCTCCTTGATCCAGTTACGGCAGTACTCGGAGATGAGCCACTTGCCGTCGTAGTAGGCGGGCCACTTGTTCGGCGAGGCGAGGCTCGCGTTGTAGTGGTAGACCTCGGTGTGGTTGGGCGAGCCGCAGCCGCCCGGGTTGTCCAGGGCCGGCCACTCCTTGCTGCCGCCGTGCTGCTCCCACACCAGTGCCGGCTTGGTCGGGGGAAGCTGCTGCAGCCCGGTGTTGCGCGGCGAGTTGTTCACCGGCCCGGTCGTGCCCCCGCAGGGGAACCAGCCGCGCGGCGCGTTCGCCGCGAAGTCCCAGTCGTTGTAGGCGACGTTCGGGCCGGCGCAGTACGGCCAGCCGTAGTTGCCCGGTCCGGTGGCGCGGTTGAACTCGTCGTAGGCGGCGGGCCCCCGGTTGGCGATGGTGGCCCCGGCGTCCGCGCCGACCTCGCCCCAGTACAGGGTGTTGCCTGCCTGCTTGTCGACCCAGACGCGGTACGGGTTGCGGTTGCCCATGATGTAGATCTCGGGGCGGGTCGAGGCCGTGCCCTGCGGGAACAGGTTGCCCGCCGGGATGGTGTAGGTGCCGTCGCCCTCCGGGTGGATCCGGTTGATCTTGCCGCGGAGGTCGTTGGTGTTGCCCGCGGTGCGCCCCGCGTCGTACTGGGGGTTGCGGCCGGTCCGCTCGTCGATGGGCGCCATGCCGGCGGAGTCGCCGCCGGAGTTGGTGTTGTCGCCCACCGCGAAGTACAGGTTGCCGTTGGAGTCCCAGGTCATCGACCCGGCCGAGTGGCAGCACAGGTCACGTTCGGTCGGCCACTGGATGATCATGTCCTCGGAGGCGGGGTCCAGGACGTTGGTGGAGGTGTTGAGCGTGAACCGCGAGATCCGGTTGACCAGCGGCGTCGCCACCGGCGAGTAGAACAGGAACACCCAGTGGTTGGTGGCGAACTGCGGGTGCAGGGTGATGCCGATGAGCCCGTCCTCGAACCGGGCGTCGAGCTGGAGCGTCAGCGCGACCGTGGTCGCCCGGGTGGCCGGGTTGTACAGCCGCACCTGGCCGCCGCCCGAGCTGGAACCCCGGTTGATGTACAGGACCTTGCCGTCGGGAAGCACCGACAGCTCGATGGGCTCGCCCATCGACAGCCCGCCGTCCAGCTTCACCTTCTCGAAACCGCTGGTCGGCGGCGGGGCGAGCAGGGCGGACGCGGAAGCGGGGACGGCGGCGGGCGGCAGGGCGGGGGTCGCCGCGGAGGCGGGCGGCAGGGCGGGGGTCGCCGCGGGGGCGGCGGCGAAGGACGCGGACGGGGTCGCGACGGCGGCGAGGGCCACCACGACCGCGCCGGCGAGCACGCGAAGGCGTGCCGAAACGGACACGAAGACTCCAGGGGGGTGTGATGGGGTGGAGTTCGGCTCAGGTGCCGTAGACGTTCAGGTCCCAGAGGGAGTAGCCCCACTGGGTGGCCCGCTGGGTGCCGTAGACGCGCACGTAGCGGCCTGACCCGGTGAGCGTCACGTCGTCGATGCCGCCGTCCCCGGTGGTCGTGGAGTAGATCGTCGTCCAGGTGGAGTTGTCGGGCGAGGTCTGGATCTGGTAGGCGCGCCCGTAGGCGGTCTCCCAGTTCAGCCTGACCCGGTTCAGGGTGCGCGTCGCGCCGAGGTCGACGCTGATCCACTGGGGGTCGGTGTAGGCGCTGCCCCAGCGGGTGGTCAGGTTGCCGTCGACGGCGCCGGCGCCGGCGTGCGGGCTGCCGGGCTCGACGCTGGAGACGGTGACCGGCCTGCCGCGCGCCAGGTCGGAGACCGTGGTGCCGTCCTGCTTGATCCGGATGTTGCGGTAGTTGATGTCCGCGCCGTCGCCGTCGTTCTGCACGCCGATGTAGCCGGTGGAGATGGCCCGCGTGCTCGTGTAGTCGTTGATCTTGACGCCGTTGAGGAAGATCTCGACGTGCCGGCCGTGCAGGGCGACCTCGTAGGTGTTCCAGGAGCCCGGCGGCTTCAGCGCCGCGGCGCGCAGGGTGAGGTCGGGGGCCTTGAAGCTGTAGACGCTTCCCGTCGTGCGGGTGACGTCGGCGTCGGTGGCGTCGATCTGGATCTCGTGGCCCGCGTCGACCGGCTTCCACGGGTCGCCCTGCGGGTCGGGGAACCCGATGAACACCCCGCCGTTGTCGTCGCCGGGCATCATCCAGTCGAGCTTCAGGGAGTAGTCGGCGAAGGTGCTGACCGGGTACCACAGCAGGCCCATGCCGCCGAAGGAGGTCAGCGTGCCGTCGGCCAGGGTGAAGCCGCCCGGCCCGGCCTGCCGCCAGTTGTTCAGCGTGGCCTGGGTGCCGTCGAACAGCGTGGTGTACCCGTTCTCCGGCCGGCAGTCGGCCGGCTTGGCGCCCGCGGCGATCTGGATGCCGCCGAGCAGCATGGTGGTGAAGGTGGGGTCGGCGTAGGACTCCTCGGTGTGCCCGAGGCCGGTGTACCAGGACCTGCCGCCGCCGTAGTTCTGGCACCAGGTGATGGGGTGGTCGCCCATGGTGCCGCCGGTGTAGGACGCCTCGTCCAGCCTGGCCAGCACCTTGACGTTGGCGCGCGGGTTGGTGCGGTAGTTGTACCACTCGTCGGTGCGGGTCCAGGCCTGCGGCAGGTGTGAGGTGGAGACGTTGGACCTGTCCTCCACGCGCACCGTCGCCTGCTGGGTCGCCGGGTGGGAGCTGAACCACGCGCCGACCAGGCCGCCGTACCAGGGCCAGTCGTATTCGGTGTCGGCCGCCGCGTGCACGCCGACGTACCCGCCGCCGGCCGCGATGTAGCCCTGGAACGCGGTCTGCTGCGCGGCGTTGAGCACGTCGCCGGTGGTGGAGAGCCAGACGACCGCCTGGTACTGGCGCAGGTTGTCGGTGGTGAACGCCGCCGCGTCCTCGGTGGCCACGACGGTGAACCCGTTGGCGGTGCCGAGCCGCTGGATGGCCGCGATCCCGTTGGGGATGGAACCGTGCCGGAAGGCGGCGGTCTTGGAGAACACGAGGATCTTGGTCAGCGGGGCCGCCGATGCCGCGACGGGGACGGACATGAGCGCCGCCAGGGAGAGGGCGAGCGCGAGGGCGGTTCCGAGCAGTTTCCGCAGGGTTCGCAGGGGGCGCCAGGTGAGGGAGGGAGGGACGGGGGGGTGGGCGTCCATGACGTATTCCTTCACGAAGGAGGAGCGCGCCGCCGCACCTGTTGGGGAGGGACCGGAAAGGCCTTCCACGTGACTTTCGCCGCTGTCGACGAAACTTTGACACGTTCGAACGGAAGCGTCAAGCTACGCGGAGGCGCAGGTACGGAACACGGGCGACGCATTCGGCCGCCCATACATCGGATCATTTAACAAATTGGATACATCCGATGTTCTTGAAGACGATCTCGCGAGCGAGCCAAGATCCATGGGGGTGGTCAATGCCCAGGTGGCGGGGGTTGCGGTGGTTCTGGGTGGGTTTGTGAACGTGAACAAGCCTCAGAAGTCACCTCTTGACGCCCTCAGACATCCAATGTTAACTGCGCCTGACAGTCCTGATACCGGAGTAGTGCGATGGTCGCGGTGCCGCGTGACCATCGCCCGCCCCGGCTCGGAACCGTCCTGCGGAGAGGGGCCCACGGGCCGACCACGTGACCGGTCGCCGATCACCGGTCACGCCGGCCAGGGCCCCTCCCCGCGCGGCATCCCCTTCCGTGCGACCGTAGGGGCGCCCGGAAGAGGGTGGCGTCAGCCGATCTCGGCGAGCCGCGTGCGCGCGGTGCCGGCGGCGACCGCCAGCGCGTCGCCCAGGCGCTCGGGACGCCTGCCGCCCGCGCTCGCGAGCGCCCCTTCGCCGCCCGCGCCACCGCCCACCGCCTCGGCCGCGCCGGCCAGGACGTCGCGGGCCCGCAGCCCCGCGCCCGCCAGCGACGGGCTGAGCGCGGCCACCAGCATCGCCTTGCCGCCGACGTCCGCGCCGAGGACGACCACGCACCGCTCGCCGCCCCGGCGCCGGGCGACCTCGGCGGCCAGCGGGCGCATCTCCTCGCCCGACACCTCCTCCAGCCGCTCGGCGAGCAGCCACCCGCCCTCGACCGGCCGCACGCGCCCGGCCAGCAGGTCCGCCGTGGCGGCGAGCTCGGCCGCCCGTAGCCCTTCGAGCCGCCGCCGCGCCTCGGCCAGGGCCGAGAGGCGCTGCCGCAGCCGGTCGGGGGCCTGGCCGGGAGGGGTGCCGAGCAGCGCCGCGAGCTCGGTGAGCAGCTCGTGCTCGTGGTCGTGGTGGCGCAGCGCGTCGGCGCCGGTGAGCGCCTCGACGCGGCGCAGGCTGGCGCCGATCGACGACTCGCCGATGATGTGCACCGGGCCCGCCTGCGAACCGTGGCCGACGTGCGTGCCGCCGCACAGCTCGCGGGAGAAGTCGCCGATGTCGACAATGCGCACGCGGTCGCCGTACTTCTCGCCGAACAGCGCCGTCGCGCCCGCCGCCTCCGCCTCGGCCCGGCTCGCCTCCCACACCCGCACGCCGGGATCGTCGAGCAGGTGGTCGTTCACCAGCGCCTGCACGGCGGCGAGCCGCGCGGGGCCGACGGCGGCGAAGTGCGCGAAGTCGAACCGCAGCCGGCCGGGCTCGACCCGCGAGCCCTGCTGGACCGCGTGGTCGCCCAGCACGCGGCGCAGCATCGCGTGCAGCACGTGGGTGGCCGAGTGGGAGCGCGCGATGGCCGCCCGCCTCCCCGCGTCCACCGCCGCCACCGCCTCCTGGCCCGCGACGACCTCGCCCTCGGTCACGCGGGCGAGGTGGACGTGCAGGCCGTCGACGCCGGGACGGGTGTCCAGCACCTGGAGGACGCCGCCGGTCCCGGTCCGTACCGTGCCGGTGTCGCCGACCTGGCCGCCCGCCTCGGCGTAGAACGGGCTGCGGTCCAGGACGACCTCGACCTCCTGCCCCTCGGCCGCACCGCCCACCGGCCCTCCCCCGGAAAGGAGCGCGAGGATCCGGGTCTCGGCGGTCGTGCGGTCGTGGCCGACGAAGCGGGTGAGCCCGTGCCGGGCGGCGATCCGGTGGTAGACGTCCCGCCGGGTCACCGCGTCGCCCTTCTTGTCGCGGCCCGCCCGCTCGCCGTGGCGCCGCTGGTCCTCCAGCAGTTCGGCGAAGGCCTCCTGGTCCACGGTGAGCCCCGCCGCGCGCGCCGCGTCGAGGGTCAGGTCGACGGGGAAGCCGTAGGTGTCGTGCAGCTCGAAGGCCGTGCGCCCCGTCAGGCCCGCCGAACCGGTCTCTCGGGCGCGGCCGATCGCGCCCGCGAGGATCCGCGCGCCCTGCCGCAGCGTCCGGCCGAACCCGTTCTCCTCGGCGGTGACCACCTGGCCCACCAGCGAGCGGTGCCGCTCCAGCTCGGGCCACGCCGGGCCCAGGGTGTCGATGACGCCGCCGGCCAGCGCGGGCAGGACGGGGCCCTCGACGCCGAGCAGGCGCGCGTGCCGGACGGCGCGGCGCATGAGCCGGCGCAGGACGTACCCCCTGCCGTCCTTGGCGGGCAGCACCCCGTCGGCGACCAGGAACACCGCCGCGCGGACGTGGTCGGCGACGATCCGGAAGGAGGCCGACGTCTCGCTGCCGTCCCGGCCGGGGTACTCGCGCCCGGCGAGCTCCCGCAGCAGGCCGAACGACGGGGCGAGCAGGTCCGTCTCGCAGACCGTCTCGACGTCCTGCAGGATCGCGGCGAGCCGGTCCAGGCCGAGCCCGGTGTCGATGCCCTTGACCGGCAGCTCCCCGAGGACGGGGAAACCGGACTTGCCGGTGCCCGCGCCGCGCAGGTTCTGCAGGAAGACCAGGTTCCAGATCTCCAGGTACCGCTCGCCGTCGGCCGCCGGGCCGCCCTCGCGGCCGAAGGACGGGCCACGGTCGTAGTGCAGCTCGGAGGAGGGGCCGCACGGGCCGGGGACGCCCATGGACCAGAAGTTGTCCGCCATGCCGAGCCGCTGGATACGCGAGGACGGGACGCCGACGCGCCGCCAGATGCGCTCGGCCTCGTCGTCGCCGGTGTAGACGGTCACCCACAGGCGGCCGGGGTCCAGGCCGAAATGCCGGGTGAGCAGCTCCCAGGACCAGGCGATCGCGTCCTGCTTGAAGTAGTCGCCGAAGGAGAAGTTGCCGAGCATCTCGAAGAACGTCGCGTGCCGGGCCGTGCGGCCGACGTTCTCGATGTCGGAGGTGCGCGCGCACTTCTGCAGCGAGGTGACGCGCGGGTGGGCGGGCACGCTCTCGCCGAGGAAGTACGGCTTGAACTGGATCATCCCCGCGCCGGTGAGCAGGAGCGTCGGATCGGAGGGGATGAGCGGGCTTCCGGGCACCACGGCGTGGTCCCTGGCGGTGAAGAAGTCGCGGAAGGTCGAGCGGATCTCAGTCGAGCGCATGGAAAGGCCTCACGAGGTCGATGGGAAGTCGGCGCGCGCCGCCGAGCCGGGCCGAGAACGAATGCTCGTCCCCCAGCTCGGCGCGGGTAGCTCGCCGCCCCACCTCGTGGCAGGCCATGATTCCGACCGGTTCCTTCTCGTCGCCCTGAGCGCGCCGGCCACGGCGGCCGGTGCGAACGTCTGTGCGCAGCAGGCTAACCCGGCCGGGCCCGCGGCATCAACGCGGTATCGCGGGGTCCGCTCGTGGAGGGGAGACCCTCCAGGGCCCGGCACGACGATGGGCCGCCCGCGCGTGCGGGCGGCCCATCCACGCGGAGCCGGTTCACATGGTCTTGGGGAGCTTCCCGTAGTACCCCGCGAGCCTGGCCCGGTAGCCGGGGTCCTTGTAAGCCTTCTGGTCGAACTCGGGGGCGTTCTTGATCTCCTGCTTGGTCCTGGCGACGTAGATCCTGCGGTCCGGCATGCTGATCTGGGTGACGACGAGCGCGGGGAGGACGACCTTCTTGCCGAAGATCCACGCCCCGGTGTCGACGACGATGTAGCTCTCGCCCACCGCGTCACTGGCCTCGTCCACCGAACCGATCTTGCCGTCGACGGCCTCCACCTCGAAGCCGACGATGTCCATCGTCTGATCGCTTCCGTACACGTCCGGGCGATATGTCCACAGGTTGTCGTTGATCATGCTTGGCTCCCCTGTTCGCTGGTCCGCCGCGTGCCGCCCGATCTCCGTTTTGTGGGCGTACACGGCATCCGCTCCGCAGTAATCTCGGTACCCGAGGGCGCGGACGGCCACCTCAGCGCCAGGTAAAGCCTTACCGATCGGCCTTGCCGGACGTCACCCCGCCGACCCGATCGCCGATCCGTTCGCCCAGCGACACCAGACGCAGCACGAAGCGCGCGCCGCGGGGAGAGTCCTCGACCCGCAGCGTCCCGTGGTGCGCCTCGGCGATCTCGCGGGAGATGGCCAGGCCGAGCCCGCTGCCGCCGGGGTCGCGCCTGCGCCCGTCCTCGAGCCGGGTGAACCGGGTGAAGACGCGCTCGCGGTCCTGCGGCGCGATGCCGGCCCCGTCGTCGGTCACGGCCACGACGGCCTGGCCGGCCACCGACTCCACGGTGACCTCGACACGGCTCTCGGCGTGCCGCTGCGCGTTGCTCAGCAGGTTCTCCAGGATCCGGATGATCTGAATGCGGAAACCGCTTACCCGAACCTCGCCGGACACGTGGACCCGTACGGGAACGCCCTCGGTCCTGCTCGCCGCCGTCTCGGCGACCAGGGAGCACAGGTCGACCGGCTCGGCCGGCATCTGCTCGGGGGCGTGCAGCCGGGCCAGCACCAGCAGGTCGCCGACGACCGCCTCCAGCCGGTCGGTGGTCGACAGCGCCGACCGTATGGCCTCGTAGGGGTCCACGTCGCCGGGGTTCATCAGCGCCTCCTCCAGGCGCACGCGCAGTCCCGCCAGCGGGTTGCGTATCTCGTGGGAGGCGTCGGAGGCGAACCTCCGCTGCTGCCTGACCGCCGCCTCCAGCCGGGTGAGGGTCTGGTTGGCGGCGTGGGCGAGCAGCGCGATCTCGTCGCGTCCCGGCGGCAGCGGCACCCGCAGGCTCAGGTCGGAGCCGGTGATCTCCGACATCCGCTTGCTGATCACCTCCACCGGGTGCAGCGTCCGGCCCACCATGCTCCACGTCATCCAGCCCACCAGGGCCAGGATCGGGAGCGTCCCCGTCGCGATGACGATGTCCAGCGCGCGGGTCGCCAGAATGGACGGCTCCGGGATGCCGGCGTAGACCACCGCGGAGTCGGCGGCGGGCGTGACCCGGATGGCCATGATGATGGCGCACCCCTGACCCGGGGTGCAGTCGGTGAGGTTCTTGAACCGGTCGTAGGGGGGAGGGCGGACGGAGGTCAGCGGCGGCCGCCCGGCCGCGCGCCTGCTGGCCTCAAGGACCCTGCCCTTGGCGTCCACCACCTGGATCAGGTTGACCCGGCTGGAGGTGGGGATGGTCTGCGGGATCGTGCCGTTCCGCGCCGCGGCGCTCCACTGGCTGGCCACCCGCTTGGTGTCGTCGAAGGCGTCGACCTCGATCTTGTACCGGATCACCGCGTCCAGGCTCGCGCCCACGGTGACCAGGAAGACGAACGACAAAATGACCGCCATCAACGTATAGCGCGCCCGTATCGAACTCAGGCGCGGCACCCGGCTCACCCTGCCTTCGTCCCGGAAAGATCGCCGCTCACCATCGGGTGGGCCATGACACCGGTGGAGAGGCCGCGCGGACGCGCGGGCCGAGAGCGGGCAGGGAACGCGGGATGCTCCGTGACGCTGCCGGCCCCGCGTCCAGGGTCGCGTCCTCGGAGAACAGGGACAGGGTCCGCTCGGACGGGCTGCCCGGTTCCGCGTGGAGCAGGAAGAGCTGCTGGCCGGGGGCCGCCGCGACGGTGAACGCCTCGCAGGTCACCGTCAGCTCGCCCACCTCGGGGTGCCGGAGCCGCTTGACATCGTTCGCGAGGGCCCGCACGTCGTGCCGGGCCCAGATGCGGCGGAATTCGTCGCTGGCGGAGGAGAGCTCCTCGACCAGCTCGGGCAGGAAAGGGTCGTCGGGGTCGGTGCCGGCGGCGGCGCGGAGCCAGGCGGCCTTCTCGTACGCGGTCTTCTCCCATTCGGCGAAGTACCACTGAGCGTCGGGGTTGAGGAAGATCAGCCGGATCAGGTTGTCGCTGTGCTCCAGGCCCGCGGTGAGGGCCCTCGCGGGCCGGTTGCAGGCCAGGACGTCCAGCCATCGGCCCAGCACGAACGCCGGGGCGTGGTCCCAGCTCTCCATCATGCGCGCCAGGGACGGGTGCGCCGGCTCGATACGGCTGGCCGGGCGGCGGCGGCGGCGCGTCCACGGATAGGCCAGCGCGTGAAGGTGGTCGGTGCCGTCCTCGCCCAGGTCCAGTACGCGGGCCAGCGCGCCGAGCACCTGCTCGGAGGGGCGGCGCTCGCGGCCCTGCTCCAGCCGGATGTAGTAGTCGGTGCTGACCCCCGCCAGCATCGCCACCTCTTCACGGCGCAACCCCGGCGTCCTGCGGCGGCCCATTGAGCTCAGTCCCGCGTCCTCGAGGGTGGTGGTCTCGCGCCGGGCCCGAAGGAAGTCTCCGAGAAGTCGGTCACTGTCCATTTCACCACGTTATGACATAAATCGGACATGAGGGGGGTTGTCTCGCACCCAGTCTAGATACTCCCAGGTAAAGCGCGTCCTGGCAGGTCAAGGGCTGTTTGACCCATTGTGGACCCATGACCTCCCATGTCACAGATCGAGATGCCACAACCGCCCATCCCACCCCCCGTCCCCGGAAAGGAGCACGCTGATGTACATGTTCGGCCTCGCGATGAACGGGTGGGAAGCCCTTCTGCTCACCCTCAGCTGCGTCCTGGTCTGGGCGACCATCATCGGCGGCGTCCGGAGCGTGCTCCAGGAGGCGCACTCCACCTCCGCCCGTGCGGGCACCAGCCCCGAGGAGGACCTGCTCTTCGAGCGGTTCGCCCACGGCGAGATCGGCGACGACGAGTACCGCTACCACCGCGAGGCGCTCCGGGGCACGCCCCACGCCTGCGAGCAGCCCTGCCGGTGAGCCCGCGCCCGCTGAAAGGGCGCGGCACGGCCCGCGGACTCCGGACGACCACGACGATCATGTGGACGGACCCCGCGGCGGACCCCGGGTAAAGATTCCCTCTCCTAGAACTCGATAACGCCAGTCTCCGGCCGACGCAAAGGCAGGACCAGGTCGGCGGACCCGGCCCGGACCGGCCGGGAGACGAACTCGCGATTCATGGTGACGCTCAGCCGAGCCGGCACCACCACAGCGCATCGGCGCCGCAGGGACGCATGGGAGGCGTCCGGCGGCGCCGCTTCCGCGTCACGGCCCGGACCCTGTCGTCACGGCCCGGACCCTGTCGTCACGGCCCGGACCCTGTCGTCACGGGCCGGACCCTGTCGTCACGGGCCGGACCTTGTCGTCACGGGCGGACCGGCCCCTGTCGCCTGGGGGCCCCGTCAAAAAAGGCCGCTTCCGGTGTTCGGAAGCGGCCTGTGGCCTGTGTGGGCGATACTGGGATCGAACCAGTGACTTCTTCGGTGTGAACGAAGCGCTCTCCCGCTGAGCTAATCGCCCTGCAGTGCCGGGGATCCCCACTGGGAAGACCTTGCCGACGGGGAAAACCATACCTCACTCCGAGGCGTGCTGGCGAAGCGGAAGGAGAACACGATCACGAAAGGTTCTCAGGAGTCCGGCGGCGTGGCGCCCTGTTGTCATAGCATCGTCATGCCCCATACTCATCCGAATCGCACCACTTATGATCTTTACCCCGAGACACCCGTAGATGCCCCGAAGGACGGCCGGAACGACACGCAAAACCCTTGCAAACAGGCGCCTCTAAGCGATGTTTGACCAGGTAGAGGCATAAATGTCGCGCTGTGATATGCGTTACAGAAGGGCTCAGGAGCGGAATCTCTCCTGGAGGTTCCTTCGTTCCGCAGACATGGCTCCGAGCGAAGTCCTTCAGAGCACCGCAACCCAGGCCCCGAGCAGGGGACCCACCGACGAAAGGTTTGGCTGACGATGAACGCCACCGTCTCTGCCGAGCTGGGCCTTCGACTTGTGGTCCCCGACCGTACCACCGTCCCCCTTCTCGCCGGCCTGAGCTATACGGCCGACGACCCGTACGCCATCCGGATGGCCTTCCACGTGGGGAACGACGAACCGGTCGAGTGGATCTTCGCCCGCGAGCTGCTGACCGTCGGCATCGTCAGGCGGGTGGGAGACGGTGACGTGCAGGTGTGGCCGGCGCGCGCCGACGGCGAGCGCACGCTGAACATCAGCCTCACCTCGCCCTTCGGGCAGGCCCTCTTCGAGGTCCCGCTGCCGCCGCTGACCGAGTTCCTGCACCGCACCTACGACCTGGTGGCCGCCGGCCGTGAGACCGACTTCATGGACCTGGACGAAGAGCTGTCGAACATGCTCTGGAGCTCCTGACCTCGCAGCAGGCCGGACCCCGCTCCGGCCCTCACGACCCTCCGGCCGCGCCGATCCGACCGATTCGGCGACGTCCGAACCGTCGCGTCCGTGCCCATGCCGTCGCGATCCGCGTAGACCCGCGTAGACCCGCGTAGACCCGCCCGCCCTGACCGGCCGTGACCCGGCCGTCCGCCTGGGCCGTCACCTCATGAGCTTCCGCATCCTGCCGATCTCCACACCCTGGCCGGACGCGACGTCCTGGGCCATCTTCCTGATCGTCTGGTCGGTGCCGCCCGACAGCTCCTCCCCCGCCATCCGCACCGCGCCCTCGTGATGCCTGGTCATCAGCCGCAGCAGCAGCGCGTCGAAGGCGGCTCCCCGGGCCGAGCGCAGCCGGTTCATCTCCTCGACGCTCGCCATGCCGTATCCGTCCCCCGAGGTGTGCTCGGGATGGCCCGCGGGGGCCTCGCGGCCGAGGGCGCGCAGCCAGGAGGACATCACCCCGATCTCCGGCAACTGCCCGGCCGCGATGCGCTCGCAGAGGCGCAGGACCCCCGGGTCGCCGGCCCGCGAGGGTGCCAGCCCGGCCATCTCCAGGGCCTGCCGGTGGTGCGGGATCATCCGCTGGGCGAACAGGACGTCGGCGGCCGAGGGCCGCGACTCCGACCGCCCGACCCGCTCCCCCGGCTTGGCGGTGCGCCCCGGCTCCCCCGGCGCGCCCGGGACGATCACGGGGGCGCCGGTCCCGGCCAGCATCGGTGAGCCTTGCTCGGGTTCACCGCTCGTGCAGCCCGCGAGGGCGAAGGCGAGCCCGGATCCCAGCACAACCGTTACGAAAAGCTCACACGTGCGGCGCCGGATCAACATAGCTTCCATACTGGGGCACATTCCAAAAATCGGTCGGGCAACGGGGGGCATTGTGGGCGTGCGGCGGATCGGCGCGATCGCGTCTGTGGCGGGGGCGGTCCTGCTTCTCGGGGCCTGCGCCGGCGGTCCCGCGCCCTCCGGCCCGGTGGCCACCACCGGTTCGGCGTCCACCGGCACCACCCCCGGGCCGTCGGCCTCGGAGGACGGGTACGCCCACAGCCCGAACGCCCGGCGGGTGGCGAACGTCCCGCTGTCGGCGCCGTTCGACGGCGAGGAGGCGTGGGGCACCGACCTCGCCTTCCAGGGCGACTTCGCCTTCTCGGGCAACTACGAGGGCTTCACGATCCACGACATCAGCGACCCGGCCAAGCCGAAGGTCGTCACGCGGGTGGTCTGCCCGGGCGGCCAGAACGACATCTCCGTCAGCGGGAACCTGCTGTTCCTGTCCGTCGACGAGCCGCGCGACGACGACACCTGCGAGAGCGGCCATGGCGACGAGAACGAGGGCTGGGAGGGGATCCGGATCTTCGACATCTCCGACAAGACCCACCCCCGGTACATCCGGTCGCTGGCCACCTCCTGCGGCTCGCACACCCACACGCTGGTGCCGGGCAAGGACGCCGCGAACGTGTACCTGTACGTCTCCTCGTTCGGGCCCTTCCCGGATTCGGTGAACTGCAAGCCGCCCCACGACTCCATCGCGATCGTCGAGGTGCCGGTGACCGACCCGGCCAAGGCCAGGATCGTCGCCCAGCCGGTGCTGTTCACCGACGGGAACGACGAGTCGAAGCCCGGCGCGACCAGCGGATGTCACGACATCACGGTGTACCCGGAGAAGGACCTGGCCGCCGGCGCCTGCCTCGGCAACGGCATCCTGATGGACATCTCCGACCGGACCGCGCCCAAGGTGCTCCAGGAGATCACCGACACCGAGAACTTCTCCATCTGGCACTCGGCGACGTTCAGCAACGACGCCAGCCAGGTGATCTTCTCCGACGAGCTCGGCGGCGGGGTCTCCCCGACGTGCGACGCCAAGACCGGGCCGACCCGGGGCGCCGACGCGGTGTACGACATCTCCTCCGACGGCAAGCTCAAGCGGCGGGGCTACTTCAAGATCCCGCGCTACCAGACCGCCGCGGAGAACTGCGTCGCGCACAACGGGTCGCTGCTCCCGGTCCCCAATAAGACGATCATGGTCCAGGCGTGGTACCAGGGCGGCGTGTCGGTGATCGACTTCACCGACGCCGACCACCCGAAGGAGCTGGCGTACGTCGACCCGGGGCCGCTGAGCACCACCGGCGAGCCGAAGCTGGGCGGCTCCTGGTCGGCGTACTACTACAACGGGTACATCTACTCCAGCGACATCATCAAGGGCCTGGACGTCATCGCGCTCGACGACCCGCTCACCGACCCCGCCAAGTCGGTCAAGCTGGACGAGCTCAACGCCCAGACCCAGGTGTCCTACCCCGAGTGATCACCGAGGCCGGCGCCGGTCCGGGTGATCACGGGGTCGTGTCAGCCGGGTGATCGCAGGGCCACGCCGGCCGGGTGATCACGGGGCCGCGCGCCGGACGGTGATCACGGGTCGACGTCGGCCGCGCTGCGCTCCGCGAACACGCGCATCGCCTTGGCGGTGACCGGGCCGGGCGCGGCGGCGATCACCGTGTCGTCCACGAGCCTGATCGGCTGGACGTCGCGGGTCGTGGAGGTCAGGAACGCCTCGTCCGCCTCGTACAGCGCCGACATCGGCACGTCCGCCTCCTCGCCGCCGTGCCATTCGAGCACCAGCGCCCGCGTCACCCCGGCCAGGCAGCCGGAGGCGATCGTGGGCGTGATCAGGTGGCCGTCCCTGACGATGAAGATGTTGCTGCCCGTGCCCTCGCAGAGGTCGCCGGCGAGGTTGCCGAAGATGGCCTCCTGGCCGCCGCGCTCCTTGGCGTAGGCCAGCGCCTTGGCGTTGTCACCGTAGGAGGTGCTCTTGACGCCCGCGAGCGCCCCGCGCTCGTTGCGCGGCCAGGGGACCACGGTGACGCCGGCCGTCTCGGGGAACGGCGCCTGCGCGCCGACGATCACGACGGCGTTGGTGCCCTGGTTGCCCCGGTCGGAGCCGAGAGGGCCGTTGCCGCTGGTGTAGGTGACGCGGATGCGGCCGAGCGGCCACGGCGGCGCCGCCGCCAGGCACGCCCGGATGCCTTCGGCGATGGCGTCCACGCCCGGCACCGGCAGGCCGAGGCGTTCGGCGGAGAGCTTGAGCCGGTCCAGGTGCCGGGTGAGGGCGAACGCCTCCCCGTTCACGCACTTGATCGTCTCGAACACGCCGTCCCCGACCATCAGCCCGTGGTCGAAGACGGAGACGCTGGCCTCCGCAGGATCGAGCAGCTCGCCGTTGACCCAGACCGGAACGTTCATCTATGTGATCTCCATTCTTCAGAGGTACCACGGGGGTGCCGCCGGGTCCGCCTGACGGCCGTCAGGCCCGGCCCGAGGCGAGCGCGACGAGCCGGGACGCCTTCAACTCGGTCTCGCGCCACTCGCGCCGCGGATCGGAGCCCCAGGTGATGCCGGCGCCCGTGCCGAAGCGGATGAGGTCACGCTCGATCCAGAACGTGCGGATGCCCACGGCCAGTGCGGCCTCGCGCCTGCCGGCGTCGACCCAGCCCACTGCCCCACAGTACGGCCCCCGTGGCTCAGGTTCGAGTTCATCGATGATACGAAGTGCCGAGGACTTGGGTGCCCCGGTCACCGAGCCCGGGGGGAACGTGGCCGCGAACAGCTCGGCCCAGCCCCGCCCCTCCTCCAGCCTGGCACGCACCGTCGAGACCAGGTGGACCAGGCCCGGATGCTCCTCCACCACGCACAGCGCGGGCACCGTGACCGAGCCCACCTCCGCGACCCGGCCGAGGTCGTTACGGACCAGGTCGACGATCATCACGTTCTCGGCGTGGTCCTTGTCGAGCAGGTCGTCCGCGGTCTCCCCGGTCCCCTTGATCGGCCGCGACTCCACGACGTCGCCCGCGCGCGACAGGTAGAGCTCCGGCGAGGCCGACACGACCGTCAGCCCCGGCACCTGGACGGTGGCGGCGTACGGCGCGGGGTTCCCCTGGGCCAGCCGCCCGGCCAGCACCAGCGGGTCGGCGTCCGGGGGGATCTCGGCGGTGAGGACGCGGCACAGGTTGGCCTGGTAGACCTCCCCCTGCTCGATCAGGTCCCTGATCCGCCGGACACCGTCCTCGTAGCCGCGCCGGTCGAGCGAGCTGGTCCATTCCAGGGACGCGGGCCACGACCCTGAGGGGCGCGGCAGGGGCGACCGCCGCACGTCGTCGAAGCGGGCGCAGGTGACCTTGCCCTCGTAGGTCACCACGACGGCCCACCACCCGGCCCCGTCCAGTGCGGCGAGATCGGTCGTCACATCCCGCAGCCCCGTGGCCAGAAATCCCCCGACATGAGCGAAATACACCCCCCCATTCTCCCGCCCTCCACCCCTTCCC
>NZ_JANZYP010000022.1 GCF_025506355.1 Sphaerisporangium corydalis
TGGGAGGACGGCGGGGGCGGGGCTTGGGGGGCGGGAAGGGGAGAGCCACGTGGTCTACACCAATTGTGACCCGGTAGGGTTGTCTGAGGTTTCAGCCCGCCACGACGCCGGCGCGAGCCGGCGCACGAAGTTCGAGGAGATTTGTTTCCGTGAGCATCCGCGTAGGCATCAACGGCTTCGGCCGTATCGGCCGCAATTTCTGGCGAGCCGTAGCGGCCAGCGGTAAGGACATCGAGGTCGTCGCCGTCAACGACCTGACCGACAACGCCACCCTTGCCCACCTGCTCAAGTACGACAGCATCCTGGGCCGCCTGCCCTACGAGGTCAAGAGCTCCGCCGACGACATCACCGTCGACGGCAAGGCGATCAAGGTGTTCGCCGAGCGCGACCCGGGCAAGCTGCCCTGGGGCGACCTGGGCGTCGACGTCGTCGTGGAGTCCACCGGCCTGTTCACCGACGCCGCCAAGGCGCGCGCCCACGCCGACAACGGCGCCAAGAAGGTGATCATCTCCGCCCCCGCGAAGGGCGAGGACATCACCATCGTCATGGGCGTCAACGACGACAAGTACGACGCGTCGGCGCACACGATCATTTCCAACGCCTCCTGCACCACCAACTGCCTGGCCCCCATGGCGAAGGTCATCCACGACACCTTCGGCATCGAGAAGGGCCTGATGACCACGATCCACGCCTACACCGCGGACCAGAACCTCCAGGACGGCCCCCACAAGGACCTCCGCCGCGCCCGCGCCGCCGCGCTGAACATCGTGCCGACCTCCACCGGCGCCGCCAAGGCGATCGGCCTCGTGCTCCCCGAGCTCAAGGGCAAGCTCGACGGCTTCGCCCTGCGCGTGCCGATCCCCACCGGCTCCGCGACCGACCTGACCGTCGAGCTCAAGCGCGAGACCACGGTCGAGGAGGTCAACGCCGCACTCAAGGCCGCCTCCGAGGGCGCGCTGCGCGGCATCCTGTCCTACACCGAGGACGAGATCGTGTCCTCCGACATCGTCACCGACCCCTCCTCCTGCATCTTCGACGCCGGCCTGACCAAGGTCATCGGCAACCAGGTGAAGGTCGTCGGCTGGTACGACAACGAGTGGGGCTACTCCAACCGCCTCGGTGACCTCATCGAGCTGGTGGGCTCGCGGCTCTGATGCGGACCATCGACTCCCTCGACGTCAAGGGCCGGCGCGTGCTCGTGCGCGCCGACCTCAACGTCCCCCTCGACGGGGACGCCATCACCGACGACGGGCGCATCCGCGCCTCGGTCCCGACGATCACCACGCTCGCCGAACGCGGCGCGCGGGTGATCGTCTGCGCCCACCTCGGCCGCCCCAAGGGCAAGGTGGCGCCGGAGTTCTCCCTGGCGCCGGTGGCCGCCCGGCTGGGCGAGCTGCTCGGCCGCCCGGTCGCGTTCGCCTCCGACGTCGTGGGCGACTCCGCGCGCGAGGTCGCCGAGGGCCTGGAGGACGGCGAGGTCGCCCTCCTGGAGAACCTCCGCTTCGAGCCCGGTGAGGAGTCCAAGGACGGTGAGGCGCGCGGCGCCTTCGCCGCCCGGCTGGCCGATCTCGCCGAGCTGTACGTGGGCGACGGGTTCGGCGCGGTGCACCGCAAGCACGCCAGCGTCTACGACGTGCCGAGGCTCCTCCCGCACGCCGCGGGCGGCCTGGTCGTGACCGAGGTCGAGGTGCTGCGGAAGCTCACCGAGGACCCCGCCCGGCCGTACGTCGTCGTGCTCGGCGGGGCGAAGGTCTCCGACAAGCTCGGCGTGATCGCCAACCTGCTCGGCAAGGTCGACCGCCTGATCGTCGGCGGCGGCATGGCGTACACCTTCCTCAAGGCCCAGGGCCACGAGGTCGGCAACTCCCTGCTGCAGGCGGACCAGCTCGACCAGGTGCGCGGCTTCATCGACGAGGCCGCCAAGCGCGGCGTCGATCTGGTGCTCCCGGTCGACGTGCTGGCGGCGACCGGGTTCGCCGAGGACGCCGAGCACGAGGTGGTCGAGGCGACGGCGATCCCCGCCGACCGCGAGGGCCTGGACATCGGCCCGAAGACCCGCGAGCTGTTCGCGGGCAAGCTGGCCGACGCCGCGACCGTCTTCTGGAACGGCCCGATGGGCGTGTTCGAGTTCGACGCGTTCGCCGGCGGCACCCGCGCGGTGGCCGAGGCGCTGATCGCGTCCGGCGCGTTCACCGTCGTCGGCGGCGGCGACTCGGCGGCCGCCGTGCGCAAGCTCGGTCTCCCCGAGGACGGTTTCTCCCACATCTCCACCGGTGGGGGCGCCAGCCTCGAATACCTTGAGGGCAAGACCCTCCCCGGACTCGCCGCGCTGGAGGATTGAGCGATCAATGAGCAGAGCCCGTAAGCCGCTCGTGGCCGGCAACTGGAAGATGAACCTCAACCACCTCGAGGCCATCGCGCTCACCCAGAAGCTGGCGTTCACGCTGACCGACAAGGACCTCGACCGTGCCGAGGTGGCGGTGCTGCCGCCGTTCGTCGATCTGCGCAGCGTGCAGACCCTGGTGGACGGCGACAAGCTGCGCATCGAGTACGGCGCGCAGGACCTGTCGACGCACGACGCCGGCGCGTACACCGGTGAGGTCTCCGGCGTGATGCTCGCCAAGCTGGGCTGCACGTTCGTCCTGGCGGGGCACTCCGAGCGGCGCCAGCACCACGCCGAGGACGACCAGCTCGTCGGCGCCAAGGTGCAGGCGGCCTACCGTCACTCGCTCACGCCGATCCTGTGCGTGGGCGAGGGGCTCGAGGTCCGCCGGGCCGAGGGTCACGTCGCGCACGCCGTAGCGCAGCTCGACGCGGCGCTGAACGGTGTGAAGACCGAGCAGGCGAAGTCGATCGTCGTGGCCTACGAGCCGGTGTGGGCGATCGGCACCGGAGAGGTGGCGACGCCCGACGACGCGCAGGAGGTGTGCGGCGCGATCCGCGTGCGACTCGCCGAGCTGTACGACGAGGAAGTGGCCGGTGCCGTCCGTATCCTTTACGGTGGGTCGGTCAAGGGTGACAACATCGCCGGCATCATGGCTCAGCCCGATGTCGACGGAGCCCTGGTGGGTGGAGCGAGTCTCGACCCGGTCGAGTTCGTTAAGATCTGCCGTTTTGGCGAAATGTCGGGCTAGCTGAGCTGTTTGGGAGGTACGAGTTGACATCACGACGTACCCTCAAAGAGAAACTTTGAATCGTCACCCCGGCGGTCGCCGGGCAGGTCAGGTCGCGCCTCGGCGCGCGTCACAGAGAACAGGTCAACGGTGACTATCGGAATCTCCATCGCCCTCATCCTGTCGAGCGCCCTCATGGTGCTGCTCGTGTTGCTCCACAAGGGCAAGGGTGGCGGCCTCTCGGATCTCTTCGGCGGCGGGTTCACGTCGTCGTTCGGCGGGTCCTCGGTCGTGGAGCGGAACCTCGACAGGCTGACGGTCATCACCGGCACGATCTGGTTCGTCTGCATCATCGCGCTCGGACTGCTTCTCAAGCCGGCGTAACGGCCCCACCGGCTTGGCGACCCTACCGGGGGTAGTGGTCCTTCCGGGCAACGCCTGACCAAAGATTCTTTCCCCGCCCGGCGGGGCGATCAAGCGAGGAGTTCATCCGTGGGTAGTGGCAACGCCATCCGTGGTAGCCGTGTCGGCGCCGGCCCGATGGGGGAGGCCGAGCGTGGCGAGTCGGCGCCTCGGGTACGGGTCTCGTTCTGGTGCGCCAACATGCACGAGACGCGTCCGAGCTTCGCCAGCGACGCGGCCGTCCCGGAGTACTGGGACTGCCCTCGATGCGGCCTTCCCGCCGGTCAGGACGAGTCGGCCCCGCCCGCGCCTCCGCGCAACGAGCCGTACAAGACGCACCTGGCCTACGTGAAGGAGCGGCGCAGCGACACCGACGGCGCCGCGATCCTCGCCGAGGCCTTGGAGCGGCTTCGCAACAACCGTTCGCCCTGGTAGGGGCCCCTGCCGGTAGAGACGTACGACAAGGCCCTCGCGCACGGTCGCGGGGGCCTTGTCGCGTTCGAGGCCGCACGCCCGTCCCGGCCCGCACGGCGCCCGCGCCACCGGTAGCGGCCACGCGCGCCGCGCCACCCGGCAGCGGTCACGCGCGCCGTGCCGGCGGTCAGGACGACGGGCGCTCGTAGACGGCCTCACCGGCGGCGAAGGTCAGGGCCACCCCCGTGGTCCAGATGTCACGCGGCGGCAGCGCGTACGGGTCCCGGTCGAGGACCACCAGGTCGGCGCGGTTGCCCACGGCGATGACGCCGGCCTCGTCGTCGTGGTCGATCCAGGCGGAACCGGCGGTGTAGGCGGTCATGGCCGTGGCGAGGTCGAGGCTCTGGCCGGGCAGGAACGGCGTCTGGGCCGTCGGGTACCCCGCGTGCACCGATCCGCCGGGTTCGGTGCGGTTCACCGCGACGTGCATGCCCTGCAACGGGTCGGCCGACGACACCGGCCAGTCGCTGCCCGCGCACAGCCGGGCGCCGGTGCGCACCAGGCCGGCGAACGGGTACTGCCACGACGAGCGCTCCTCGCCGAGGAAGGGGATGCACAGCTCGTCCATCTGCAGGTGGTGCGTCGCCCACAGCGGCTGCAGGTTGGCGGTGACGCCGAGCCGGCCGAAGCGCGGCACGTCCGACGGCTCGACGATCTGCAGGTGGGCGATGTGGTGCCGGTTGCCGGGCGAGGTGCCCTCCAGCGCGTCCAGGGACTCGCGCACGGCGCGCTCGCCGATGGCGTGGAAGTGCACCTGGAAGCCCCGCCGGTCCAGTTCGGCGACGTACCCTTTCAGCGCGCCCGGTTCCACGTACGACAGCCCGCGCTGGTCGGGACCGCAGTTGCAGTACGGCTCAATGACGGCGGCGGTGAAGTTCTCCGCGATGCCGTCCTGCATGATCTTCACCGAGCCGGCGGAGAACGACCCGCCGGCCTGGGCGCGGCGCGCTTCGAGTTCCTCGATCTGGTCGGCGCCGCGGTTGCGGTCCCACCACAGGGCGCCGACGACCCGTGCCTTCAGCCGCCCCGACCCCGCCGCGGAGAGGTAGGCGGGGAAGTTGTCGTCGGAGCCCGCGTAGGAGCCGACGATGGCGTCCTGCCAGCCGGTGATGCCGAGGGAGAACAGGTGCTCCTGGGCGTCCATCAGCGCGGCGTCCAGGTCGCCTGCGGTCGGGCGGGGGGTGAGCAGGCCGACCAGGTCCATGGCGCCCTCGTGCAGGACGCCGCTCGGGGTGCCGTCGGCGTCGCGCTCGATGCGGCCGTCGGCGGGGTCGGGCGTCTCGGCGGTGATCCCGGCGATCTCCAGCGCCCGGGTGTTCACCCAGGCGGCGTGGTGGTCGCGCTGGATCAGGTAGACCGGCCGGTCCACGAAGTCGATCTGGGAGCGGTGCGGGAGCCCCCCGGGGAAGGCGGCCATGTCCCAGCCGCCGCCGTCGACCCAGGGCTTGCCGGGGAACGCCCCGGCGTACTCCGCGATCTTCTGGACGTAGGCCGGCAGGCCGAAGACCTCCGACAGCTCGCATTTCGCGCGCTCCAGCCCGGCCTGCACCGGGTGGACGTGGGCGTCGGTGAAGGCGGGCGTGAGCAGCCGCCCGCGCAGGTCCACCGTCTCGGTGCGGGGGCGGGCCTGCCGCAGGACGTCGGCCTCGGCGCCGACGGCGGCGACGCGCCCCTCGCGGACCAGCACGGCCTCGGCGAAGACCGGGGGGCCGGAGAAGCCGGGATATGGGGAGGCGGCGGTGAAGACGGGGCCGCCGTGGAAGAGCAGATCGGTCACCGCCACATCCTGCTATATCCTCCGGCGCCCCGCAGCCGACAACGGAAAGAAGCGACAATGTACGACATATCCCAGGAAATCGGGCATTGATCGTAAAGGCCCGGCAAACGAAACCCTGGGCTCACGTCTATGTAGCAGATTCGTAACAGTCCGGCGGCATTCTGGTGACCAGACACCAGGGGGTTTCGATGGGATTTATGCGGATTCGTACCACCGTCGACGAGCGTCCGGGCCGCCTCGCCTCCCTCACCGCCGCGCTCGCGGCCAAGGGGGGCAACATCCTCGGCCTCAGCGTCCAGCCCGACACCGACGGCACCGTGGACGAGTTCGTCGCCGACATCCCGGCCTCCGCCGAGAGCGTGCGCGAGGCCCTCGAGCTGGCCGGCGGCCGGCGCGTGCAGGTCGTGGCCGCCACCGCCCACGAGCTGACCGACGAGCCCACCCGCGTCCTGCTGCTCGCCGCCCGGCTGCGCGCAACGCCCTGGCGGCTGCCTGAGGCGCTCGGTGATCTGCTGCGCGCCGACGACGCCCGCTGGGTGTACGGGAACGGCGGCGAGTCCGCGGCCGAGCTGCCCGACCCGACGCTGCTCACCGTCCCGGTCGCGCCGCGCCGCGCCGTACGGCTCCGCCGGATGGGCCTGCCGTTCACCATGACCGAGGCGGCCAGGGCGGCGGCGCTCGTCCGCCTCGCCCAGCCGCCGGCCGAGGCCACCGCGGCAGAGCGCCCCGTGGTGCTCAGCGACGGGGTCGAGGTGCAGGTGCGCCCGCTCACCTCGCTGTACCGCGAGGCCGTGCGCGACCTGCACGACCGGTGCTCGCCCGACTCCCGCAGGTTCCGCTACTTCACCTCGATGCCGGCCCTGCCGCCGCGCATGTTCGAACGGCTGTGCGACCGCGACCGGGGGCACTCCCTGGTCGCCGGGTACGACGGCCAGGTCGTGGGGCTCGCCAGCCTGATCTTCACACCGGACCCAGGCACCGCCGAGATGGCGTTCCTGGTCGAGGACCGGTGGCAGGGGCGCGGCCTCGGCGGCGCGCTGGCCCGCATGCTGCTGCAGGAGGCCCGCGACCTGGGCTTCGCCGAGGTCCGGGTCAGCCTGCTCTCGGACAACGTGCGCATGCGCCGCCTGCTGCTGTCGCTCGGCGCGGCGCCCTCCTACACCGAGGACCCCGGCGTGCTGGAGGCCAGGATGGCGGCCGGCACGATGGCGGCCCCCCGAGCCTGACCGCCGCGATCCGGGGACGCTCGGGGACCCCGGATCGCGGCGGCCTGGATCATCGCCGAGCGCTCAGCGGGAATCGGCCGCGCCGGGGGCGACGTCGCCTGGATCGGCCGTGCCCGGATCGGGCGTGGTGCCGGCGGCCGGGCCCGGATGGGTCGTACCGGTGTGGGCCGCGCCCGGGCCGGGGGTGATGTCGGCGGGGTCGGCGGCGAGCGGTACGCCGAGGGCGTCCAGCCGGCGTTCGATCCGGTCGATGCTCTCCTGGAGGCGGTCGAGGCGGGCCCCGAAGGAGGCCGCCCCTGAGGCGACCAGCATGGTGGTGTCCTCGCCCGGGTTGCCGAGGCGGCGGATCCTGCGGCCCTCGGCGCCCTCGACGAGCTGCTCGCGCACCCGCTGCATGTCGACCTCGTGCAGCCGCAGCACCCGCACCGCGACGCCCTCCCCCTCGCGGATCAGCCCGAGCAGGATGTGCTCGGTGCTGATGTAGTTGTGATGCAGTTGCAGAGCCTCGCGCAGCGACAGTTCGAGGACCTTCTTGGCCCGTGAGGTGAACGGGATGTGGGCGCCCGGCGTGGTCTCGCCGGGCCCGACGAGCTCCTCGACGTTGGACCTGACGCTTTCGAGGGTGAGCCCGAGGCTTTTCAGCACGGTCGCCGCGAGCCCCTTCCCCTCGCCGAGCAACCCGAGGAGCACGTGCTCGGTGCCGATGTAGTCGTGGTTGAGCCGCCTGGCCTCTTCCTGGGCGGCGACCACGGCGCGGCGGGCGGAATCGGTGAAGCGCTCGAACACCAGGAGCCTCCGTGATTCGGTGAGGTCGGCCGGGCGCCGTCATGGGGACCGGCCCGCTCCGGCATTTTCCACTATGCGTCACAGGATCCCACCACGGGCGGCCGGGCGGCGCCGTACGCACCCATGCGTCGCGGGAACCCGCCACACAGACCGGCGGGCGGCGCCGTACGCCCCTCAGCCGGTCGCGGGATCGCGCGCGAGGTGTTCGGCCAGCCGGTCGAAGAACTCCAACCAGCCGGCCCTGGAGCCGCGCGCATGGGCCTCGTCGGTGTTGTATCCGGCCTGGTGGAACCGCATCTCGGTCTTGCCGCCGACGTCGGTCAGGGTGAGGGTCACCACCGAGGCGAGGTCGCCGGTGGTGTTGCCCGGGTCGCCGGTGGTGAAGACCAGCCGCGCGGGGGCGTCCACCTCGCGGTAGACGCCGTCCAGGAGCTGTTCGGCGCCGTCGCGGTCGACCACGAGCGCGCGCCACACGCCGCCCGGCCGCAGGTCCATCGAGATCCCCCGCATCGGCGTGGTGTACCCGTGGGGGCCGAACCAGTGCGCGAAGCGCGCGGGGTCGGTCCAGGCGGCGAACACCAGATCGCGTGGGGCGTCCAGGACATAGGTGATCGTGTACTCGGCGGTCACCGCCGGAGTGAACGGGGTTCCGGTCATTTCCATCCTCTCGTCCGGGCCTCGCGGAAGCCCTTCGTGCCGGCCTCACGGAAGAGGGCGGGCCTGGACGGACCGCCGCGCGCCGCTCGGCCGTGGCCGCCGGTCACCGTCACCGGACCATGACCGGCGGTGGGATCTGTGCCCGGTGAGCGCACTTTCTCACGCACCCGAACCGGGGTTTCGGTGTTCCCGCAGGTCCCGATCGCCCGTGAGCGGCTCGGCGCCCACGCGGGGGCCGCCGCGTGAACGCCGGTCAGGGCCGTCCGGTGCGCTGCGCGTCAGGGCTCACGCGCGCAGGTCAGGTCGTCCGGGGGATCGGTGCCGGCGGCCGCCCGCCACTCCCCGGGCGTCAAGTCCCGGCCCGCCGTGGCGCAGGCCGTGTCCAGCCAGGCGTCCTCGGTCATCCGCCAGCGCACCAATGGCCCGCCCGAGGTGGCGGACACCAGCTCACCGGCGTCCCCGGCGCCGATCAGGACGGTCGCGAACCACGGGGACGGGACCGAGCCCCGCGTCATCGGCGGCAGCGCGAACGACCCGAGCTCGTCCCCCGAATCCAGGTCGGCGACGGTCACCGTCCCGTTGTCGCGGAGCCGCGCGACCAGGCCGAGGGCGGGCAGGGCGGCCAGCGCGCGGGAGTACCCGGTGTCCCCGGCGGACGCGTGGATCATGGTGGGCCCCGCGGTGTCCCAGGTCTCCAGCGTGCCGTCCCTGCGCTGGACCAGCAGCCGGTCGCCGCTGAACGAGACGGCCATGGCGGGGGAGCCCGGCACCGGGCGCGTCCGGCCGGTGGCGACGTCGGCGACCGTCACCGGGCCCTCCCACCGCTCGTCGAACCGCGCGTACGCGACGGTGCCCAGGTCCTCGCTCACCGCCGCCACGCCGTTCGTCTGCGACCCCGGGGTGGTGAGCGGTGAGGTCGTGCCGGGAACCGTGCGCAGCACGCGCCCGTCGGCCATGCTCCGCACCAGCACCCCGGCATGGTCGTCCACGAAGGCGACCCGGCTCCCGTCGCGGGACACCCGGCCCGCGACGACCGGGCGGGTGTTCAGCCCCGGCCAGCGCTGCACCGTCCGCCCCTCCTCGACCACATCGGTGGCGCCTCCAGGGCCGGTCACCAGCAGGCGGGAGCCGTCGGCGCTCCAGATGGGCAGCTCGTAGGTGTAGGTGGAGGCGAGCCGCGTGATCTTCGGCACCGGGCCGCGCAGGTCGTGCACGACCGAGCCGGCGGGCACGCCGGGGGTGGTGAAGCCGCCGTCGCTGATCACCGCGACCCGCGTCCCGTCGCGCGTGACGGCGATGTTCGGCGGCGGACCGGCCTGGGAGACCTCCGGCATGTCGACGAAGGGCGGGCGGGCCAGCGCCGACGGCCGGGTGAGGTCCCACATCGCGAGCATCCCGTCGGCCGCCGCCACGATCCGGTCGCCGGCGCCGAGGAAGGTGAGCGCCCCGACGCGCCCGTGGCCCGACAGCCGCCTCGGCTGCGGGACGGAGCCGGCCTCCGTGCTCAGGTCGTCGACGTAGAGGACGTCGCCGCCGGACGCGGCCGCCCGCGTCCCGTCCCGGCTGACCGCCAGGAGCTCCGGCTGCGTCACCGGGAGGGTCGCCGACAACGTGCCATCGGAACCGGCGGCTGTGGGTCTCCGCATCGGCCACACCGTCACGCTGCGATATTTCATGAAACCGGCGTACTCCATGCCCGGAGCGAAGCCGAAGACGTAGCCACCGGCAGGGGTGCGGAACTCGTCGCTCCCGCCGGTGATCGCCAGAGTCTCCGCCGACAGCCACCGCCACCTGCCCGTCGCGCTCGCCAGCGTGACCGTCGCGTCGTCCGGCAGCCCGATCACGCTCAGGTCGAGGCCGGTCCAGCCATGGCGCAGCACCGCGCCGGACCGCCCGTCCAGCAGGGTGAACCCCGCGCGGCCGGTCGCCCCGGCGGCGGCCAGCCGTCCCGACGGCGAGACCGCGACGAGGTCCGGACCCGCCAGGGGGATCCGGCGGGGAGCCCGGCCCGCGTCCCACAGCACCACGGCGCCGCCGTCCGCCGCGACGACCCGCCCGCCGTCCGCGCTGACCGCCACCGACGTGATCGGCCGGTTCCCCGCGGTGACGGTGGTGGTGGTCCGCCCGGACACGTCCCAGCGGATCAGGCGCCCCCCGGTGGTGCCCGCGACCGCGACGCGCCCGTCCGCCGAGCCGGCCAGCGCGGTCACCCGCCCGCCCGTCGGCGTCTGGGCCACCAGGTACGGGTCGGCGGCGACCGCCTGGAACAGCGCCGAGCGGGTCTGCGGGCTGCGGTCCATCCGGAACGCCTCGGTGGCCAGCAACTGGCCCTGGTCGGCGCGGGTGGAGAGCGCGGCGACCGCCGTGGCCGCCATCCCCCGCCCGGTGGCGGTGCGCGCCTGGTCGAGCGCCTCCCGCGTCTGCAGGACCGCGACGAACAGCAGGACGGCCAGCGCCGCGGTGACCGCCCGCCGCACCCGCTTGACCGTGCGCTCCTCGCGGATGTGCTCGCCGACCAGGGTGTCCTTCGGCAGGCCGCGCACGGCGGCGGCGACGTCGGCGATGCCGTCCGCCAGGCGCGGGTTGGTCCGGTCGACCTGCTCGGCGTCCCGCAGCCAGCGCAGGTCCACCCACCGGGGCTGCTCGGCGAACGCCCCGCGCAGGGCCGGCGGGACCGCTGTGCTCGCCGGCCAGTCGACGTCGCCCGTCCGGTCGTCCCAGGCGATCTCCCCGTCGGTGACCAGCAGGATGATCCGGGCGGCGGAGCGGTTGGCGAGCCACCACGTCAGCTCCCTGTGGACCCAAGGGGACCGGGCGGCGTGGGGGGAGGCCATCAGCAGGAGCCACCGCGAGCGCCCCAGCGCCTGCTCGATGGCCGACCACAGCCCCGGGTCCGCGGACAGGCTGGTCGTGTCCCGGAAGATCCGCAGTACCCGCACCCGGGTCCAGGGGCGGGCGAACCGCTCCACCTCGCGCTGGAGGACCTGCGCGATCTTTCCGTCCAGCGCGTGGCTGTAGGAGATGAACGCGTCGTAGTCCGGCGGGTGCGCTCCCGCCGCGGAACGCCGGAGGGAGGGGGGACGAAGCAGGCGGGACATCACTCGTAAGGCGGGTAATCGGCGCACGCTTTCCTCCTCGCCAGGATGGTTCCGTCCACTATGGGTGAGGAGACGAACACGCGCCGGTGAAACCCGGCGGTAGGGTCCCGAACCGGTCCGATCACGCCGCCGAGGACCACCGACGCGGCACCGGTCGGCGTGATGGGGCGGGGCGCGAGCGCGGTCATGGCCAGGCGGGAATTCGGTTGCCGGGGGCCGAGGCGGCCGGTTAGCCTGCCCGCATCGGTCTAGGAGGTCCACATGGCATGCATGGTCCGAACTGAGGTAGCCGTCTCCGCTACGACGCGTGGGCTCGCCGCGACCTGACCCGGTTTTCTCTCGCCGGTTCTTCTCCGCACCTGGCGCCTTCTCGCCCGGTCGGCAGGTCCGACACGCGACTCCTCGCTTCGTAGCGTCACGCCCGGACGCGGAATCCTCCGCGCCGCGCGTCGCCGGTGCCGTCCCTCGGCACCGTGCCATCGACTGCCAAGCCGATACGAGGAGAAACTCGTGGAATCCGCATCATCCTTCGAACCGCTGACGGCGGCCGAAGGCGGACCAAGTCATGTCACCCGCTCCGGCCGGACCGTCAGGCGTCCCGCCGGGCCCTGGACCGGCACCGTCCACGCACTGCTGCGCCACCTCGAGGACGCCGGGTTCACCGGCGCCCCGCGGGTGGTCGGCGACGGCCTCGACGCCGACGGCAACGAGGTCCTGACCTACATCGAGGGCGCCGTCGTCCACCCGGAGCCCTCGTCCGAGGAGATCGTCGGGCAGGCCGGCGCGCTGCTCCGCGACCTGCACACCGCCACCGCAGGGTTCCGGCCGCCGCCGGACGCGCTGTGGCAGCCCTGGTGGACGCACCGCGAGGGCGGCGAGTCGGTGATCGGGCACTGCGACGCGGGGCCCTGGCACACGGTCGTCCGTGACGGGCGCCCGGTGGGGTTCATCGACTGGACCCTCGCCGGTCCGGTCGACCGGCTCGACGAGGTCGCGAGCACCGCCTGGTGGCACGCCCAGCTCCATGGTGACGACGTCGCCGAGCGTGTCGGGCTGCCTGGCGCGGAGGTCCGCGCCCGGCGGCTCAGGGCGTTCCTCGACGGGTACGGGCTGCCGGCGGCCGATCGGGACGGGCTGGTCGCCCGGATGATCGAGTTCGCGATCCGGGACTGCGCCGCCGAGGCGGCCCGTGCCCGGATCACCCCGGACTCGGCCGACCCGGCACCCCTGTGGGCGCTCGCCTGGCGCGCCAGGGCCGCCGACTGGATGATCCGCCACCGGCCGCTTTTGGACCGCGCCGTCCACGCCTGACGATGTGACCGGGCCGTGCACGCCTGACGGTGTGACCGCGCCGTCAACGCCTGACGGTGTGACCGGCCCGGTCACGCTCGACGGTGACCCAGGTGCTCGTGCCGGGCGGTGACCGGGACTGTCCCGGGCGCCGCGCGGTAGGGCGGCACGCACACCGGAACGCCCGCTTCGCATGGCCCCGCGCCATGCGAAGCGGGCGTTCTGTCGTTCGCATGCCACGCACTTGACTAACCGGTTAGACAGGAGCGAGGATATGGCTAACCGGTTAGTCAGTGACCCGGCCACCCACGGCGCCCGCCGTGACGCGGCCGAACCCCCGTGAGAGAGATGACATGACCATCAGCACACTCGGCGGCGGCACCCTCACGCTCGCGGACGACCTCACCATCAGCCGCATGGGCTACGGCGCCATGCAGCTCGCGGGACCCGGTGTCTTCGGACCGCCCAAGGATCGCGATCAGGCCGTCGCCGTCCTGCGCGAGGCGGTCGACCTCGGCATCACCCACATCGACACCAGCGACTTCTACGGCCCCGTCGTCGTGAACGAGATCATCAAGGAGGCCCTGCACCCCTACCCGGCGGACCTCCACCTGGTCACCAAGGTCGGCGCCCGCCGAGGCGGCGACGGCTCCTGGATCATGTCGCGGGAGCCCGCGGACCTCAAGGCGCAGGTCCACGAGAACCTCAGGCACCTCGGCCTGGACGCCCTCGACGTCGTCAACCTGCGCCTCGGCACCCCCGAAAGCCCCACCGAGGAATCCCTCGCAGAGGAGTTCGGCGCCCTGGTGGAGCTCCAGCGCGAGGGCCTCATCCGCCACCTCGGGCTCAGCTCCGTCACCTCCGCGCAACTGACGGAGGCGCAGGCCATCGCGCCCGTCGTCACCGTGCAGAACCTCTACAACCTCGCCCTGCGGCAGGACGACGAGCTCGTCGAGCGGTGCGCGGCCGAGAACATCGCGTTCGCCCCGTTCTTCCCGCTCGGCGGCTTCAGCCCGCTCCAGTCCGGGATCCTGACCGACGTCGCCGCCCGCCTGGACGCCTCGCCGCAGCAGGTCGCCCTCGCCTGGCTGCTCCAGCGGTCCCCGGCGATCGTCCTGATCCCCGGGACCTCCTCGCCGGCCCACCTTCGCGAGAACGTCGCCGCCGCGCACCTCGACCTCCCGGCCGACGTGGTCGCGGAGCTGGACACCATCGGCCGATAGGCCCGCTCCACCGGGGGGCGCGTGGCGACCACGCGCCCCCCGGGCGTGCGGGGTCAGCTCGCGCCGGGAACGGAGACGTTCTTCTCGGTGAAGCCGAAACCGTTCTTGGTGGCGTCCTGCTGGAGGCCGTCCATGGAGGCCTTGCTCGCGTTGAGGTCGGGTTCGGTGGCCGTGCCGCCCTTCAGCTTGCCGGTGAGGGCGGTGAACTTGTCGCTGACGCCCGCGACCGCCTTGCACAGGGTCGGGTTGGCCACCGAGAAGCCCTTGGCGATCTTCAGCTCGTGCAGGGCGAAGACCCCCGCCACCGCGGCCTTGACGAAGGTGCGCTTCCGCTTGTCGGCCCCTTCCTTGAAGCCGCCGTCGCGCAGGGGTTTGTAGATGTAGCGGTGGAAGGCGCCGAGGGCGAGGCCCGCGTGCAGGGCGAACCGGGTCTTGGCGAACGGCTTGGCGTTGCCCCCGGTCGGGCATTCGGCGTTGTACTCGGCGTCGGCGCCCGCCGTCGGCACGGCGCCGGCCGAAGGCGCCGCGCCCGACGGTGGTAGGCCCGCGGTGCTGCTGACGATCGCGCCTTCGGGCGTCATGGTGGGGGCCTTGCCGCCACCGCATCCGCCGAGCAGCGCGACCGCCAGCAGGGCCACCGGGACGGCGGCCGATCGAGGACTCCGTACAGCCACTTCTTCCCCCTGAGAGACTTCGCGGCGGGCCGGTCCGCGCGCCCGCGATGTCGCACGGAAGCGGACCGGTCGCCAGGTGAACGGCTCGCCGGCCGTTCCGGATGACCTTCACTCACTTCCCCAGAGTGATCATCTCGACACGTGAAGTGACCATGCTTTACCCGGCGGGGCGGCCCGGGGGATCAGGGCTGGACGGCGCGGGCGCGGAAGGCGGCGGTCTTGACGCGGTTCTGGCAGGCGGTGGAGCAGAACCGGCGGGTGCCGTTGCGCGAGGTGTCGACGTAGACCCGGTCGCAGTGGGGCGCGGTGCACACGCCGAGCCGGTCGTGCAGCTCGCTGCCGAGCACGATGGCCAGGCCGGTGGCGCACGCGGCGGCCCAGTCGTCGCCGAGCGTCTGGCCGGTGCCGTGGAAGTGCAGGTGCCAGGGCTCGCCGTCGTGCCGTTCGAGGTGGGGGCGCGCCTGCGTGCGGTCCAGGAGGCGGTTCACCTGCTCGGCGGCGCTGTCGATGTCGTGCCGGTCCACCGCGACGAAGATGACGCGCAGCTCCGCGGCGACGCCGACGAGCTGGTCGGCCTCGGTCTCGGTGGCCTCGGTCGATTTCCAGCCGCCGGCGCGCAGGGCCGAGGTGGCGGTGGCGGCGCGCTCGGGGCCCGGCGGCGGCAACGCATGCGGGCGGCCCCGGCTCTCGCCGGGCGTCAGCGTGTTCACCAGGAAGGCGGCGACCGCCACAGCGGTGTCGGCGTGGCTGTTGAAGTTCACTGGAGTAGTTGCACCCTCGTCCTCGGTCTCGCGTCCACCAACCTAGCCGATGGCCGCGACGGGGGATCACGGCGAGCGGCGGGCGGCCCGCGCCCGGTCCGGGTGACCGCCCCGCCCGGTCCGGGTGATCGGCCCGCCCGGTTCCGGTGAGCACGGTCGGCCCTTCTGGTAACCGTCGAAAGCATCTTGACCCGTTACGGGAACGCGGTTTAGGCTGTGACCACTGAAAGCTTGGACAACAGTTACAAGGAGGCCCTCGTGCCCGTTCTCCCGCGTGAGCTCGCACAGGACTGGATCGCCCGATGGGACCGCCAGCAGGAGGGGTACCTGCCCGACCGCGAGGAGCGGTTCACCGCTCTGATCGACGCGGTCGAGGCCGGGGCCGGGCGGGCCGACCCGCTCGTGCTCGACCTCGGCTGCGGCCCCGGCTCGCTCTCCGCCCGCCTGCTGGACCGCCTTCCCGAGGCCACGGTCATCGCGATCGACGCCGATCCGCTCCTGCTGGCCCTCGGCGGCGCCTGCCACGACGGCACCCCGGGGCTGCGTTTCGCCGACCTCGACCTGTGCGTGGCCGGATGGACCTCCCGCCTCGGCCTGGATCGCCCGGTGGACGTGGCGGTCAGCACCACGGCGCTGCACTGGCTGCCCGAAGCCGACCTGCGCGCCCTGTTCGCCGAGCTGGCCCAGGTGATGCGCCCCGGCGGCCTGTTCCTCAACGGTGACCACATGGACGCCGGCGACGTCACACCGGCGCTGGCCAAGCTCGAGCACGCGATCCACGACCGGGCGACGCGGCGGCGCTTCAAGGAGGGCCCGCCCGAGGACTGGCGCCAGTGGTGGGACGCGGTCGCCGCGGACCCGGTGCTGTCGGGGCTTCGCCACGAGCGGGAGCGCAGGGTCGCCGGCGCCGCGCACCACGGCTCGGAGTCCGGCGAGCTGTCCACGCACGTCTCCGCGCTCCACGATGCCGGTTTCGCCGAGGTCGGGACCCTGTGGCAGAACGGCGACAACCGCCTCCTGGCCGCCGTCCGCCCCTGAAGGAAGGGCCTTCCGGCCGAATCTCACACAATAGTGTGAGATTCCCGGTAAATGGCTTTCGTCCAGGTCATCGGGCTGCCTAAGGTCGGTCCCTATGACGGACAGCACCACATCGATCGAAGCGTTCATCGCGGCCCTGCCCAAGGTCGAACTGCACGTTCACCTGGTCGGGGCCGCCTCGGTGCCCACGGTCCTCGAGCTCACCCGGCGCTATCCCGGCAGCGCCGTGCCCTCCACCGAGGAGGAGCTGCGGGACTTCTACGACTTCCGGGACTTCGCCCACTTCGCCCAGATCTACGAGGGCGTCAACGGCCTGGTACGCGAGCCCGCCGACGTCGCCACCCTGGTCACCGGCGCCGCGCGCGACCTCGCCGCCCAGAACGTCAGGTACGTCGAGCTGACGGTCACCCCGTACTCCCACCAGCGCATGGGCATGTCCCGGCGCGCCATCACCGAGGCGCTGGACCTGGCGGCGCGCGAGGCCGCGGGGTACGGGGTGCGCGTCGGCTACGTCTTCGACATCCCCGGCGAGTTCGGGATCGAGGGGACCCGGGCCACGCTCGACCACGCGCTCAACGAGCCGCCCGAGGCGCTGGTCGGCTTCGGCCTCGCCGGGATCGAGCAGGAGCGCCCGCGCTACCGCGACGCCTTCAGGGACGCGTTCCGCGCGGCCACCGCGGCCGGCCTGCACAGCGTGCCGCACGGGGGCGAGATGACCGGGCCCGAGACCATCTGGGAGGTCATCGACGGGCTCGGCGCCGAGCGCATCGGCCACGGCATCCGCTGCGTGGACGACCCACGGCTCATGGCCCACCTGCGGGAGACCCAGATCCCGCTGGAGGTGTGCCCGACGTCCAACGTCCGCACCCGGCAGGTGCCGGACATCGCCGCCCACCCGTTCCCCCGGCTGCTGGAGCAGGGGCTGTACGTCACCCTCAACAGCGACGACCCGCCCATGTTCGGCACCACGCTCGACCGGGAGTACCGGGTGGTGTCGGAGGTCTTCGGCCTCGGCCCCGAGGACCTGGCGGACCTGGCCCGTAACGCCGTCAACGCGTCCTACCTGGACGGGGACGGCAAGCGCGCGATCATCGCCGAGATCGACGCGCTCTCCGCGCCCCGCTAGCCGCGTCGGATCACGGAAGGTCAGGGGGAGGCGGGGCGGCCCAGGCCGGGAGGGATCTTGGAGGCGGCGGCGCGGTCGAGCAGGAACAGCGTGCGCAGCCGCCCCCGCGCCCCCGCGCCCGGCACCTGCACCGGCCCGGACTCCTGCAGGGCCAGGCGCACCGCTCCCGCCTTCTCCTCGCCCGCCGCGATCACCCACACCTCGCGCGCCGACCTGATGGTCGGCTGCGTCATGGAGATCCGGGTCGGCGGCGGCTTGGGCGCGCCGTGCACGGCCACCACCGGGCGCTCGTCGTACAGGGCGGGCATCCCGGGGAACAGGGAGGCCACGTGGCCGTCCGGGCCGAGCCCGAGCAGCAGGATGTCGAAGGACGGCACCGGGCCGTGGTCCTCGTTGCGCGACATCGCCCGCAGCTCGTCGGCGTACCGGTCGGCGGACTCCTCGGCGGTCATGCCCGAGTCGGGACCGAGCACGGAATGCACGCGGGCGGGGTTGACGTCGACGTGGTCGAGCAGCGCCTCCCGGGCGCCGGTCTCGTTGCGCTCGGGGTCGCCGGCCGGCAGGAAGCGCTCGTCACCCCACCAGATGTCCAGGCGCGGCCACTCCACCGCGTCGCGCGCCGGGGTGGCCGCCACCTCGGCCAGGGTGGCGACGCCCATGCCGCCGCCGGTCAGCACCAGATGCGCCGAGCCCTTGGCCACTTGGGCGTCGACCAGCCCGGTGATCAGGCGTGCCGCGACGGCCTTCGCCAGCAGGTCGGCGTCCCGGTGGACGAGAACCGAAGGAACACTCACGAGAACAACCGTCCTTAACAACGATCGGTGCCCGGCACCCGCCCTCGTCCCGAAGAATCCGGGACCGAAGGTGGATGCCGGGCCACCAGGTGCGAACCAGATCAGGACCCGGCGAAGCGGGTCACGACCGTTTGGAGCCGTTGGAGGCGGCGGCCTGGATCGCCGCCGCGTACACCTCGTCGGGGTCCAGCCGCCGCAGTTCCTCGGCCAGCAGGTCGGAGGTGGGCCGCCGGGCCAGCGCGACCTGCCGGTCCGGCTGCCCGGGCCGTACCAGGGTGGCGGTGCGGGAGTCCTGCCGCTTCACGACCACCTCGCCGCCCTTCAGCCGCAGGTGGACGGTCGTCAGCCCCGGGCCCTTGGACTCGGTCACCTTGATCGGCGCGTCCAGCCGGTCCGAGAGCCACACGGCCAGCAGCGCCGCGCTCGGGTGTCCCGGCTCGGCCTCCACGTAGCCGTCCAGGATCTTGCCGACCGGCTGG
Source organism: Sphaerisporangium corydalis (assembly GCF_025506355.1). Taxonomy (GTDB): domain Bacteria; phylum Actinomycetota; class Actinomycetes; order Streptosporangiales; family Streptosporangiaceae; genus Sphaerisporangium; species Sphaerisporangium corydalis. The sequence continues at coordinate 18,919 of NZ_JANZYP010000022.1, forward strand.
TCGAACGCCGCGGCCAGCAGGCTGCGCCACGGGGTGATCCGGGTCCAGGCCAGGTCGGTGTCGCCCGGCGTGTAGCCGGCGCTGCGGCTCCGGATGGCGGCCACCGAGTCGCCGGCCGACCGCGCGTCGGTGATGCGGCGCTGGCCGAACGCGCCGACCGGGTCCTTGGCGGGCGCCTCGGGGGCGTTGTTGGGCCACCAGACGACCACCGGGATGTCGGGCAGCAGCAGCGGGGACAGCACCGAGTCGGCGTGCTCGCGCAGCTCCCCGTACAGGCGGAGCAGGACGACCTCGCCGGTCGTCAGCTCGCCGACCCGGATCTCCGCGTCCAGCCGGGTGGCCTCCTCACGCTCCCTCGGAATGACCGCGAGGATCCGCGAGGGGTGCTCGCGTGAGGCCTCGGAGGCCGCGCGGACCGCGTCGTACTGGTGGCTCTCGTCGCACACCACCACCAGCGTCAGCACCATGCCGACGGCCGGCGCGCCGACCTGGTGGCGCAGCCGGGTGAGCTGCGAGGAGATGTCGGAGGCGGTGGTGGCCCCCATGAGGAAACTGGTCACGCCGCCCCCCGTGACGGGCGTAGCCCCGGCTGTCGCGTGTGGGTCACAGCATCCTCCATACTCGGCCGTCGCGGGCCATCAGCTCGTCGGCCGACTTGGGGCCGCCGGTCCCCGAGGGGTACCCCTCCGGCTGCTCGTCGGTCTTGGCCCAGAACTCCTCGATCGGGTCGATGACCTTCCACGACAGCTCGACCTCGCGCTGGTGCGGGAACAGCGGCGGGTCGCCGATCAGCACGTCAAGCAGCAGCCGCTCGTAGGCCTCGGGGGAGGACTCGAGGAACGCCTCGCCGTAGGCGAAGTCCATGTTCACGTCCCGGACCTCCATGGCGGTCCCCGGCACCTTGGAGCCGAAGCGCACCGTGATGCCCTCGTCCGGCTGGATCCTGATGACCAGGGCGTTCTGCCCGAGGATCTCGGTGTCGGTCTTGCTGAACGGCAGGTGGGGCGCCCGCTGGAAGACCACGGCGACCTCGGTCATCCGGCGGCCGAGGCGCTTGCCCGTGCGCAGGTAGAACGGCACGCCGGCCCAGCGCCGGTTGGCGATCTCCAGCTTGATGGCGGCGTAGGTCTCGGTGGTGGAGTCCGCCGGGATGCCGTCCTCCTCCAGGAACCCCGCGACCGGCACGCCGCCCTGCCAGCCCGCCGTGTACGCGCCGCGGGCGGTGGCCAGGCTGAGGTCCTCCGGCAGGGTGAGGGCCTCGAGGACCTTCTCCTTCTCCCTGCGCAGCGCCGCGGCGCCGAACGCCGTCGGGTCCTCCATGGCGACCAGCGCCAGGAGCTGAAGCAGGTGGTTCTGGATGACGTCCCTGGCCGCGCCGATGCCGTCGTAGTACCCGGCCCGGCCGCCGACGCCGATGTCCTCGGCCATCGTGATCTGCACGTGGTCGACGTAGCCGCGGTTCCAGATCGGCTCGAACAGGGTGTTGGCGAACCGCAGCGCCAGGATGTTCTGGACGGTCTCCTTGCCCAGGTAGTGGTCGATGCGGAACACCGAGTCGGGCTTGAAGGCCGAGTCGACGGTGCGGTTCAGCTCCCTGGCCGTCTTCAGGTCGTGCCCGAACGGCTTCTCGATCACCACGCGGCGCCACGAGCCGGCCGGCGCCTTGGTCAGGCCGGTGCGCTTGAGCTGGTCGACGATGAGCGGGAAGGCCTTCGGCGGCGTCGACAGGTAGAAGGCGTAGTTGCCGCCGGTCCCGCGCGTCTCGTCGATCTCCTTGAGCGCCATGGCCAGCGCGTCGAAGGCGCCCTCGTCGTCGAACGAGCCGGGGACGAAGTGCAGTCCCTCGCAGATCTGCTTCCAGACCTCCTCCCGGAAGGGAGTGCGGGCGTGCTCCTTGACGGCGTCATGAGTGATCTTGGCGAAGTCCTGGTGGGCCCAGTCGCGCCGGGCGAAGCCGACCAGCGAGAACCCCGGCGGCAGCAGCCCCCGGTTGCCCAGGTCGTAGATGGCGGGCAGGAGCTTGCGCCGCGCCAGGTCGCCGGTCACTCCGAAAAGCACCAGCACGCACGGCCCCGCCACGCGCGGCAGGCGCTTGTCGCGGGGGTCGCGCAGCGGGTTCGCCTCCATCACCTCCATCGTGGTGGCGGTGCTCGCGACCGACTGGGCGGCCGTGAGCGAGTCGTCTGGGGTGACCTTGTGGGGGTGCTCGGCGTGCGCGGCGGCCGAGACCTCGCGGGGCGAGGGCGCGGGCGCGCCCCCGTCCGGCCCGGTCAGGCCGCTCGCGCCCTCCGGCGCCGTCGTGGACCCCGGAGGGCCGCTCTCGCCGGCCGAGCGTGGCTGCTCACTGTCGTTCATCAAACCTCCCGGGCGGCGGCGAGCAGGTGCCGCACACCGGCCTCGCGATCGGTCAGGTGCAGGCGTACGGCCGGTCGTCCCCGCTTGCCGAACGCGTCGAGGTCGCCGAGCGCCTGGGCGAGCTGGAGCCGTCCGAGGGTGAACGACTTGCCCGGCACTTCCAGGTCGTTCTCCACCACGCCGGTGATCTGCAGGAACACGCCGTTCTGCGGGCCGCCCTTGTGGTACTGCCCGGTCGAGTGCAGGTAGCGCGGGCCCCAGCCGAAGGTGACCGGCCGGTCGGTGCGGATCGACAGCAGCCCCTGCAGGGTGGCGGCGTCGTGCGCGGCCCACACGTCGGTGATCTCCTCGAAGGAGGCGTCCTCCGGGACCGGCACGTCGAACGCGGCCTCGCGGTCGAGGAAGGCCAGGATCGCCAGGTAGCCCCGCTCGGGGATGTCCTCGAGCAGGAAGGTGAGGACGCCGGAGAGGTCCTTGACGTGCTCGGGCAGGGTGCCGTACACCTCCACCGGGCCGTCGACCAGCGCCGGGGCACCGGTCGGCAGCGGGCCGTCGCCGGCGTCCCGCAGGATGCGGGCGGTGTTCTCCTTGGACTCGGCCACGTTCGGCTGGTCGAAGGGGTTGATGCCGAGCAGCCGCCCGGCGACCGCGGTGGCGTACTCCCACACCAGGAACTGCGCGCCGAGCGGCCCGTCGATCTGGACGCCGGCCTCGGTGTCGATGCCCGCCACCAGCTCGTCGCCGCCGTCGGTCGGGTCGGTGCCGACGACGGGCAGGATGCCCTTGCCCTGCTTGCCGGTCGACTCGGCGACCAGCTGCTCGGTCCAGTCGGGCAGCCCGTTGATCCCCGACAGGCTGTCGTCCAGCAGCAGCTTGTCGCGGCCGGCCACTGCGGCGGCGCCGATCGCCGCGCCCAGCTCCAGGCCGGGGTTGTCCTGGTCGCCGGCGAGGCTCGGGAGGACCTCGGCGGCCTGGTCGAGCAGGGCCGCGATGTCGGCCCCGGCCAGCGCGCTCGGCACCAGGCCGAAGGCGGTGAGCGCGCTGTAGCGGCCTCCGACGTTCGGGTCGGCCAGGATGACGGTGTAGCCGGCCTCGATGGCGCTCTGCTCCAGCGGGGAGCCCGGGTCGGTGACCACCACGATGCGGTCGGCGGGGTCGATGCCGGCGTCGCGGAAGGCCTTCTCGTAGATGCGGCGGTGGCTGTCGGTCTCGACCGTCGAGCCGCTCTTGCTGGACACCACCAGGATCGTGCGGTCGAGGCGGTCGTCCAGCGCCCGGCGCACCTGGCCGGGGTCGGTGGTGTCGAGGACGGTCAGCGGCACGTCGGAGCTGGCGCAGATGACCTCGGGGGCCAGCGAAGAGCCGCCCATGCCGGCGAGCACGACGTGCTCCAGGTTCTCCGCGCGGGCCCGCTCGACCAGCTTGGCGATCTCCGGGAGCAGCTCGCGCGAGGTGGTGGGCAGGCCGAGCCACCCGAGGCGGACGCGCGCCTCCTCCTCGGCCTCGGGTCCCCACAAGGTGGGGTCGCCGCTGGACAGTGCCTGGGGCACGCTCGCCTCGGCGAGCCCCCGCACGGCCTCGGACGCCTCATCGGCTACCGCGTCGTCACCGAACGTTACGGACATATCCATCCTTAGAAGTCTCTCCTCGCGCGAGAGCGGGCCGGCAGGCGCCGGTGCGCCGGGCATCGCGCGCGCCCGGATCGGCGGTCTTGACGAGAGTCCGGCCGGGCCGCCTCGGCGCCCGGCCGGCTCGGATGCGAATCGCGGACCGGCCTCAGCCGGCCTTCCTCAGCTCTGTCTCAAGGGTCCCGAGCAGCTCGTCCCACGAGGCCACGAACTTCTGCACGCCTTCCTCCTCCAGCGCCTTGACCACATCGTCGTAGTCGATACCGGCCTGCTTGAGCTCGGCCATGGTGTTCCACGCCTGCTCGTAGCCGGGCCGGATGGTGTCGCCGTCGATGTTGCCATGATCGGCGACCGCGTCGAGGGTCTTCTCCGGCATGGTGTTGACCGTGCCCGCGGTGACGAGCTGGTCGACGTACATGGTGTCGGGGTAGTCCGGGTTCTTGACCCCGGTGGAGGCCCACAGCGGGCGCTGCGGACGGGCGCCCGCGGCCTCGAGCGCCTGCCAGCGCGGGTCGTTCACGACGTCCTCGTAGGCGGCGTAGGCGAGACGGGCGTTGGCGATGGCCGCCTTGCCCTTGAGCGCGACGGCCTCGGGGGTGCCGATCTTGTCCAGCCGCTTGTCGATCTCGGTGTCGAAGCGGCTGACGAAGAACGACGCCACCGACTCGATCGTGGACAGGTCAAGGCCGTTGGCCTTGGCCCCCTCCAGGCCCGCGAGCCAGGCGTCCATGACGGCGCGGTAACGCTCCAGCGAGAAGATCAGCGTGACGTTGACGCTGATGCCCTCCGCGAGCGCCTGCGTGATCGCGGGCAGCCCGTCGAGGGTCGCCGGGATCTTGATGAACACGTTGGGCCGGTTCACCAGCCACCACAGCGCCCTGGCCTCGGCCACGGTCTTCTCCGCGCTGTCGTCGGCCAGGCGCGGGTCGACCTCGATGGACACCCGGCCGTCGACGCCCTTGGTGGCGTCGTAGACCGGCCGCAGCACGTCGGCGGCCCAGCGGATGTCGAAGGTCGTGATGGCCCTGACCGCCTCGCCCACGTCCACCCCGCGGACCGACAGGTCGCGCAGCTGGGTGTCGTAGGCGTCGCCCTTGCTCAGGGCGGAGGCGAAGATCGTCGGGTTGGACGTGACGCCCGTGACCTGCTTGTCCCGGATCAGGGCTTCCAGGTTGCCGGTGCGCAGGCGCTCACGGCTGATGTCGTCGAGCCAGATCGACACGCCCTGGCCGGTCAGGCGCTTCAGGTTTTCGCTCATGACTAAGGTCCCTCAGTTTCCGGTTGTGTGGCCCTTGTCGGCCCCGGTCTTGGCGAGGCTGCCCTTCGCCGCGGTGGCGACGCGCTCGGCGGTCAGCCCGAACTGCTCGTACAGCGTCTTGTACGGCGCGGAGGCGCCGAAGTGTTCAAGGCTCAGGACCTCACCCTCCTCACCTACGAACTGCCTCCAGCCCAGGGCGATTCCCGCCTCCACCGCGACCCGGGCGCGGACCGCCGGCGGCAGGACGAGCTGCTTGTAGGCGTCGTCCTGCGCGTTGAACCACTCCACGCACGGCATGGACACCACACGGGTCGGGAAGCCCTCGTCCTCCAGCAACTTGCGTGCCCCGACGGCGAGCTCCACCTCGCTGCCGGTGCCGATGAGGATCACGGCGGGCTGCCCGTTGGAGGCCTCTTCGAGGATGTAGGCGCCCTTGGCCACCTTGCCGAAGTCGGCCGAGGCCGCGAACGTCGGGACGTTCTGCCGGGTCAGCGCCAGGGCCGCAGGGCGGTCGGTGTGCTCAAGGATGGCCTTCCACGCGGCCGAGGTCTCGTTGGCGTCGGCGGGGCGCACGACGTCCAGGCCCGGGATCGCGCGCAGCGCCCACAGGTGCTCCACCGGCTGGTGGGTCGGGCCGTCCTCGCCGAGGCCGATCGAGTCGTGCGTCCACACGTAGGTGACCGGCAGGCCCATCAGGGCCGCCAGGCGCACGGCCGGGCGCATGTAGTCGCTGAAGACCAGGAACGTGCCGCCGTACGGGCGGGTGCCGTCGTGCAGGGCGATGCCGTTGAGGATCGAGCCCATGCCGTGCTCGCGGATGCCGAAGTGCAGCGTGCGCCCGTACCTGTCGCCCGGGAAGGCCTTGGTCTGGTGCTCCTCGGGGATGAAGGACGGCTCGCCCTCCATGGTGGTGTTGTTGGACTCGGCCAGGTCGGCCGAACCGCCCCACAGCTCGGGCAGCACCGGGGCCAGCGCGGTCAGCACCTGACCCGAGGCCTTGCGGGTCGCCACGGACTTGCCCGCCTCGAAGGTCGGCAGCGCCTGCTCCCAGCCGGCCGGCAGCTTGCGCTCCCGCATGCGGTCGAACAGCGCGACCCGCTCGGAGCCGGCGGCCTGCCAGGCGTCGAAGCCCTTGGCCCACTCGGCGTGCAGGGCCCGCCCGCGCTGGACGACGCCGCGGGCGTGGTCCAGGAGCTCCTCGGGCACGTCGAAGCTCTTGGCCGGGTCGAGGCCGAGGACCTCCTTGGTGGCGGCCACCTCGTCGGCGCCGAGCGCCGAGCCGTGGATCTTGCCGGTGTTCTGCTTGTTCGGCGCGGGCCAGCCGATGATCGTGCGCAGCTTGATCAGCGTCGGGCGCTCGGTCTCGGCCAGCGCGGCCTGGTAGGCCCGGTAGAGCTCCTCGACGTTCTCGACGTACTCACCGGTCTCGGTCCAGTCGACGGTGATCACGTGCCAGCCGTACGCCTCGTACCGCTTGGCGACGTCCTCCGACAGCGCGATGGCGGTGTCGTCCTCGATCGAGATGTGGTTGGAGTCGTAGATGACGTTGAGGTTGCCCAGCTTCTGGTGGCCCGCGATGGAGCTCACCTCGTGGCTGATGCCCTCTTCGATGTCGCCGTCGGAGGCGATCACCCAGATCTGGTGGTCGAACGGGCTGGCGCCGGGCGCGGAGTCGGGGTCGAACAGGCCCCGCTCGCGCCGCTGGGCCATGGCCATGCCGACCGCGTTGCCGAGGCCCTGGCCGAGCGGCCCGGTGGTCGTCTCGACGCCGAGCGTGTGGCCGTGCTCAGGGTGGGCCGGGGTCAGGCTGCCCCACTGGCGCAGCGACTCCAGGTCCTGCAGGGTCAGGCCGTACCCCGAAAGGTAGAGCTGGATGTAAAGGGTGAGGCTGGAGTGGCCGGCCGACAGCACGAACCGGTCACGCCCGGTCCAGGCCGGGTCGGAGGGATCATGGCGCAGAATCCGCTGGAATAGCAGGTAGGCGGCGGGCGCCAGGCTCATCGCGGTGCCGGGGTGGCCCGAGCCCGCCTTCTCCACCGCGTCCATCGCCAAGGCGCGTATCACGTCGACCGTGCGCCGATCGAGGTCGCCCCACTCAAGTTCTGGCACGAGTTCGCTGCTCAACTGCTCGATCTCCTATTGGTATTGGCGCCGGCTCGGCTCGCTCGCACGTCCGGTCTGGGCGTTCCTCCCCACACCGGACCCTAACGGGTCGATCCCCTCACCGTAGATGCATCGTGCGTCCAACATGTGACCGGGAAAAGTGGCGCCCACGTCGTTTTAACCCTGCCCCCTGCACGCCATCTGGAACGTGAACCATGTTACGGGCCGGGACCTGGGTGACCGGGCACGTGGGGGGCCTTTCACCAGCCATGATGAACACCCGGCCGAAGGCGCCGCCGGAGGTGGCATTCGCCCCCGATGCCGGGCCCGCCGACCCCCCGCACTACAGTGAGTCCTCAAGCGTCGGCTCATGCCCGCATTCACGGATCCGCTCCAATCAGAGGTTACGCGTTGACCCCGCACCCGCTGGAAGCGCCTTGACGGTGCTGACGACCAAGCCAACGACGGTCCCGCTCGCAGGCGAGCGCCGATCACCGCTCGCGACCGTGCGGGCGTACGTCGCGCTGACCAAGCCGCGGATCATCGAGCTGCTCCTGATCACGACCCTCCCGGTCATGTTCCTGGCCGCCCACGGCCTTCCCCCGCTGTGGACGGCCGTCGCCACCCTGGTGTTCGGCACGCTGTCGGCGGGGAGCGCCAACGCGCTCAACTGCTACATCGACCGGGACATCGACGCCACCATGCGCCGCACCCGGCGCCGCCCGCTGGCCATGGCCGAGGTCTCGCCGAGGAACGCGCTGATCTTCGGCATCGTGCTGGGCGCCCTGTCCACGCTCGGGCTCGGGCTGGCCGTCAACTGGATCGCCGCCGGGCTCTCGACCGCCGCGATCCTGTTCTACGTCTTCGTCTACTCCCTGCTGCTCAAGCGCCGCACCTCGCAGAACGTCGTCTGGGGCGGCATCGCGGGCTGCATGCCGGTCCTGATCGGCTGGTCGGGGATCACCGGGCGGCTCGACTGGGCCCCCCTGGTCCTGTTCGGCGTGGTGTTCTTCTGGACGCCCCCGCACACCTGGACCCTCGCCATGCGCTACCGCGAGGACTACGCGGCCGCCAAGGTGCCCATGCTGCCGGTGGTGGCGGGCGAGCGCCGGGTCGTGCGGGAGAGCATCGCCTACACCTGGGCGACGGTGATCTGCTCGCTGCTGCTGTGGCCGGTCGCCGGCACGACGGCGCTCTATCCCGCCGTGGCCGCCGCCCTCGGCGTGATGTGCCTGTGGGAGGTCTACCGCCTGCTCGGGCGCCTCAACTCCGGCAAGACCGGCGTCGACCTGCGCCCGATGCGCTTCTTCCACTGGTCGAACGCCTACCTGGCGCTGCTGTTCCTCACCGTCGCGGTCGACTCCCTGCTCTGACCCGGCCCCCTCTGTCTTGCGGGCGGGCCTGTTCCTTCGGGCGCCGGGCCCGTTCCTCCGGGCGGGGCCGGTCGAATGCGGTTCGGTGCCGCATTCCAGGGGGAAAGCCGGGAATTCAACCGGGTATGCCGCCTTATTCACATATTTGTGACTAACGGGTAATGTTCACCCGTATGTCACGCTGTGGCGGGGACCGGCTGGGGGCTGAGCGGGTTTGACCACGAGTATGCGATCACCGGATGGCTGGCGACCTCGCCCTTTTCGGCAGTTCATACTCAAAGTCCACAGCAGATGCGACCTAAGCTGTGATTACTGTTATATCTACACGATGGCCGACCAGAGCTGGGCGGAACGGCCACGCACGATGCCGCGGAGCACACTCCGGCACGTCGCATTCCGGATAGCCGAACACGTCCACGCCCACGGGCTCGCGTCGATCCATCTCGTCCTGCACGGCGGGGAGCCCCTCCTGGCCGGCGTCGAGGGCATCGAGGACGCCGTCACCACGATCAGGGACGCCGTCGGGCCGAGGGTGCGGGTCGCCGTCAGCGTCCAGACCAACGCGGTGCGCCTCGACGAGACCTTCCTGCGCGCCTTCGACCGGCTGGGCGCGCGCGTGGGCGTCAGCCTCGACGGCGACGTCACCGCGCACGACCGGCACCGCCGCCACGCCGACGGGCGGGGCAGCCACGCGGCCGTCGCCGCCGCGCTCGGCCCGCTGGCGGGGGAGTACCGCCACCTGTTCGGCGGCATCCTGTGCACGGTCGACGTCCGCAACGACCCGCTGCGCACCTACGAGGCGCTGCTGGACTTCGCCCCGCCCGCCGTCGACTTCCTGCTCCCGCACGGCAACTGGGCCGCGCCCCCGCCCGGCCGGTCACCGGGCTCGGCGGCCACCCCGTACGCCGACTGGCTGATCCCGATCTTCGACCGCTGGTACGCCCCGGGCGCCCGGCCGACCGAGGTCCGGCTGTTCGCCGACATCATGCACCTGCTCCTGGGCGGCGCCTCGGCCGGCGAGGCGGTCGGCCTCGCGCCCGCCCGGATGGTGGTCATCGAGACCGACGGCGCCATCGAGCAGTCCGACACGCTCAAGTCGGCCTACCCGGGCGGCCCGGCGACCGGCTTCCACGTCGCGCGGGACCCGTTCGACGCGGTGCTCGGCCACCCCGCCGTCCGGGCGCGGCAGATCGGCGCCCAGGCGCTCGGGGCGGAATGCCTGGCCTGCCCGGTGATGCGGGTCTGCGGCGGCGGGCTCTACGCCCACCGCTACCGGCCCGGGGCCGGCTTCGCCAACCCGTCGGTCTACTGCGCCGACCTGTTCCGCCTCATCACCCACATCCGCCACAGGGTCGAGTCCGACGTGACCGCCCGGATGGAAAGCCGGAGATGAACCTCAGCCACCACGCCGTCCCCGAGGATCTCTTTCTGGCCATGGCGTCGGGCGGCGGCGGGGCCGTGGCCGCGCGCTGGCTGTCACGGGCCCAGCACAGCAAGCACGTCCTGCTCGTGCGCGGGGTCGTCGACGCGGCGCTGCTGGCCGGGCACGAGGACGCGGCGGGCGCCCGGCGGGCCTACGACCTGCTGGCCGCCGTCCAGCGGCACGACCCCGCCGCCGTGTCCACCGTCCTCCGCCACCCCTCGGTAGGCGCCTGGGCCCTGACGACCCTCCGCACCCTCCACCGAACCCCCCACCCCGAACCGACGTCCCCCGGGGCGTCCGTACGGCGAGATGCCGCAGCCGGTGCCACCGTGCCTGGTGCCGTCGTGCCTGGGGTCTCCGGGTCTGGAGCCGCCGCAGACGGTGTCACCATGCCTGAGGTCTTCGGGCCTCGGCATCTGGCGGTGGTCGCTGCCGCGGCGGCGCTTCGGTCCGGGGCCGATTTCGCCGCCGAGGTGCCCGTGGTGGACGGCGGGGTCATGCTGCCCTCGCTCGGCCGCGCCGACCTGGCCGCCGCCACCGGGACCGCCGAGGTCCGATCCGAGGGCGGCAGGGCCGAGATCACCGCCGGGGGCAGTGCCGTACGCGTGCCCGCCGACCGGGAGCGGGACGCCCCCGGCTGGCAGGGCCTGCGGCGGCTGTCGGCCACCGCCGGCGGCCGGACGGTCAGCGTGCTCGTCGACGACCTCGACCCGCACCGGATGCCCGGCGCCCGGCTGGCCCGGGGACGCCTGCGGGACCGGGAGGCCGGCGCGTGGCAGGACACGCTGGGGGAGGCGTGGCGGCTGCTGGTCACCCACCACTGGACCACGGCGGCCGAGGTCGCGGTCATCACGCGGGTGGTGACGCCGCTGGAGCGGGCCCCAGGCGACCAGATCAGCGGAAGCTCACGCGAGACGTTCGGCTGCGTGGCGATGTCGGCCCCGGTGGACGCCAGGACCCTGGCGCTGACACTGGCCCACGAGATCCAGCACGCCAAGCTGGCGGCCCTGCTCGACGTGGTCCCCCTGATCCACCACGACGACGGCCGCCGCCACTACGCCCCCTGGCGTGACGACCCGCGCCCCGTCGGCGGCCTCCTCCAGGGCGCGTACGCCTACCTCGGCGTGACGGGGTTCTGGCGCAGGCAGCGCCGGCTGGAGGCGGGGGACGCCGTGATCGGGGCGAACGCCGAGTTCTCCCGCTGGCGGGAGGCCGCCGAGAACGTCGCCCACCTCCTTCTGGACGGCGGCTGCCTCACCAGGCGCGGTGAGCGTTTCGTCGCCCGGATGGCGGCGGTCCTCGGCGCCTGGGGCACGGAAAGCGTCCCGCCCGCCGCCGCGGCCCGCGCCCGGCACGACGCCCTGGACCACCTCACCCGCTGGCACGCCACCAACAACCGCGACCTCACCCCCACCCTCGACCAGTAACCCCGGCAAGCCCCTCCACCGCACAGGACGCCGATTTCACCACCCCCACCCCACCGCTTCGGCGCCCGATCTAGTGCGCCAACGTGGCGGAAGGATGGACCAGTCGGCGCCGGAGATGGTCCTCGCCTTCGGCTCGGGCGTTTTTTTGGGCCTGGCGGCTTGGCTTGGCTTTGAGGGTGTGTTCGGCGGGTCGATTTCCGCACAGGGCGCCGGTTTCGCCGTACCGCACCCCGCCGTTTCGGCGCCTTGTCGAGAGCGTCTAGGTGGCAGGCGGAAGGGAGGGGTCGGTCGGTGGTGGAGATGGTCCTCGCCTTGGGCTCGGGCGTTTTATTCGGGCCTGGCGGCATGGCTTGGCTTGCCGCGTGTGTTCGCCGAGTTGACCGCCGTATAGGGAGTCGCCGAAGGAGGGCGCGGTCGGGGAGCGGACGGGCCGGTAGGCCCATGGAAATTTGGAAACGCTGCCCGAGCTGAAGGCGAGGACCTTTCATCGTCACCGACACCCTGGGCCTGCTGCTGGTCGTCTGTGTGATGGCCGCCTCGAGACCGCGCGGTTCACGATGTAACCCCATACCGCTGAAGATCGAACCGGCAGCCGATGGTCTTGCCGGTCGGCGTCGAGCGCACCCACAAGGAGTCCGCGAGCGCGGAAACCAAATGGAGGCCACGACCTGATTCCTGGTGGGGCGCGGGAGTTGTCAGTTGCGGCACCGGGAGCCGGGCGTCCATGTCCCGAATCATGATCGTCACCTCGCCGGAGCGCCGGCGATCGATCAGGACATCGACGGTCTTGCTCCCGTCTGCCTGAGGCGCCGAGTGGAGTATGACGTTCGTGACGAGTTCAGTCGCATAGAGCCGTGCGTCGTCCGCCATCTCCTGCAAATCCCAATCTGCCAGGGCGGCGCCGATGAAACCGCGTACTTGTCCGACGACGCGTGGAGTCGCCTCGAATTGCTTCATACGGCAGGTTTGGTCATCAGCGTCGACTGGTTCGACTGAGTCGCCGGTCTGACCCTCGCCGGGCAATGTCTTCGGGTGCATGCCAGAACGGTCGCGTACTCATGTGGAGTGCGAAAAGGCCAGGCCGAGTACTCACTATGAGTAAACTCGCTAGTAGCGAGTGACTTGTTCCTGTCGATCCTCGGTCCTGAAAGTCCCGTTATGGTCGAGCACAGCTCTTCGCGATTGCCCCGCGATCTTCTGGATGATCCTGCGATGATCTCTGCCTGTGCTGATCGAGATATCGGCGAAGTGTTCGCTCTGGTCCGCAGGCGGGCAGGTCTCGGACATTCTGCCATCGGCCGACGAGTGCAACTTACCCCATCTCGGGTGAAAGAATATATTGACGGCAAAACGCGGGCCAGCAGTACCCAAGTACTCGGACGCGTTTCAGATGGACTGCACATACCAGGAGCAATGCTCGGGCTTGCAGCTCGACGCTGGGAAGATGCGCCGTCTTCCGTGAGTCTGCCGGTGCCGCTGCCCGCGCTGCCCAACGTCTCCAAGGACGCAGAGCCGAACAACTACCTGGCCGCGATGGAGTCGTTCCGATCGGCCGATCGACAACTTGGCGGAGGCCACCTCTACGCCGCGGTGGTCCGGTACCTCAGCGATGAGGTGGCTCCATGCCTGTTCGGCATCGACACACGGCCAACTCGGATCAACGTCTATGCGATGGCGGCCGCGCTCACGGAGATGGCCGGTTGGATGGCGCACGACTCCGGTCGTGACGATCGGGCCGCGGCGCACTTCGAGCGAGCATTGCCTCTGGCTCACGCGGCGAACGATCCGATAATCGAGGCGCATGTGCTCGCCAGCATGGCGCATCTCGCGAGCCAACAGGGAGTTCCCGGTGAGGCAGTGCGGCTCGCGCGCGCTGGCATGGAGATCGGCCGTCGGGGGGATTGGTGCCCGGCCCTGTACGGGCGTCTCTACATCATGGAAGCCCGAGGTCTTGCGTCACAGGGGGATGCCCGGTCCCGCAAATCTCTTGACCGCGCCGAGCAGTGTGTCGAGAGCATAGACGTACATCCGTGGATCAGCACGTTCGATCGTGCCTCGTACGCCGGCGAGGCGGCCCTTTGCTGTTATGAGCTTCACGATTTGGCGTCGGCTCGTCGACACGCTGAGGAAGCCATCGAACTCTGTAGAGGAGGCAGGGTTCGTGGCATGGCTTTCGGGCAGCTCACCCTGGCCAAGATTCATGTGAGTGGCGGTGACTTGGAGCATGCGGCGGCCGTAGGGTTCGAACTGCTCGCTGGTAGTCAGAACCTAGGTTCCGTACGTGTACTCCGCCAACTTGGTGAGCTGCGTGATGTACTTGACAAATACCGTGATAAGCGGCCGATCAAGGACTTCTTAGATCAAATGACCGACGCTGTCCGTATCCGTAAGATGCTCTTGGGCAGTGTCCTCAGGATGAAGGGCGGCTTGCCTGAATGAAGCGGCACCCTCGGCAAGGTACTCCCGAGTGGAATGCGTGGATGGCCGAAGGCAATGCCCGGCAGGCCCGTAAACGAGTTGCTGCGGATGTCCTCATCAGGGACGAGGCTGGTCGCGTTCTGCTGGTCGATCCGACCTACAAGGATGGTTGGGACCTACCGGGAGGCATGGCCGAAGCCAATGAGCCGCCCCACTTGGCGGCGGTTCGTGAACTGGACGAAGAACTCGGGATCAAGATCACCATCGGTGGCATGCTCTGTGCCGACTGGGTGGCTCCACACGGGCCATGGGACGACCAGATCGCCTTCATTTTCGATGGTGGCGTGATGTCCTCCTCCGGCTGCCGAGAGCTGACACCGGCCGACCCGGAAGTAGCGGAGGTTCGCTTCTTCCCTGTTGAGGTGGCGCTGGATCTCGTACGAGATCACATGCGGCCACGGCTACAAGCGGCCCTACGGGTGATGGACACCGGGCACGCTCTTTACCTCCATGAAGGGCACCCTCTGCACCTGTAGTGGATTCTTCGACTGTGACCATGGTCAGTAAGTGGTTGAGATGGGTCAGATGTGGCGGGCGGAGGGGAGGGGCCCGTTCGGCGCCGGAGATGGTCCTCGCCTTCGGCTCGGGCGTTTTTTGGGCCTGGCGGCTTGGCTTGGCTTTGAGGGTGTGTTCGCCGGGTCGACCGTTATACAGGGCGTTGCCGAGAGACAACGTGGTCGGGGAGCGGGAGGGCCGGTAGGCCCTTGAAATTTGGAAACACTGCCCGAGCCGAAGGCGAGGACCTTGTCTGCCCGACGGGACCTCACGCACCAGCGGGCCTTTGTTCCTGTCCATGCGCAGGCCGACTGCTCCATGCGACCGTGTCGGCGGGTTCGGTCTCGCCCGGACGCGTGCCAGCGGCCGGCTCGTCCTTGAGAACGTACGTCAGCGGTCGACCAGGCCCGTTTGATAGGCGATGACGACCAGTTGAGCCCGGTCGCGCGCGCCCAGTTTCGCCATCGCTCGGCTGACATGGGTCCGCGCCGTGGCCGGGCTGAGAAACAGTTCCCCGCCGATTTCGTCGTTGTTCAGGCCCCGGCCCACCAGGGCCAGCACTTGGCGTTCGCGTTCGGTCAGCACCGCGAGCCGATCCTCGCCGACCTGGGCGGCTCGACGTTGCGCGGTGAACTGGCCGATGAGGCGCCGGGTGATCCGTGGCGCGAGCAGCGCCTGGCCGGCGGCGATCACCCGGATGGCGTGCAGGAGCTCGGCCGGTCCGGCGTCTTTGAGCAGGAAGCCGCTGGCCCCGGCCTGCAGGGCGTCGAAGACATGCTCGTCGGTGTCGTAGGTGGTGAGGATGAGGACGCGGACCTGCTCCAGCCCGCGCGTCTGGGCGATCTGGGCGGTGGCCTGAATGCCGTCCAATTTCGGCATGCGGATGTCCATGACGACGACGTCGGGGCGGAGGGCGCGAGCCTGCTCGACGGCTTCGGCGCCGTTGGTGGCTTCGCCCACCACCGTGATGCCGTCTTCAAGGTCGAGCAGCAGCTTGAACCCGGACCGCACTAGGCTTTCGTCGTCGGCGAGCACAACGGTGATCGGAGCAGGAGCCGACGGGGAGGCCATCGCCGCTTTCATGCGCGTGACCCGTTCGGGACGAGAGGCAGCCGGACGTTGACCTCGAACCCGCCGCCCGGAAGCGGCCCGGCGTCGAGTTCTCCGCCCAGCAAGTGACAGCGCTCGCGCATGCCGAGGATGCCCCGGCCGGGCTTGGCCGTACTACCGGCGCCGGCCGGAGAGCGAGCCGGCGGGTTCGCGTGATCATCCCCCGAGACGGTCTGGGGTCCCTCATTGGTCACACGGACTTCCAAGTCCTCGGCCCCGGCCTTCACCACCACCGTCACCCGGGTCGGGCCGACGTGGCGGATCACGTTGGTGATCGACTCCTGCAGGATGCGGTAGGCGGCGCCGCTCACCGCGCTCGGCACCGGCGCAGGCTCTGTGGGCGAAATCTCCTCAAGCGCGAGGTCGAGTCCGGCCTCGCGCGCCTTGGCGGTCAGTTCGCCGATCTGCCCCAGCCCGGGGTACGGCACGCGCCCGTCGTTGTCGTCCCCGTCGTCGTCGCGAAGGACCCCGAGGATCGCGCGCATCTCCCGCAGTGCCCGCGCACTGGTCTGTTCGATGACGCGCAGCGCCTCGCGCGCCATGCCCGGCCGCCTGTCGAGCACGTGCGCGGTGACTCCGGACTGGACGTTGATGATCGCTATGGCGTGCGCGACCGTGTCGTGGACCTCGCGGGCGATCCGGAGCCGCTCGGCGGCGGCGCGCGCTCGTGCTTCCTCCTCACGAGTGCGTTCGGCCAGCTCGGCTCGCTGCTGAGCTTCGGCTGCGATGACCCGCCGGGTCCGGACGGACTCACCGAGTGCCGCGCTCATGACTGACGCGCCGATGCGGAAGAACACCCAGCCGATGGCGGCACGTGGCTCGATGTCGGCCGCGGCGGCCAGCCAGCCGACCGTGAGCACCGCGATGCCCACGCCAGTGATGAGCAGCGACCGGCGCCCGTCACCGTAGGAGGCCAGGGTGTAGAGGGCGACGAAGAGGGCGAGCCAGCCGGGCCCGTCAGGGAAGTCGAGGCTGTAGTAGACCAGGCTGGCCATCGCCGTGATGAGCAGCACCGGCACCGGCCACCGGCGGCGGACGACAATGGCTAGGCCGCTGACGATCAGCAGGGCGTATCCCAGGTATCCGAGGTCGGTCAGCGGCCGCTGCACCACCTCGCCGGTGTTGCGGACCACCGTGCCCTGAAGCTGCATGACAGTGATGAACAAGGCGAGCAACGCGTCCTGCGCGGGTGCGGGCAAGCGCAACGGTACGGCGCGTTCCATGCGGCGATCCTACGGTCGCCGCCCTTGAAAGCAGTCCGCCCAGACGCGCGAGCGCCTACGACGACGGGCGTAGATGGACTGTCCTCGGCTACGCCGGACCGTGTAGAGGCTGCCGCCCGCCGTCGGAGGCGCGTTCGCGTGGACCCACGTGAGGATCGAGGCGTCAACCCTCCGTGGCAGCGGGCCGATCCGGCGCGCTGCCCAGGAGGTCATCCGCGGAAAGGATCCTCGATGTCCGTCCGTCTCCTGCTTGCCGCCGCCGCACCGGCGGCCGCCACTGTTCTAGCCCAGCCCGTGGGCGCATACGACCTGACCCCCGGCCGTCTTTGGTCCCTGGTCGCCGCAGCGGCCGGACTGGCCGGCGTGGTCCTCGGCGGGCTCGCTCTGGCCCGCCCAACCGGCCGGTTCGGTAGCGGCTCCTGGAGAGTGCGGGCTGTTATGGCACTAGCGGCGGGGCTGACCAGCATGGTCATCGGCGGCCTGGTCGTGGCCGCCGCCAAGGGCGGCCCCGGCACCGGCTACGGCATCGTCGGAGGCTACGTGGACCTGGTGATCGGGCTGATCGCCATGGTCCTGGGCGGGCTGGCAGTGGCCCGGGCCCGCCGCACCACCTGACCCCGGCCCGGCGCCGAAACCATCGACGAAACCCGTACTCGCCGGACAGGTGCTGGCGCACTGCCTCGGCGGCTCGGTCGGCGTCGGCGGCTTGGCCACGCTGGGGCACGTTGAGAAAGCCAGAGGTGGGTGGCCACGGTAGACCCACCCGCCCGGCGGTTGGCCATCAGCGGCGCCCGACCGGCAGTACGGGCAGCGAGCGCGACGTCGGTCATCGCAGAGCCTTTCAGGTCAGCAGGGAGTGGGCCAGGCCGATGGCGGCGCCGGTGGCGATGTACCAGGCGTTGTTGAGCTTGGTCTTCCACAGCAGCGCCAGAGTGGCCAGGGCGATCACGGCGGTGAGCGGGTCGACGATCGCGCTGCGGCCCAGCTGGAGGGAGACACCGGCCATGAGGGCCAGCGCGGCGACGTTGAGGCCGTCGAGCAGAGCGGAGGTCCAGGCACTGGAGCGAAGTTTGTCGGTGAGCTTGGTGAGCAGGCCCACGAAAACGAAGGACGGCAGGAAGATGGCGACCGTGGCCAGGAACGCCCCGACGGGGCCGGCGATGAGGTAGCCGATGAACGTGGCGGTGGTGAAGACCGGGCCCGGAGTGACCTGGCCGATGGAGACGGCGTCGATGAGCTGCTGGCCGGTGATCCAGCCGAGCCGCTCGACGAAGTCACCGCGCAGGAAGGCCAGCAGCACGTAGCCGCTGCCGTATAGCACCGACCCGATCTTCAGCATGGTGAGGAACAGCTGCGCCAGCTGACCTCCGGTGGGATCAGGGAAGACCGGCAGGCCCGGCGAGCCGAGGCCGAGCAACGGCAGCGCAAGCATCCCGTGCATGCTCTGCCGATGGCGGCGGTACGCGTGGGCCGCTGCCGTCACCAGCGCGCCGACGGCCATCACCAGCAACTCGTTGACGCCGAGCAGGTAGGCGGCCAGGGCGGCGGCGGCCAGCAGCGCGCACCACCCGTTCTTGATCACCACGCGGAGCAGGCCGAGCAGGGCGTGGGCGATGATCGCGATCACCGCCGGGACGATGCCGTACAGGATGCCCGCGACGGCCGGTGTGGTCCCGTAGGTGACATAGGCCCAGGCCAAAGCTGTGACGATCAGCGCGGCCGGGAGGATGAAGCAGACTCCGGCGGCCAGCAGGCCACGCCACCGGGCGCGGTCGAAGCCCAGATTAATGGCCAGCTCGGTGGAGTTGGGGCCGGGGATCAGGTTGGTGGTGCCCATCAGGTCGACGAACCGCTCATCGCTGACCCAGCCGCGGCGGCGCACCAGCTCATCACGCATCATCGCGGTGTGCGCGGCCGGCCCGCCGAAGGCGATAGTGCCCAGCTTGAGAAACAGCAGCGCTACCTCCCGCACCGCAGGCCAGGACGTCTTGCCGCCTTCGGGACCACCGGCCGGATCGTCGGCCGAATCGTCTGCGGCCTGTTCGTCTGCCACGGTCACTCTTCCCTCTGGTCGTGCGGATCGCCAGGTCGAGGACCCGCGTCAAGGGCCCAGCCGTCAGCCCGTGAGTAGGCCGGACAGGTCCACTGAAGCCAGATACATCAAATCCGTTTGATGTATTATGGTGGCCATGGCGACCCCGGCTCAACCCGCCCCGCCCTTCGCCCGGCTGGCCGGCCATCCGCTGCGGTGGCGGCTGCTGACCGAACTGGCCACCAGCGACCGTCGAGTCCGTGAGCTGGTGAACCTGGTGGACCACCCGCAGAACCTCATCTCCTACCACCTGCGGTTGCTACGCGACGGCGGCCTGGTCACCATGAGGCACAGCAGTGCTGACGCCCGCGACAGCTACTACCACCTGGACCTGGACCGCTGCGCCCACGCCCTGGCCGCCACCGGCCTCGCGCTGCACCCCGCACTCCGCCTCACGCAGGACCCGCCTCAGCCGCCCGAGCCGTCCGCGCGCCCGCCCGCTGTCTTGTTCACCTGCACCGGCAACAGCGCCCGCTCACCGATCGCCGAAGCCCTGCTGCGCCTGCGTGGCGGCGGCCACGTCGAGGTCACCAGCGCCGGCAGCCACCCCCGTCCGCACCTGCACCCCGATGCCGTCCGAGCCCTGCGCGACGGCCACGGCGTCGACCTGCGGGACCAACGGCCACGCCACCTTGACACCCTCACCGGCCGCCACTTCGACCACGTCATCAGCCTCTGCGACAAGGTCCGCGAACTCTGCCCCGACTTCGCCGACCACCGTGGCGGCCACGCCCGGCGCATCCACTGGAGCATCCCCGACCCTGCCGCCGCACAGACCGGCTACCCCGCCTTCGCCCGCACCCTCGCGGAAATCGACACCCGCGTGCGCCACCTGCTCCCCGCCCTCACATCACAAGAGGCCACGCCATGACCGCACCCGATCAGTTCGCCGCCGTCCGCTACCTCGTCGACGACGTGGCCGCGGCCGTCGACTTCTACACCACCCACCTCGGCTTCACCCTGCGCCTGGACGCCGCGCCCGCCTTCGCCGACGTGATACGTGGACCGCTGCGGCTGCTGCTGTCCGGCCCCGCCAGCTCCGGCGCCCGCGCCACACCCACCGACACCCCCGCCGGACGCAACCGCATCCACCTCATCGTCGACGACCTCGACACCGCGATCGAGCGGCTCCGCGACGCCGGCCAGTCCTTCACCAGCGACGTGGTCGCCGGCCCCGGCGGACGCCAGATCCTGCTCACCGACCCCGCCGGCAACCTCATCGAACTCTTCGAACCCGCCCACTCTCAAGCCGCCACCACACCGGCCCACGCCTGACCGACGCCCACTGCGGCCGAGCCCCCATCACATTGACGCAGGCCACGCTCCACGGTGCCTGCCTCGGCGAGGCTGATCCCGCTGCCTTCATGCGCCCCCCGTCCGGCCCCGGAAGGCTACTGGCGGGAATTGTTATTCCTTCTTGGCTTCCGTGGTTTGGCGGTGGGACTGGAACAGCCGACGTGGTCAGGCCGGCTTCCGCAGCGTCCGCCGGAGCGTCTCAAAGGCAGTGGGGCGTGGCAGGTCCGGCAGCGCATCGCGGATCTGGAGGGCGCATTCCCGCGGGCTGTGAACACTCGTGTCGACGTCGAGGTCATGCAGTTCGTAGGAGTGCACCTGGTGATACTGCAGGGCCGCCAGCCCGCGCTGCCGGTCGCCGCGTTCGACCTCGCGGCGTTCCAGTTCGGCCAGCGGGCAGCGCACCCCGACCAGAACGGTCTTTTCGGGTACGAGCACATCAAGGAGATCCAGCAGCCGCCAGCGCAGGCTGAGCGGATGGTCGACGACCAGGTTGTTCCCGGCCGCGGCCATGCCGGCGACAGCACGGTGGAAGCCCTTGATGGTGCGATCGATCTCGGCTTGGAGATCTTGGTCGGCTATTTCGCGTTTGGACCGCATCGCGTGAAAGTCATCCACCGGCATGTGGAACCAGGTCCCGTCCAGGAGGTTGAGAAGTTCCCTGGCGATGCTGGTCTTGCCAGAGCTGGACGTGCCGTTGAGCAGGATGATCGTGCCTTCGGCCGCGGTATCGGGGATATGCGCGTGAGCCGGATCCACCGTGTCAGGAGTCACGTCGATCGCAATGATGATGTCTTTCCGCCTCGCAGCTTTGCGGTCCGTGATCTACGGGACTGAAATAGACGCTCGTTCCGATCATCGCAGGTACGGCGAAGGCCGTCGCCAGCGATGCCACCGGCGGGTGTCTCCGGGCGCCAGAAGGCTGGTCACCTCGGCGATGGGATGGCTAGAGACAATGGTCCTCGCCTTCGGCTCGGGCGTTTTTTGGCCTGGCGGCTTGGCTTGGCTTGAGGGTGTTCGCCGGGTCGACCGCCGTACAGGGCGTTGCCGAGAGAGAACGCGGTCGGGGAACGGGCGGGTCGGTAGGCCCTCGGGTTGGAAACACTGCCCGAGCCGAAGGCGGGGACCTTTGGCAGGGGCGCTGGGACGTTGAGTCCTCTGGGGGTCGGTCCATGCCTGTGGTGGTGTTCAGGTCACGAGGGTCGGTCCGCGTTCGTGGGTGGGTGGTGATGGGTTGCGAGTTTTGGGTGGGCAGGACTCGGTTCCCACGACATTGTTCAACGGGTGGGCCAATTGAAGCCGGTGCCTTTCCTTACCCATATTCCCGGGAGAGCGCGTCAATGGCGTTGTCGATGAGGACGGCGGCGATGGCGGCGGCGGTGGGGAAGGCGTCGGCGTTGAGGACCCGGGTGCGGGCCGCGGCGCCGTCGATGAGCAGCGCGAGCTGCTCGCCGAGCTGTTCCGGGCAGGCGGCGCCGGCTTCGCGGGCGGTGTCGGCGAGCCTCGCGGCGACGGCTTTCTTGTAGTCGCGTGCGTACTGGGATGCCGGGTGCTGGGGGTCGTGGAGTTCGACGGCGGCGGCGATGTAGGGGCACAGGGGGGTGGTGGAGGGGATGTCGAAAGCGGCGAGGAGCCGTTCGCGGGGCGTGAGGTCGGTGCGGTCGAACACACCGGACAGAACGGAGGGGTCGAACCGTCGCAGGTACTCGGCGACGAGTTCGTCCTTGCCGGGGAAGTGCTGGTAGGCCGTGCGCTTGGACACCTCGGCCGCCGCGCAAAGCTGGTCCATTCCGGTGCGGTTGATGCCCTGCTCGCGGAACAGCCGCTGGGACGCGCTGAGGATGCGCTCGCGGGCGCCCCGGCCGCGGCGGCGCCCCTTGGGGCCCTTCTCCAACTCCGTCATGGACCCATGGTACCCAGATGGGTAACGACCGGTGTACATAGTTTGCGTCCCGGTCGCCCGCCCCGTACCGTAAGCACACAGGGCGGTGTACATAACACCGTCACCCCAGGTGTGCACGGCACCACCGACCCGAAGGAGCGACGTGGGAAAGCTTGACGGCAAGGTAGCGGTCATCACCGGCGGTACCACCGGCATGGCGCTGGCCGGCGCGAAGCTGTTCGTCGAGGAGGGAGCGCACGTCTTCATCACCGGCCGCCGCCAGGACGCCCTGGAGGAGGCCGTGAAGCAGATCGGCCGCAACGTCACCGGCGTCCAGGGTGACGCCGCCGACCTGGACGACCTGGACCGCCTGTACGACACCGTCAAGCGGGAGAAAGGCAGCCTCGACGTGCTGTGGGCCAGCGCCGGCGGCGGCGAGCCCGCCCCGCTCGGCGAGATCACCGAGGCCCAGTTCGACACCTGGTTCGGGCTCAACGCCCGTGGCACCCTGTTCACCGTCCAGAAGGCCCTCCCGCTCTTCAACGACGGGGGCTCCATCCTCATGACCGGCTCCAACGCCTCCCTCGGCGCCTTCCCCGGCTGGAGCGTCTACGCCGGCAGCAAGGCCGTCCAGCAGGCATGGGCCCGCATCTGGCTCAACGAGCTCAAGGACCGCCGCATCCGCGTCAACGTCCTGACCCCCGGCCAGGTCGCCTCCGCCAAGCAGGAAGAACTCTTCGACGAGGCCACCAAGCGCCAGTTCGAGTCCCTCATCCCCCGCGGCCAGATGGGCCGCCCCGACGAAATCGCCACCGCCGCTCTCTATCTCGCCTCCGACGACTCCAGCTACGTCAACGGCATGGAACTCGTCGCTGACGGCGGCACCACCGCCATCTGACCGAACAACACCACCAGGGCAGGACATCTCATGAGCGACATCAGCATCATCGGCACCGGGAACATGGCCCGCACCATCGGCGCGCGGGCAATAGCGGGCGGTAACACCGTCGAAGTCATGGGCCGCGATCAGTCCAAGGCCGCTGACCTGGCCAAGGCTCTCGGCGGCGGCGCCACGACGGGAGAATGGGGCACCACCCCGGCCGGGGACATCGTCATCGTGGCCCTGTTGCACGACGGTGTCGTGCCGGTCGTCACCCAGTACGGAGACGCCCTCGCCGGCAAGGTCATCGTCGACATCAGCAATCCCTTCAATTCCACGTTCGACGGGCTGGCCCACCGTGAGGAAACCTCGATCGCGCAGGAAGTCGCCAAGGCGGCCCCGGCCAGCGCCGGCGTGGTGAAGGCGTTCAACACCATCTTCCGTCATGTCCTGGAGAAGGGTCGGCCCGACGTCTTCATCGCCGGCGACGATGCGCAGGCCAAGGCAAGTGTGGAGGCGTTCATCGAGAGCCTCGGGCTGCGCCCGCTGGACGTCGGCGGCCTGAAAATGGCGCACTGGCTGGAAGGAGCGGGCGTGGTCACGGTGGGCCTCGCCAACCACGGGGTGGGGAACTTCGACTTCGCCCTCAGCATCACCGAACTTCCCGTCTGAGCGAACGGTTGACGGATCACCGAATTACTCGCCGTTCGTCGCCGCCGTGACAGTCGTTCAGGTGCGTGCCAACAGGTTTCCGTGAGCTCGCTTAATGATCGGAGCAGGTCACCTGGGGCAGAGTGGAGCGCCGTTCGGGGTGGGCGGTGTAGACGTACTTCATGGCGGTGGCGGCGGGGATACCGAGATCAACGCAGGAACAACCGAACGTGATCGCATCCGGTCCAGGCCCGATCCCGGCCGGCCACCACCGCAAGATCAATTCACTAGCCACCGAACATGAGGCCAGTGCTCGAGCCGCGATGAGATCCTCATCGCCCGTCTGCCGGATGGGCCCTGCGCGTTAGAACAAGGTGTCGCGCACACGCAGCGGCCGGTATCCAGTGGGTCCAAGCTGGGCCAGTTCACCTTCGATGTCGACCTCCATGAAACCCAAGAAGTTGATGTTCGCACTGTGCACTGGCCGTGCTCACCCTGGCCTTCCTGGTCGTCACACTGCCGCCCTCATCCAGCACGCCGACCTGGACGAAGTCCCCTCACGCAGCGACCTCACACCGACCAATCACAGCGATCAGCTGATAGCGATCTCAGCCAATGAGATCCGGCACCTGTCCACCTCGCTGACCCGGCCCGCCCTCAACGAACACACCACGTCCACCACGGGTCGCAAGGCGGCGACGCCATCAGACCCACGCTCGACAATCCCATTACCAGCGACAACACCTAAAAGATCAATAAGTGCGGCTGAAGTACTAGAACGCGCCAACACGTAAGGAGCAACCAAGCTACGCCCATGCGGTACACAGTCGGTGTCGTTTTTCCCCGGCTTCTCCGAATCGTATTCGTATCCGTCCCGGGTGAGGCCGGTTTGCATGGCGTTCGAGAACATCCGTGGCGGTAGCGACATCTGGCGTATTTTACTTGGCACCAGTAGGATATCAATCCTCGGGGATCTTGATATGCCGCTCCAATTGCATGCCGAAGCCAGCATGCCGCGAAACGTCGAGACGACCTTAGGCTACAGATGATCTCTTTCGCTCCCCTGATTTCGATCAAGAGAACATGATGTCCGAATCTAAGTTTCGCCATGAGGACGCCGGCGCGGAAACACGGGGAAGGGGAGCTTCTCGAGGTGGTCGTCGAAACGACGGATACGACGCATTCATATCGTACAGCCACGAGAAGGATAGCGTCTTGGCCAAGGCCCTTCAATCGGAGCTGCAGGCCTTTGCTCGCCCCTGGTACCGACCTCGCGCTCTGCGCATCTTCCGTGATGAGACAAGTCTGTCCGCCACGCCTGGCCTATGGCCAACGATCCAGCAGGCCCTCGAAGTGTCAGACTGGTTCGTGCTCATGGCCTCTCCAGTCTCGGCTGAATCGAAATGGGTAAAGGACGAGGTTGAGTGGTGGCTGCGACATCGTAGCCCGGACCGGATTCTGCTGGCGCTTACTGACGGCGAGATCTGCTGGTCCGGCGATGATTTCGACTGGTCGACCACCAACGCTATCCCGCCTCTATTGTCCGGCGTCTTCAGCCACGAGCCGTTCTGGATAGATCTTCGCAAGTTGCGCTCGATCGCGACGCTTGAGCAGGTGGACTCCAAGGAGCAACCGCGCCTTGGTGACATCGTCGCCGAGTTCGCTGCGCCTATCCGCGGGCAAGACAAAGATACGCTGGTCGGAGATCACATCCGGTATCAGCGAAAAACCCGTCGCCTGGTACAAGCCGTGATCACCGCTCTGACGGGCCTTCTCCTGGTCGCTGTCGTTGCCGCCGCCGCGGCAGTGGCCCAGGCGAACAATGCCAACGTCCAACGACAGGCCGCGCTACTTCAGCGTGACATCGCAACATCACGTCAACTGGCCGCCAATTCCGAACTCGAAAGTGGTAGGGATCCTCAACTTGCCGCACTACTCAGTTCTGCCGCGTTCGTCGTGCATGACACGCCAGAGGCTCGTACCAGCATGGTTCACCGGCTGGGAGATCAAGCAAGCCAGCGCGCGCATCCACAGAAATTCCTGAGCGCCCACGCGGGTGTGGTTAAGACTGTTGCATTCAGCGGCGATGGACGAGTATTGGCGGCCGGCGGCGACAAGATCGTATTGTGGGACGCGGTCGCTGGGACCCAACTAGCCACCCTGCCAGGAAGCGCCCGGAAGCTGGCATTCAGCCCGAAAGGCAACATGTTGGCTGTTTGCGACCAAACCAAGGTGACCCTATGGAGCATTCCGCAGCGGGCCCAGATCGCAAGTTTTCCTTGCGGGCCGTTGGGCTCGGCCATCGCCTACAGCCCAGACGGCAAACGACTAGCCGTTGGCGGCCAGGACATCACAACGATCGTCGTGTGGGACATCGCCAAGCACGTCAAACTAGCTACCCTCGCTATGCCCCCGTCTCCCGCTTCGCCGTCTGAGGGACTAGGTATTAGAGCCCTTGCCTTCAGCCCTGACGGCTCTCTCCTTATCGCGGACTCCAATTACCACGGGCCTGTTGTATGGGATGTCGATAAAGCCCAACTCGCCCTGAGTCTCAGCGCGTCGGAGCAATGCGGCGTCTTGAGCATCGCCCTCAGTCCGGATGGCGGAATCATTGGCGCGGGATGCTCTGCACACTCCGCAATGATCATGCTTTGGGACGCGCGGAAGGGTACCGAACTGGCCCGGATGCAGGCGGATGGGGACGTCGACGCTCTGCACTTCAGCCCAGACGGCAACACTCTTGCCTCCGCTGATTCCGCCAATCACGTCACGCTGTGGGACATAACCAAATTCACGCGAATCGACACTCTCAAGGCCCATACCGACGCGGTTACCGACGTCGCCTTCAGCCCCGATGGCCAGACGCTTGCATCCAGCAGTGACGACACCAACATCATCCGGTGGAAACTCGGAACTCGAAGTCCGCTATCCTCCACCAGCCTGCCTGACGCTGGTTCACCTGTAGCGTTCAACCTGTCAGGCAATCTGCTCTTGGCCGCCTTCGCCAAGAATCGCTCCAATGCCTCCGTCTGGGACGTCATCCGACGCGTCCAGGTGGCCAAGCTGCCGAGCGAAGATTCCCCGTTGGGCTTCACCGCCGACGGCCGTGTTCTCGTCGTGCACAAAGGGAACTTCACCGTATGGGATTTGGCGCATGGCGGGCGCACGGCGCTGGGCGTCCCCCCTGCCGCCGTCAGCGTTGGGGGTGGCCCGTATGGAGCGCGACCGGTAGCTCTGAGCAGGGATGGCCGGGAGATGGCCACGGTCATCGGCGACGGCACCAAACTGGTGGTGTGGGACCTTGGTCGCGACATTCAAATGGCGACGCTACCCGCGCCGGAGGGGATAAGCAGCATCGCATTCGGTTCAGATTCGAAAACGCTGTCCGCAGGTGAAAGCGGCGGACCGATCGTAGTGTGGGATGTCCCACATGCCAAGAAGCTCGCAGAGTTCCCGGTCGACACCCTCGGCGGTTCCATCGTAACTGTCACGTCAAGCCCGGATGGTCATACACTCGCATCGCTGCAACCTGCAGGTCAGCCCCAGACACCCTCAGGATGTTTCGGGTGCGAGGTCATATTGTGGAGTCTTGATCGACGGGCCCGGATCGCCACATTAGCTGGCCACACCTTCCAGCCTGGCGACGTCGCCTTCAGTCCAGACAGTCAAACCGTTGTGTCAGCCGCTGCGGGTGAAATCATCCTGTGGTCGGTGGCCCAGCGTGCCCCTATGGCCAAGCTTATCTTGGCAAGCGGACCACTCGTCTACAGCCCCAATGGACGCATACTAGCATCGACTAGCCGAAACAATGCAATCACACTTTGGGACACCGACCCAGCGTCGTGGCGGCGAACCCTCTGCACGATCGCGGATCGTGACCTAACGCCTGCTGAGTGGAATGCTTACCTTCCCGAAAGGCCTTATCGACACGTTTGTGCAAATTGATAAACGCGCAACTGATCTTAAATTCGGGCGTGTCCAGTAAACGGCTCTGTCTCTCTTTTGACTCCAACTCACTTTCGTTGGTCACCGAGCGTGGGCCAGGGGTGAGTCAATTTAACGGCTGATCTTGGTTGTCGAGTGGTCAGCTGTTGCTCGGGGTAAGACGGCCCTCGAAGGCGATCTGGAACGCGTTCAGGGGCGCCTTCCAGCGCATAGTCCACCTTTTGCGGCCCTTCCTCGTCGGGTCCAGGCCCATCAGCGCCATGTAGATGCACTTGATGGTGGCCTCGTTCGGGAACTGCCCGCAGGCGCAGACGGCCTTGCGGATGAGGTCACCTCCGAGAGGTGGACATGCCTGAGAATGGATCTCGTTGATCCAGGAAGGTCGTTCACGTGGCAAGGCCCTCGAAGTACAGTCCGGAGTTCAAGATCGATGCCGTGGCGTTGTGGCGCGCTTCTGGCGGGAAGCGGACGGTGAGGGATGTCGCCGCTGATCTGAACGTCAATACCGAGACGTTGCGGTCGTGGATCTACGCGGCCGAACGCGCCGCGGTGGTCGCGGTACGTCGATGCACATCTGGCGGCCGCCGACCCAGTCGTCGGCCAGGGCGCCTGTGGTGGTGTTCAGGTCACGAGGGTCGGTCCGTGCTCGTGGGTGGGTGGTGGTGGGTTGCGAGTTCTGGGTGGGAAGGACTCGGTTCCCACGACACTGTTCAACGGGTGGGCCAATTGAAGCCGGTGCCTTTTCTTACCCCTGTTCCGGGGAGAGCGCGTCATCGATGGCTCGGAGAGGACTCGGTGGAGGGCACCGGTCAGTCGCCGTATAGGGCGCCGGTTTCGCCGTACCGCACCCCGCCGTTTCGGCGCCTGATCTAGCGCGTCAAGGTGGCGGGCGGAAGGAATGGAGGGCGGAAGGAAGGGGCGGGCGGTCATGGTGGTGCCCCCACGTCGAGAGCGACGACGTACGGGTTCATGCGCCTGCACCTGCCGAACGGTAGGCCCTTGGAATTTGGGAAACACTGCCCGAGCCGGAGGCGAGGACCTTTGGGATGGGTCGGGGCCGAAAGGTCGGGAGTGTCGGCGGGGGTTAGATGGGGGGTGGGTCGAAGTCGCAGTCGAGGCGGCGGCGGTCGATCAGGCTGGCCTTGGCGTCGGGGTGTTCGATGCCGATGGTCCGCAGGTAGGCGACGCGGGTCTCCTCGGTGAGTCTGCCCGCCTCCTCGTCGGCTCCCAGGACCCGCAGGTCGAGGACGAGGTTGGCCATGCAGGTGATGGTCAGCGGGTAGTCGGCGCCGAGCAGGGGGCGCAGCCTCAGCAGCGAGTCCTCCCCGAGGGCCCGGGCCTCGTCGTGCGCGCCGAGCGCCGCCAGGTCGCTGGCGAGGTTGATCGCGCAGGACAGGGAGTAGTGGTGGTCGCGGCCCAGCCGGGCCTCCAGGGCCGCGAGCGCGGCCTCGTTGGTGGCCTTGGCGGTGCCGGGGTCGCCCATCAGGCGCTGGAGCACCGCCAGGTTGCTGGCGCAGCCGTGGGTGTAGGGGTGGTCGTCGCCGTAGATCTCGCGGTAGCGGCCGACCGCGTCCTTGGCGATGTCGTGCGCGGTGTCCAGGTCGCCGGTCTGGCGGAGCACGTTGGACAGGTTGCTGGCGGCGGCCACGGTGTCGGGGTGGGTGTCGCCCATGAGGCGCTGCAGGCGGGAGTACACGCTCCTGGCCTGTTCCTGCGACTCCTCGAAGGCCCCGGCCCTGCGCAGCGCGATGGACAGGTCCTTGGCGGTGCGCAGCGTCCAGGGGTGGTCGGGACCGAGTTCCTGCACCCCGTACGCCAGGGCGTCCTCGCCGACGTCGCGCGCCTCGGCGAAGTCGCCGCACAGGCGCACCGCGCGGGCCAGGCCGTTCCAGGAGCCGAGCACGTCCGCCTGGCTGACGCCCTCGGTCGCGTCGCTCTGCTGCTGGAAGGTGAGCTGGTGCAGTTCCCTGGCTTCGGTGTACTCGCTGTTCAGGCCGTAGTCGAGCGCCAGGTTGTTCATGATCTGCAGGGTGGCGGGCGCGAGGGCGCCGAACGCCTCCTCGTGGCGCCGGCGCAGGTCCTCGTCCAGCTCCCTGGCGGCGCGGAAGTCGCCCGCCGCGCGCAGGTCGGCCGCGAACCCGCTGCTCAGCACCAGGGTCTCCGGGTCGTCGGCCCCCAGCACCTCGGTCATCGTCGTCAGCGTCGAGCTGTCCAGGGCGTAGGCGGCGCGGTATTCGCCGACCTCGCGGACGATGCTGCCGAGATAGCGCCGGGCGATCAGCACGTCGGGGGAGCTCGGCCCGGACTCCTTGGTCCAGGTCGCGAGGAAGCCCTCGGCGAACGACTTGGCCGACTCGTAGTTGCCCGAGCGGTACAGGTAGTGGACCAGGTCGCGGGCGGTCTTGCGGACCGCGGGGTTGGTGCAGTCGGCCATCAGCGACGGCCGGATGTGCGCGATCAGGTCGTTGAACCGCGCCCACTTGGCGGGGTCGTCGGGGTCGATCGGCGCCGCGCCGGCCAGCAGGAGGTGGACCTCGTGCCGGTAGCGGCTCTGCTCCTCATCGTCGAGCTCCTCGCGCAGCAGCGCCTGCACCAGGCGGTGGACCTGGATGGTGCGGCTGCCGGAGTCGATGTGGGCCAGGGCGAACCGGCCGAGCTCCCTGATCGCCCTGCTGACCAGGATGGGGTTGGACAGGATGCCGCCGAGCCGGGCGTCGGTGGCCTGGCCGGCCGCGCGCCGGAAGACGTCGCGCGGGATCGGCTCGGGGCCGAAGAAGGCGCAGCAGCGCAGGACGGTGACCGCCTCGGGCAGCCGGGCGCGGAGCTGGGACACCGAAAGGCCCCAGGCCGCCGTCATCGACAGCGGGTACTCCGAGGGCTTGCTCTCGGCGAGCAGCAGGCGGGTCTGCTCGGCGAGCAGCCGCAGGTACTCCTCGACGGAGATGCCGGTCTCGGCCTGCAGGGCGCCGGCCTGTTCCAGGGCCAGGGGCAGGTCGCCGAGCTGCTCGGCGAGCCGGTCGGCCTCGCCGGCGTCGATGGACCTGGAGACCCGCTTGCCGAGGAACTCGGTGCTCTCGTTGCGGCTGAAGACGTCGACGGCGACCGTGCGCACGACGCCCTGCCAGCGGTGGTTGCGCGAGGTGACCAGGACGTGGCCCGGGCCGTGCGGGATGACGTCGCTGATGTCCTCGGGCTGGTCGGCGTTGTCGAAGATCAGCAGCCAGCGGGAGTACGGCTCGCCCCGGCGCAGCGCGTCCAGGACCGCCGCCGCGGCGTCCTCGATGCCGGTGCCGACCGCGACCGGCAGGCCGAGGTAGGGCGCGAGGCCGGCCAGCGAGGACTTCACCAGGACGGGCTGGTCGGCGGGGATCCACCAGACGACGTCGTAGTCGGAGCGGTAACGGTAGGCGTACTCCACGGCGACCTGCGTCTTGCCGACGCCGCCGAAGCCGTGCAGCGCGTGCGGGACGACGGCGGTGACGTCGGAGGAGCTGCCGGTGGAGATGTCGGCGCGCAGCCGCGTGAGCAGCTCCTCGCGGCCGGTGAAGTTGACGTTGCGGAAGGGGACCTTGCCCCAGACCTCGGGTGCCTCAGAGGCGCGGCCCGGCTTCCGCGCCGAATCCACCGTCACGTCGCCGCCTCCACGTTCTCGTGCTCGTTCCAGCTCGCTATTCACGCATCCTAAAGGCTTTTTCGCCGGAGCAGGCAACGCGACTCCCCTTGCCTGTCCCGGTGGCCCGCCACCGTCGTACGTGATGAGCATCGCATGGTATTACGGATGGCCGGAAACTGGCGATTGATACTGCGAATGCGCGATGAGATCATGAGATCACGGCCGGACGCTCCGGCCCACAGGTTCCAGGTAGTCGTATCCAGGGAATTGTGAGTAGTAATAGCTGTTTAGGCTGTATGTCGTGTTTGATGGGCAAGGAGCCTCATGAGTGGCGAACCGACCGAATCCGATGGCCTCCTGGACGTGAGCGGCCTGTCGCTCGCCGACCTCGACGACGCCGACCAGTCGGCCCTCGCGAGGGCCCTGCGCCGCCTGGTCGAGGTCGGCGAGGGGGATCTGGAGCCGTTCGCCGGATTCAGTCAGAGCATCGACCGCGGCACCGAGCCGAGCGATCGTCACCCGAAGTAGGTGGTCATGGCGCATCCCTGGACGAGGTCACCGCCGCCCTCGCCGGACACGGCCCGCACCTGCGCGCGGAACGGGCTTGACCGCCACAATAGAGTCGTGCGACGTCATGGTCCGTCACGGGCCGATCGGTCGTGCGAGGTGGTGCCATCGGTGGACGAGTCCGACTGGAGAAGGCTGACCCGGCAGCTGGAGACGGGGGAGTGCACGCCGTTCCTCGGCGCCGGCGCCTGCCACGGCACGCTTCCCACCGGGGGCGAGCTCAGCCGCGCCTGGGCCGCCAAGTACGACTATCCGTTCATCGACGGCGACAACCTCGCCCGGGTGATGCAGTACGCGGCGGCCGACATCAAGGACGCCGTGACCCTGAAGCGGGAGGTCTGCGACCACCTGCTCGCCGCCGGGCGCCCGGACTTCACCCGGGACGGCGAAATACATTCGTTCCTCGCCCGATTTCCCATACCCGTTTTTCTCACCACTAATTACGACGACTTTCTCGTCGAGGGTTTACGCGCCCGGAACAAGACCCCCCATCCGGCCATCTGTCCCTGGCACGACGGGCTGCCCTATGACAGGAAACTCTTCGAGCGTGGCGCGGGGCTGCGTCCCGAGGTGGCGCGGCCGGTGGTCTATCATCTTCACGGGAGCGTGGAGCGTCCGGACTCACTCGTCCTGACCGAGGACGACTACCTCGAATTCCTGGTGCACATGACGGCGGCGCGCACGCGCAACAACCGGCAGATCATGCCGCCCGCCATTCTCGACGCACTGGCGAATCGACCGCTTTTGTTCATAGGCTATAGCCTTCAGGACTGGACGTTTCGGGTGTTATTCCATGGACTCATCAGTCGATACCCGGCCATTCGCCGCCGACGCCATGTCAGCGTCCAGTTACCGCCTCCGGGCGACCACATGAAGACCGGCGCCACCGAGCGCGCCAAGATGTATCTCGGCCGGTACTTCGACGGCTGGGACATCTCCATCTTCTGGGGCTCCGCGCAGGAGTTCTGCGGCGAGCTCGGCCGGCGGATGGGCACGGCGCCGTGATCTCCTCCGCGCTCGCGCCCAGCGACGCCGGCCCCGAGCCGTACGTCGGGCTGCGCTCCTACACCGGGGACGACCGGGAACGTTTCTTCGGCCGGGTACGCGACGCTTACGAGATCTCCGTGCTGTGGCAGGCGAACCGGCTCACCGTCCTGTACGGCCCCTCGGGGGTCGGCAAGACCTCCGTCCTGCAGGCCGGCGTCCTCCCGCTGCTGGACCCCGCCCGCGTGGAGGCGCTGCCGGTGGGGCGCCTGTCCCACGGGTCGGCCTTCCCGCTGGCCGCGCTGCCCGAGCGCAACCCGTTCACCTTCGCCCTGTTGTCGTCCTGGGCCCCCGAGGTCGCGCCGACACGGCTGTCGGGGCTGACGGTCGGCGAGTTCCTGCGGCGGCGCGGCGGCCGGGTGGACCGGTACGGGGACCCGATGCCCCGCCTGGTGGCCATCGACCAGGCCGAGGAGCTCTTCTTCGACTTCCCGAGCCGCCAGGGCCACCGCGAGCCGTTCATCAGGGAACTGGTGAACGCCCTGGACGAGGACCCCGAGCTGCGGCTGCTGATCTCGATACGCGAGGACTTCCTCGCCGGGATCCTGCCCCACGAGCGCGACCTCGGCCGGGACGCCGCCGCCATGGTGGGGCTCACCTCGTTCGACCAGGAGACGGCGCTCGAGGCCATCCGCGGCCCGCTCGCCGGCACCGGCCGCTCGTTCGCCACCGGGGCCGCCGAGAAGCTGGTCGAGGACCTGCGCACCATCACGCTGCGCGGCGCGGGCGAGACGAGCACGGTGGTCGTGGACGCCGTCGAGCCGGTCCAGCTCCAGGTGGTCTGCTCCACGCTGTGGAAGTCCCTGCCCGAGGACATGGCGGTCATCACCCGCGAGTACGTCGAGCGGCACGCCGACGTGGACCGGTCGCTGGCCGGGTTCTACGACCAGGCGATCACCGAGGTCGCCGCCGACCACGACGTCCCCGCCGGGGACCTGCGCGCGTGGGTGCGCGCCACGTTCGTGACCGAGCTCGGCACGCGCGGCACCGCCTACCAGGGGCAGACGCGGACGGCGGGCATGTCCAACGACGTGGTCCGCGCCCTGGTCGACCGGCACGTGCTGAAGACCGAGATGCGCTCGGGGTCGCGCTGGTGCGAGCTGCAGCACGACCGGCTGATCCCGCCCGTCACGCGGACCGAAGGCCCCGCCGGGGCCGGTCCCGCGCCCGCCGAGGCCGCGCCCCTCACGGCCACCGCCTACCTGCGCGGCGCCGAGCAGGCGCTCGCCGACGGACGGTTCGCCCTGGCCGAGCGGCTGGCGGACAAGGCCAAGAGGGCGTGCGGCGACGACGAGCCCCGGGTGCGCGCCGAGATCGAGTCGTTCCTCGGCAACATCGCCCACGAGCTCGGCCAGTGGGACACCGCCGAGCGCCACTACCGCCTGGCCGCCCGCCTGTACGAGATGCTGCGCGACCCGGCGGCCGTGGGCCGCCTGCTGGCCGCCGTGGGCCGGCTCCTGCTGCACCAGGGGCACGGCGCGGAGGCGATCGGCGAGCTGCGCGCCGCCGTTCAGCGGGTGCCAGGCGACCTGACCGTGCAGACCGAGCTGGCCCGCGCGGTGTGGGCCGAGGGCAGCCCGGGGGCGGCGCTGTCCATCCTCAGCGGGGTGCTGGCCGTCGACGGGAGCGACCCCGGGGCGGTCATGGCGCGCGGCCAGATCCTGGCCGACCTCGGCGACGCGACCGGCGCGCTGCGTGATCTGGACCAGGTGCGCCGGCACGCCGATCCGGCGGCGCTCGCCGCCCGCGCGCTCGCGCTCGCGGCCCTGGGGCGGCCGGAGGAGGCCGCCGCCGAGGCTGGGGCGGTCCTCGCGGGGGCCGGGGAGCACGGCCCCGCCCTCCACTTCGCCGCCCGCGCCCTGTGGCTGCTGGACGACCGGGCCGCCGCCGAGGCGGCCGTCCGCCGCGCGGGCGCCGCCACCCGGCCGCCGCTCACCCCCTACCAGCGCGAGATCCTCGCCCTCCTGCGCTGACCGCCGCGGACGGCCTCACCCAGCCGTACGAGGGTCAGGCGGCGCGGAGGTGAGATCGCCGAGCGGGCCGGTCTCAGGAGCCGGGAAGGCGGTCAGCGGCCGGAGATGAGGTTGGCGAGGCGGGCGTAGGCGGAGGTGCGGGCCGACCGCGCCCCCTCGTGGCGGTCGGCGGCGCGGAACAGCGTGTAGATCGCCTGCACGCCGAGCCAGCGCAGCGGCTCAGGCTCCCATTGGCGCACCCGCCGTCCCACCCACGGCAGCGCGGTCAGCTCGGTCTCCCGCCGCAGTACCAGGTCGCGGAGCGTGCGCCCGGCCAGGTTGGTGGTGGTGACGCCGCTGCCGACGTACCCTCCCGCCCAGCCGAGCCCGGTCGTGTGGTCCAGGTGGACGGTGGAGCACCAGTCGCGGGGCACGCCGAGCACCCCGCACCACGAGTGCTGGATCCTCGCCCCGGCGGTGGCGGGGAACAGCGTGACCATGATCTGCCGCAGCGCGGCGACGGTCCTCGGCTGGGTGGCGCCGCGCTCGTCGGTGCGCGAGCCGAACCGGTACGGCACCCCGCGCCCGCCGATCGCGATGCGGTCGTCGGCGGTCCGCTGGACGTAGCAGTACGCGTGCGCCTCGTCGCCGAGCAGTTCCCGCTCCCGCCAGCCGATCTCGTCCCACACCTGGGCGGGCAGCGGCTCGGTGACGATCATCGAGCTGTTCATCGGCAGCCACTGCCGGTGCTGTCCCTTGATGCTCGCGGTGAAGCCCTCGGTGGCCCGGATGACGTATTCGGCGGAGACGGTGCCCCGGTCGGTGACGGCCGCCGCCCCGCCCTTGCCGCCGGCCTCGCGGGGACGGATCTCGGTGACCGTGGTGCCCTCGAAGACGTCGACGCCGAGCGCGGCCACGGCGCGGGCCAGGCCGACCGCCAGCTTGGCCGGCTGGATGCGGGCGCAGTGCGGGCTGTAGGTGGCCGAGATCGCCCCGGCGACGCGGATGCGGTCCTCGCGCTCCGACCTGCTGAGAAGCCGCATGTCGTGTTCGGCGAAGCCCCACGTCCGCAGGTCCTCGAGCTCGGCGCGCAGCCGGCGGTCCTGCGCGGGGTTGGTCGCGACGTGGACCAGGCCGCCCTTGCGCACGTCGGCGTCGACGCCCTCGGCGCGGGCGACCTCGATCACCTCGTCCACGGCGGAGAACATGGCGTGCTGGAGGTCGATCATCGCCTGGCGCCCGCGAGCGGCGGCGTGCCGCTCCCGCGACCCGGCGAACTCGGCCGACAGCCAGCCGCCGTTGCGCCCCGAGGCGCCGAACCCGGCGAACTCCCGCTCCAGGATCGCGATCCGCAGGCCGGGGTCGGCCTTCTTCAGGTAGTACGCGGTCCACAGGCCGGTGTACCCGCCGCCCACGATCGCCACGTCGTACTCGCGCGGCCCCGGAAGGGCGGCGCGGCGGTCGGGCTCGCCGATCTGCCGGTACCAGAACGACACCCCGCCGTTGGCGAAGTCGCCGGTCAACGGGGTGCCGTTCAGTCCATCGCCGCTCATCTGTTCTCCTCCGCCGGCCGGGTGTGCCACGTGGCCCCAAAAACCGACAGGTAGCACCATACCCGGCGGAGGAGCGGCGGGTACGGCCCTCAGAGCGGTACGGCCCTCAGGCGACGTCCTCCCGCATCGCGTCGGCGGAGTTCACCGCGTCGGCGGAGGTCATCGGGGACGCGACGCCCGGCGACGAGGGGACCGAACGCAGCGAGACGACCGGGTCGGCCGAGGAGAGCGGGCCCCCCGCGCGGGGGGTCACCGAGGCGAGGGGCGGGCGCTCGGCCACCCCGACGTCGCTGAGCGTGGCGTTGCCGTCGGCGTCGAACTGGAGCAGCCCGGTCGCGGGCGGCTCCGAGGCGACGATCCGGCCCTGCCGTTCGAGCCGCGACCAGGCGGTCAGCATGATCTGCCCGGCCATCCGGCCGAGCGCCGCCGTCGACTGGTGGCTGTGCTCGCGGCAGCCGAGGTCCACCTGGGCCATGGCGCCGAGCCCGACGCGTTCCAGCAGGTCGACCAGGAGGCCGAACTCCACCCCGTACTCGGTGACGAAGGGCACCTGCTCCAGCACCGAGCGCCGGGCGGCGTACTCCCCGCCGAGCGGCTGCACGAAGCCGGCGAGCTCGGGCCAGTACAGGTTGAGCAGCGGCCGGGCCACCAGCTCGGTGACCCTGCCACCCGCCCCGCGCTGGACGACGCCGTCGGGGCCGGTCAGCGGGCGCTCGTAGGCGCCCTTCACGAAGTGGACGTCGGGCCGGGTGAGCAGCGGGCCGAGCAGCCCGGAGATGAAGTGCGCCCCGAAGTTGCGCAGGTCGGAGTCGGCGAACACCACGATGTCGCCGGTCGAGGCCGCCAGGCCCTTCCACAGCGCCTCGCCCTTGCCCGACAGCGCCGGCAGGCCGGGCAGCACGTCGTCCTGGTGGACCACCCGCGCCCCCGCCTCGGCGGCGCGGGCGGCGGTCGCGTCGGTGGACCGGGAGTCGACGACCAGGATCTCGTCCACGAGCGGGACGGCCTCGGCGAGCTCCTCGCGGATGACCGAGACGATGTGACCGACCGTCGCCTCCTCGTCACGCGCGGGCAGTACGACGCTCACCGTGGTGGTGCCCTTGGCCCGCACGAGCGCGTCGAGTGGCCAGTCGGCGGCGGTGCTCATGCGAGGACCGAACCCGCCCCCCACGAGGGAACGCGCCTGTGGTGATCGACCGGATTTCTCATTCATGCAGCCAGCCCCGATTCTCGTGTAATGACGGCCGCCGAACTGCCCCGGTAAGAGCGGGCCGAACATCATGGTTGGCGAGCCATACAAGAGGCATATGCGGCCTCGTGCCCTCACTGACCCGTATCGGCATTATGGGCGCGGGAAATGTCACCGCAGGCCAGCAGATGTGCTGTTGTGTTTCCGCGATGTAACAATTACCTCGATCACCGGCCCGGATTTCGTCAGGGCCGGGTCGCTCGCCTCACAGTACGGGGCGCGGGCCCGTGACCGGCACCGGGCCCGTCGCTAGGCGAGCACGTGGGCACCGTCGTGCGCCTCGGCCAGGCGCCCCGGCCACTCGGCGATGTGGCCGCCGGGCGCGGTCACGCCCGCCAGGCGGTGGCGCGCGAGGACGTCCAGGACCAGCGCGGCCGACCAGCTGAAGTCCGCGCACCCGTGGCCCTCCAGGGTGACCGGGTCGAAGTACTCCCGCATGCCGGCGTGCCCGACGGCCCGCACCATGCCCCGGGCCAGCAGGTCGGCCAGGTCGGGACGGCGGTGCCGCAGGCCCTGCCAGACCAGCCAGGTCAGGTTGATCCAGCTCGGCCCGCGCCAGTAGCGTGCCGGGTCGAACTCGGGGGCGCCGGGCATGAAGCTCGGCAGGGTGCCCCCCTCGATCCCGAAGCGTTCGACGGCCGTGCCGACCAGGGCGTTCGCGATCTCGCGCGGCAGGTCGGGCAGGATCAGCGGGGTCAGGCCCGCCGCGCTGCCGGACCGGATCAGGCGGCCGGTGAGCGTGTCGCGGGCGTGGAACAGGCCGTCGGCGTACAGGTGCTCGACCATCGCCGCCGTCACCCTGGCCGCCTCGCGGTGGTGCGGAGCGGGATCGAGCCCGCAGGCGGCCGCGATCCGCGCCAGCGCGGCCTCCGCCGAGCCGTAGGCGGTGACGAACAGCGGGTCGGCGACGGCGAACGCCCCGTTGGCGCGGTAGCCGGAGTCCCGGTAGGCGCGGGCCAGCGTCGTGTAGCGCTCGTAGTCGCTGTCGGTCGGCCGCTCGTCGGCGCTGACGTGCGTCAGGTCGCGCCGCTCCACCACGACCGGGTCGGGGACCACCGCGGCCAGCGGGCGGTCCCAGGCCGGGCTGTTGTCCATGCCCGACTCCCATGGGTGCACGATCGACACCAGCCCCTCGGGCGAGCGCCGCGCGGCGCGCAGGAACTCCTGCTGCGCGACCAGGCGCGGGTAGATCCTGCGCAGGAAGGCCGGGTCGGGGTCGGCCATGTGCACCCGCCAGGCGGCCAGCGCGTGCACGGGCGGCTGCACGATGCCCGAGGTGGCGGCCCCGCAGGGGGCGCGCACGTCCCAGAAGGCGGGACCGGGGAAGTAGGAGGTGTCCGGGACGTCCGGGTTGAACACGATGTGCGGCACGCGGCCGTCCCGCCACTGCGCGCCGAACAGCGCCAGCAGCTCCGAGCGGGCCCGGCGCGGCGCCCAGCGGGCGTTGCCGATCGTGATGAAGGCGGAGTCCCAGCTCCACTGGTGCGGGTAGAGCCGCCGGGACGGGACGGTGTGGCAGCCCTCCCAGTTGGCCACCAGGACGCGCACCGCGTCCCGCGTGATCGCCCGGGCCTCCTCGGGGCCGACCGGCGGCAGGGGGTCGCGCGCGCTCACAGGAACTTCCTCACGAAGGCCGAGGTCCGCGGCAGGACGGCCTCGGGGTCGCCGCGCAGGTCGCAGTCCAGGGCGAGGTGGCCCTCGTAGCCGATGGCGGAGAGGGTGCCGAGCTGCGCGGCCCAGTCGAGGTGCCCGGTGCCCGGCTGGTGGTGGTTGGACTCGCCGATCCGCATGTGGGCGAGGCAGGGCGCGGCCTCCGCCAGCGATCGGCAGGGGTCGTCCTCCTCGATGTTCATGTGGAAGGTGTTCCCCGCGACCCTGACCGAGTCCATGGAGCACAGGTCCACCGCCTGCGCCAGGGTGTTGACCAGGTGGTCCTCGTAGCGGTTCAGCGGCTCCAGCATGATCAGCACGCCGTGGCGCGCCGCGTGCTCGCCGAGGGTGCCGAGGGCGCGGGCCAGCGCCTCCCTGTCGTGCCCGGGAGGGCGAGGTGGCCGGCTCCGGGAGACCGGCGTCGTGACGCCGAGGCCGCCCAGCTCGCCGATCACCTCCAGCTGTGAGCAGAGCTGCCGCACCGCCTCCTCGCGCCCGCCAGGGTCGGGGTCGCCGACGAGGTGCGGCAGGTCCGCGGCCACCACGGGCATGACGACGCCGTCCGCGAGCGCCCGCCGCAGCTCCGCCCGCCGCCCGGCGAACCGCAGGTCCCCCTCGCCGCGCAGCTCGACGGCGTCGAACCCGGCCTCGACCGCGAAGCCGAACCTCTCCTGGAGCGTGCGCCCCGGCAGGAGCCGTTCCTGTACGGCGAGCCTCACCGCGTCTCCCCCTTCGTGAACTCGAAGACGAGCTGAAGCACCTCGGCGGGACGCCGGTCGGGCAGTTCGCGAACGCCTCGGCCGCATTCTCCACGTTCGCCACCCGGCTGACCAGTGCGGCGGTCCCCGCCGTACGCCTCCGGGGTGGGGTTCACCACGGCCGCGTCCAGGGTGGGGAGGCCACGCGTGACCCTCCGGCGTGACGGCGGACGAGGACCTCAGACGTCGTTCCCAGCAATGGTCGACACTAAAACAGGCCGAAGTCGAGAATCGCTGGGGAGGCGGCGCGGGAGACAGGGGGGTGCGCGCCGGAGGCGGCCGGGTGGTTTGGGCCCCCTCGCGGAGGTGTGGGAGGGTCGTTCCGGGGGAACGTCTGACTGGCCGGGTGGGCGGTCGGTGCGGGGTGGTGCGGTGATCTCAGAACGCGGGCCGTACGGGTGCGGTGGGGGCGGCGCGGACACGTCGTGCCCGGTCGATTACGCTCGCGAACATGACGAACCTTGATCCCCGCTGGGTGCTCAAGGAGCGCCCCTCCGTCGGGCTGATCATCGGGCTCGTCGTCGCCGGGATCTGCGCTCTGGTGTCGTTCTCCTTCGACATCTTCAACGGCGATCCCGTCCAGTTCTTCATCGCGCTGACCCTCGCGCTGGCCCCCGTGCCGCTGCTGCTCGCCGGGGTGCTGGCCCTGGACCGCATGGAACCCGAGCCGCGCAAGGACCTGGCCTTCGCGTTCATGTGGGGCGCCGGGGTCGCCGTGCTGGTCGCGGGCGTGCTGAA
Source organism: Sphaerisporangium corydalis (assembly GCF_025506355.1). Taxonomy (GTDB): domain Bacteria; phylum Actinomycetota; class Actinomycetes; order Streptosporangiales; family Streptosporangiaceae; genus Sphaerisporangium; species Sphaerisporangium corydalis. Next base: position 59,659 of record NZ_JANZYP010000022.1, read on the forward strand.
CAGCCTGAACCTGAGATATGTCACCATCGCCACCCAGGACCCGGCCGGGGCGCGCAACCTGGTGGCGACGTTCGTGGCGCCCGTGGTCGAGGAGACCATGAAGGGGCTGGTGCTCCTCGGGCTGCTGCGCTGGCGCCGCCACGAGCTGGACGGCCTGACCGACGGCATCATCTACGCCAGCATGGTCGGCCTCGGCTTCGCCATGAGCGAGAACGTCAGCTACTACATCATGGCGCAGGACCAGCACGGCGTGCAGGGCCTCGCCGTGACGGTCGTGCTGCGCGGGATCCTGTCGCCGTTCGCCCACCCGCTGTTCACCTCCATGATCGGCGTCGCGGTGGCGTACGCCGCGCAGGGCCGGGGCCCGGTGCGCGGCGGCGTGGTCTTCCTCGGCTGGATCGGCGCGATCATCCTGCACGGCGTGTGGAACGGCTTCACCTCCTACGGCGGGTTCCAGGGCCTGGCGCTGGCCTACCTGCTGCTGATGATCCTTTTCTTCGTAGAGCTCGGCGTGATCGTCAAGGACCGCCAGCGCATCGTGGGCCTGATCCAGCGCTACCTGCCCCCCTACGGCGGGCTCGGGCTGGTCACCGACGTCGACGTCTTCATGCTGTCCTCGCTGCAGGGGCGGCGGCAGGCCCGCCAGTGGGCCAAGGCCTACGGCGGCCCGCCCGGCCTGCACGCGATACGCGACTACCAGCTCGCCGCCACCGAGCTCGGGCTGCTGCACGAACGGGCGGTGCGCGGCGTCATCGACAGGGACACCTTCGAGACCCAGCGCGAGGCCCTGCTGGCCTGCATGAGCGCGGCCAAAGCGGCGTTCCCCGTCCCCGAGCGCCACCAGGCCACCATCGCCAAGGGCATGGCCCCGCCCGGGTACGCCCCCGGGCACGACACCCGGCACTCCTCCTCGCCCTACCCGCCCCGCGACGAGGTCCCGCGCGATCCCTACCCGCCGGACGGCCCCTGGCCCTCGCACCCGCCGCAGCCCCCGCCCTCGGGCGAGTGGGGCCGGTACACCCCGCCGCCCGGCGGCACCCCGCACGGCCCGCCCCCCGGCGAGCCGGGCCCCGAGCGCTAGCGCCGGACCGGCCCTTGCCGGTGGGCGGGGGCCGTGTTTCAATCGCGGTACGCGGATGTCGGTGGCCGTTTTCCGAGGACCTTTCCGGACGGCCGACCAGGAGGCCTGCGAGCGCGCCCCGGCGCGCCGCGCCGTCCCGCGACGCCGATCTCCGGCAAGGACGCGGCGCCCTCACGATCGCACCGACCGCCGTCCCCTGACGGCGTCCGCGACCTGAAGAGGAAGCACTGTGAGAACCACGGCAAAAGTGGCGATCATCACCGCGCTCGCGGTCATCGCCGCTGGGCTGACGACGCTCGCGTTGCAACACGCGGCCCTCGCCCACGGAGCCCTGCAGGCGCCCGCCAGCAGGACCTACGCCTGTTACACCGACGGCCTCACCTCGTCGGGGGAGATCAGGCCGACCAACCCCGCGTGCGCGCAGGCCGTCGCGGCCGGCGGCACCCAGCCGCTCTACGACTGGTACGGGGTGCTGCGCTCGGACGGCGCCGGCCGTACGCGCGGGTTCATCCCGGACGGCAAGCTGTGCAGCGGCGGCTTCGCGAAGTACGCGGCCTACGACGCCGCCAGGGCCGACTGGCCGGCGAGCGTGCTCCAGGCGGGGGCCGCGTTCAACTTCGTCTACGGGGCCTGGGTCCCGCATCCCGGAGGGTTCAAGCTGTACGTCACCAAGGACGGCTACAACCCGACCAAGCCGCTGACCTGGGACGACATGGAGGAGCAGCCCTTCTTGACCGCCGACCCCGAGCCCGCGGTCAGCAACGGCGCCTACCGGTTCTCAGGGACGCTGCCCAACAAGTCGGGCCGGCACGTCATCTACTCGGTGTGGTACCGCTCCGACAGCCAGGAGACCTTCTACGGCTGCTCCGACGTGATCTTCAGTGGCACCGGGACGCCTCCTCCGTCCACGCCGACGCCCACGCCGACCGTGACCCCCACGATCCCCCCGCCCACCTTCTGCACGGCGGAGGTGACGCTGTCGAATTCGTGGTCGGGCGGGTTCCAGGCCTCGGCGACCATCAAGAACACCGGTGACGCGCCCATCAACAACTGGTACATCCAGTGGACGATGCCGACCGGCGTCACGATCACCCAGGCGTGGAACGGCACCTCCATGCAGAGCGGCACCACCGGAATGATCCACGCCGCCGCGTGGAACGCCCAGCTCGCGCCGGGCGCGACCGCGACCGCGGGATTCCTCGGCAGCATGACCGGCGCCACGGCGCCCACCTTCACGGGGGTGGGCTGCGGCTAGCGGCCCGGCGGCGGGACCGGGCGCGCGAACGGCCCGGACGCCGGCCGGGGAGCGGAGGCACTTCCGCTCCCCGGCCCGCGCGTCCGGGCCGGTGATACGCGGTGTCGTGGCGGGGTCTCCGAGAGGCGTCACCTCCACCTCGCTGGACGGGACGTGATTGGGAGCGCTCCCATGCGCGGAACGGACCTTATCCCGCCGCGCGCGTGATCCGAAGCGGGCGCCCGCCGCGCCCCCGGCCGCCGGGGCGAAGGCGCAGTTCCCGGGGCCGGGCCGGTGTGCGGCGGCTGAAACTTTCGCGCCGCCGCCGGCCGGCTCACGGCCCGGGGGTGAGGAACCGGTCCAGCGAGGTCTCCCGTGGCCCGGGGAACACCGGCGGGGACCTGAGCACGACGGAGTCCAGGAGCGCCTTGGCCGTCGCGCCGAACTCCCGGACCGCGTACGCGTAGGTCTCCGTGGGCCACCGGCCGGAGGAGTCGTCGCCGACCCCGAAGGCGTCGATGCCGGCCGCGCGGCACAGCGCGACGGCGCGGGGCAGGTGGAAGTCCTGCGTGACGACGGTGAGGCGCCGGACCCCGAAGACGTCACGGGCGCGCACGCAGGAGTCCCAGGTGTCGAACCCGGCGTAGTCGAGCACCAGCCGGTCCGGCGGCAGCCCCCGGGCGAGCAGGTAGTCGCGCATGACCGACGGCTCGTCGTACCCCGCGCGGCCGTTGTCGCCGGACAGCAGGAGCGCCCGCACCCTGCCGTCCCGGTAGAGCCGGGCGGCGATGTCCAGGCGGGTGGCCAGCATCGGGGTGGGGACGCCGTTGATCAGCCCCGCCCCCAGCACCAGGCCCACCGGGGCCGAGGGGACCTCCCGCGTCCACCCGGGCCCGGTGCCCGCCGTGAGCCGGTGGCCGGCCGCCGACAGCCAGGCCCAGGTCATCGGCGCCAGGGCCAGCACGCTGAGCGCGACGGCCCCGAGGTACGCGCGCCGCAGCCCGGTCCTGGAGGCGCGCAGCCGAGACCACGACATGCGGAGCCGGGCGAGAAGGCGGGACCACGGCGGGCGGAGCCGCGCGGGAAGGCGGGACCACGACGGTGACGATCGCCGGGGGGCGCGGAGGCGGGCCATCACCGGTCAGACGCCGACCACGTCCAGTTCGTCCTGCCCGGTGGGGGAGGCCCCCGCCGGGCCGCGCGACCGCATGAGGTAGACCACCCGCAGCGTCGCGATCCACACCAGGACCGCCCCGAACACGTGCAGGCCGACCAGCACCGCTGGCACCGCCAGGAAGTACTGCACGTAGCCGATCACGCCCTGCGCCAGCTCCACGCCGAGCAGGATCAGCGCGCCGCGCCGCGCCCGGCCCGGGGAGTCGGTGACGTGCAGGGCGAACAGCAGCGCGAACGTCAGGCCGAGCACGATCCACACGGCGTCGGTGTGCAGGCGGACGACCGTCTCGATGTCGAAGCCGAACCGCGAGGCGGCCTCGTCGCCGGAGTGGGGCCCGGTGCCGGTGGTCACGACGCCGGCCACCAGCAGCACCAGCACGGCGGCGACCAGGACGAACCCGAGCGTGCGGATGTCGCGGTGGACCAGCCGCCGGGGCGGCGCGTCGCCCTCCCCCGAGCGGGCGTAGAGGGCGAACGCCGCGACGATCATGCCGATGGACAGCAGGAAGTGGACGCTGACCGTGACCGGGTTGAGCACGCTGCGCACGACCACCCCGCCCCACAGGGCCTGCACCCCGACGCCGATCGGCTGGATCCAGGCCAGGCGCACCAGCACGGCCCGCCGGGGCGTGACGCGGAGCACGGCCACCACGATCGCCACCGCGACGGCCAGGACGAGGAAGCTCAGCAGGCGGTTGCCGAACTCGATCGCCATGTTCGCCGCCGAGTGCGCGTCGTGCGGGGCGGGGACGAAGCTGCCGGGGGTGCAGCGCGGCCAGGTGGGGCAGCCGAGGCCGGAGCCGGTGAGCCGCACGGCCGCGCCGGTGACGGTGATGCCGGCGTTGACGACCACGCCCGCCAGCGCCCACCGCCTGACGCTGCCCGGGGTGGGGGACCACGCGGAATGGAACAGGACGAGCGCGCGGTCGCGGAGCCGGTCGGCGAGGGTGGGCGGCCGCGTTTCCCCGGCGCGGCTCTGAGGCTGGTCTGCGGTCACGGCACACATCGTAGGCGGCCGGGCCGCCGCCCCCGTCCCGAACCCTCCGCTCGGCGGCCGGCACCGCACCCACCGGGGTATATCACGCTAAAACGCAAAAAGCAGGATTGATTGGTTCTGCGGGTATGTGACATATTACTGGCGACCGGGAGAGCGGGCGTGGGGGTGGGGATGGCCGACGTCGTGGTGGTCGGCGCGGGCGTCGTCGGCGCCGCCTGCGCCTACTACGCCGCGCGGGCCGGCCTGTCGGTCACCGTGGTCGACCGGGGAGCGGTCGCGTCGGGCACGACCGGGGCGGGCGAGGGCAACATCCTGGTCTCCGACAAGGAGCCCGGCCCCGAGCTGGAACTGTCCCTGCTGTCCAACCGCCTCTGGCGCGAGCTCGCCGATCTCGGCGGCTTCGAGTTCGAGGCCAAGGGCGGCCTGGTGGTCGCCGAGACCCCCGAGATCCTCGACGCGCTCACCGCCCTGGCCGGGAAGCAGGAGCTCCACGGGGTGCGGCACACCCCGGTCGCCGCCGGCGAGCTGCACGGCTACGAACCGCACCTGGCGCACGGCCTGGCGGGCGGCGCCTTCTACCCGCAGGACGCCCAGGTCCAGCCGATGCTCGCCGCCGCGCGCCTGCTCCAGCACGCCCCCGGCGCCGTCGTGCGCACCGGGGTGACCGTCACCGGCCTGCTGCGCGACGGCGACCGGGTCACCGGGGTCCGGACCGATCACGGCGACATCGCCGCGGGGGCCGTGGTCAACGCGGCCGGCACCTGGGGCGGCGAGGTGGCCGCCCTCGCCGGCCTGGACCTGCCGATCCTGCCGCGCCGGGGCTTCGTCCTGGTCACCGAGCCCGCCGCCGGGCGCCTCGGTGTGCCGCTCGTCCGGCACAAGGTGTACACCGCCGCCTACGTCACCGACGTCGCCAGCGACTCGGCCGGCCTGTCGGCCAGCGCCGTGGTCGAGGGGACGCCCGCCGGGCCGATCCTCATCGGCGCGAGCCGCGAGCGGGTGGGCCACGACCGGACCACCTCGATCCCGGTGCTGGAGACGCTGGCCCGCCAGGCCGTCGCCCTGTTCCCCGTGCTCGCCGCCCGCCGGGTGATCCGCGCCTACTGCGGCTTCCGGCCCTACTGCCCCGACCACCTGCCGGTGATCGGCGCCGACCCCCGGGCGCCAGGCCTCTACCACGCCTGCGGCCACGAGGGCGCCGGCATCGGCCTGGCCCCGGCCACCGGCCACCTGATCGCCGGGCTGCTCACCGGCGCCGCCCCCGCGTTCGACGCCACGCCCTTCCGCCCGGAGAGGTTCGCCGCATGACCGCCGGCCACCCGGGCGAGCCAGGGCCGCCGGCACCCGGACACCCGGGCGAAGGGCCACCGCACCCCGGACACCAGGGCGAGCCAGGGACGCCGCGCCCCGGACATCCGGGCGAGCCGGGGCCGCCGCACGCCGGGCACCTGGTGAGCGCCCGCCCCGAGCCGGGCTTCCCGATCAGAGTGGACGGGCGGCCGGTCACCGCCGTCCCCGGCCAGACGATCGGCGCGGTGCTGTACGCCAACGGGATCAGGTCCTGGCGCACGACCCGCGCGGGCCGCCCCCGTGGCCTGTTCTGCGGCATCGGGGTCTGCTTCGACTGCCTGGTCACCGTCAACGGTGAGGCGTCCCTGCGCGCCTGCCGGACCGAGGCCCGCCCCGGAGACGAGGTCACGACCGGATGAGACACCACGACGGCCCGCCGGCCGATCTCGCCGTCGTCGGCGCCGGGCCCGCGGGCATGGCGGCCGCCGTCGAAGCCGCCCGCGCCGGGCTCGCCGTCGTGCTGGTCGACTCCGGCGCCCGGCTCGGCGGCCAGTACTACCGGCACGCCCCCGAGGGGTTCCACGCCCGCCGCCCCGGGGCGCTCCACCACGGTTTCCGGCGGTTCACCCGGATGGCCGCCGCCCTGGACGCGAGCGGCGCCGAGGTCCGGCTCGGCCGCCGGGTCTGGGCCGTCGAGAAGGTCACCGGCCCCGGCGAGGACGACCTGGTGGCCGTGCACTGCCTGGCGGGCGAGCGGGACGAGCGGCGCGAGACCGTCCTGGCCCGGCGGCTGCTGATCGCGACCGGCGCGCACGACCGGCCGCTGCCGTTCCCCGGCTGGGACCTTCCCGGGGTGTTCACCGCGGGCGGCGCGCAGGCGCTGCTCAAGGGCGACCTGGTGGTGGCCGGGCGCACGGTGGTCGTCGCGGGCACCGGGCCGTTCCTGCTGCCCGTCGCCGCGGGGCTCGCCGCCGCCGGGGCCCGGGTCGCCGGGGTCTTCGAGGCCAACGGCAGGTTCGGCCTCGCGCCCGCCGTGCTCGCCCACCCCGGCAAGCTGGTGGAGGCCGCAGGGTACGCCCGCCGCCTGGCCGCGCACCGCGTGCCCTACCTCGGCCGGCACGCCGTGGTCGCCGCGCACGGCGGCGATGAGCTGACCCACGTCACCGTGGCGCGGCTCGGCCGCGACTGGACGCCGGGGGCGCGCCGGACGATCGAGTGCGACGCCCTGGCCGTCGGCTACGGCTTCGTCCCGCAGATCGAGCTCGCCACCCAGCTCGGCTGCGCCACCCGCGGCGGCGGGGACGGCCCGGCCGTCGTCGTGGACGAGGGGATGCGCACCAGCGTGCCGGGCGTGTACGCGGCCGGCGAGCCGACCGGCGTCGGCGGCGCCGAGCTGGCCGAGGTCGAGGGCGGGATCGCGGGCCGCGCATTGGCCGCCGACCTCGGCCGCGACGCCGGCCGGGCGCCTGGGAGCGCCCGGCGGCGGGCCGCGCTGACGGCCTTCGCCGCCGCGATGACGCGCGCCTACCCCGTCCGCGACGGCTGGCAGGGCTGGCTGCTGGACGACACGCTGATCTGCCGGTGCGAGGAGGTGCCGTACGCGCGGATCAAGGAGGCGCGGGCGCTCGGCGCCACCGACGCCCGCTCGCTGAAGCTGCTCGCCCGGCCGGGCATGGGCTGGTGCCAGGGGCGCATGTGCGGGTACGCGGTGGCGCGGCTGGCGGGCGAGGACCCGGCCCCGCCGCGCCGGCCGATCGCCCAGCCCGTACGGCTCGGCGACCTCGCGGGCGAGCCGGGCCCACCAGACTTCGCAGGGCCACCTGAGCCTGCGGGACGACCGGATTTCGCGGCAGGAGAGGACCCCCGATGACGACCCGTGAGAAGCCCTGGCAGGGAGTGATGGTCGCGACGGCGCTGCCGCTGCGCGCGGACCTGAGCGTCGACGAGGAGGGCTACGCCCGGCACTGCCGGTGGCTGGTCGAGCAGGGCTGCGACGGGGTGGTGCCCAACGGCTCGCTCGGGGAGTACCAGACGCTGACCCCCGAGGAGCGCGCCCGCGTGGTCGAGACCGCCGTCGCGGCCGTCGGCGCCGACCGCGTGATGCCCGGCGTCGCCGCCTACGGCGCCGCCGAGGCCCGCCGCTGGGCCGAGCAGGCCAGGGACGCGGGCTGCCGGGTGGTGATGCTGCTGCCGCCGAACGCCTACCGCGCCGACGAGCGCGCGGTGCTCGCGCACTACCGCGAGGTGGCCAAGGCCGGGCTGCCCGTGGTGGCCTACAACAACCCCTACGACACCAAGGTGGACCTGGTCCCCGCGCTGCTGGCGAAGCTGTACGGCGAGGGGCTGATCGTCGGGGTGAAGGAGTTCACCGGCGACGTGCGGCGGGCCTACGAGATCGCGGAGGCCGCCCCCGGCCTCGACCTGCTGATCGGGTCGGACGACGTGGTGCTGGAGCTGGCGCTCGCCGGCGCGGTGGGCTGGGTCGCCGGGTACCCGAACGCGCTGCCCGCCTCCTGCGCCGAGCTGTTCCGCGCGGCCCGCGCGGGGGACCCGGCCGCCGCCCTGCCGTTGTACCGTACGCTTCACCCGCTGCTGCGCTGGGACGCCAAGGTCGAGTTCGTCCAGGCCATCAAGCTGTCGATGGACCTGGCCGGCCGGTACGGCGGCCCGTGCCGGCAGCCGCGCGTGCCGTTGTCGCCCGAGCACGAGGCCATCGTGCGCGCGGCCACCGAGAAGGCGCTGGCCGAAGGGATGAGGTGAGGTCGTGGTGCGCACCCGGAAGATCTTCCATGTGGTCGACTCGCACACCGAGGGGATGCCCACCCGCGTGGTGACCGGCGGCGTCGGGGTCATCCCCGGCGCGAGCATGGCCGAGCGCCGGGAGTACTTCATGGCCAACCTCGACCACGTGCGCAAGCTGCTGATGTACGAGCCGCACGGCCACTCGGCGATGAGCGGGGCGATCCTGCAGCCGCCGACGCGGCCGGACGCCGACTACGGCGTGCTGTTCATCGAGGTGTCCGGCTGCCTGCCGATGTGCGGCCACGGCACCATCGGGGTGGCGACCGTGCTGGTCGAGACCGGGATGGTGGAGGTCACCGAGCCCGTCACCACCGTGCGGCTGGACACCCCGGCGGGGCCGGTCGTCGCGTCGGTGGCCGTGCGGGACGGCGTGGCCAGCGCGGTGACGATCCAGAACGTGCCCTCCTTCAGCGTCGGCCTGGACCGCACGGTCAAGGTGCCGGGCTTCGGCGAGGTGACCTACGACCTGGCCTACGGGGGCAACTTCTACGCCATCCTGCCGATCGAGTCGGTCGGGCTGCCGTTCGACCGCGCGCAGGGCCAGCGGATCCTCGAGGCGGGGCTGGCCGTCTCGGCGGCGATCAACGAGGCGGACGAGCCCGTCCACCCGCTCGACCCGGGCATCCGGGGCTGCCACCACGTCCAGTTCGTCGCCCCGGGGTCGGACGCCCGGCTGTCGCGGCACGCGATGGCCATCCACCCGGGCTGGTTCGACCGCTCGCCGTGCGGCACCGGGACCAGCGCCCGCATGGCGCAGTTGCACGCCCGCGGCGAGCTGGAGCTGGGCGAGGACTTCGTCAACGAGTCGTTCATCGGCACCCGGTTCACCGGGCGGCTCGTCGAGCGGACCGAGGTGGCGGGCCACGCGGCGGTCGTGCCGACGATCACCGGCAGGGCGTGGGTGACCGGCACCGCGCAGCATTTCCTGGATCCGTCCGACCCCTTCCCGGAGGGTTTTCTCATGTGAGCCGGGCACGTCTCCGGTTAGGATTCTATGACGTGGATCAGAGTTTCATGTAGCGGGACAATTGGACGGTGCGGGGCGTCTCCCGCCCCGCGTCCGGAGAGGGATGCACGATGAGCGTTGCCGAGAGCAGATCCCCGCAGAACCCGGCCGACGTGGTCGCGAACGCCCCCGCCGCCGGAGGCGCGGGGGTCGCCGAGGCCGTGCGGCGGGCGCGTGCCGCCCAGCGGGGCTGGGCCGGAGCCAACGCCGCCGAGCGCGCGTCAGCGCTCGTCTCGGCGGCCGACGCGGTCGCCGGCGCCGCCGCGGAGCTGAGCGCGCTCGTCGTCCGCGAGGTCGGCAAGCCGGTCACCGAGGCGCGCGGCGAGGTGGCCAGATCGGCCGCCATCCTGCGCTATTACGCCCAGCAGGTCTTCGACCCGATCGGCGCGCTGCACGAGCCGTCGGGCGCCGGGCTCGCCTACACCCGCAGGCGCCCGCGCGGCGTCGCCGGGCTGATCACCCCGTGGAACTTCCCGCTGGCCATCCCCCTGTGGAAGGCCGCCCCCGCCCTGGCCTTCGGCAACACCGTGGTGCTCAAGCCCGCTCCGCAGGCGCTCGGCTGCGCGCTGCGCCTGGCCGAGCTGCTCGGCCTGCCCGAGGACGTCTTCCAGGTCGTCCCCGGCGACGCCGAGGAGGGCGCCGCGCTGATCGAGGCGGTCGACGTGGTGTCGTTCACCGGCTCTGCCGCCGTCGGGCGCACGGTGAGCGTGGCCGCCGCGGGCCGGGGCGTCCCGGTGCAGGCGGAGATGGGCGGCCAGAACGCCGCCATCGTGCTGGACGACGCCGCCCTGGAGACGGCCGCCGCGCAGATCGCCGCCGCCGCGTACGGGTACGCCGGGCAGAAGTGCACCGCGACCAAGCGCGTCATCACCGTGGGCAACGCCGCCGAGGTGCGCGAGGCGCTGGTCGCCGCCATCGCCAAGCTGGGCGTGGGCGACCCCGCCGACCCCGGCACCGCCGTGGGCCCGCTGATCGAGGAGGCCGCCCGCGACCGGGTCGTGGCCGCCACGGTCGGGGGCAGGGTGCTCGCCGGGGGAGAGGCGCTCGCCCGAGACGGCTGGTTCGCCGCCCCCACGCTGGTGGACGGCGTGCCCGGCGACCACCTTCTGGCCCGCGACGAGGTGTTCGGGCCGATCTGCCTGGTGCAGGACGCGGGGTCGGTGGACGAGGCCGTCGCCCTGGCCAACGGCGTGCGGTACGGCCTGTCGGCGGCGGTGTACACGCGCGACCTGGACCGCGCGCTCGACGTCTCGGCGCGCCTGGACGCCGGGCTGATCAAGGTCAACGCCCCGACGAGCGGCGTCGACTTCTACCTGCCGTTCGGCGGGGAGAAGGACTCCAGCTTCGGCCCGCGCGAGCAGGGCAAGGCGGCCCAGGAGTTCTACACCTCCACCCACACCGTCGCCCTCGGCCCTGCCGGAGGCTGACGGCCGAGGTCCCGCGTCCGCCTGAGGTTCCCGGGTCCGCCGGTGGGTCCCGCCCGTCCGCCGGAGGTCCTCGCGTCCGCCGATGGTTCCGCGTCGCCGTCCCCCGTGCCCGGTCTCACGCCGTCCCCCGTGCCCGGTCTCACGCCGGGCCCGGGGTGCCGGTGATGATCCTTTCGGGCTCCCGATCCCGTCGTACAGCCTGCTAACGGTCTGGTCTCGGACCTTGACGGTGGCTTTGGCCGGAATGTGCAATGTCACACACCATGCTGAGACGGCGTTGTTCCGCTAGGAGAATATGATGGGCAAATCGCGTATAGCGGCGGTCATGTCGCTCGCGGCGGCCGTGGGGCTGCTGACGGCCGGGTGCGGCCAGGGCCTGCTCGGCGGTGACTCGCAGGCGGGGGACGGCAAGGGCCCCATCGTCCTCGGCATGCTGATCCCGCAGTCCGGCAGCGAGGCGGCCATCGGCCCGTACATGAAGAACGCGGCGGACCTCGCCGTCGAGGAGATCAACGGCAAGGGCGGCGTGCTCGGCCGCAAGCTGGAGCTCAAGGTCGCCGACGACGCGTGCGACGCCCAGACCGCCGTCGCCGGCGCCAACAAGCTCGTCACCGAGGGCGTCCAGGTGTCGGTGGGCGGCTACTGCTCCGGCGCCACGCTGCCCACCCTGCCGATCTTCGGCAAGGCGAACATCCCGATGATCATCCCGGCGGCGAACTCGCAGGAACTCGTCGACCAGCATCTCAAGCACGTCTTCCTGATCAACGGCACCGGTTCGCAGCAGGCGACCGCCGCCATGGCGTGGATCACCAAGCGGGGCGCCAAGAGCGTCGCGCTGGTGCACGACAACACCAGCTACTCCAAGGACATCGCCGTACGCACGCAGAAGCTGCTCGACGAGCCCGGCGGGCCCGAGGCCGCGATCCTGGAGGCGGTGACCCCCAAGGAGAGCGACTACAGCGCCAACATCAACAACATCCTGGCCAAGAAGCCGGACTTCGTCTACTGGACCGGCTACTTCCAGGAGGGCGGCCTGATCATCCGCCAGCTCCGCCAGTCCGGGTACAAGGGCGCCATCATGGTCGGCGACGGCTCGGTGTCGGAGAAGCTCGCGTCCATCGCCGGCGACGCGGGCGAGGGCGTGTTCGCCACGATGACCCAGACCCCCGACACCCTCCAGGGCGCCGAAGGCTGGGTCGCCAGCTACACCAAGAAGTTCGGCAGTGCCCCCGGCCCCTACACCAACCAGGCCTACGACGGCGTGCGGCTCGCCGCCGAGGCGATCAAGAACGCGGGGGCCACCGACGGCGCCAAGGTCATCGCCGCCCTGGAGGGGATCGACGGGTTCCAGATGTTCTCCGGCCCGCTGAAGTTCACCCCCGACCACACCCTGTCGGCCGGCGGCTTCCAGATCCTGGTCGTTAAGTCCGGCAAGTTCGCCCTGCAGGACGCGCTCAAGTGACCCTGCCCCCCGCTCTCCCCAGAACGGCCGGTACCCGCCCCGCGCCCACCCGGCGCCGGGGCGCGGGCGCCGGCCGCTCCGGCGTGCCGGTCGCCCTCGCCCAGGCGGGGCGTCCGGGCGTCCGCTCCAAAGGAAAACTGACATGTCACAGTTGATCTGGAACGGGCTGTTCGTCGGCTCGTTCTACGCGCTGGTGGCGCTGGGCTACAGCATGGTCTACGGGATCATGAAGCTGCTCAACTTCGCCCACGGCGACATCTACATGCTCGGCGCGTTCACCGGCTTCGCCATCCTGGGCGCCGTGGGCGGGATCTCGCCGGGCATGGCGCTGCCCGCGCTGCTCGGCGTCCTGGTGGTCACGATGGGCGTCACCGGCCTGTCCGGCGTCCTGCTCGAACGCGTCGCCTACCGCCCGCTGCGCAACGCGCCCCGGCTGTCGCTGCTCATCACCGCCGTCGGCGCGTCGTTCACGCTGGAGTACGGGATGCGGGCCGCCGCCGGCGCCGACCCGCAGGTGTACCCGCTCCGGCTCGGCGGCACCTCCGCCGAGATCCTCGGCGCCCGGATCACGCTGCAGCAGATCGCGCTCATCATCGTGGCCGTCGCCCTCATGGTGGGGCTCAACCTCCTGGTCACCCGCACCCGCGAGGGCCGGGCCATGCGGGCCATCGCGCTCGACCCGCGCACCAGCGCGCTCATGGGGATCAACGTCAACGCCGTCATCTCGCGGACGTTCTTCCTCGGCTCCGCGCTCGCGGGCGCGGCCGGCGTGATGGCCGGGGCCTACTACGGGAAGATCGACTTCCTGATGGGGTTCCTCATCGGGCTCAAGGCGTTCACCTCGGCGGTCATCGGCGGCATCGGCAACATCCCCGGCACCATGCTGGGCGGCCTGCTGCTCGGCCTGCTGGAGTCCTTCGGCACCTTCTGGCTGGGCGGCGAATGGCGTGACGTGTTCGCCTTCGGGGTGCTCATCCTGTTCCTGTCCGTGCGGCCCACCGGCCTGCTCGGCGAGCGCGTGACGGAGCGCGTGTGACCGCCCCCGGCGCCACGCGCGCGCCGGCGCTCGGCCGCGCGGCGTCGCGGCTGCTGGACAGCAGGTGGGCCGGGCTCGCGGGCCTGGTCCTCGCCCTTCTCGCCCCGTTCGTGATCGCCACGCCGTACGCGCTGTCGGTGATGACCAGCGCGGCCATCTTCGTGATGCTGGCCTCCGGGCTGAACATGGTGGTCGGCTTCTGCGGCCTGCTCGACCTCGGGTACGTCGCCTTCTTCGCCGTCGGCGCGTACACCAGCGGCGTGCTCAGCACCCGGCTCGGGCTGCCGCTGCTGGCGACCGTGCCCGTCGTCATCGTGGTCACGGTCATCGCGGGCGTCGTGATCGGCGCGCCGACGCTGCGGCTGCGCAGCGACTACCTGGCCATCGTCACGCTGGGCTTCGGGGAGATCATCCGGATCACGGCCAACAACCTGGACGTCACCGGGGGCCCCTCGGGGATCTACGGCATCCCCAGCCTGGCCACCAGCCCGGTCGTGTTCTACTACCTGACTGTCGTGATCGTCTCGGTGGCGGTGATCGGCGCCTCCCGTCTCGGCAGGTCCCGCCTCGGGCGGGCCTGGCGGTTCGTCCGCGAGGACGAGGACGCCGCCGAGGCCATGGGCGTGCACACCTACAAGATCAAGCTGGCCGCCTACATCGCGGGCGCGGTGTGGGGCGGGCTGGCCGGGGTGCTGTTCGCCGGGCAGCTCTCGGCGATCTCCCCGGGCAGTTTCACGTTCCTGCAGTCCGCCCTGGTGCTGATGGCCGTGGTGCTCGGCGGCATGGGCTCGACCCCCGGCGTCGTCGTCGGCGCCATCGTCATCAGCCTGCTCCCCGAGGTGCTGCGCGACTTCGCCGGCTACCGGTTCTTCGCCTTCGGCGTGCTGCTGATCATCGTCATGCTGGTCCGCCCGCAGGGGTTGTGGCCGCACCGGTCACGGGAGGCGAGCTCATGAGCCTGCTGTCGGTCGAGGACCTGCGGCTCTCCTTCGGCGGCCTGCTGGCCATCGACGGCCTGTCGTTCACGGTCGGCGAGGCCGAGATCGTCTCGGTCATCGGGCCGAACGGCGCCGGGAAGACCTCCGCGTTCAACTGCGTGACCGGGTTCTACCGGCCGACCGCCGGGCGGATCCTGCTGTCGGGCCGTGAGATCACCGGCATGCGGCCGTCCGGCATCGCGGGCCTCGGCGTGTCGCGGACCTTCCAGAACCTGCGGCTGTTCGGCGAGATGTCGGTGCTGGACAACGTCCGGGCCGGCGCCCACCTGTGGCTCAGGCAGAACTTCGTCGACGCGCTGCTGCACACCCCGCGCTACCGCCGCACCGAGCGCGAGTGCACCGAGCAGGCCCACCACTGGCTGGACTTCGTCGGCCTGCGCGGCGACCGGTTCGGCGAGGCGCGCGCCCTGCCGTACGGGGAGCAGCGCCGGGTGGAGATCGCCCGCGCGCTGGCCCGCCGTCCCGCGCTGCTGCTGCTCGACGAACCGGCGGCCGGGCTCAACCACGGCGAGAAGGCCGAGATGCTCGCGCTGATCCGCCGGATCCGCGAACTGGGCATCGCGACCGTGCTGATCGAGCACGACATGGGCCTGGTCATGGAGGTGTCGGAGCGGGTGGTCGTGCTCAACTTCGGCCGCGAGATCGCCGACGGCCGCCCCGAGGACGTCCGCCGCGACCCCGCCGTCATCGAGGCCTACCTCGGCAGGGACGACGAGGACGACGAGGACGACACGGACGACACGGACGACACGGACGACACGGACGACACGGACGGCAAGGGTGGCGCGGACGGCAAGGGTGGCGCGGACGACGGGGACGGTGGCGGCGATGGCGACGCTTGAGGTGGAGGCGCTGGACGTCCACTACGGCGGCGTGCACGCCCTGCGGGGGATGTCGCTCACCGTCGGCGAGGGCGAGATCGTCGCCCTGCTCGGCAACAACGGCGCCGGCAAGACGACCACGCTGTCGGCGGTGTCCGGCCTCGTCCGCCCCACCGCCGGGAAGATCGTCTTCGACGGCGCCGACGTCACCAGGGCCAGGCCCGAGGCGATCGTCCGGGCCGGCCTGGTGCACGTCCCGGAGGGGCGCCGGGTGTTCAGCACCCTGACCGTGCACGAGAACCTCCAGATCGGCGGGTACCTCGTCCGCGACCAGGCCGAGATCCGCAAGCGCGTCGACCGGGTGTACTCCCTGCTGCCGCGCCTGGCCGAACGGCGGACGCAGCAGGGCGGCACGCTGTCCGGCGGCGAGCAGCAGATGCTCGCCATCGGCCGCGCCCTGGTCTCCGGCCCCCGGCTGCTGCTCCTGGACGAGCCCTCGATGGGCCTGGCGCCGCTGGTGGTCGCCTCGGTCATGGAGCTCGTCCGCGAGGTGAACGCCGAGGGCGTCTCGGTGCTGCTGGTGGAGCAGAACGCCAAGGCCGCCCTGAAGATCGCCCACCGGGGGTACGTGATCGAGAGCGGCGCCTGCGTCCTCGGCGGCTCCGCCCGGGACCTGCGGGGCGACTCCCGGGTCGTCGAGGCCTACCTGGGCGGCCTGTGATGACCGGGCCCTCCCCGGCGTGGCACACGGAGGCCGGTCCCCTCGCCGAGGTGCGCACGGTCGACTACCACACCGGCGGCGAGCCGTTCCGCATCGTCACGGCGGGGGTGCCGGAGATCCCCGGGGACACGGTGGCACGCCGGCGGGAGAACGCCTCGGACCCCGCGATCGACCGGGTGCGCCGCCTGCTCTGCCACGAGCCGCGCGGCCACGCCGACATGTACGGCTGCTTCGTCGTCCCGCCCGACGACGGCGGCGCCCACCTCGGGGCGCTGTTCTGGCACAAGGACGGCTACTCCACCGCCTGCGGCCACGGCACGATCGCGCTCGGCGTCCACGCGGTGGAGTCCGGCCTGGTCGCCGCGGACGCCGACGGGGACACCGACGTGGTCGTGGACGTGCCCTCGGGACGGGTCACCGCGCGCGTCCGCCGCCGGGGCGGGACGACCGAGTCGGTGACGTTCCGCAACGTGCCCTCCTACGTGACCGCGCGCGACGTCCCGGTGACGGCCGTGGCGGGCGGCTCCTCGTTTGAGGTCCCGGTGGACGTCGCCTACGGCGGGGCGATGTACGCCTCGGTCCCGGCCGCCGCCTTCGGGCTCGCCGTGGAGCCCCGGCACCTGACCGCGCTGATCGCGCTCGGCCGCTCGATCAAGGCGTCGCTCGCCGGCCACCCTGCCGCCCGGCACCACCAGGACGAGCGGCTGTCCGGCATCTACGGGGTGATCTTCTACGACGAGCTGGGTCCTGGCCGGCAGCGCAACGTCACCGTGTTCGCCGACGGCGAGGTGGATCGTTCCCCCTGCGGGTCGGGGACGGCCGCCCGGCTCGCCCTGCTCCACTCCGGCGGGTTCACCGGGGAGCTGGTCCACGAGAGCGTCGTCGGCAGCGTGTTCACCGGCCGCGTCGCCGAGGAGCGCGGCGGCGCGGTGATCCCGGAGATCACCGGGATGGCGTACCGCACGGGCGAGCACCGCTTCACCCTGGACCCGCGCGACCCCGTCGGCCCGGGATTCACCCTCCGATGACCCCGCCACCGCCCTCCGGGACGGGCCGTCACGACGGGCGGGGCGCCGAGGTGACCGGGCTGCCGTACATCGGCGGGGACGCGGTGCGGGAGCTGGTCCCGGTGGAGGCGGCCGTGCGGGCGCTCGCCGATGCGCTGCGCGCCGGGCTCGACCCCGAGGACGTCCCGCCGCGCCCGGTGGTCGGCGTGCCGGCCGGGCAGTTGCTGCTGATGCCCGCCGCCCACGGCCGCCACGCCGGCGTCAAGGTGGCGAGCGTCGCCCCCGCCAACCCCGGCAGGGGGCTGCCGCGAATCCAGGGCACCTACCTGCTGCTCGACGGCGCCACCCTCACCCCGCTCGCCGCGATGGACGGCGTCGCGCTCACCACGCTGCGCACCCCGGCCGTCTCGGCGCTCGCCGCGAGCCTGCTGGCACGCCCCGGCGCGCGGGCGCTCACCGTCTTCGGCACCGGCCCGCAGGCGTGGGGCCACGTCGAGGCGCTCCGCGCCGTACTGCCGATCGAGCGGGTCACCGTCGTGGCCCGCGACCGGGAACGTGCCCTGGCCTTCGCCGGCCGCTGCTCCGCGCTCGGGCTCGACGCGCGGGCGCTTCCGGCAGGGGGAGCGGCGGAGGAGGCGGTGGCGTCCGCCGACGTGATCGCGTGCTGCACCAGCGCCAGGGAGCCGCTGTTCCCCGGCGCGCTGGTGGCCGCCGGGACGCTGGTGATCGCGATGGGGTCGCACGAGCCGGACGCCCGCGAGATCGACGGCGGCCTGGTCGCCCGTTCCACCGTGGTCGTCGAGTCGCGTCCCGCCGCCCTCGCGGAGGCCGGTGACGTGGTCATGGCCATCCGGTCGGGCCTGGTCGGCGCGGCCCATCTGGCCGGCGATCTCGCCGATCTGGTGGCGGGCGCCGTCGAGGTGGGCCCCGGGCCTCGCGTGTTCAAGAGCGTGGGCGTGGCCTGGGAGGATTTGGTGGTGGCGGTGGCCGTCCACGACGCGTGGACGGGCCGATGAGTCCGGGAAGGGGTGCCGGCATGGCGAGCGGGTCCGAGCGGGGCCGGGTGTGAGCGAGGAGGGCAGGCTCGACCTGCCGGTCATGAGCGGACGCCAGAGCCTGCGCGAGCAGGTGGCGCAGGCGCTTCGTGACGCGCTGGTCGCCGCCGAGATGCGCCCCGGCGTCGTGTACTCCGCACCGGTGCTCGCCGCGCAGTTCGGCGTGTCCGCCACCCCGGTGCGCGAGGCGATGCTCGACCTGGCCAAGGAGGGCCTGGTCGAGGCGGTGCGCAACAAGGGCTTCCGGGTCACCGAGCTGTCGGAGCGCGACCTGGACGAGCTGACCGAGATCCGCAAGCTCCTGGAGGTCCCCACCGTCGCCCGCCTGGCCGACGCCGCGCGCGCCGACGACTTCGCGCCGCTGCGCCCGATCGCCGAGGAGATCGTGTCGGCGGCCGAGCGCGGCGACCTGCTCGCCTACGTCAACGCCGACCTGCGTTTCCACGTGGACCTGCTGGGCCTGGCGGGCAACGGCCACCTGGTCGAGATCGCGCGCGACCTGCGCTACCGCGCCCGGCTGTACGGGCTGCGGACCATGTCCGAGCGCGGCACGCTCGCCGACTCGGCCCGCGAGCACCTCGACCTCCTGGACGCCCTGGTCCGCGGCGACTCCGGCGCGGCCAGGGCGATCATGGACCATCACATCAACCACGTCAGGGGAATCTGGGCCGACCGCCCTGAGTGACCGGCGGCACCGAACGGTCGCCCGGCACCGGATCGGCGCCCGACAGCAAACGGTCGCCTGGCACCGGGCGGCGGCCGGCGCGAGCCACCCCATGCCGGCGGCCAAGGTCGGAAACCGGCACCGCGCGGGTGGTAGCGGCACTCCGACATCGGTCTATCAGGGCTGACCGCCTCCGTTGCCTTCGTACAGTTCCCGGGTGCGGCGCAGCAGTGCCTGCCGTACGTCGTCGGGTGACAGCACCTGAAGCGGGACACCCAGGCCGAGCAGGTATCGGGCGAGACTGTCGGCGGTGGAGCCGCCGATCTCCACGATGGTGGCGTCGGGGCCGTCCGGGCGGTGGGTGCCGATCGTGGGCGGGACCAACTGGAGCGCCCGATCCATGGGCAGCGGGACCCGGATCGTCATGGTGTGCGGGTACACGCCTTTGGTGAGACCCCGCGCGACCAGCAGAGCCGGGTCGGGTGGGTCGGCGATGTCCACCACCTGCCCGGTCGGCTGGACCTGTGTCACCCGGTCGGCCCGGAACGTGCGCCACTCGCCTTTGGTCACGTCGCGGGCGACGAAGTACCAGCGATGTCCGGTGCGCACGAGCCGGTAGGGGTCGACGTCCCGGACGGTGGCCTTCCCGCCCAGGGTCCGGTACGACAGACGGGTGCGTTCACTGCGACGGCACAGGGTGGCCAGTTCCAGCAGCATCCCGGGCGCGATGTGCCGCTCGTCGGACCGGGAGGTGTGCACGAACGCGGCGTCCATCGCGCTGAGCCGGTCCGCGATCCGCCGCGGCAGGCCCTGTTGCAGTTTCAGCAGGGCCGACAGCGCGGCCTGGTCGCTTCCGAGGATGCCGCTGAGCGCGGCCTCGCGCAGTGCGACGGCCACGGCCAGGGACTCCTCCTCGTCCAGGATCAGGGGCAGCGCCCGGGTGCCCTGGCCAAGGCGGTAGCCGCCGAAGGGCCCGGGGTCGGACTCGATGCCGTATCCCAGCTCCCGCAGCTTGGCGATGTCGCGTCGCACCGTGCGGTCGGTGACCTCCATCCGTCCGGCCAGTTCGCCGCAGGTCCACGACGGTCGCGCCGCCAGCAGCGACAGGAGTCGCAGCAGGCGGGCCGAGGTACCGATCACACCCCGAGTCTCCCACCCTGACCAGGACCGAAGTTGTCCTGGACCCGTCCTAGCCTCTTCCTCAGAGCCGGGAACGCCCGACCGAGATCCAGATTTCCGGAGGAACCGCCATGCACGCCCAGGCCGTCGTCGAACGCTTCTTCGCCGCTTTCTACTCGGGCGACGTCGACGCCGCCCGCGAGACCATCACGCAGGACTTCACTTTGGCCGGGCCGTTCGCCAGCGCGCGCGGCCCCGGCGAGTTGTTCCAGCTCGGCAAAGGCCTGCTGCGGATTGTTCGCGGGCATGAGGTCTCGCAGTGGGTCGTGGAAGGCGACAATGTCGCGGCGCTCTACGAAATCATGCTTCAAGGTCCGGCCGGTGTGAGCCCGCTGACCACCGGCGGTTGGTTCACCGTCACCGATGGGCGCGTGTCCAGCGGCCGGCTGATCTACGACAGCGCGGCGTTCGAGGCCATCGTCTCCGGCTCCTGACTCCCGCCATCCGGCGAGGCCCACCCAGTGATCACAGCAAAGGAAGAACCATGTCCACGATCGTCATTTTCGGCATCACCGGTTATGCCGGCGGCCATATCGCCGATGAACTGCTCCAGCGCGGCCACCACGTGGTCGGCGTCGCTCGTAACGCCACACAGATGGCCCCGAGGGAACATCTCGAGGTGCGGGCCGGATCCCTCTACGACTCTGCGTTCCTCACCGAAACCGCGGCAGGAGCGGACGCCATCGTCGTGGCCGTCCGACCCCGCCAAAGCGACGGGCTCGAACTGGTGACCGCCGTTCCGGCGCTGCTGGGCGCGGCCGAGGCCGGCGGCGCGCGTCTCGGTGTGGTCGGCGGCGCCGCGAGCCTGCTGGTCGCCGAAGGCGGTCCGCGGGTGATCGACGCGGGCTTCCCGCAGGAGTACAAGGCCGAGGCCGAGGCCCATTCCCGCGTACTGGACGCGCTGAACGCCTCAGACACCATCGTCGACTGGTTCTACCTCAGCCCGCCCGGGAACTTCGGCTCGCACAACCCCGGAAAGAAGACCGGCACCTTCCGCCTGGGAACCGATGTCCTCATCATCGGCGCCGACGGAAATTCCGATATCTCAGGTGCGGACTTCGCCACCGCGTTCGCCGACGAGATCGAAAAGCCGGCCCATCACCAAGCCCGTTTCACCCTGGGCTACTAAAGGCGTGTGTCTCGCCGGGCCTGCGACCGGTCCGCGACCAGCAGGCCGAGTCCGGTTCGCCACCGATGAGCGGAGCGAGCCGCCGGGTCGATGGACGGTACCGACCCGACGTCACCCGCGACCGGCTGGATCAGGGGCGCCACGGCGCGGTGGGGTCGTCGCGGGTGCCAAGGGGTGTCATATAACGGCGATGGCGCGGGAGACGATCGAGCTGTTGTCCGGGCCGTTCTCCGAGCGCATCCGCGAGTGCGCGAGCGACGACTGCCGAGATGCGCGAAATGATCGTCACCGCGTTCACCACCTAGGCCAAGGACGCCCGGTCCAGGGTGGCGGTGGAGCGGCCGGCGTCGGCGGCGTCCTCACGCATCTTCTCCAGACATCAGGGGCATCAGTTCGCGGGCGAAGTCCTCCAGCCAGGTGTCGAAACGGGGGGTGGGCCCGGCGGGGCGGACGACGAACTTGGTGATCCCCTCGGCGACGTACCGCCCGATGAGCTCGCGGGCCGCCTCCCAGCCCACGGGCACCAGCTCGGCGGGGTCGGCGTCCGGCCGGCGGCGCAGGATGACGGCGGCGATCTCGTCGGGGACGGCGGCCGCGGCGACCGCGAGGCTGATGCCGAAGTGGTCGGGCTCGATCTCCCGCCCGGCGTCGGCGGCGTGCGCCTGGATCGTCGCGCGGCCCGCCCCGGCCTCCTCGGGGGTGAGGAAGCTCGCCAGCCAGCCGTCCGCGAGCAGCCCGGCGCGCCGCAGGGCGATCGGGCCTGCCCCGCCGAGCCAGATGTCGGGCGGCCTGGCCGGGCGCGGGCCGATCTCGGCATCCTCGACGCTGTGGAAGCGGCCCTTGAACGTGACCGGCCCGTCCTGGCCGAGCAGGAGCCTGAGCAGCTCCATCGACTCGTCGAAGACCGCGCCCCTGGCACCGTCCGGCACCGGGAACAGGTCCCTCTCCCGGGTACGGGCGGGCTGGAGGCCGAACGCGGGCAGCACCCGCTTGGGGGCCAGCGCGACGAGCGAGGCGAGCTGCTTGGCGACGTGCACGGGGTGGCGGCCCGGCAGGATGGCGACGCCGGTGCCCACTTTCAGCCGTGTCGTCCGGGCCAGGGCGTAGGCCATCCCGACGAAGGGCTCGACCGCCGGGCCGTAGACGATCTCCGACAGCCAGAGCGAGTCGACGCCGAGCGACTCGGCGTGGTCGACGATCTCGGCGAAATGCCCGGCTCCGTCGGCTGGTGGGGCTGATATCCCGATCCGAACCTTCATGCGGCCATTCGACCACAGTCCATTCTCGGAACCCAGCCCACCCCGGCGCGGGGCCCCCGGACGGGTGGGGCCGGGTCAGGTGGTGCGGGTTGCGCCGGCGGAGGCGACGACCACGCAGCCGATCGCCGCCCACTCCCGCAGGTCGAGCAGCTCGCCGAGGACGACCAGCCCGACCAGCGCGGCGGCGGCCGGCTCCAGGCTCATCAGGATGCCGAAGACCCGCTTGGGCATCCGGCGCAGGGCCTCCAGCTCCAGGCTGTAGGGGATCACCGACGACAGCAGGCCGACGCCCGCGCCCAGCAGGATCAGCTCCGGGCTGAGCAGGCCGGCGCCACCGGAGGCGATGCCGAGCGGCGCGATCACGACCAGCGCGACGATCATGGCGAACGACAGCCCGGTGGTCCCGGGGAACCGCCCGCCGGCGGCGGCCGAGAGCAGGATGTAGCCCGCCCAGCAGGCCCCGGCCAGCGCCGAGAAGGCGATGCCCGACCAGCTCAGGTCGCCGCCGCCCCACGGCGCCAGCAGGACGATGCCGGTGGCCGCCAGCACGACCCACAGCAGGTCCCTGCGGCGGCGCGAGGCCGCGAGCGCCACCCCGAGCGGGCCGAGGAACTCGATCGTGACGCAGATGCCCATCGGCAGCCGGGCGAGCGCCTCGTAGAACGAGAGGTTCATCACGCCGAGCGTCACGCCGAACGCCGCACCGACGGCCAGGTCACGCCGGGTCAGGCCGCGCAGCCGGGGCCGGGCCACCAGGCCGAGGATCACCGCGCCGGTCGCGATGCGCAGGAACACCACGGCGCTGGGCGGCAACTGCGTGAACAGGTTCTTGGCCAGCCCCGCGCCGACCTGCACCGACAGGATCGCCAGCACCACCAGCCCTGACGGCGGCACGGCCCCGGCGGCCGCGCGCGCCAGGGCACCCGGCCGGAACCCCTCCGGGCGGTACGGACCCGCCGACCCCGTCGCGGACGCGGCGACGGGCACGGGCGGCTGCGGCACGGTCATCGGTTCTGCTCACGTTCCTCGCACACGCGGGTGCGATCGGGGGAAAGGGAAAGGGAAAGGGGAAGGGCGTCGGGGGAGGGGACCGCCGGTTCCTGGGGCCGGCGGGGGCGTCCTTCCCGGCCGGGAACGCCGGGAAGGCGGCGGCTCATTCCCAGCGGAAGACGCGGGAGGCGAGGCCGAGGGTCAGGGCCGCCCAGGCGAGCAGGACCAGCAGGTCACGGACCGGCAGCCCGCTCCCGTGCGCCAGCACCTCGCGCAGCCCGCCGGTCAGCGCGGTGATCGGCAGCAGCTCCACGACCGTGCGCAGCCCGTGCGGGAACGACGTCAGCGGGACCACCACCCCGCCGAGGCCGAGCAGCACCAGGTAGACGAGGTTCGCGGCGGCCAGGGTGGCCTCGGCGCGCAGGGTGCCCGCCATCAGCAGGGCGAGCCCGCTGAACGCGGCCGTGCCGGCGAGCACCAGCAGGGCGGCCCACAGCGGGTTCCCCTGGGGACGCCAGCCCATCCCGAGCGCCACGGCGGCGATGACGGCGATCTGCAGCACCTCCACGGCGATCACCGCTAGGGTCTTGGCGAGCATCAGGCCCGTCCGCGACAGCGGGGTGGCGCCGAGGCGTTTCAGCACCCCGTACCGGCGTTCGAACCCCGTGCCGATGGCCTGGCCGGTGAAGGCCGTGGACATGATCGCGAGCGCGAGCACCCCGGGGGCGACGAAGTCGACGCGCCTGCCCGGCACCTCCAGCAGGGGGACGGCCGAGAAGCCGACCAGAACCAGGATCGGGATGATCAGCGTGAGCAGGAGCTGTTCGCCGTTGCGCAGCACCGACCGCACTTCGGCGCCGGCCTGCGCGAGCACCATGCGCGGCAGCGGCGCCGCCCCGGGCGAGGGGGTGAAGTCGAGGGCGGCGGTCATCGGAGTTCCCTTCCGGTGAGTTCCAGGAACACGTCCTCCAGGGTCCGGCGCTCGACGCTCAGGTCGTCGGCGGTGACCCCCTCGGCCGCGCACCAGGCGGTGACGGTGCCGAGCAGCTCGGGGCCGACGTGGCCCTCGATGACGTAGTGGCCGCTGGGCGACTCCTTGGCGGTGCTGCCCGCCGGGAGCGCGTTGAGCAGCTCGTCGAGGTCGAGGCCGGGGCGCGCGCGGAAGCGGAGCTGCCGCTCGGCGCCGGTGAGCGACCGCGGGCTGCCCTGCGACACGACCGTCCCCCGGTCGATGATGACGACCTTGTCGGCGAGCTTCTCGGCCTCGTCCATGTGGTGGGTGGTCAGCACCGTCGACACCCCCTGGGCGCGCAGTTCCCGCACGATCTCCCAGCACGCGTGCCTGGCCTGCGGGTCGAGCCCGGCGGTGGGCTCGTCCAGGAAGACCAGGTCGGGGCGGCCGATGACGGCGGCGGCCAGCGACAGCCGCTGCTGCTGGCCCCCCGAGAGGCGCCGGTAGGGCGTGCGGGCGTGGTCGGTGAGGCCGAGCCGGTCGAGCAGGGCGGGCGGGTCGAGCGGGCGGGCGTGGAAGCGGGAGACCAGGCGCAGCCACTCGCCGGCGCGGGCGGCCGGGGGGACCCCGCCCGACTGGAGCATCACCCCGACGCGGGGGCGCAGCTCGCGGGCGTGGCGCGCCGGGTCGAGGCCGAGGACGCGCACCGTGCCCGCGTCGGCCCTCCTGAACCCCTCGCAGATCTCGACCGTGGAGGTCTTCCCGGCGCCGTTCGGCCCGAGGACGGCGGTGACCTCGCCGCGGCCCGCGCTCAGCGTCAGGCCGTCGATCGCCACGGTGCGGCCGTATCGCTTGACCAGATCGGTGAGCGCGACGGCTGGGGAGTCCATGCTGACGAGTTTAGGGACCGTCACCGCCGGTCTCCGCGCCGGACCACGGCCCCGTCCCGCGCGGCGGTAAAGGTTGAGGGCGCCTCCCGCCAAGCCGCGCGCCCGTCGGGCCGGGGGGCCCTCGGGCGTGTGACGCTGGCCATGTTCCGTGCCGTGAGGCGCGAACACCCGCCGAACAGGAGGCCCGGGATGCCCACGCGTACCGGTTACAAGCCCGGCGTGCCGTGCTGGGTGGACCTTTCGAGCTCCGATCTGATCGCCTCGACCGGCTTCTACGAGGAGCTGTTCGGCTGGCGGGCCGAGTTCGACCCGCGCCCCGAGGCGGGCGCGTACGGCCGGTTCACTCAGGGGGGCAAGCCGGTGGCGGGGATCGGCCCGACGTTCGGCGACGCCGTCCCCTCGGTGTGGAACACCTACTTCGCCACCGATGACGCCGAGTCGGCGGCCGAGCGGGTCGAGCTGGCCGGGGGGCGCGTCGTCGTCACGCCCGCCCAGATCTTCGGCGAGGGGTCCATGGCGGTCTTCAAGGACCCGGCGGGCGCGGTCTTCATGGTGTGGCAGCCCGGCGGGCACTACGGGGCCCGGATCGTGAACGAGCCGGTGGCCCTGTGCTGGACCGCGCTGGACTCCCACGACCCCGACGCCCAGGCGTTCTACCCGGCGGTCTTCGGCTGGAGCCCGCGCCCGGCCGGTGACGGGGCGGGCGGGGAGTACACCGAGTGGCTGCTGGACGGCAGGCCCGTGGCGGGGATGCGGCCGCCCGGCGACCGTTTTCTGCCCGACCCGCCGCACTGGCTGGTCTTCTTCGCCGTCGCCGACTGCGACGTGACGGTGGCGCTGGCCGAGGACCGGGGCGGCAAGATCCTCCAGCGGCCCCAGGACCTCCCGATGGGAAGGTACGCGGTCCTCGCCGATCCCCAGGGAGCGGTTTTCGCCGCAATAACCCCAAAAATCCCTAATTAGGGAAGTAAAACCGGGACCTTACGGGTTGGCATCATCGCCGGTCATGCGCGGCCGGTGCCGGACCCGAGCACGCTTCTCCGATGCCGTCAAGCGTGCCCGGCCTGGGCTGATGCGAACGCGTCCCCGATTCGGCGTTTCCGCAGGTTAGGTAAGCCTTACCTGCGTGACTAACTGCATCCGTTCGAGGCGGACATCAGGTTGTCTGATGGGAAGGAATTACGGCACACTGATGTTGTGAAAAACGTGACCGGGATGACGTACGCCGAGAAGGGCGCCGAACGCGGGACCCGCGCGCGCGTCGCTCGGCTGATCCTGGAACACGGCCCGATCAACGCCGCCGCGCTGGGCGAGCGGCTCGGGCTGACACCGGCGGCGGTGCGACGGCACCTCGACACGCTGCTCGCCGAAGAAATGATAGAGCCTCGTACGGTGCGCCCACGCGGGCAGCGGGGTCGTGGACGGCCCGCCAAACTGTTCGTGATCACCGACGCCGGGCGCAACGCCTTCGTGCACGCCTACGACGGGCTCGCGGGGAGCGCGCTGCGCTTCCTGGCCGAGCGCGTGGGCGAGGAGGCGGTCGCCGATTTCGCCAGGTCACAGGTGAGCGCCCTGGTGCGCCGGCTCGCGCCCGCGATGCGCGAGGTGCCCGCCGACCAGCGGGTCCGCGTGCTGGCCGAGGCGCTCACGACCGACGGCTACGCCGCCTCGGCCACCCAGGCCAAGTCCGGCGGGGACCAGCTCTGCCAGCACCACTGCCCGGTCGCGCACGTCGCCGCGGAGTTCCCGCAGCTGTGCGAGGCCGAGACGGAGGCGTTCGGCGAGCTGCTCGGCACGCCGGTCCAGCGCCTGGCGACCATCGCCCACGGCGACGGGGTGTGCACGACCCACGTGAGCCCGCGCGCCCTGGCGACACAGAGAAACGCACCGGTGAACCCCCGGCGGAGCGCGATCGCCGACACGTCACAGAGCAGCGGCGTGAATATGAGAACCGACACGTCAGAGAGCTCCGGCGTGACCATGAGCACTTCGCGCAAAGCGATCGAGAGCAAGGAGACCGGAAGGTGACTGTCACCGACCGCCCGGAGCTTGACGGCCTCGGGAATTACAAGTTCGGCTGGGCCGACTCGGACGCGGCGGGCGCCACGGCGCGCCGCGGCCTGTCCGAGGACGTCGTGCGCAACATCTCCGCGTTGAAGAACGAGCCGGAGTGGATGCTCGACCTGCGCCTGAAGGGCCTGAGGCTGTTCGGGAAGAAGCCCATGCCGAACTGGGGATCCGACCTCTCCGGCATCGACTTCGACAACATCAAGTACTTCGTCCGCTCCACCGAGAAGCAGGCCGCCTCCTGGGACGAGCTTCCCGAGGACATCAAGAACACCTACGACAGGCTCGGCATCCCCGAGGCGGAGAAGCAGCGGCTGATCGCCGGCGTCGCCGCCCAGTACGAGTCCGAGGTCGTCTACCACAAGATCCGTGAGGACCTCGAGGAGAAGGGCGTGATCTTCCTCGACACCGACACCGGTCTCAAGGAGCACCCCGAGCTGTTCAAGGAGTACTTCGGGTCGGTCATCCCGGTGGGCGACAACAAGTTCGCCTCGCTCAACAGCTCGGTGTGGTCGGGCGGCTCGTTCATCTACGTGCCCCCGAACATCCAGGTCGAGATCCCGCTCCAGGCCTACTTCCGGATCAACACCGAGAACATGGGCCAGTTCGAGCGGACGCTGATCATCGTCGACGAGGGCTCCTACGTCCACTACGTCGAGGGCTGCACCGCGCCGATCTACTCCTCCGACTCGCTGCACAGCGCGGTCGTTGAGATCATCGTGAAGAAGAACGCCCGCTGCCGGTACACGACCATCCAGAACTGGTCGAACAACGTCTACAACCTGGTCACCAAGCGCGCCGTGGCGTACGAGGGCGCGACCATGGAGTGGATCGACGGCAACATCGGCTCCAAGGTCACGATGAAGTACCCCGCCGTCTACCTCATGGGCGAGCACGCCAAGGGCGAGACGCTGAGCGTCGCATTCGCCGGCGAGGGCCAGCACCAGGACGCCGGCGCCAAGATGGTGCACCTCGCGCCGCACACCTCCTCGACGATCATCTCCAAGTCGGTCGCACGCGGCGGCGGGCGCACCTCCTACCGCGGCCTGGTGCAGATCGAGGAGGGCGCCCACGGCTCGGCCTCGACCGTCAAGTGCGACGCGCTGCTCATCGACCAGATCAGCCGCTCCGACACCTACCCCTACGTCGACGTCCGCGAGGACGACGTCTCCATGGGGCACGAGGCCACGGTCTCCAAGGTCTCCGACGCGCAGCTGTTCTACCTCATGAGCCGGGGCCTCAACGAGGACGAGGCCATGGCGATGATCGTGCGCGGCTTCGTCGAGCCCATCGCGCGCGAGCTGCCGATGGAGTACGCCCTGGAGCTGAACCGCCTGATCGAGCTGCAGATGGAAGGAGCGGTGGGCTGACGATGGGTCTCGACTCCAAGCCTCTTTCGACCCTGCGCGGGAAGTCCTCCTTCAAGCTGGAGGACTTCCCCGTGCCCACCGGTCGCGAGGAGATGTGGCGGTTCACCCCGCTGTCGCGGCTGCGCGGCCTGCACGACGGCACCGCGCCGCTCTCCGGCAACGTCGTGGTCCACGTGGACGCCCCCCCGGAGGTCTCCGTCGAGACCGTCGCGCGCGACGACGCCCGCATCGGCAAGGCCTACACCCCGACCGACCGGGTGAGCGTCCAGGCGTTCACCTCCTTCGAGAAGGCCACCGTGATCACGGTGCCGAAGGAGGCCGTGGCCTCCAGGGCCACCGTCGTCAACCTGCGCGGCGAGGGGGACGGCGCCGCCTACGGCCACATCGTGATCGCGCTGGAGCCGCTCGCCGAGGCCGTGGTCGTACTGGACCACCAGGGCAGCGCGATCTACGCCGACAACGTCGAGTTCGTCGTGGGCGACGGGGCGACCCTCAAGGTCGTCAGCCTCCAGGACTGGGCGCCCGACGCCGTGCACGTCTCCCAGCACCACGCCCACCTCGGGCGCGACGCCACGTTCAAGAGCTTCGTGGTCACCATGGGCGGCGACCTCGTGCGCCTGTCGCCCTCGGTGTCCTACACCGGGCGCGGCGGCGACGCCGACCTGAGCGGCCTGTACTTCGTGGACGCCGGCCAGCACATCGAGCACCGCCTGCTCGTCGACCACACCGTGCCCGACTGCCGGAGCAACGTCGACTACCGCGGCGCCCTCCAGGGCGACCAGGCGCACGCCGTGTGGATCGGCGACGTGATCATCCGCGTCGAGGCCACCGGCACCGACACCTACGAGCTGAACCGCAACCTCATCCTCACCGACGGCGCCCGCGCCGACTCGGTGCCGAACCTCGAGATCCTCACCGGCGAGGTCGCCGGCGCCGGCCACGCCTCGGCGTCCGGCCGCATGGACGACGAGCACATCTTCTACCTCCAGGCCAGGGGCATCCCCTACGAGGAGGCGCGCCGCCTGGTGATCAGAGGCTACTTCGCCCAGCTGATCGAGAAGATCGAGGTCCAGGAGATCCGCGACCGGGTGCTCGCGGCGGTGGAGGCGGAGCTCGCGCGATGACGTTCGTGAATGTCTGTTCTCTGTCCGACATCCCCGACGGTGGCGTCGCGGGGGTCGAGGTCGAGGGCAAGCCGGTCGCGCTGGTCCGCAAGGACGGCGAGGTGTTCGCCCTGCACGACGTCTGTTCGCACGCCGAGGTACGGCTGAGCGAGGGCGACGTGTACGACGAGACGCTGGAGTGCTGGCTGCACGGCTCGTGCTTCGACATCCGCACGGGCAAGCCGACCGGTCCGCCGGCGGTCAGGCCCGTCCCGGTCTACCGAGTGAAGCTCGAAGGCGACGACGTGTTCGTCTCGCTGGACAGCGCCGACAATGCCGAAAATGGGGAGTCTTAAGTGTCCACCCTGGAAATTCGTGACCTGCATGTCTCCGTGGAGGACAAGGAGATCCTGCGCGGAGTCGATCTGACCGTCAGCGCGGGGGAGACCCATGCCCTCATGGGGCCGAACGGCTCCGGCAAGTCGACGCTGGCGTACGCGATCGCCGGTCACCCGAAATACACCATCACCTCCGGCACGGTGACCCTCGACGGCGAGGACGTGCTGGCGCTGACCGTCGACGAGCGCGCCCGCGCCGGGCTGTTCCTCGCCATGCAGTACCCCGTCGAGGTCCCCGGCGTGTCGGTGTCGAACTTCCTGCGCAGCGCCGTGACGGCCGTGCGCGGTGAGGCGCCCAAGCTGCGCGTCTTCACCAAGGAGCTCAAGGCGGGCATGGACGCCCTGGCCATCGACGCCGCCTTCGCCACGCGCAACCTCAACGAGGGCTTCTCCGGCGGCGAGAAGAAGCGCCACGAGATCCTGCAGCTGGAGCTGCTCAAGCCGAAGATCGCCATCCTCGACGAGACCGACTCCGGCCTCGACGTCGACGCGCTGCGCGTCGTGTCCGAGGGCGTCAACCGGTTCGGCGCGGGCGGCGACACCGGCGTGCTGCTGATCACCCACTACACCCGCATCCTGCGCTACGTGAAGCCGGACTTCGTCCACGTCTTCTCGGCCGGGCGGATCGTCGAAGAGGGCGGGCCCGAGCTCGCCGACAAGCTCGAGGCCGAGGGCTACGAGCATTACACGAAGGCGAATGCATGACCCACAGCATGTTCGACGTGGAGAGGATCAGGAAGGACTTCCCGATCCTCTCCCGCGAGCTGCCCGGCGACAGGCCGCTGGTCTACCTCGACTCGGGCAACTCCTCGCAGAAGCCCTCCTTGGTGATCAACACCATGCGTGACCACCTCGAGCAGCACTACAGCAACGTCGGCCGCGCCCTGCACGTGCTCGGCAGCGAGTCGACCGAGGCCTACGAGGGCGCCCGCGACAAGGTGGCCGCCTTCGTCGGGGCGCCGGACCGCGACGAAGTGATCTTCACCAAGAACGCCACCGAGGCGATCAACCTGGTGGCCTACGCGTTCGGCAACCCGACCGGCACCGACGAGCGGTTCCGCCTCGGCCCCGGCGACGAGATCCTCGTCTCGGAGATGGAGCACCACTCCAACATCGTGCCCTGGCAGCTCCTCGCCCAGCGCACCGGCGCGACCCTGCGCTGGTTCCCCGTCACCGACGAGGGCCGCCTGGACCTGTCCGGCCTGGACGAGCTGCTCAACGAGCGCACCAAGATCGTGTCGATCGTCCACCAGTCCAACGTCCTCGGCACGGTCAACCCGGTCGCCGAGGTGCTCGCGCGGGCGCGCCAGACAGGCGCGCTGATGATGCTCGACGCCTCGCAGTCGGTGCCCCACCGCGCGGTCGACGTGGCCGCGCTCGGCGTGGACTTCGTGGCCTTCACCGGGCACAAGATGGTCGGCCCGTCCGGCATCGGCGTGCTGTGGGGCCGCCGCGAGCTGCTGGAGGCCATGCCGCCGTTCCTCGGCGGCGGCGAGATGATCGAGGCGGTCTGGATGGACCGCTCGACCTACGCCCCGGTGCCGCACAAGTTCGAGGCGGGCACGCCGCCGATCGTCGAGGCGATCGGCCTCGGCGCGGCCGTGGACTACCTCACGGGCATCGGCATGGCCGACGTGATGCAACATGAGCACGAC
The DNA here is from genome assembly GCF_025506355.1 of Sphaerisporangium corydalis. Taxonomy (GTDB): domain Bacteria; phylum Actinomycetota; class Actinomycetes; order Streptosporangiales; family Streptosporangiaceae; genus Sphaerisporangium; species Sphaerisporangium corydalis. The sequence goes on from NZ_JANZYP010000022.1 coordinate 91,428, forward strand.
CTCACCGTCTACGGCCTCCAGGCGCTCGGAGAGGTCCCCGGCCTGCGGATCATCGGCCCGGAGACGGCCGAGGAGCGCGGTGGCACACTTTCGTTCACGATCCCGGGCATCCACCCCCACGATGTGGGGCAGATCCTTGACGACCGGTTCGGCGTCGCGGTACGGGTCGGGCACCACTGCGCCCGGCCGCTGCACCTCCGCTTCGGAATACCGGCGACCACGCGGGCGTCTTTCTACCTGTACAACACCACGGACGAGATCGACGCACTGGTCCGCGGCCTCCACCACGTCCAGAAGGTGTTCGGATAGACATGATCGCCGAGTCGCTCTACCAGGAGCTGATCCTGGAGCACTACAAGCATCCGCAGGGCCGCGGCCTGCGCGAGCCCTACGACGCCGAGGTCCACCACGTGAACCCGACCTGCGGCGACGAGGTGACGATGCGGGTGAAACTGGGTGATGGCGGTAAGGTCGAAGACGTCTCCTACGACGGCCAGGGCTGTTCGATCAGCCAGGCCGCCGCGTCGGTGCTCCACGAACTGACGACCGGCTCGACCGTGAGCCAGTCCCTGGCGGTCGTGGACGAGTTCACCCGGCTCATGCAGGGCCGTGGCCAGGTGGAGGCGGACGAGGACGTCCTCGGTGACGCCGTGGCGTTCGCCGGCGTGGCCAAGTACCCGGCCAGGGTGAAGTGCGCCCTGCTCGCCTGGATGGCCTACAAGGACGCAGTGGTGAGGAGCTCGGCGTGAGCGAACATGACCGAGCCGACGACGGTGGCCGTGCCCGACGCACGGCCGGAGTGCTGAGAGGCCAGGAGGCCGCGTGAGCAAGCCTGTGGAGACCCCCACCGGGTTCGACGGGGTGACGACGCTGGACGAGGTCCTCGAAGCCCTCAAGGACGTCGTGGACCCCGAGCTGGGAATCAACGTGGTTGACCTCGGCTTGGTGTATGGTGTGAATCTTGACGCCGGAGATTCTGGCGCGGCGCCGGTCGCGACCCTCGACATGACGCTGACCAGTGCGGCCTGCCCGCTGACCGATGTCATCGAGGAACAGGCGCACTCCGCTCTGGAGGGCATGGTCTCCGACGTTAAGATCAACTGGGTCTGGCTTCCCCCGTGGGGGCCTGACAAGATCACTGACGAGGGGCGCGAGCAGCTTCGCATGCTCGGCTTCAACGTCTGATCGACGAATGTCCCGGTCATCTCCGGGACGATGCTCGACCGCCGGGTCCTGCGCGTGACGTTCACACGGGCGTCTCTCCCGGCCCTTGCTTGACCGTGGTACGGCCACGCCGGAGGCTTGATCGCCAGGCGCGGGCCGCACCCGCTTGATCGCGGCCTGACCAGGTTGGGTTAGACTCCATCTCGCCCATGATGAGTGGTGCCCGCGATATCGCGTGAAACGCACCACTCGGCGTCCCCCCGGACGCCCACGTGTTCGAGTACGGCCCATGCCGTACGCCCCGGCTCGTCCTTTCGCAGAAGTGACGTGCCATGTCCTTCGATCGAAAGGCACGACAAATCGTGACCAGCATTAACGCCGCCATGCCCGCCGCCGCCCCGACCGGGCCCGGGCACGATGAGGTGGCGCCGACCGCGCTGCCCGACCAGGCGGTGTCCACCAAGACGGGCCCCGCCACCGAGGTGGCCGCGACGGCGGAGGAGATCCCCGCCGGCCCGCCGGAGTTCTCCCTGCTCGGCCTGCCCAAGCCCCTGGTGACCGGCCTCGCCCGCCAGGGCATCGCCAGCCCCTTCCCGATCCAGCGGGCCACCATCCCCGACATCCTCGCGGGCCGCCACGTCCTCGGCCGCGGCCAGACCGGCTCCGGCAAGACCCTGGCCTTCGGCCTGCCGGCCATGACGCTGGTCTCCGGCACCAAGGCCGCCCCGCGCCGCCCGCTGGCCATCGTGCTGGTGCCCACCCGCGAGCTGGCCATGCAGGTCACCGACGCGCTCGAGCCCCTCGGCCGCGGCCTGTACCTGCGCATGAAGACGGTCGTCGGCGGCATGTCGATGGGCCGCCAGATCGAGGCCCTGCGCCGCGGCGTCGAGATCGTCGTCGCCACCCCCGGCCGGCTCACCGACCTCATCCAGCAGGGCGAGTGCTCGCTGGAGGACGTCAGGGTGACCGTGATCGACGAGGCCGACCACATGTGCGACCTCGGCTTCTTCCCCGTGGTCAGCGCGCTGCTCGAGCAGACCCCCACCGACAGCCAGCGCCTGCTGTTCTCCGCGACCCTCGACGGCGACGTCGACAAGCTCGTCCGCCGCTTCCTGAAGGACCCGGTGACCCACTCCCTGGAGCCGGCCACCTCCTCGGTGGTCACCATGGAGCACCACGTGCTCCAGGTCTCCCGGGACGACAAGTTCGCCATCACCGCGGAGATCGCCAACCGCGAGGGCCGCACGATCATGTTCGTGCGCACCCAGCACGGCGTCGACCGCCTGGTCAAGCAGCTGGCCCGGGTCGGCGTCCGCGCCGGCGGCCTGCACGGCGGCAAGCGGCAGAACCAGCGCACCCGCATCCTCGCCGAGTTCCGCGAGGGCACCATCGGCGTGCTCGTCTGCACCGACGTCGCCGCCCGCGGCATCCACGTCGACGACGTCAGCCTGGTCCTGCACGTCGACCCGCCGATGGACCACAAGAGCTACCTGCACCGCGGCGGCCGTACGGCCCGCGCCGGCGAGCGCGGCACCGTCATGACCCTGGTGCTGCCGAACGAGCGCCGGGCCACCGAGACGATGACCCGCCGCGCCGGCGTCGAGCCGTTCCGGCTCAGGGCCACGCCGGGTCACCCGCGTCTGGCCGAGGTGGCCGGCGCCCAGCAGCCGAGCGGCGTGGAGATCCCCGTGTGGGAGCCCTCCGCCCCGGCCGCCAAGCGCCCCCGCCGCGAGGGCGGCGGCCACGGCGGCGGCGACCGGCGTCCGCGCCGGTTCCACGACCGCTCCGCCGAGGGCGGCGAGCGACGCGACGGCGGCCTGCCGGCGCAGCGCCCGGCCGAGGGGTACCGCTCCGGCGGGCCGCGCGGCGAGTTCCGCCCCGACGCCCGTCCCGAGCGCCGTCCGGAGAACCGCGGCGCCCCCGGCACCCGTGGCTCGGGCTTCCGCGGCGGCCGTCCCGGCACCGGCACGACCGACCGCTCCGGTGGCGGCCGCGGCTACGGCCGCTGACCGACCGCTTCACGCCAAGGCCCCGACCGCTCCGGCGGCCGGGGCCTTGGCCGCTGGACGTGATCTAGGCGGGTGGGGGAGCGGTGCTTCCGCGCGGGGTGAGCCGGGCCGCGTGGTCCTCGAACCCCGTCACCCGCTCGCCCGCGATCAGTGACAGCAGCCGCCGCGCGGCGTGCGCCCCGTACGCGGGGATGTCACGGCTCAGGGCGGTCAGCGGCGGCCGGACCACCTGCGACAGCGGCGAGTCGTCCCAGGCCACGATCGACAGGTCGCCCGGCACGGTGAGCCGCATCTCCTGGGCCACCGACAGCCCGGCGACCGCCATGATGTCGTTGTCGTACACGACGGCGGTGGGCCGGGAGGACGAGCTGAGCAGCCTCCTGGTCGCCCGCGCCCCCTCCTCGCCGGTGTAGTCGGTGTGCACGGTGAGGGCCTCGGTCAGCCCCAGATCCGCGCAGACCTCGGCGAACGCCTGGTCGCGCAGCACGGTGTGCACGAGCTTGGGCAGGCCGGCCACCCGTGCGACGCGCCGGTGGCCGAGCGCGGCGAGGTACTCCACGGTCTCGCGGACCGCGATGCCGTCGTCGGACCAGACCGGCAGCAGCGACCCCGACTCCGACGGGTGGCCGAGCACCACCACCGGCATCCCCATCGACTCCATCTCGGTCACCCGGGAGTCGGAGAAGTGCAGGTCGACCAGGATCGCGCCGTCGACGCGGCCCTCCCCCCACCAGCGCCGGTAGACCGCCATCTCCTCGTCGTGGTTCCCGACCACCTGGAGCATCAGGGCGTACGACCGGGCGGCCAACTCGCCCTCGATGCCGCTGATCAGTCCCATGAAGAACGGCTCGACGCCGAGGAAGCGGGCGGGCCGGCACAGGGCGAGCCCCACGGTGTTGGCCCTGGCGCCGTTCAGCGCGCGGGCGGCGCTGTTGGGCCGCCAGCCGATCTCCTCGGCGATGGCCAGGATGCGCTCACGGGTGGAGGCCGACACGCCGGGCTGCCCGTTGAGCGCGTACGACACCGCCCCCTTGGAGACCCCCGCCTGCCTGGCGATGTCGGCGATCGTCGGTCGCTTCACGGGCCCCCCTCGCTGAACCGGTCTAGACCACCGCGGTTTCACGTACCCTACTATGCTCCCCGGCCGGGGTAATGCCCTGGCCCGCGCTCTTTACCGCCAAGGTGGGCGACCGGCCCGGCCGCGCGGCGGGGCGGGTGGGCACGGCGTCCAAGGCGGTGCCGCCCGCCCGTCGGCACCCCTGACAAGGCGACCGTATTTTCGCGTTACTTATCCGGTTCAGCACCGGTCGTTTCCGGGGAGGATCAATTCCGGCTCCCGCCGTGGCCCTCCACCGGCCACCCACCCGCGGAGTCGCGCGGCACGGCCGCGAGGGCCGACCTCGAAGGAGACACACGTGAGCTTGTACCGTCCGCTGCACGACGGCTGGACCGTGACCGCCGTATCGGACGAGCGGGGCATCGCCGGCGTCCCGGCCACCGTCCCCGGATGCGTGCACACCGACCTGCTGGCGGCCGGGCTCATCGACGACCCCTACCTGGACGACAACGAGACCCGGCTCACCTGGATCGGCCGTACCACCTGGGCCTACGAGACGTCCTTCACCTGGCACGCGGCCGGGGACGGCGCCGACCGCGCCGACCTGGTGTGCGACGGGCTGGACACCGTGGCGACCGTGGTGCTCAACGGCACCGAGGTGGCCGCCACCGCCAACATGCACCGCTCCTACCGGTTCCCCGTGCGCGACCTGCTGCGCGAGGGCGCCAACACCCTCCAGGTCCGCTTCGGCTCGCCGTACGCCTACGCCGAGGAGCGGAAGGCCGAACTCGGCCCCCGGCCCGGCCCCTACGACGAGCCCTACCAGTTCATCCGCAAGATGGCGTGCAACTTCGGCTGGGACTGGGGGCCGACGCTGGTCACCTCCGGCATCTGGCGCCCGATCGGCCTGCACTCCTGGAGCGGCGCCCGTGTCGCGGCGGTACGCCCGGTGGTGACCCTCGACGGGGGCCGGGGCCGGGTGGAGGCGCACGTCACCGTGGAGCGCGCGGGCCGGTCCGAGGACCCCCTGGTGGTGACCGCGTCTGTCGCGGGCGTCTTCGCCGAGACGCGCCTGGGCCCCGGGGAGCACGAGGCGGTGCTGACACTGGAGGTCCCGGGCCCCGACCCGTGGTGGCCCCGGGGGTACGGCGGGCAGCCGCTGTACCCGCTGGAGGTGCGCCTGGGGCAGGACGACGGCGCGGTCGCCGACACCTGGACCAGGGACATCGGGTTCCGCTCGGTCCGGCTCGACCGCACCGGCGAGGGCTTCACGATCGTCGTCAACGACGTCCCGGTCTTCGTCAGGGGCGCCAACTGGATCCCCGACGACTGCTTCCCCGCGCGGGTCACCGGCGCCCGGCTGGACGACCGGCTCGGCCAGGCGTGCGATGCGGGGATCAACCTGCTGCGCGTCTGGGGCGGCGGCCTGTACGAGAGCACCGACTTCTACGACCGGTGCGACCGGCGCGGGCTGCTGGTGTGGCAGGACTTCCCGTTCGCCTGCGCCGCCTACCCCGAGGAGGAGCCGTTCGCCTCCGAGGTCGAGGCCGAGGCGCGCGAGGCGGTCACCCGCCTGGCGCCGCACCCGAGCCTGGTGCTGTGGAACGGCAACAACGAGAACATCGAGGGTCACGCCGACTGGGGCTGGCGGGAGGAGCTCGGCGAGCGCACCTGGGGCGCCGGGTTCTACTACGACCTGCTGCCCCGGGTGGTGGCCGAGCTCGACCCGGCCCGGCCCTACTGGGCGGGCAGCCCGTACTCCGGGGCGCCCGGCCTGCCGCCGAACGACCCCGCGCGGGGCACCATCCACATCTGGGACGTGTGGAACCGCGAGGACTACCTGCGCTACGGCGAGTACCGTCCCCGGTTCGTCGCGGAGTTCGGCTTCCAGGGCCCGCCCGCGTACGCCACCCTGCGCCGCGCGCTCACCGGCGGGCCGCCGGCCGTCGGCTCGCCGGCCCTGGCGCACCACCAGAAGGCGGCCGACGGCGACGCCAAGCTGCTGCGCGGCCTCGGCGCCCACCTGCCCGCGCCCACGACGTTCGACGACTGGCACTACCTGACCCAGCTCAACCAGGCCCGCGCCGTCGCGTTCGGCATCGAGCGCTTCCGCTCGCTCGCGCCGTACTGCATGGGCACGATCATGTGGCAGCTCAACGACTGCTGGCCCGTCGTCTCCTGGGCGGCCGTCGACGGCGACGGGCGGCGCAAACCCCTGTGGTACGCGCTGCGCCGCGTGTACGCCGACCGGCTGCTGACCGTCCAGGACGCGGCGGTCGTCGTCGTCAACGACACCGGCGCCGAATGGACCGGCGAGCTGTCGGTGGCCCGGCTGAGCCTGGCGGGGGAACCGCTGGCCAAGGGCACCTTCCCGGTGAGCGTCCCGGCGCGCGGCACCCTGCCCGTGCCGCTGCCCGCCTCGCTGGCCGAGGCCGGGGACCCCGCCCGGGAGGTCCTGACGGCCCGCCTCGGCGAGGAGACCGCCCTGCGGTTCTACGCCGAGGACACCCAGGTGGCGTTCCCCGAGGCGGAGTTCGACGTGGCGGCCGAGCCGGTCCCCGGCGGGGCGCGGGTGACGGTGACCGCGCGGACGCTCGTCCGCGAGCTGGCGCTGTTCCCCGACCGGCTCGACCCGGCCGCCGAGGTGGACGACATGCTGGTGACCCTGCTCCCGGGTGCCGCGGCGACCTTCCTGGTCCGGTCGCCGGGCGAGCTGGACCTGGCCGCGCTGACCGCCTACCCGGTGCTGCGCTGCGTCAACGAGGCCGGGCGGTGAGGCGCGCGGCGGACCCCGGGGGACGCCGCTGAACCAGGTGATCGGGGACGCCGTTCGTCAACCCGGCGAACGGCGCGATCCGGCGAAGTGGGTGCTTAGCACGTGTCCCGTCGATGGCCGACTACGCTTGACGGGCAGGCACACCGACGTGAGAGAGACCATGAAGACCTTCGAAGAGCTGTTCGCCGAGCTGTCCGACAAGGCGCGCACCCGCCCCGCGGGTTCGGGCACCGTCGCGGCCCTGGACGCCGGCGTCCACTCCATCGGCAAGAAGGTCGTGGAGGAGGCCGCCGAGAGCTGGATGGCGGCCGAGCACGAGTCCACCGACCGGGCGGCCGAAGAGATCTCCCAGCTCCTCTACCACGTGCAGGTTCTCATGATCGCCCGTGGCATCGGGCTCGACGAGGTCTACAAGCATCTTTAGGCCGGGCCTCCCGGCCTCGCCGGCCTCGTTCCGCTCCGATCAGAAGGACCGACACCATGATCCGCCTCGCCGTACCGAACAAGGGCGCCCTCACCGAGGCCGCCCAGACCATACTGAGGGAAGCGGGCTACCGCCCGCGCAAGGACTCCAAGGAGCTCGTGGTCGTCGACCCCGACAACTCCTGCGAGCTGTTCTTCCTGCGCCCCCGCGACATCGCCGTCTACGTCGGCGAGGGCACGCTGGACGTGGGCATCACCGGCCTCGACATGCTCGCCGACTCCGGCGCCCCCGCCGAGGAGATCATGCCGCTGGGGTTCGGCGCCTCCACCTTCCGCTTCGCGGCCAGGGCCGGCACGTTCACCTCCGTCAAGGACCTCCAGGGCATGCGCGTCGCCACCTCCTACGCGGGCCTGCTCGGCAAGCACCTCGCCGACATGGGCGTCGAGGCCAGGGTGATCAAGCTCGACGGCGCCGTCGAGACCGCGATCCACCTCGGCGTCGCCGACGCCGTGGCCGACGTCGTGGAGACCGGCACCACCCTGCGCAACGTCGGCCTGGAGGTCTTCGGCGACCCGATCGCCCACTCCCAGGCCGCCCTGATCAAGCAGGTGGGGGCCAAGGAGGCCAACGGCGTCCAGCAGCTCATCCGGCGCCTGCAGGGCGTGCTGGTGGCCCGCGACTACGTCATGATCGACTACGACATCCGGGCCGAGCGCATCGACGAGGCCATCGCGATCACTCCCGGCATGGAGGGGCCCACGGTGTCCCCGCTGCACCGCGAGGGCTGGGTCGCCGTCCGCGCCATGGTCCCCCGCAAGGGACACCAGCAGATCATGGACCAGCTCTGGGAGATCGGCGCCAAGGCCGTCCTGGCCACCGCCATCTTCGCCTGCCGCGTGTGACCGTCCCGGCGGCCGGAGTGCGCGGGGGCGTTCGCGAACGTCCCCGCGTCCGGCGCGCCGGGGCCGGGCCCGATGACAAATGTCACCGGCAAGGCCGGACGAGCGGCACTGAGGATCTTCCGCACGTCTCCCTACCGTTGGTCGCATGAACGCCATCACGCTCAGCGCCGTGAGCAAGAGCTACGGAGAGGTCCTGGCCGTCGACGGCCTGAGCCTCACCATGGAGCGGGGGCGCACCGTCGCCCTGCTCGGCCCCAACGGGGCGGGCAAGTCCACGACGATCAACATGCTGCTCGGTCTGGTCCGGCCGACCGCCGGGGACATCCGCGTCCTCGGGCACACCCCCGACGAGGCGGTGCGGCGCGGGGAGATCGGCGCGATGCTCCAGGAGGGGACGCTGATCCCCGAGATGACCGTGCGCGAGCTGGTCGACTTCATCCGCCGCCTCTACCCCGAGCCGCTGCCGCTCGACGAGGTCCTGCAGATGGCGGACCTGACCGCCCTGGCCGGGCGCCGGGCCGGCAAACTGTCCGGCGGGCAGGCCCAGCGCGTCAGGTTCGCCCTGGCCATCGCCGGGGCGCCCGCGCTGCTGGTCCTGGACGAGCCGACCGCCGCCATGGACGTCGAGTCGCGCCGGGCCTTCTGGGCGAACATGCGGAACTACTCGGCGCAGGGCCGCACGGTCCTGTTCGCCACCCACTACCTCGAAGAGGCCGACGAGAACTCCGACCGGGTGATCGTCGTCGCCCGGGGCAAGGTCGTCGCCGACGGCACGGCCGCGGAGATCAAGGCGGGCGTCGGCGGGAGCGTCGTGGGCTTCTCGCTCGGCGAGCAGTCGTCGGCCGGTCTCGACGCGCTGCCGGGGGTCACCGCGGTCGAGATCCTCGCCGGATCGGTGACGCTGCGCACCGCCGACCCCGACGCCACCGTCGCCGCGCTCTACCGAGGAACGTCGCTGGAGGTGCGCGATCTCCAGATCAACGGGGCCGACCTGGAGGACGCCTTCCTCGCCCTGACCCAGCCCGCGGAGGCCTGAACCATGCTGAACTACATCACGTTCGAAGCCAAGCGGATGCTGCGCAACAAGCGGTACATCATCTTCGTGGTGGCCTTCCCCGTCGCCTTCTACCTGCTGTACTCCAACCTGTGGGGCGACCAGGTCGACGACGGCACCGGCGTGAAGGCCACCGTCATCCTCATGGTCTCCATGGCCGCCTACGGCGCGCTGGCCGCCTCGCTCATGTCGACGTCGGTGCCCTGGTCGCAGGAGCGGCAGACCGGCTGGCTGCGCCAGCTCCAGATCACGCCGCTGCCGAGCTGGATGATCATCCTGACGAAGCTGATCGCGTCGCTGCTGCTGGTCCTGCCGTCCCTGCTGCTGGTCGTCCTCGCCGCCGTGGTCACCCAGCACGTCTCGCTCGGCGCCGGTCAGTGGGCCACGCTCATCCCGATCATGTGGATCGGCACGATCCCGTTCGCCGCCCTCGGCCTCATGATCGGCTCGCTCGTGCCGCCGGACACCGCACAGCCGCTCGCCATGATCAGCATGTTCGGCCTGGCGCTCCTCGGCGGCCTGTGGTTCCCCGTCTCCATGCTGCCCCAGACCATGCAGACCATCGCCCACGCCCTGCCGTCCTACGACTACGCCGACATCGGCTGGGAGATCGTCGCCGGGCACACCCCACCGGCGTCCGCGGTCGCCGGGCTCCTCGCCTGGGCGGTGGCCCTCGGCGCCCTGGCGCTGTTCGCTTACCGCCGGGCCACGGTCCGGGCCTGACGCCATGAGCCGCCTGCGCAACGTCTTCACCTTCGGCGGGCCCGACGGCGGGGTGAACCGCTGGCGGCGCCTGGCGGGCATGTCCGTCGGGCTGGTCTACCTGTTCTCCCCGGTGACCGACCTGCTCTCCGGGTCGGTCACCGGGCCGAAGGCGTACGCGGAGGTCGCCGCCCTGCTGGCCTTCGTCGCGACCTACGTCGCCACCGCGCTGAGCCCCCGCAGCGAAGGGGAGCGCGGCCCGTGGACGCTCCCGCTGCTCGGGGCCACGGCCCTGATGTCCGCGATCTTCCCGTTGCTGTTCGGCGGCGGCTGGCTGGCGCTCCCCATCTACGTCACCGTCGTGATCAGCATGGCCCTGCCGCCGAGGGCGGCGGTGGCCGGGATCGTGGTGATGGCCGCGGTCGTGTTCGGCGACGGGATGCTCATCGACGCCGACGAGACCACCATCTGGCTGCTGGTCCTGCAGGTCGTCACCCTCGGGATCCTGTTCATGACCGTTCGCAACACCCGCACCCTGAACACCGAACTGCGCGAAGCCCAAGGCGAGGTGGCCCGGCTGGCGGCCGGCGAGGAACGCCTGCGCATCGCGCGCGACCTGCACGACCTGCTCGGGCACAGCCTGTCGCTCATCGTGCTCAAGAGCGAGCTCGCCGGGCGGTTCTTCGAACAGGGCTCCGCCAAGGCGGGCGACGAGATCCGCGACATCGAGTCGGTGGCCCGCCTCGCGCTCCAGGAGGTCCGCGAGGCCGTCACCGGCTACCGCCAGCGCGGCCTCACCGAAGAACTCGACAACGCGCGCGCCGCGCTGAGCGCCGCCAGCGTCACCGTCACCGTCCGCACGTCCGGCACCCCGCTCCCTGACGCCCTCGACGGCCTGTTCGGCTGGGCCGTACGCGAAGGGGTCACCAACGTCATGCGGCACGCCAAGGCGAGCCGGTGCGACATCACGGTGACCTGCGAGGACGGCGTCGCGAGCCTGAGCGTCGCCGACAACGGCCGCAACGCCGGCCCGTACATCCCCGGCAGCGGCCTCACCGGCCTGACCGAACGCGTCGAAGCCGCCGGCGGCACCGTACGCTCCGGGCCGCAGCCTGACTCGGCTCCGGGCTTCCAGCTCCGCATCGACGTCCCCTATCCTCGCCCCACCTCCCCGGCCGTTCCGGCCTCTTCGCCCCCTTCCTCCCAACCCGTCCCTGACCCGCCTCAGCCCTCCCGTCCTTAACCTGGCCGTCCGCCTTCTGGGTTGGTTTGGTGTGCTGGTGGTGTCGGGGTTGGGGTCGGTGGGCTTGTCGGTGTTCCCCACCCGTTGCCGGGTTGGGTGGGCGAGGTGGTGTTGCCCACCCGACCCCGTGCGTGGCCGGGGGCGGTTGGTCAGGTTGCGGTCGCTGCCGGGTCGCGGGCTTGGTGTGTCCCGCGAGCCCACTCGTGCCGGGCTGCGCGGTGATCCCGCTGGGGTCGTGTGATCCATCGCCACCTCGACCTATTCTTACTTGCCCGGTGTCCGCCGTTTGGTCTTTCGGTCCTCGTTTCCGCGTCTGGGGTGCGGGGGTTGGGGTCGGTGGGCGTGTCGGTGTTGCCCACCCGTTGCCGGGTTGGGTGGGCGAGGAGGTGTTGCCCACCCAACCCCGTACTTGGCTGGGGATGGTGGGTCATGTCGCGGTTCCGGCTGGGTCCCAGGCTTGGGGCGTCCCCCCGCAAGCTCTACCGTGACGGGGTAGCGGGCCGGAAATACGCCCCACCCAGGGCATGGGGCCGTCGCCAGAGGGACGAGTCGGTTTCCGGCATGTCCCGATCCGAGTGTGCCGGAGCCGGACTTGGCTCACTCAGACGCGTACCGTCGCGTTCTCGATGGGCGATGAAGTGCGCACCAGACAACCTTGCCGCCGGAGGCCGGCCGGCGATACCCCCATCTTGTCGCGACCGCATCCACCAACTGGAGGCCACGCCCGCCCTCGTCCTCAGGACCGGCGGCCTTGAGCATCGGGGGCGTGCGGCAGGTATCTCCCACCTCGATCACGACAAGTCCCGCGACCCGGTACACGTCGACTGAGATATGACCGGCGCCCGCGTTCCGCGTTCCCATTACTGCGGATCCTCTCGATTCCATTGTGGCCTTGACCGCGTTCGTCACCAGTTCCGAGACAACCAGCTCGGCGAGATCGGAGAGCTCTTCCCACCGCCATTTCAAGAGGACCCTCCTGACATGCGCTCGCGCCAGGGACGCGGCGTCGAGCCGAGCCGGAATCTCCACGTACAACTCCCGCGCCCTGACGCCCGCCATGCCCTGCCTCCGTAATCCGCGTCTGATTCGCTCCCGGTCCCAGGCATGCCGTATCGATGGTGACCCTTATCGCCGGCCTGCCGGATCCTGAATTTCATCCCCCATCGTGTACGCGTCCGACTACGTTGAGTGTTCGGTCCGCCGCACGGAATTACACCGTCCCGGTGGGCTGCCAGTGGGTCTGTGGGACTGGACTCGCGTGACGGGACACGGGAGATCACATGGGGAAAATGGTCGATATCGACCCGGAAGCGTCCGCGGCGGCACGGTTCGCGTACGAGCTCAGGCGACACCGCCTGATGGCCGGGCTTACCCAGGGGCAGGTTGGGCGCAGGATCGGATTCTCCGAAAGCATGATCGGCATGGTCGAGACGCTCAAACGTGAACCCACCGAGGGCTTCGCTCGCCTGTGCGACCGTGTCTTCCGCCTGGACGGCGTCCTATATGGGCTCTATAAAGAGGCCTGGCCACCCCCTCCACCGGTTCCCGAGCACTTCCGTGACTGGGCGGCCGAAGAACTACGAGCCACCACACTCCGTCTGTGGGATCCCCTCCTCATCCCGGGCCTCTTCCAGACTGAGACGTACGCGCGATGGATCATCGAGTGCGCCCCTGGCATCACCTCTGAGGAGGTGGACCAACGTGTATCCAGCAGAATGCAGCGCAAGAGAGCACTTTTTGGCGATGATCCACCTATGGTCTGGTCCGTCATCGACGAGGGCGTTCTGTGCAGACCGGTCGGAAGCACGTCAATCGTGCGCGAGCAACTAGAACATCTTGTTGAGATGGCACGCCATCCCAAGGTCACCATTCAAGTCGTTCCATACGGCGCTAGAGCCGGAGCAGGGCTTCTAGGTGCCTTCGGTATAGCGGAAATGCGAGGCATCCCTTATACCGTTTATGTGGAGAGTCAACCACACGGACGGACGATCGACGAGCGAAGCCTGATCACAAAGATCGTGAATCGGTATGACGCCATCCGGGGCGAGGCCCACTCCCAGTCCCTATCTTTGAAGATGATCGAGGAAGCGGTGCGGAAATGGATCTGAGCCAGGCCAGGTGGCGGAAGGCGCGTCGGTCGGGGGATGACGGGGGTATGTGCGTCGAAGTGGCCACCAACCTGCCGGGGGCCGTGGCCGTGCGGGACTCCAAGTGGCCGGGTGGGCCCGTGCTCGTCTTCGGACCCGGTGAATGGGCCGTCTTTCTGGACAGCGTGAGGGGCCGGTAGCACGCCATTCAGGAGCCCGGTAGTACGTCGTTCGGGGCGGGGTCAGAGCCAGCCTTGGGCTTGGGCGCGTTGGACTGCTTCTATGCGGTTGCGGGCGTGGGTCTTTCCGATGGCCGAGGAGAGGTAGTTGCGGACGGTGCCCTCCGACAGGTGGAGCCGCCGGGCGATGTCGCCGATGGTGGAGCCGTCGGCGGCGGCGTCCAGGACGTCTCGCTCGCGCACGGACAGCGGGTTCGGCCCGGCGCTCAGCGCGGCGGCGGCCAGAGCCGGATCGATGACGCGTTCGCCCGCGAGGACGCGCCTGATAGCGGCGGCCAGCTCACGGGCGGGGCTGTCCTTGACCATGAAGGCCGTGGCGCCCGCCTCCATGGCCCGCCGCAGGTAGCCGGGCCTGCCGAAGGTGGTGAGGATCATGACGCGGCAGCCCGGCGCCTCCTTGGAGATGCGGGCCGCCGCGGTGATGCCGTCCATCACCGGCATCTCGATGTCGAGGAGGGCGATGTCGGGCCGCACGGAGAGCACCACGGCCAGGGCCTCCTCGCCGGTGGACGCCTCACCCACGACCTCGATGTCCGGCTCCAGCCCGAGCAGGGACGCGAGCGCGCCCCGGACCATCGCCTGGTCCTCGGCGAGCACGACCTTGATCATCAAGGCTCCCGGATGTCGAGCGATCGTCCGGGCCGGGGGTGGTGACCGGACGGCTTGCTGCAGGGCCCGCGAACGTTCACCGGCTTCCCGCCGCACAAGGCGCCGACGTCGCCGTTTCCCACCCCACCGCGTTGGCGCCTTCTAAAGGAGCGTCAAGGAGCGTCACGGCGGAACGACGGCGAGGACCCGTCAGCGTTCGCGGGACACCACCCTAGAGGGTCAAGGGCCGGCCGGAGTCGAGGTGGTCAGGGGGGTGGAGGTTGTCGCAAAGCTCCATGAAGCGGTGATGGCGTGCTTACCGTGTCCATGAAGCTGTGATGGAGCGTGCTTACCGCTTGTTCCCGGTGTTGGACGTCAGGACGTGGATCATGCTCGAACCTGCTCAGCGATGACGACGGCGTTGTAGCAGGCGCGGCCTTCCGCGTCGCAGCTCTCCCGACCTTGGAGGCAGGAGCCCTACCGGCCGTCTCCCACGGTCAATACGGCCTTGCCGCGTATCTCGCGGCGGGCCAGGGCGTCGAGCGCGTCGGGGGTCTTCTCCCAGGGGAGGGCCAGGCCGATCCGGGGGGTGAGCCGCCCGTCGGCGACAAGGGCGGTGAGGATGGCCAGGTCCTCGCCCTTGGTCTCCTCCGGTACCGGGCTGATGAAGCCGACGATGTGCGCGTTCCAGCCCTGGGCGTAGAAGTCGGCCAGGCGCAGCTCGGCCGCGCCGCCGATGTTGCCGTACCAGGCGAGATGTCCACCGGGGGCGATCCGCCGTACGGCCTGCGCGGTGAGCGGGCCACCGATGCCGTCCAGAACCAGGTGGAAGGGGCCGAGCGTGTCGTCCTCCAGGGAGGTGACCACCTGATGGGCACCCAACGCATGTGCCTCGGCCTCCCGCTCCGGGTCACTGACCTGGGCCGTGACGTGGGCCCCCGCCGCGACGGCGAGCTGCACCGCGAACTGCCCGACCCCCCCGGTGGCGCCGGTGACCAGCACCTTGCGGCCGAGCACCGCACCGCCCACGCGCAGGGCTCGCAGCGCGGTCAGCCCGGCGATGGGCAGGGTAGCCGCCTCCTCGAAGGAGACGCGGTCGTCGAGGGCGGCCAGGCAGTGAGCGGGTACCGAGATCCGCTCTGACCAGCCCTCCCAGTCCAGATAACCGGCCACCCTGGTGCCCGCGACCGGGCCGCCGCCGTCGGCGGCGGCCCGGACGACGACACCCGCCACGTCCTGCCCCGGCCGCCAGCCGTCCGGACGACGGGCGATGAGATTGAGCTCGTCGTGGTTCACGGCGTACGCCCGCACCTCGACCACGGCCTCATGAGGTCCCGGCGACGGCTCCGGCAGATCGTCGGCCAGCCGCAGTCCGGCGCGCCCGCCCGGGTCGGTGATGAATCCACGCATGCCGCATCCGTTTCTCAGACCAGAACTTGCAGGCGACACAACATAGGTACCTACTTCGACATTCCGCCACGGCCCGCTCCCCCTCACCGGAGGGAGATGCGCCTGCCGGGGAACCCATGACCTGGGAATGCCGTGCGCAACCTAACCCACCACCCTCGGCGAACCACATCCACCACCCCGGCCAGGCCCGCGACCTAACCCACCACCCCCGGCGAACCACATCCACCACCCCGGCCAGGCCCGCGACCTAACCGACCATCCCCGGCGAACCACACCCGCCACCCGGCCGCGCCCGCAACCTAACCGACCATCCCCGGCGAACCACACCCCCGCCACCCCCCGGCGACTCACGGGGTTGGGTGGGCAACACCTTCTGGCCCACCGAATCCGGCAACGGGTGGGGGCACCCGACTCGACCACTGATCCCGGCGGGGGCGCCCTGTGCCCGCGCCCGTGACCCGGCCGGGCCCGCAACCCAACCCACCACCCCCGGCGAACCACACCCCACCGCCCCTGGCGAACCGCACCCACCACTGCTGGCGAACCACACCCACCGCCCCTGGCGACTTACGGGGTTGGGTGGGCAACACCTTCTGGCCCACCCAACCCGGCAACGGGTGGGTGGCACCGACTCGCCCACCGACCCAAGCCCCGACCCCACCAGCACACCCAGACAGACCCCCATCGGCCTCAGGTCAGCGGGGAGTCGATCTGAGGTCGGCGACGTGGCGGATGAGGTCGCTGACGTGGACGACGCCCATGCAGCGGCCCACCTCGTCGACCACGACCAGGTCGTCGTACACGCGTGCGGCGTCCTTGCCCGCGAGTTGCATGGCGGCGATGGCCGGGGTCGTCTTGGGGACGACGCGCGGCGGGTCGGCGAGGCGGTGCGCGGGCTTCTTGGCGTGCAGCGCGTGCCCGTACGGTCCGGCGATGGACAGCAGGAAGCGGCTGCGTTCGACGCTGCCGCGCGGGCGCTGGTACTCGTCGACCAGGACGACGCTGGTGATGGACGGTTCGGTGCCGAGGGCGTCGACGACGTGCTCGGCCGTGGCCCCCATGGCCAGTGTCACGGCGGGCATGAGGAACTCCTGCACGCGCGGGCCGAGGTCGATCGCCGCCGGCTCGGGTTCCGAGGGGACGGGCAGGGGGACGTGGACGCGGCCGTGTGAGGGGCGCCAGTCGAGCGGGGCCAGCAGCGGGCCCTGGGCCAGCCGGACGCCCCACCCGCGCAGCGCGCTGAGCTGCGCCTCGTTCCGCACCTGCGGGGCCAGGACGTGCACGCCCATGCCTCTGGACATGTGCGCGACGGCCTCGGCGAGCGCGTTGCGTCTTGGGTCGCGCGGGATGCGTTCCACCAGTTCGGGCGACAGGACCACCGCGTACGGCGCGGCGTCGGCGATCAGGTCGAGGGGCACGTGCGAGGTGCCGAGGCCGCCCATGGCCACCAGGTAGCCGATGGTGCGCAGGCCGTCGATGCCGGTGAGCAGCGCCCGGCGGTCCTCGGAGGCGAAGTCGCCGGAGATGACCAGGATCACCTCGCGGGGCCGCCGGCTCGTGGCCCGCATCGCCTCGTGGAGCGGTGCCAGCGCGGCCAGGCCCTGGATCACGACCCCCGAGGCCACGGTCAGGACGAGAGGAAGAAGCGCCTCTTCGCGCGCGGCCGCGTACGCGGCGGCGATCGTCGGCGAGATGTCCCGGGACATGCCGGTGGGGGACGGCTCGGCGGTGGCCTCGACGGCGATCACGCCGCCGCTGTCGAGGTCGACGATGGGCAGGAAGGTCGCGGGTCCCCCGGAGCCGGGAGGGCCTTCGGGGGATCGGGGGAAGGGGGCGGCCGGCGCGGGGAGCGGGGTGGCCGGGGGAGCGGGTCGGGGGACCGTCACGTAGGGATTGTGCTGCTTGATCAGGCTTTATAGCGCTCAGGCGGAATGAAGTTCACCGACATTTCCCGGTCTGTTGGATGGGGGGTTTCCTCCATGGGAACCGGACACGGGAACGTGACAGGACGGTAGGGGGAATCTGACTGAAACGACGCCGGGCCTGGGGCGATGGTCGTCGTTGGACGCCTTCGTGCATGCGAAGGCGTCTTCCCTCATCGTGGTGCTGAGCGCGACGTCGATCCTCGCGCGTCAATAAGGCGCCGATGGAAGCCGGCGTCACGGCCTATGGTCATCAGGCCGAACCCGGGCCTGGGAGAAGGTCGACGTCGTCGGCGTGCATCGGCTCTCCGCAATGACTGCAGCGCGGGTCGACGTGGCCGATTTGCCCGCAGGCGTGGTGGCGGTACAGGACGGGAGGCCCGGCCTCGCCGGCGAGCCAGCGGTCACCCCACCGCGCCATCACCATGAGCATCTCGACGAGGTCGGCGCCCTTGGCGGTGAGGTGGTACTCGTGGCGGGGGCGGGCGTCGTAGGGCAGCCGTTCGAGCACGCCCTGTTCGACCAGGTGGTTGAGCCGCTCGGTGAGTACCTTGCGGGAGATCCCGAGGTCGGCCTGGATGTGGTCGAAGCGGCGCACCCCGGCCCACACGTCGCGCAGGATCAGCGGCGACCAGGGCTCGCCGATCACGTCCAAGGTGCGCGCGATGGAACACGCCATCTCCCCGAACCGCGTTCGCTGCATGGCAGCAATCTAGCAAGTGGGGTTCCCTTACGGAACCCGGGGGTGCTAGCTTCCACAGCGTCTCTTAAAGAAACCTCGAAGGGGATCCGATGACATTCATAAGACGCTTCGACCACGTCGGCATCACCGTCGCCGACCTCGACGCCGTGACGGCGTTCTTCGTCGGCCTCGGTCTGGAGGCCGACCGGAAGATGGCCGTCGAAGGCGAGTTCCTGGACACGGTGATCGGCACGACCGGCGCCCGCACCGAGATCGTCATGCTGCGGCCGCCCGGCGGAGGCACGACGCTGGAGCTCTCCAGCTTCACGCGGCCGGACCACCTCCCGGGTTCGCCCGCCGCGCCGGCCAACGAGCTGGGCCTGCGCAACGTCGCCTTCGAGGTGCACGACCTCCACGCCGCGGTCGGTCACGCCGCGGCCGGTGGTTACGGCCTGGTGGGAGGCGTCGGCGAATACGAGGGCGTGTGGCGGATGGCCTACGTCCGCGGGCCCGAAGGCATCATCGTCTCGCTGGCCGAGCGCATCGAGAAGTAGGGAGACGTCATGAGCACGACCGTGACCGACGAACAGATCCGGGCTCTGGCCGCGACCGCGAAGCCCTACAGCCTGGCGCTCCTTCACTGGGGGCCGCAGCGGACCATGGAAGGCGCGGGCGCGATCGAACTCGAACACCAGCGGCGCATGGTGTCGCTGCGCGCCGAGGGGGTGATCGCGATCCTGTGCCCGGTCGCCTCCGACACCGTGGCCGGCGTCGCGATCATGACCGTGCCGGCCGGAGAGGCCGCGGAGATCATGGCCGGGGACCCCTGCGTGCGGGCCGGGATGATCCGCTGTGAGGTCCACCCGTGCCACGGCTTCCCCGGAGACGCCCTCCCCGCATGAACGATCCCGGCCGGGGGCGATATGCGCCACTGCGGTGGGGGCTAGCACAAGGCGGAGGGGCGGCCGCGGCGGCCGGTGTCGAGGTGGGGGCGGTCCGGTACTGTCGCCGGGTATGACGTCACGACCGGCGGCGGGCGGGGGCCGATGGGTGTCGGTCGAGCCGGAGCGCCTCGAAGGCTGGCTGCGCAGGTTCCAGGACCGGCACGGCCCGGTGGAGGCGGCCCTGAGCGGCGACGTCGTACGGTTGCGCGCCGAGGACGGCTCCGTGGCCGAGTGTCACGTGCCGTTCCCCCCGCTCACCGCCGCCGAGGGGCTCGCGGCGGCGCTGGTCGGGCACGCGGGGACGGATCGCCGGGTGGGGGTGCTCCTGGTACGGCTGGGAGGGCACGCGGCGGGCGTGTTCGAGGGGGGACGGCTGGTCGCCTCCAAGGTGGGCTCACGGCTCGTCCACGGGCGCAGCGCGGCGGGCGGCTGGTCCCAGCACCGCTTCGCGCGGCGCAGGGAGAAGCAGGCGAGCGAGGCGTCGCAGGCGGCGGCGGACGTCGCCGTACGGGTGCTCGTCCCGGAGGTGGGGACGCTGGCCGCCGTCGTGTTCGGCGGGGACCGCAGGGCGGTCGACGCGCTTCGCGCGGACCGCAGGCTCGCCGGGGTGTTCGCCCTGGAGACCGGCCCCTTCCTCGACGTCCCCGACCCCAGGCTGGCCGTCCTCCAGGAGACGCCCCAGCGCTTCCGCGCCGTCCGGATCCGGGTGCTCGAGCCTGGCGCGTGACCGGGACTACGCCCGTTCAGGTGGTGGCTCCGCAGGAGCCACAGG